>PBLQ01000002.1 GCA_002721815.1 Myxococcales bacterium
AAATTTTTTGATTTGCTCCACCCGAGCCACGGTGCTGTTCAGGCTGTCGATGCCTTTTTGGAAGGCCGCTTGGAGCGCCGCATCTTCGTGGACAGAACCTGGGGCAACGCCATTTTCCTCACTGTATTTGGCACGTCCATCATCATCCACCGATATGAGGGCGGTGAGATATTTGCGCCGGTCACCAATGACCACTGCTTCATGAACGAAAGGCATATTTTTAATGGTACTTTCGAGGTTTTTGGGCGTGATGTTCTTCCCACCTGCGGTGATAATAATATCTTTCTTGCGGCCGATGATGTGGAGGTAACCATCTTCATCGAATTTGCCCAGATCGCCCGAATGCAGCCAGCCGTCGCTCAAAGCATCGTTGGTGGCAGCTTCGTCTTTGTAATATCCCAAAAAGACATTACGCCCTTTTACCAATATTTCGTCATCTTCGGCGATTTTGACGGTAACACCCGGAAAGGGCATGCCCACGGAACCGATTTTGGTTTTGCCCCGATAATTAAACGAAGTGGGCCCGGTGTCCTCACTTTGCCCATAGACTTCCCAAATGGGCATGTCCAAACTTTGCATGAATTCTAAGACTTCGGGAGCGATGGGCGCTGCGCCAGAGACCATGATTCGGCATTGGTCCAAGCCCAATGCATCTTTCACCTTGGTGTAGATGAGTTTATTGGCCAGCTTGTACTTGAGCAGGCCGATGGGTGAGCGCAGGGAGCCACGGTTTACGTGCTTATGATTATCGGTTGCAGTCGTCTGTGCGAAATCTACCAACTTGGCTTTGACGCCGGTGGCCAACTTTAATTTGGCTGAAAGTCCTTCATAAAACTTCTCCCAAATTCGCGGCACCCCAAAGAAAATGGTGGGCCGTATTTCTTTGATGTTGTCGGGCAGTTTCTCGATGCTCTCGGCAAAGCAAACTTCATACCCGAAGGTGATGGCCCCATGGATAGAGAAGATTTGTTCGGCAATATGACACAGGGGCAGATAGGAGACCAATCGTTCTGTGTGGTTGATGGACATCACGAACCGCACTTGATGGGCCGTAAAGGACAGGTTGTCGTGGGTAAGCATGACGCCTTTGGGTGGCCCGGTTGTGCCTGAAGTGTAAATCAATGTGCCCAAATCATTGGGATTGATGGCATTCAGCCGTTCGAAAAAGTCCATGTCACCTGAGCGCCCGCCTTTGCCCATGAAGTCGCTCCAGGTCAGCGTGTTCTCGTCGTCAATGGGCTCTGCATCGTCCATGAGGACAATGGTTTCGAGATTGGGCAATTGGTCACGGTTGTTGGCGACCTTTTCCCACTGTTCTTTGTTTTCGACCAAAATGACTTTGGCCTCGGCATGACCCACAATATAGGTGACTTCTTCATCGGAACACGTGGTGTAAATGCCTGCAGGTACCGCGCCGATGGACATGCTCGCAATGTGAAAAATATTCCACTCGGGTCGATTAAAACCGAGAATGCAGGTTTTATCCCCATGGTTCACATTTAAGGCCATGAGGGCCTTGCCCGCTTGGCGAATCTCTGCGGCGTAGGTGGACCAAGTTTTCTCTTCCCACCGACCATTGTGTTTAAATCGGTAGGCCGGGTTACCGCCGGATCGTTTGCCGTTTTCTTGTGCTTGTGCTGGAATGGATGGAATTGCCATAGTTGTTTGTCCTCGCTTCGGTCCCCTTTATAAGGAAATGCGTTCCTGGGAATCAACACTTCTGGCTTTGAAGGCCACAATTACTCCACGGGCCAGGCTTGTTGAAAGCGAAGTCAGTTTCAAGTGCCTAAAATATAAAAGTAAAATTGATTCTTACCGGACACCCAACCGCCGCTTTTTATGGGGCTTTTGGCTTGTCACCCGGTCGGGGGATGGTTAAGTTAAATGGTTGAAAAAGAAGAGATTTTGAGAGGATGCCCATGCTCGACACTGCCAACGAAGACCAAAACCCAAACACTGATGCCAATCCGGAAGAGCTGGAGCGGGCATTTTGGGCCATGCACCAAGCGTCTCGGCAGGGGCCAGCGCCTGGTTTCGAACGGCGCATGGGGCATGTTCAGGCCATTGAGCACATGCTGATGAAGCACAAAAAGGATTGGTTGGCAGCGGTCAGCTCAGACTTCGATGGGCGCTCGGAGCACGAAACCCTCCTTACAGAGTTTTTGGTGGTGATGAACGCAGTGAAGCACACGCGCAAGCATCTGCGGGATTGGATGCGAGCGCGTCGACGTAACCCAGGGCTCTTGTTTCAACCCGGCCGGGCGCGGGTGTTCTACCAGCCACTGGGCGTGATCGGCATTATCGGGCCCTGGAACTACCCGATTCAATTAACCTTGTTGCCCTTGCTGGGCGCCTTGTCGGCGGGAAATCGGGTGATGCTGAAGCCTTCTGAGTTCACACCCAAAACCTCTGCTTTGTTGGCTGACTTGGTCAGCAAATATTTCAACCCACAAGAAGTGTTCGTCTCTACAGGGGGAGCGGAGTTGGCCGCCAACTTCTCGCGGTTGCCTTTCGATCATTTGTTTTTCACCAGTTCAACATCCATTGGCCAGAAAGTCATGGCGGCGGCGGCACAGAATCTCACGCCGGTCACCCTCGAGCTGGGGGGGAAATCACCGGCGATTATCCACGAACAGTTTAATTTGGATACGGCCGCTGAACGCATTGTCAGAGGAAAGCTGATCAACAGCGGACAGACCTGTATTGCACCTGACTATGTAATGGTTCCCCAAAGACATCAAGAAGCTTTCGTGCAGGCCATACAAGCTCAAGTCGCGAAAATGTACCCCAGCTATGTGAACAACCCTGATTACACCTCCATTATTTCCCAACGACATCGTGATCGTTTAGAGCGTTTGGTGACGGATGCCCGCGAGGCAGGCACCGAGGTCATTGAAGTCAACCCCTCAGGAGAGGCATTCGATGGGAATACCCGTAAACTGCCTTTGCGGTTGTTGATCAACCCCTCAGATGATCTTGAAGTGATGCGAGATGAAATCTTTGGGCCGGTGTTGCCCATCAAAACTTATGACCAGCTGGACGATGCCATTCGGTACGTCAATGACCATCCGCGTCCATTGGCGCTCTATTTGTTCAGTGACAACGATAAGGTACAAGAACGCGTTTTGGAACAGACCGTGTCTGGCGGTGTTACCATCAATGATACGCTTTTGCATTGTGCCGTTGAGGATTTGCCCTTCGGGGGCGTGGGTCCCAGTGGGATGGGGCGCTATCATGGCGAAGATTCCTTTAAGGTTTTTTCCCACGAAAAAGGGGTGTACTTCCAAACCAAGGTCAACGGGGGCGTGCTGGCATCACCGCCTTTTGGGGGCGCGGTGGAGGCACTGTTGAAAATTTTTGTGCGCTAAAGGAGCAATGAATGGATGCATTACAACAATTCGGTGACGACAGCTTTATGGGTGGACTCATGCGGTCGCCGCGTCGAGAAACGTTCTTAATGAGGCTGGCTGGGTTTTTAAAAATACCCGTCTTGAATTACGTCAAACCAAGATTCGTAGAAATGAACGACGAATACAGTGTGCTCTGCATTCCGCTGACCCGTCGTACCAAGAATCACGTGAACTCCATGTACTTCGCGGTGCTGGCCGCGGGGGCTGACGCAGCTTCCGGCTTTTTGGCGGCGCGGCACATTTCGAACACCAAAAAGAACATCGTGCTGGTCTTCAAAGACGTCCAGGGCGACTTCCTCAAAAGGGCCGACGGCGATGCTTATTTCACCTGTCGCAATGGACCTGACATCGCTGCTGCGGTGGCCCGGGCCTCCGAAACGGGCGAGCGGCAAAATGTGCTTTGTGAAATCGATGTCACCTGTCCGAAAACGCAGGGCGAAGAACCCGTGGCCAAGTTTCGCATGACTTTGTCCATGAAAGATAAATCTTAGTTGCCGTTGAGTTCCTTGACGACTTGCAACGTGTCACCCAGCGAAAAGAAATCAACCGTAACGAAGTTGGGGAACCGTCCGTTTTTTCGTTGACACTGCTCGATCCGCGGCATCAACACGTCGTAGGCATTCACTTCGGCAGCCGCAGTTTCGTTAGGCAGGGGGTCGGAAATGAAATGGTTGAAAATAAATAATTGGTTTTCAGGTTCACCGCGAAAAAATTCGCAATTGAAATCCGCTTGGCTTTCAGCGGCGTAGTGTACATCGACGGCATGGGCCCACATATCGAGAATGTATGAGGGCGCATTTTCTACCGTATCGGAGAGCATGATGAGCCTTTGGTTGGTATCGATGAGCGTGTTGAGGGTTGGCCACTCGTCCCATGGGTTGATTTCAAAAGCCAGCTCGCCCAAAGGGTGAGAGTCAAAGGCGTCAGCAAAACGTTCGGGTTCAATATGGGTTTCAAAAATGAAGACGATCACTTCATGGGGGTTTTCGGTCATGAATTCGTGGTAGGTATCCATGACCGTTTCAAAATCGATGGCCCCCGCAATACAGCTGCCGTGACAGAGCTTCAAAACACCCTCATCCTCATAAATATCGAGCATGAAGCCCCGATATCCCTCTTGGAGTTGATCGGGAATGCCGTAAAAATGGTTGTAGCCCCCCCAGCCATCGGCCTTGTTGGACATGGCGTTGTGGGTGGTGGCAAAGGCCACTTCGGGCACCGTTTTTTCACATAAGTTCTCGTAAAGGTTGCATTTTCGAGGCACGTCGACTTCGGTTTCTGGGGTGCACTGGGTGAGGGCCAAGGCGCTGAGTACTGCCAAAAGACCGGTAAAACGCTGGTATTTCAAAAGAAACGCTCCTTGATGCCGCCAAAATGAAAGTTCGCTCATATATATAGGCGAATCATGCAGGTTCTCAAAACGTTTGGTGTTATTGTCTCCTGCGTTTCAGCTGAAAGGATTTCTTATGCCACGGCCACTCACTCTCCGTTTTACGAATCCCAACACCGGTCAGGTTCACCAAATCAAAGCGGATGTGGTGGAAAAACTTAAAGCGGAAGGCCCTGAAGCCAAAGAGACTTTCAGGCATGATGTGAACGATGACAAGGTGGACTTGTACGTGGATGACACGGGCCGCAGCCGCTATTCCACCGATCGTCACATGTTCCACCTACAAATCGACAAGTCCCAACTGTCGCCTGAAGAAGCGGAAGCCTTGGCTGCAGCCATGCAAAGCGCTTCGCCCAATGCCATCGAACTGAAAAGGGACACCCGTTTCAACGCAGTGACGGTACGCAGCGATTTGCAAATTGAAAAGAAAGACGTGCTGGGCAAAGTATTTCAGGCAACCCGCAACTTAGGCTCAGGCGCGCAACCGCTTTACCTCAATGAGGCAGGGGTGTTCTCTATAGATGGCCAAGCACCCGCGTCACTGGCCGACACCCAACAGGCTTTGTTTCGCGCGGCAGAAAGTGCAGACGCCTTACCCGACGGAACCGATATTTTCACCCACAGCAATGCGAGCCTGCTCACCAAGCGTCAAGTGATCGACCAGCTGGAGGCATTTCAAACAGACCTCGCCCAAAGTGGTCTGGACCGTCGTGAACAAGCCCAAGCACGTGCCAGCGCAGCTACTCTGTTAACCGACATGGTGGCCAGTTTGGGCAATACCGGGGCAGAAGGTCAGTTGAAGAAAGATGCTTTTGGCCAACTCCAAAGTTTGGTGAGTCACGAAACGGTGGGTGGTCTTAAAGAGTCCATGATTTTCAATTTGTTGCGCATTCAGACCGGGCTCGGCCCCATCGAATCCATGCAGGTGGATGTGCTCCGCAATCAAATCGCCCCTGCAACGCCACCTTACGACAAGTGGTTTAAAGACGGCAAAACCGAGGTGAACATGAGCCTGGCAGCGGGTCACGGCGAAGGTTTTTACGAAGGCATTACCGAGTTTTTGACCAAACGCGGATTCAAAGTGACCGAAGAAGGCGGGGGAGAGAGTTGGTTTTCAAGTGGCAAACCGCGCATTCTCACGTTGAAAAAAGAAGGTCCCAACGGCGAGGAGCGCACCTTCAACATTCACATGCGTAACTTTGATGGTGACAGCTTTAAAGAAATCAACGATAAAAAATTCGATATCATCGGCTACATGGGGCACAGTAACCTCGGGGGCAATACGCGTAATTCCGTCGAGAACGCCCCCAGTGCAACCGGCGAAGACAAACTCATTTTCTTGGGATTGTGTTCAGGCAAAGACAACGTGGACCGGGTGCGCAAGGCTTTCCCGGAAGCACAGCTCATGACCACCTTTAACTCTTCTTATTTCCGCAAAAAGCCCATCCCTGGGGGTGGAAGTCAATTTTACGAGGGAGAAGATGCCAAAGCATTAACCGAACTGGTCAATGGCATCATGGGCGAGCAAGACTGGAGCGAAATTAACGCCAACGTTCGTGACAAGGCTTTAGGTTTTGCCCACGATAAAACCCGCGGTAATTACATCACGCCGCTCAATGCGCGGATGAATGCACGCTTTCGAGACGCGGATTCCGATGGCAAAGCCGACCTCCACGATAAACACTTTAATCTGGATGTGGCCACGGTGCGCAGTGAGCCCAGTGGTTCTTTCGAGGCGGACCCCATTGTGGATGCGCCTGATACGCCTTTGAACGGTGACATCCCCCATTTGGCGGCGGGCTTTGCCAATACCATCGATCTTTACAACCCCACTTTTCGAAATTTTCACAAGAAGGGCCGGGTGCTGGCAGATGGCTATTTTCACGGTACTGCCTCCGATCCGGTGGTGCAGTTTGAGACAAGTAAGGTAGATGGAGAAACGGCTTATCTCATGAAGGTGAATTCTGCTTATCGCCACCTAGGTGAAGAAGCGTTACGGGCACTGACCATGGTGGAATACAACCGTCATTTGGTGAACACCGAACCCAGCTACCCCATTAAGGATCCAGTGAAACGAGAGTTGCTCGGTTTGATCACGGGAGGGGCGAGTCTGGTGTATGACTCCGGTTGGCGCGACGACGCTGTTTTTAGTGCCATGGTCAAGCATTACAATTTACCGGAAGGCCTAAAGTGGGAACACCTGAGTCAGCTCATCGAAGATGAAAAGCACGACTACACGGGTTCAGAGCGCATGGCTGACAAATGGCTGGGCAAAATGGATGCGGACACCAAAGCCGAATTGAAGGCCAAACTAGGTCCGGCTGTTGGCTAAAATGGTCGAAACCCTTTCCATTCAGACGTCGGGACCGGGCTTGGTGAACTTCACTTCGCAAGTGGCCGCATTGGTCGGTCAATCGGGTGTCAGTGAGGGGCTGTGCACGATTTTTGTGCGTCACACTTCGGCCAGCTTGATTATCCAAGAAAATGCCGACCCTTCTGTTCAAGACGATCTAGAGAATTTCATGAGGCGGTTGGTGCCCGAGAATGATCCTTTGTACGCCCACACGGCGGAGGGGCCCGACGACATGCCGGCACACATTCGGTCGGCATTGACCCAGACCTCCATTGGGATCCCGGTCACCGGTGGCCGCTTGGTATTGGGCACCTGGCAGGGGATTTACTTGTGGGAACACCGGCACCGGCCGCATCGTCGCCAAGTGGCGGTGCACATCGCCTAATTCTATTCAGATTGTTTGGTGAGGACACCGTCACATTTTTGTGCTTCTGATTCCACCGTGGGTTCTTCCTCAATGGTGAAGGTTTGCCCATCCGCCGAAATCGTCCAATTATTGGGTTTGAAGATGTAGCCGCTTTCGTCCTGCACTTGATGCCAAAAATGACAAGTCAGTTGTCCATTGCCATCTGCATATTCACCGCCTTCAATTTGGCAATCGGACCAAGCCCCATCTAAAGCAGCTGCATCATCGAGCCAAAGGGTCAACTGCGCGGTGGTGGTGAACTCAGAAGGGGAATCCCCCGTGAAGGTGATGCTGCCGGTGGCTTGCTCTGTGCCGGTTTGTAGAACCAAAGTGGCGGTACCGCGCGAGCTGGCCCCTTCCTCATAACAGGACAACTCGCCTTCAAAGGTCCCCTCTAAGAGTGCCAACAAACTGGGTTCCTCAGGTGGTGTGTTTTCTGGGATGCCCGCATCTGTGTTTGAAGGACCGCCGTCGGGGAGGCCAGCGTCCGGATTGGCAGCGGCCGAGGTGCCAGCATCCGACTTGGGGGTGTTAGAGCCCGTTATGTCTGGGGTACCGCTGTCTGGGGCAGTGGTCGAAGACCCATCCGATGTCACCGGTTCGCAGCCCATACAAAGAATCAGGATCCCAAAAATAACCAATCGTCTCATGTTGTTTTCCTCTGTAAAATACTGGGGCCCATAAAGACAAAAAGCACCTGGAGGCAGATGCTTTTGGGTCGGTTTTATGGGGCCGCGGGCTTCGATTAAGCCAACTTGCCTTTGACCAAATTGTTGGGGCGCAGAACTGGGCTGTGTCCCAAATGGGTGGTGTTCGGTGCCTTCGCTGGGTTCAGCTCGTGAATACAGCCGTGCAGCTGGGCCAAGAGGCCTTCATTATCGACCACGTTCAAGTGCTCCGCGCGCTTTTGCATGAGCGGCACACAACGAGAAAAGTGAAGGATGTCTTGGGTGTCGAGTTTCCGAACGCCCATGCCCACACCCATTTCGGTGAGTGCTTCGACATTGAAAATTTGCTCGTACTGCTCACCAATGGGCTCTGCCAAGATGGGCTTCCCAAGAGAGAGGGCTTCACAAATGGTGCTGTGCCCACCGTTCACCATCACGAAGGGCGCTTGGGCCATGTCATTCAGGAAAGAGTCTTCATCGAAACTCTTGTACTGGATGCGGCCATTTTGTCGCTCGCCTTCTTGACCCGTTCCGTACACGGCGAAACTCAGTTCACTTTGGGCCACCGCATTGGAAAGGGTTTCATGCAGTGCTTCGTTGGACTCGGAAGTCTGGTACACGAGGACAGGGCCAGTATTTTTGACCATGGCTTTACGCTGCAGCACTTCTTGGCGGACCGACGTAGGGACGTAACGCACTTTTTTACGGTTAATCCCGGCCTTAAGTTTCGGCTGGAAAAAGCTGCTCACCAACACCCGGTGTTTGATGGGTACATTAAAGTGGCAGATATACTTCAGCATTCTGGCAGCCGTTTTATCTCCATCGGCCACAGGAAACGAAGCGTAAGGATGGACATGCTGGTTATCGATGGCGATCACTTTTTTCCCACACAGCATGGAAGCCCAAGAGGTGATGCAGTCAAAATCACTGATGAAGACCACCGGGTCCAACCGTTTGGCCATGCGGGCGACTTTGAAAATACTGCGGAAGAGTCCCGGAACCACGCGAAGGTTTTTCCAGATGGATGACAGCAATTTAAATTGATTATCACGGTACTGCAGAGCCACATAAGAAATGGGGTAGACGTGGGGGTGATGTTGGACCAGGTAATCATACACGCGGCCGCCGCAAAACACGTGGACCTCGTAGTTGCTTTTCAGCTGATTGATGAGCGTGCGCGCGCGGGTGGCGTGCCCCATGCCCTCAGAAGCGAGACCTAGAAAGATGGTGGGTTTTTGGGCAACATTTCGAATGATGTACATACAAACCTCCCTGACCTGTGGTTTCAGCGGCGACTATGCCGAAGAAAAATGAAAAGCGCCAGACGGGTAGGTGACGTTTTGATGAACATTGATAAATCCAATAAAAACAGCATGTTAAATGCGAAAGCGCCGCCTGTCGCCAAGTGTCGTAACAATGCTGAATTATCGGATGATGGCGCCTAACGCCATTTTTCGACCTAGTGGACCCAATTTAAAGGAAGATTTTAGATCCACACATCCAGGCCACGGTTTTTGTGGAGGTGCAGGAGCAGGTCTTTTTGCGTTAAGAGCCCGAAAAACTTGGTGTTTTCAAGGTCAAATACGGGCAGCCAGACCTCCGGTACATTGGCAAATTGCCGAACCAGTCCCACCAAATCGCTGCCCACGTCCACGCTGGTACGAGCGGGGGTGAGAAAGTTTTCCACCTTCATCTTGAGCAGTGCAGCTTTGGTTTTGTGGTCTTCAAAGGCATATTGGAGGAATTGTTCCTTCATAAAAACGCCTCTAAAGGTGTGCTGTTCGTCCACCACAGCCACAAAGGACAGCCCGGCCATTTCCAGTAAAGACAGAACCTCATCCACACTTTGGCCAACACAGGCCACGACGGGGTTCTTGGGCAACAAGTCTTCTGCAGTGCTCTCATCTGCTTTGTCGCGTTTCTTTTCCGTTTGGTAGGCTTTATGGGCCTTGGAAATGGGGGGCGTCGCCTTTTGGGGAACGGGCTGTGTTCCATGCACGTGGCCCGCAGCAGAAGCGTCTGCGGGCTTGATGTGTGATTCTCGGGCGAGCGTTGCTGGTCGAACGTCCCCGGGCATGAAAACAGAGGATGACATGGCCGTTCCTTGAAAGGCGTTAAGAGAGGGGAACAAAAATTGTCCCTTTCAATACCTTTCGTCACCTAAGGGGCCAGAAATAAGGCCTGAGGGCCATCAGAGGGTTAAACGGTCCAAAAAACAGGGATTTAATTCGCACTTTTGCAAAAGTTATTTAACGAACTATTTAATTCCGAAGATGGGCAATACACCTGGGGCAATGGAAAGGGCCAAATAGAAACAAAAGGAAGGGACCAAAGATCCCGTGCGCCCCCGCAAATAGCCCATGGGGAAGCCCACAAAAACGGTCATGTTAGCCACCCAGTACCACAAGGCCATCCCCTCCAAGTTCCTCAGCCAAGGATAACTGAGGGTGTAAAAGCCGAACACCAATGCGGTGAGAAAGCCAGGAACCATGGGAGAGTCGTCCACCTCGGCGATCACCGAAGCTAAAAATCCGCCAAAGAAAATAACGGTAAATAAGGCACCCAACACGCCATTGAAAATATAGGAACCCAGGTTTTCAACGGGGGCCAATCCTCCGGTGTAACTGATGGCACCCCCCGCAGCGATTCCGATGACCGTCCAAAACGGTGCCAGATTGAAGTTCAATGATTTAAAGAAGGCCAAAGGATTTTCTTTATTTGCGATGGCATAACAACCGGCTGCACCGATGAGCAGCACGGCATAACGCACGGCCGCAATGGGGTCACCGGCACCTTCGCGGTATTTCATGGTGCTCAGAAGCATGACGGGCAAAACGGCCACGGCGAATCCC
Organism: Myxococcales bacterium; assembly: GCA_002721815.1. Taxonomy (GTDB): domain Bacteria; phylum Myxococcota; class UBA727; order UBA727. The sequence continues at coordinate 11,080 of PBLQ01000002.1, forward strand.
AGACCCATGGGGGTCAAAAGATTGGCATCAAAATTTTTCTTTTTCTTCGCGCTGCGGTTCTTTTTCTTTTTCTTTTTCTTTTGTTGAGATGATTTCGAATCGGGTTTCGATTTCGATTTCGATTTCGATTTGGAATTCTTCTTTCCTTTGGGCGTCTGGCTCGGAATGGGGAGCCCGGGGGATGACCCCTCTTCGTCATCATCTAAAATCGCTTGTCCCTCGGCCGAAATCTCAAACTTGGCGTTGGGATCCAGTCCTAAGTCTTTGAGGTAGTCGGTTGAACCTGGGATAACATTTTCGTCGGTGTAAGCTTTGGGCATCCGACTCAGAGGCATGCCCGCATTGGTGGGGGTGGGCATTGCTTTTTTTCGGACTTTCTTTTTAGTCGCGGCTTTGCGCCCGCCAGCGGATGTACCGGACAAAATCTGTGAGATGGCTTCGTCGTCTTGTTCTTGTAAAGATTGGGGCAAGCGCATGGTGACGTTGAACCGATGCTCTTTGCTTTTGAAAAATTTCAGAACGCCCTGGATTTGCTCGTGGCTCATGCCTTGAGCATTCATGTGGTTGTATAGCGGCTCTAGTTCTAAGGTTCCACCAGGTTCCAAGGTGGAAATGTGGGTCACAAAAAAAGCGACATTTTTAGGCACATCGATTTGGTTGGCCACTGCGCTGGTTTGTAGAAGATAGCGATAACCGTCCCTCAGCAGCGTTCTAAATTTGGAGACTGACGTTCCAGGTTTGGCTTTCACCTCTGAAGTTGGGGCGCTGATTTTATTTTTTTGATGGTCGGGTGGGGTGGGTTGAAAACTGAAGTGTTCCGTTGATACGTTGGTCGAATCCGAACCGGGCGCAGGCGTCCCTTCAGGTTCTTCGCCCTTTGAAAAATCGGAGGGTAGTGGAATACCAAATGATTTCTCTTTGGAATTATCTGTCATTCAAGTTCCCTAACTCAGCCAAAAACATATGGGTTTGACGACCAGAGATCCAGTTTTTGCACCCATTCTCAAAGCGTTTGTTAAAAACGCCAAAAGAGCCCGATAAATGGGGCGTCTAGATGAAACATAACGCGGAAATTGGTGGTAAATGCGTACATCATGCCCACGTCCAGCCCCACATCTTCCAAATCGGTGAAGAGCGATTTGTAGTTGGGGTCGAAGAAAACCTCGCCTAAAAGCTTGATTTTAGGGTTTAAATCCAGATCGAAGGCACTGTATACCCGATAGGTGGGGTCAGCAGCCCAGTTGTCATAATTTCGAGTGTCCACCGAGAGTTTTAAGCCATTGTGCCAACCAAAACGGCCGCCGCGATCTAATAGCCAGGAATAGGTATTGGCCAAGAAGAGTTCTCCGCGAGACCCTGAGGCGGATTGACCATCCTGCGAATAGCAGCTGGCCAGTGCCGTTGTTTGCTCGGTGGGGTCGGAGTTGCTGTAGCAACTGTAATAGTCCTCTTCACCAACTTGAACATCGGTGAAATAATATTCTTCTCGGCTACTTTCATCCTCATCGCTGTCGCCAAAAAAGTTACTACTCCGCTGGAATGTGGTGGTGGAGTCTCCTTGAGATTGTATTTGCCATTGGGAGTCTGCTGGGTCGGTCTGATCATCGTTGCCGGTGGAATTACGTGTCAGCTGAACATCTCGTATGATGGAACTCGATGTCCCCAGTCTGGTTTGTACATCCCCCGCCAGCACGGCAGCCATGAGCCACTCTCTTTTTGCATTTTTACGTTTAAAGAAATTCCATTTGGCGGTGGCCCTGAGGTTTGGTGACTGCAAACTGTTGAGTCCCACGAGTTCGAGAATATTCACCGTGGCATGAAAGTTGTCTGTAAACCCATATCCTAAGGAGAGGCCCGATATATAGATGTCACCTTTGGCGAAGGTGTACCCGGTGGGGGAGAAGAAAATATCGATGAGGGGCTCGATGCTGCTGTGGCTGAAGCGTTGACCACCCTCGGCTTTGGCTCGTGCGAAGCTGTCTGCACTGCCAGTGGACGTACCTGGAATACGCGCCAGTTGGTCCTTGAAATACGCTCTTTCGAAACCAGAAATTTGGTCACGACGAATCTCCATTTGTCCAAAAACACCGTCAATGAGGAAAGAATCTTCGTTTTCTGCCAACAATTCTCCGACGATAATATCGCCATCGAGTAACTCTAATCTCAGAAAAGTGGGCTGGATGGCGCTACGTGGAACGGCCAATTCGCCCAAAGAGGTAGCGATAACAATGAACTCAGCGTCGGCACGCACAACTTTCCCTTTGACACGGGTTCCATCGCGCAGCAGGAGGCTCTTTTCTTCGCCTTCTGATTCGGAGACGAAGGCAGGCGCTGGTGCCGCTTTTGTGGGTGCTTCTCTTTTGAAAACAGAGGGAATGGGTGGGGGCGGTGTGACCTCATCGGTAGGGGGAGCAGCCTCAGTGGCGGTTTCATCGTTGGCAAGGCTGGGTGGTGCCATGAGCACCACAAGACCAGTGAGCAGTAGCGACCATCGACGGCTTTTTTTCATGAAACACCCCACAATTTTGATTAGTCTGAGTCGTAGGTTACCTTGAGGGTGAAACTCTCGCAAGTTTGGGTGTTATTGTTGTTGCGAATATTGATGTAGTAGTCGCGCCAATCCTGAAATCCACAGCCCAGTTGATTGACTTTGAGGGTGCTGTCTGAATCTGCCAGGTACTCGATGACGTTTAAACCCAAAAGTTCAGCGAATTGAATTAACAGGCACGTGGCTTCATCCATCGGAGTCGTGGTCCACTGGTGCGTGACCTTGGTGGCAGAAATACGTGTGAAATTTTCTGCGGCATTGTCAGCGCACTGGTCTACCATCACATCCAGTTGCACATCGAGCCCAGCAGGAACATTCTCTAGCTCAAAGGTGGCACTGTAAGATTGGGGGAGGTTCAAAGAGGCATCATCAATACAGGGGACGCACAGGTCAGTATCGCCTTCAACGCCACGAATAATGAGCCAGTCTTCATCGCCTTCGGGGTAGAGAGAGACGGTGAAGTCATGGGAACCGTTGGCCTCCCCAATATTACTGGCCAATGTACAACTGTCATTATTTTCAAAGCCATCTGGTGTTAGTCCTTCATCCACGTTGCCATCACAATCATCGTCAATGCCGTTACAAGTTTCCGCCAAAGGCGACAGATTCGCACAGGTGTATTCACAACCATCTGAATCCGCACCTTGCGTCGCACTCAAATCGTTGTTGAGGTCAAACCGGTAATCCTGGCACTCATAGGTGCAGGTTGCCGACGTGCAATCACGATCGGAGCCAGAGCGGAGGTCGCACGTGATGCAATCGGGCCCGCATGAATCAGGGGACGGCAAAAGGCATTCGGCGCCACAAGTGTTGTATCCTTCGTCACAAACACAGGTGGTACCGTTATCAACGTGTGCATGGGGGGCACAAGCCCAGCCGGTACCCACCAAAGAGATAAGGGTGGGTTCCGTCGCTCCCGTGTTGACAGTGACGCCAAATTCGCCGGTCACCGTTTGCGCCGCCAGCGGGGTGAAGAATATTTGAAGGTTCACCGATTCGGCTGGGGCCACACTGCCGCTCAAACTCTGGTCCGCGGGGAACGAAAAGACCGCCGGTGTTGGTGCGGAGAGGGCATAGGTCAGCGTTCCAGAGCCAGTATTGGTGATGGTGAGTTGTTTTTGGGAGGCGTTGCCACCCACGAGCGTGTCGGGGAAAGAGAGTTGAACCTCTGAAAAAGATGCCTGAGGCAAGGTAGGGCTACCGGAAAGTAGAATTTCGTATTGCCCAACGGTATCTCCTTGGCCACTTTCGTCTGCGGAATGAAATAAGGTCACCACGGCTTGCGATGCCGTTGCTTGAGGTGTGAAGGTGACGGGCAAGGCGAAACTTTGTAATGGGTGACCATTGGCATCGGTACAAACCTCCTGAATACATCCGTTACCTGCACTGTCACACACTTGGTCAGAAGTGGCTTCGGTGCATGACATGGTCGAGCGCGCACCGAGGACCCAGGGCAGCTCAATATCATCGGCAAAATCGAACCCAGCGTTGGTGGGCGTGATGGTGATATCGTCCACTGTTAAAATAGAATCGCGAGAGCCGGTATTGGTCAGCCACAAGGATTGGGCGTAGGGTGCATTTTCGATGGCGAGTTCACCGAAGTCATAGCTGGAGATGCTGCTGGTGGTGTTGAACGCATCCAGGTTGACGGTCATCACTGCGTCACCTTTGAACTCGGCGGCCAGCCCAATGCGCAACAACCCGCCCGAGCCATTGTGAACAACTTTGATCTCGCCGAAATCAGGATTGCCGTCAGAGGGGGTGTGGCTGGCTTCGAGATGAAAAGATTCTTCTGGATTGAGAACTGCGTCGATTTGTCCTTCTTCGGAAATGGAAAACTCACCGCTGGTATCGTCCAAGGTGATGAACAGTAAGGTTAAAGGGGCATTGCCCGAATTGAGCAATGTGACCTGTCGGGTAACCGGTACGCCCAGCTGTTGGGCACCAAATTCGATGTCCTGCTCAGGGAGGGCCGAGAGCTCCCCCACGCCAACCCCGCCATCTGACAGGATGACAGGTTCTTCCTCTTCAAGTGCTGGATCGGGCACGCAAAGACCGCCTTGGCAAATTTCTCCGCCACGGCAGTCTTGAATCATGGTGCACGTGGTTTGCCCCACAGGCTCATTATTGGGCAGGGTTTCATTGCCACATGCCACAGTGAGAAGGAGGGCGAACATCCCAAGAGGTCTTTTTTTTGGCCAAAAACATTGCATCGAAGGGAGCCCCCAAGTTTCAATAGGTCGGAACCGAAATTTCAAAATAACAGGTTAGCGCTTCATGTCGTTTTTTCAAGAGCCTCCGCAACTGGCCAATCAATATACCACTGACCGTGCTTTGCGGCTCTTGCTGGAGCGATGCTTGCCTCAAGATGTACTTGGGGCCGTGCAAGGCGACCTCGAGAATTTTGGGCTTCGGGTGACCGACGACATTCTTGATTTGTGCTTGGCCGCTCAGGCGCAAGAACCACGATTGCAGCAATTTGATGCATGGGGGAACCGCATCGATGAAATCCATGTGAGTGATGCATGGAAAGCCCTTGGCGCCATCGCGGCCCAAGAAGGCTTGGTGGCGCTGGCCTATGAAAGGCCTCACGGGGCGGCATCTCGCATCTGCCAGGCGGCGAAATTATATCTCTTCAACCCGTCATCGGCCATTTATACGTGCCCTTTGGCCATGTCGGACGGGGCGGCACGGCTCATCGAGGTGCACGGCGACGCAACGCTTAAGGAGAAAGCATACAAGCATCTCATCAGTCGCGACCCCAAAGACGTATGGACCTCTGGCCAATGGATGACCGAGCGTGCGGGCGGCTCCGATGTGAGTGGCACAGAGACCATGGCGCGCCCGGCTGAAGGTGGCTTCGAATTGACGGGCACCAAATGGTTCACCTCTGCCACCACCTCCCAAATGGCCATGACTTTGGCAAGGGTCGAGGGTGATCAGGCCTTGTCTCTTTTTTATATTGAAACACGTTTGCCCAGCGGCCACTTAAACAACATTGAAATCCATCGACTGAAAGACAAATTGGGAACGCGTGCCATGCCTACGGCCGAACTGAGCCTCCGAAATACCCCCGCACAACTGGTGGGCACACAAGGTCGCGGCGTTGCACAGATGGCCACACTCTTTAACGTGACGCGAATTTACAATGCCATCACTTCTGTGGGCTACATGCGTCGTGGTTTGGCCCTTGCCGCCGATTTTGCCCAGCGGCGACAGGCATTTGGACGACCGCTTTCCCAGCACCCGCTCCATGTTCGAACATTGGCGGGGTTGCAGGCGCGATTGGTGGCGTCCTTGCACGTGGTGTTTTACGTGACACAACTTCAGGGCAAGCTGGAGTGCGATGAAGCCAGCCAGGACGAACGCGCCGCGCTGCGATTGCTCACGCCCGTGGCAAAATTGTTTACGGCCAAAGAGTCGGTGTCAGTGCTCAGCGAAGTGCTCGAATGCTTTGGTGGGGCGGGCTATATGGAAGACAATCATCTGCCCGTTTTGCTTCGTGATGCCCAAGTCCTGCCCATCTGGGAAGGCACCACCAACGTTTTGAGTTTGGATGCCCTCAGATCCATTCAGAAGGACGACGCCTTTACCGGGTGGCGCAGCGAGATGGAACGAAAAATAAGTGGTCTGCACAAGGGCACAGACGCAGAAACGCTGCGGGAGGGTGTGCAATGGCTTCATCGACAACTGGCGGACAATGACCCAGAGCAGCTTGCTGTCAACGCTCGAGCCTGGGCCATCACACTGGCCAAGATCACCGCCGCGATCTTACTTGCAGAGCAGGGGCAATGGGAACAATATACAAAAAGCGAGAGCATGGCGCTGGGGTGCCTAAAAGTATTAACTCAAAAACAATGGCTGCAGCCGGAAGCCGTGTTTGAGTGGGATGATACCGAACATCAAATTGTATATGGCCAATCGAAGTAACGTCGTGAATCAGAGGAAACGCTGCATTTCAGTTTGTGCTTGCATGAAATAGCCGCCGCCAAAAAGATTGGCATGGTTGAGAATGTGGTACAGGTTATAGATGGCTTGCCGTTCTTCATGGCCCGGCGCTTGGGGGAGAACCTCTTGATAACCCTCATAAAATGATTTTGAAAAACCGCCGAACAACCGGGTCATGGCCAAATCGGTTTCTCTGTCGCCGTAATAAACAGCGGGATCGAAAATACAAGGCGTATGATCGTTCAAAATTCCAAAGTTACCGCTCCAAAGGTCCCCGTGAAGCAATGATGGTTTCGGGGAATGTCCGCTCAAAAGGCTTGGCAGTTGAGCGCAAAAAGAATCTGCCACGGTCAAGAAGGTGGAAGAAGCACCCCGAAAAGCCAAAAGATCCAGTTGTGGGTGCATGCGACATTGGAGCCAAAACTCCACCCAGTTGTCGTGCCACTGGTTTTTTTGCGGGGTTTTGCCAATAAAGTTGTCCGCTTCAAATCCGAACCGTGTGTGGGTGATTTGATGCATTTGTGCGAGTCCACGGCCAAGGTGTCGTTGTCCCTTGTCGGTTTTGGGGCCGAAATCTAGAGCATTCATCACCAGTATGGCCACTTCACTGTTTTGGTTGACGTGTTGCGGTGTGGGAACGGTGAGTTCGGTACATTGGGCGAGCGCGTTGAGGCCCTTTTGCTCCATGGCAAACATGTTTTGAAAGCTGGGGTCTCCCGCTTTGACGAAAACAGTCGGTCCGCCAGTAATTTGGGCCAGATAGCTTTGGCATATGTCGCCACCAAAAGCTTCGGTCATTTCTAAATCGGTACTGGCTTTGAGCTGCAGGGATTGCGCCAATAAGGCGTGGACGGAATTTTTCATATTACCAACGGTGGAACGCGGGGTGACCTTCTTCGATGGCCACAAAAGTACCCGAGAATCGAGCGGTGATGGCGTCGCCTGCTTCAAGCGTGGCCTCCACCACACAAGAGTTGTCAGTGGATTCGATGACACGCGCTCTGAGATGGACAGGGCCATCGGTTGGCGTGGGGCGACGTAGCTTGACCTCGTACTTGGCGGTGACGGTACAGGGCGGGATGTCGGCATCGCGTTGGGCCATGAGGTAATGGGCGGCGGTCCAGTTGCAATGACAATCCAATAAAGAGCCCACAATGCCACCATTCAGCATGTTGTCGAACGCCTCATGCATCTTTTTGGGATGCCATGTGCAGACAACTTCGTCTCCTTCGACGAAGGACCGAATACGAAGGCCATCGGGATTGGCGGGACCGCACCCAAAACACTTGTTGTTGGGCGCATAGGTTTCTTGAATACATTTGTCAGTCATGGATTGTTGCCTTTACTGGCGTCAGTGGCAGGGCTGGGTTTTAAAATTCCCAGCAGAATGTGATGGGAATAACGCCCGCGATGGTGCACTGAAGGCAAATGCCATTACACTGAACACCTTCACATTGGGTGGGAGGTGGAATATCGGGCACACATTCGCCGGTGGCTGAACAATGACCCGGCACTTCCATATCATCACAAAGGTCTCGATCCACTTCGGCTTGGCAAACTCCACCCCCCACGGCCTGACATTCACCAGACACGCAAGTGCCTTCGGTACAGCGCCCCGGACGGGTACAGCTTCGCCCGTCAAAGGAAACGCATTGGCCTTGGATGCAGCGGCCTTCGCCACATTGGTCTTCGCCCGTTAGACAAAGGGATTGATTGTTGAGACCTTCGTGGCTGCAGATGCCAGTTCGCGAATCGCAGGTGTCGGTGGTGCATGGGTTGCCATCATCACAGTCCACGTCCACACAAAGGTCAGGCAAACATTGGGCTGTGGGACCCAAAACAGGTTCTGCGGTCGGTTCGGAATGGGGCCCCGCATCTCCCAGGCCCCCGTCGCTTGAAAGGGTGGATGGCGTGGAAGGTAATTCGGGCCCAGCATCGTTGGCGGTGGGAGCCACCATCCCGCATCCTACCTCACAGGTGAGGTCTTCATATTGATAATCACACAAGCCGGTCGCACTATCACAGACACCAGTACCAGGAATGAACGACCGCAAAACCATGTCGCCCACACAATCATCTGGCGGTGCGAAGGCACACTCTTGAAGTTCACCTAAACAAACACCTTCAGAGCATACATCATCACGGGTACAGGCATTGCCGTCATCGCACATTAAGTCGTTACGAGGCGGGTACAGACACGCGCCATTTTCGCACCAGCCTTGTGAACCAAAACAGGGGTTCGGAGGCTCTTGGCAGGTGACGCCTTCACAGGGGTCGGTGACGCAAGCGCCTGTGTCAAAGTTACACCCGTATTCGCATTCTTCTTCTATTGAGGTGTAAACGCAAAGGTACTCATCGCTGCATTCACCCAAAGGGCGCAGCAGAGATACGGTAGAGGTCATACAGGTGGGGGCCAGGGGCAGACAGTCTGCATCCTTCACGCACTCGCCAGGAATGCATTGACCCAGAACGCAAACGCTTTGGTTGCAATCTTCGTTGGTGTGGCATTGAACCACTGGATCTTTCACATACACTTCGCGATCGCCGCAAGTGCATGCAGAGAGCGCAAAAACGAATAAAACGAAATATCGAGACAAAAACACGGGAAACCCAACCCTTCATCATTGGTATCGGCAAATCATACAAGATGTCCTGTGTTTCTACCTCGTTTTTTTTAGAAGTTCTCTTTGAACCCAAAAACCTTTTAATTCCGCCTTAGAAGGACATGTAAATACCACCGTTCACCGGCAGGTTGGCCCCGGTGATGTAACCATTGCGTTCGTCACAGAGAAAATCGATGGCCCGACCGATGTCTTCGGGGAGGCCCACGCGGCCCACGGGGATCTGCGCTTCTGCGGCCAACCGAATGTGCTCAGGCATGGCCATGACCATTTCTGTTTGAATGTAGCCCGGAGAGACTGTGTTGACGGTGACACCATGTTTGGCACCTTCTTGCGCCAGTGCCATGGAGAAACCGTGGACCCCTGCTTTGGCTGCTGAATAATTGGTCTGCCCAAAGGCGCCTTTTTGTCCGTTAATGGAAGAGATGTTCACCACACGGCCAAACTTTTGTGCGCACATTTTTTCGAAAACTGGGTGGGTCATGTTGTACAGGCTGGCGAGGTTGGTTTGAAGAACCGCATCCCAATTGGCTTTGGTGAGTTTCTTGAAAGAACTGTCTCGGGTAATGCCCGCATTGTTGATAAGAACACTGATGGTGCCCAGTTTGGCTTCGACCTCTTCGACGAGTTGTGTGCACGATCCCACATCCGTGATGTCCACGGGCATGATTTCGAGGTTGAGATCTTCGCTCGCAAAGGCTTGTTGAACGGCTTTGGCTTTTTCTGTCTCTGCTGGGAGGTGGGTGGCCACCACACGATGACCCGATCTCAACAGACAACGGCTGGTTCCTTGACCAATTCCACCAATGCCGCCCGTAACGACTGCAACTCTCTGATTTTTCATTGTTTTCCCCCTCTGGCCTGCCTGGCAGACCCTCTTCAATTATGAATTCTTATTTAATTGCGCCGATTTTAACCGGTCGCCCATATAAGTAAAGTACACGATTTTTTCTGTCCTCGGTCGATTAGCTGATGACCTGGCAAGCCAAGTTTGCTAGGAACCCAATAGACCTTATGAGGGTGGGGTTAACATGAAAACTAAAATAAAATTAAATATTCTATCGATCTTTGTTTTTTCTGCGACCATATCTGGTTGCCAACTGGAACAACTGTTTCCTGAAAAAGTGGCGGATGGCGTTGCGCGCCTGACCATACGTAATGCAGGTAACATTGTTAGCCTCATCACTGACAACGCCGCTTGTGGTTTTGCCAGTGAAATGGCCAAGGCCAGTCGTCAGACCATTGGCGATATGGGTAAAGAAGGCACCGTCATCGAGACGGTCAGCAACTGCGTACTTTCTTTTCCCCAAGAAACGGTTCTGAGCACCGACTGCCATGGCGTCCAAACGCGGGTGCGAGGTACGGTGACGGTCAGTGCAGTGCGCACACTTGAAGGCGTCTTAACTGGAAGTGATGAGTCGCCAGCATTGCCCATGCGACCTGACCCCATGGTGATGGAGCTGACGGCGGAGTTTGATAACTTTTGGGTTGGCAATGACGATAACGGTTTAGAGCAAAAGACCGGCACCATGACTTGGACTGTGATGCCCCATGTGGCGGTGAGTAAGTCTCTGGGGGTTTGCGCCACGCCCACGATGGATTTAACGTTCCAGGACGTCGCTTACTCCAACGTCTCTGCTCGTGCTGCTTCCGATGGCTCCGAATTTGATGTGGAAATCCCTTCGAGTCTTTTGAATGCACAACTCGGCAAATGGGACGATGATGAAAACATGCTCTCAGGCACCATCACGGTATGGGAGAGCAATCAAACCGTGCCCAACGATGGTCTTGGCCTCGACCCTGAATACGGTGCACAAACATTTCGTGACAGTTACACCTGTGCAGAGGCCAATCCTGATTTAGCCTTGCCGGTATCTTACGAATGTCCGTCTTTGGCACCTCGATTGGCCGAAGGTGCGGCGCCCTTGTCTTTACAGGCTTTTGGTCAGTTGGTGGATGAAATCGATTTGGCTGAAGATTGTGGTTTTTCGGCACCACACATTTTAAATAACCCAACCGTCACCGGCACCCTGGGCGAACGCGGTGGCACTGCCACATGGACCATTTCTCAGCCTTGCACCGTGACTTGGTCACAACCCACTGTCATCGATGAGGACTGTAACGGCGTGAAAACCTATGCGCTAGGGTCCGTAACGGGCACAGGCACCAAAACCTTGAAGGGGTACGTCTCGGGTGATCCGGCAGAACCTATCGTCCCAGACAGTTGGATGCCGGCCACCGTGCAGATGAACTTGAACTTTGACAACATGTCCGTCTGGACGAGCAATGTAGACCGCACTTTTACAGTGTTGTCTGGTGAAATGGATGGCCAAATTCAGCCACGCACAGAGATGGACGAATCACTGGGTGTTTGCTCTCTAAAAATTCCCACCGTGACCTTCACTGATATGGGACTGAGTGAAATGGATATTCTCATCGAGAATGAAGGCGTTAGTTTGTCAGCCTTCATCGACTCGGGTTTGATTAACGCGCAATCCGGACAGTTGGGGCACCTAGAAAACTGGTTGTCTGGCGATATGCTCGTGGACGGTGAAGAGGTGGCTTTGCCATTGGCTGGGAAGGAACCCATTTTTAATCCCGATTACGACCGCGCCACGCATTATGATGCGTTCGATTGTAAAGAGAATTTCAAAAAAGTCGAAAACGACGAAGCCTGTGATTTCTCTCAAGGCATCGGTGAGAATACGGCTCGTCTTTTGGTCCAGTCCTTGGGGCACATTGCCTCCATGGTCAACGACAGTAATGATGGGGGATTTGAAGACATGTCTGTGTTGGTGATTCCTGAAGAAGCGGAAGGTGCCGCCGGGGAGATGGGTTCCTTAACGCATGCCACAGATTTATGCGTGGTAGGTGGTACGCCCGAAGCTCGGGTTTTCGACAGCGACTGTGAACAAACCGATTCCATCGTGTCTGGTACGGCTCATGTGATCGCCAATCGACACGTCACCGGTCTGCGGGAAGACATTATTGATTTAAGCTTTCTGGAAAGCATTTTGGACATCTTCGGGGCTCAAGACGCCATGAAATCCATCACGCCGGCCAGCCAAGAAGCGGTGACCATTACCATTGATTCTGCAGATTTAACCGACTTTGTGTCGTACACCTTGGCGCGAGGCGAAATGGACCCCGTGGGAAGTTTGACCCTTCACAAAGGCGACATCAAAGGTGTGGTAAGGCCATTGATGCAAGAGCGGTCCGGTTCGCCAGGGACCTACGATATCCCAACACCAGTGGCATTTATCGAAGGTCTTGAGATTTTCAATGCCGAGGCAACTCTGATTGGTGAAGGAAAAACCTTTAAAGTGAATATTGAGTACGCTTATTTGGACGCTCAAAACGGCAAAAGAAACGGCGAGGGCAATCACATGTCCGGTCGTATCAAGGTCAATGGCAAAATGGTGACCATTGCCGACGGTACGATACTCAACCCAGATTTTGATCAAGAGGCGTTCAACAATACCTACATCTGTGAAGAAGGTCTTTCCAGCGTTATTGAGTAATATGTATCCTTTACATCATGACCCAGCTTTTAAGTACGCCGTATAGGAGTATATAGTTTAACGTGTAACAGTTCAGTGAAGAGAGGATTTATGGTTCCACACCGTCTACTCATTTACCTTTTTATCAGTGTACTCATGGGATGTCCTAACGCACCTGAGGAATCGGAAAGCAATGAAATCCCACCTAAAGAATGGGATAAAACCCATTTTGACGCCGGCATTGCCCATCAAGACGCTGGTACGCTCAATCAAGACGCTGGTGCGCTCAATCAAGGGCGAACCGATGCTGGAGTTGAGTCTGTAGGGCCCATCTCCGGAACTCATTTCTTTAAAGTTATTGGTTATTTACGTCTTGGCTTCAGCATTTATGGCCCCTTAGGAAAATTTGCCCTGGATCAAAGTAATTCCACCACGCCAAGCTTCACCGTAACAGAAACAACGAATAACGAGAACCACCGCATTGTCACTTTTGATTTTGGTGAAGGGGGTTTTGATGGGTATTACTCAATTTTTAATGAAACATTCGATGAGGAAGGCAATTTCGTTTCTGGCAACTTCGGAGGAGACCCACTCAGCTATTCCTGTGACTATAGCGATGAGCAGGTGACATGCTTGTACGTTGAATACGATTGGGTTTGTGAAGATGTTTTTGACCTGAATGGCAACTTAGAAAGTAGCGACTGTGACGAGCCGCTCGGGGAGGTTGCTTTGGGCACTGCCATCAACTGCTCTTCTCTTGAGAACTCGAACACCCTCTGTAACTACAGCACTCCCGTATTATCTTGTAATGACTTGTACGATAACGATTTTAGACGCATCAATTCAGTGTGTACCGGCAGTGGAGATCTTACAGGCACCCAAAGTGAATGCACAGTAGCGGCAGAAAGTACCCTTTGCGAAATCGAGAGAGAGCAAACCCAATGTGTTCTAGAACTCGATGCGCTTTTTAATGTACAAACACCGTGCGAATCAGGGGCATCTGCGCCTTAAAAAGCATGAGGGAAGCGATGGCCATAGCTACTTGATCGAGCGGTGGTCAATCGAAACCATCCCCTACAGCCATACTTTTCCTGAGAGCGCGATACAAAACATGTTGACCCAAGGGATGTCCATTAGGAAGTGACGGATGGGTAAAGTGGTGTTGTGGATGGGGCTGCATGCCTATTTTCTGCATGACTGCGATAGACGCTTTATTCTTTACCGGGGTGAACGCGAAGATTTCATGGTGCCCCCAGTGCTCAAGGCCATGTTTTAAAATGGCTTTGGCCCCTTCGGTGGCGTAACCGTGTCCCCAAAATTGTTGATGCAATCGCCACATGATTTCGGTGCAGGGGGTGAAATACGAACGAAAGCGGGGCGTTCCCAGACCCATGAAGCCCACCAGCGCCCCGGTGTCCTTGAGTTCAACTGTCATTAAGCCAAGCCCTTCGTCTTGGGCCAACTCCTTGACCCGGTCGAACAGGGCTCGGCTTTCTTGTGGGCTCAGCACGTTGGGGAAATAGCGCATCACCGTTGGGTTTGCATTGAGCGAGACAAAAGAAGGCAGGTCGCGATCTTCTATGGGTCGCAAAAATAGCCGGTGTGTTTCCACTGGGTGCATGGTGTGTTCATCTGGGCCTCGGCCCATACAGGTTAAACGGCAACCTGTTGTTTGACGTTCACATTGACTGATTTCGAAATGCCGGGCTCTTCCATGGTGATGCCGTACAAATTGTCTACCACTTCCATGGTACGTTTGTTGTGGGTGATCACAATAAACTGGGACAAGCTGGAGATGCTCTTCACCATATCACTGAACCGGCCCACGTTGGCTTCATCGAGTGGGGCGTCAACCTCATCGAGCAAGCAGAATGGCGAGGGTTTGATCAGGAAGATGGAGAAAATCAAGCTCACCGCGGTAAGCGCCTTTTCGCCACCGGACATTAACGCCACTGAACCCAGTTTTTTACCTGGAGGCTGTGCGTAAATCTCCACACCGGTGTGTAACATGTCGGTGGGGTCGGTGAGAGCCAACCACGCTTTGCCGCCACGGAACAGCTTTGGAAAGACTTGTTGGAAGTTTTCGTTGATGGCGTGGAATGCCTCTTCGAAACGCTTTTTGGTGGTTCTGTTGATTTTGGCGATGGCTTTTTCCAGCTGTGCCAATGCGTGCGTGAGGTCGTCCATCTGGTTGGTGAGGAAGTCGTAACGTTCCTTGACTTCGTGGTACTCATCGATGGCCGTCAGGTTGATTTCACCCATGCGATGAATGGTTTGACGCAATTCGGTGAGGTGCTGGGTGGCCTCTTTACCGAGTCTTGGCAAAGCTTGGTAATCAGTGAGGACTTCGGTGAGCGCCAACTGATAACGGTCTTGAATACGTTCCACCAGGGTGGCCATGGCAATTTGGGTTTCTTGCAGGCGCATGGAAACTTGGTGCAACTCGTCGGAAATGCCTTCGATGCCTTGGCGGCGTTCACGGTAAACGCTCTCTTTGGCCCGAACGTTGCTGAGTTCGGTTTCGTAGGCTTCTTTCACCTCATTGAGCTGGACCACCAATGCTTGGCGTTTTTCTTTTTCTTCTTCGATGCTCGCTTTTACGCCTTCGATTTCTTCGGAGAGCCCTTGAGCCTCTTTTTGACTTTCGAGGATTTGCTCGCTCAAGGCATCACGGCGGGTAGCGAACTCATTGTGACTGCGTTCGTGGTGGGCGATGGAGCGTTGGAGATTTTCGCGACGCTCATGAATCGCAGCCACTTGTACCCGCAAGTCGGTCACAACGGTATTTTGGGCTTCGTAATCTTGTTCCAAGTTCCCCATGGCTTCTTGGGTCTCAAGCACGCTCTGGGCCAAGCTGTCGTGTTTCTCGAGTGCCTCAGACCAAGTGGCTTGCTGGCCGCTCATTTCATCGTCCAGGACTTGGAGGTTGTGATCGAGGCGGTCTTTGTCCGCCCCACGTTCCGTTTTGACGGAGCGGAAACGCTGTAAATCATTCTCATGCTTGTGAAGGTCTTTCTCCCAAGCGACGATTTGCAAGGACAGTTGGTTGTAGCGGTGGAGCAGCTCGTTTTCTTCTTGAACCAACAAGTCGATGGTATCGGACATGCTGCTGCGCTCGGTCTCTGCTTCGTCCAACTGGTTTTGAAGTCGGGTGACGCGGGTGGTGAGCTCTCGGATTTCACGCTTTTGAGCCAATAGGCCGGTGAGGGCTTGATTTTCCACCCCACCGGTTAAGGTGCCGTCTTCATGAAAGACTTTGCCTTTGCGGGTGACCAAAATGAGGCCTCGGTCCATGGCTTCTTCCCAGTGGGCCAAAGCAATGTCTGCATCGCGTACCAGCAGTGTGCGACCCAGAACCCAGGCTGCCAGTTCATTGGCTGGCTGTCGGCTTTTCACTTCATCGAGCAAGGGTGTGGCCCATTCTTTATAGTGCTCGGGCATTTCCATGGCTGGGGGTGTGTGCTCTTGCAACACGTAAAAATCGGCACGGCCCTGGTTTTCTTGTTGGAGATATCGGGCGTAGTGGAGTGCTGTTTGGGCATCATTGACCACCACGGCTTGAAGTTTGCGGGTTAACGCTGCTTCCACGGGCAGTTCGAGGTCTTTGGGCACATCGAGCAAATCCGCCACCAGGCCATATACATTCTCATCTGCCTCGGCTTCTTTAGGTAACGCTTTCTGCATCACGGCACGAACGCCCTCTGGGCTTCGTTCGTAGCGATCGGCAATTTCTTCGATGGAGTGAAGGCGGCTCTGGGCTTGGTTCAGCTTTTCGTGCAGGGTGAGTCGAACGGCCTCTTTCTCGGACATGACCAAACGCTGGGCTTCCAATTCGGTGCGAATCTCTTGCAGGCGCTCACTGTCGGTTTGTTTCTGATTTTTACCACTGGCGAGTTCCTGGGTGACCGTTTTGATGTGTTCATCGGTTTCGGCAAAATTGTCATTGGCCTCAATGAGTTCGGCCGAAATGCGGAGATGACGTTCTGCCAAATCCTTTTTGCGGTGCTCGAGGTTCTGAATGTGACTTTGGGCACTGGCTGCTTTGGTGGCAAATTGCATTTGCTCTGCTTTTTGCGCTTCAATGTTTTGGACAAACTCATCCCGACGGCCTTGGATTTTGTTGAGCGTCTCTTGGGAGGCGGCGAGGGCCTCTTCTTTTTCAGCGACCCCTTGTGCCAGGTTGTTGATGTCCTGATCGAAGGATGATTTTTCGGAGGTGATGAGCTCGATTTGGCCGGCGATGCGTTGGGTTTCATCATAAGCCTGTTGTTCCCGACGTTTCGCGGCCTCGATACTTTCTAAGCCATGTCCAATCTGTTGCTCAGATAGCGCCAATCGGTTGTCGGACTCGTAGATATCGCCCTGAATGGTGCCGATGCCTTGCTCTTTGTCGCGGAGGTTTTCCCGGGCGAGCTCCACTTCTTGCTCGAGGCTTGAGATGGCTTCTTTTTCGGCCACAACCTTTTCGTTTAATTCAGCCTCAGTGCGGGTCTCGTGCCCTGATTTGGCCATGAGCTCAAAGTAGCGATGGCTGGCTTGATGCAGTTCTACTTCTCTGATTTCGGTCTTGAGCTTTTTGTAACGCTCGGCTTTTTTCGCTTGGCGATAGAGTGAGTTGATGCGTTTTTGCATCTCTTGGGTCACGTCAGACACCCGCTCCAGGTTTTGGCGGGTGGCGGCCATGCGGCGTTCGGCCGCCTGCCGGCGGGCTTTGTATTTGGTAATTCCAGCGGCTTCTTCGATAATTTGCCGGCGGTCTTCAGATTTGCTGCTGACGATCATGCCCACGCGACCCTGCTCAATGATGGAGTAGGCCTTGGTGCCCACGCCCGTTCCCAAGAAGAGGTCGGTGATGTCTCGCAAACGGCAGCCGTTGCGGTTGATTTCGTATTCGGACTCGCCCGTGCGATATAGGCGTCGAGTGACTTGGATGTCTTCAAAGTGAGAGTATTCGGCCGGTACGTTTTTGCCATCATTCTCAAGGGTGAGGGTGACTTCAGCCATCCCCAAAGGGCCACGGCTTTCAGAACCGTTGAAAATCACATCTTGCATCTGGCCGCCACGCAGGTGTTTGGCACTTTGCTCGCCCATGACCCACCGCAAGGCGTCTACGATATTGGATTTGCCGCAGCCGTTGGGCCCCACCACACCGGTGATGCCATCTCGAAAGTTGAGCTCTACGGGGTCCGCAAAACTTTTGAATCCTTGAATTTCAAGCTTCTTGATTTTCATTCAGTTCTTTTCCTTGCTGAGGTTCCAAATTTAAAAAGATGTTCAACCAACGGGGGTCTTTTTTGAAGCGGTGAAAGACAGGGTCGTTTTCTGCCCACACACGCACGCTTTCTCCGTGGTTGAGGTAAATGCGGTGAATCACATCCAATGATTCGGTATCTCGGCCCTCATCTGCCAACAATGCGGCCATTCGGAAGAGGGCGTGGGGGTTTTCGGGCTCTAAATCGATGCCTTTTTGAAGCGATTTCTTCGCTTCGCAAAGCAGGCCCTTCATGTGGTAACAAACCCCCAAGTCAATCCACGCTTCCATGGTGTCCGGTTTCTGGGCCAATACGGTTTTGAGCTCTTGGATGGCGTCCATGAACTGCCCGAAAGTCATGTAGAGCCCAGCCAACTCTTGCCGGGAGGGCATGTCGTTGGGGTCGTGTTCGATGGCCATTTTGTAGGCTTCCATGGCCTCTGACGGGCGACCCAATTCGCCCATGGTGTAGCCGATTTGGCCGTGAACATCCGGAAAATGCCAGTCTTTTTGGGCCACTTGCTTGAGCAGGTCCAAGGAGAGGTTTCGGCTGTGGTGCAGGAGAAAGGCCGCCAAGTTAAAATAAGATTCTTTGGGGTCATCATCGATTTCAATGCTTTTGATGTAAGCCTGCAGCGCTTCCAGCAGCAGGCCTTTTTCGGCATAGACGGTTCCGAGATTGTCCATGGCATGTGCCGCGTTGGGGTCAGATTCGATGGCTTTTTCAAATTCTAAGGTGGCTTCGTCTAGCCAGCCGCGATCCGCCAATTGGATGCCCCGCGCATTGTGCCGATCAGCTTTGTGTTTTTTATCTTTTGGAAACTTATCTTTTGTCATGAAACTTAAAGTAAATCCTGAAGAAATCACATGCTAGATCCCTAATTAATAAGGATCTCCGAAAACCAATTATTAATGGATTGCTTGAAGGTTTCTGTCAATAACGTCGAGAGAAAAGTTGTTTCCCACGGGTGCTTTTGGGGGAGAAACTGATGTCTCCAGGCCGATGGCACCCGTCACATGGACGGTGGAGCGGGTGTTGGTAGCCTTTTGTGCACGAGACCCAAGTGCCCCGATGTGACCCTGAAGCGCAACCTTGCGGCCGGTGAATACCATCGGGCCAAAGCATGCCACCAGGGCGGGTTTTGCGTCTGGGCTAACGAGGGTGGGGCGGAAGGCTGATAAAGCCTGCCACCCCCACCAGACCAGAGGCGCCATCATCCGATTGGCGCCCCCACCAAAGCCTTGAAAAGTCTTGGATAGGAGACTTCTCGCCCTGCGGCGATACCACAATGGGCGCATCTAAGCTCAGGATCCCGTTGCGTCACCCCTTTAAAGGTGTACAAATCGGCCGAGGGCCACGCATTTGGGTGGTCCATGAAAACCGCTTTCGAGCGCAAAAAAAGGAAAGCACGATGCAAAAACTTTTGATTGTTTTATTGGCTCTATCGTGGGGCGTTTTGGGATGTCCGTCCGCTCCTGGTCCGGACGGAGATGAGAACGAAACAAGCAGTCAAATGATTTTTGACGGTGGCACTGCCAATGACCAGCCGGGCGACAATGGTTCCCAAACTTCGGGGGATGCCGGTCCTAATGATAATACCCCGCCACCCAGCAATGCAGCGGGAACCTGTGCTGACCCTTATGACCTGCTTCCTGGTGGGGACACCCGCGCCATGCCGGCCCGTGAAAGTGCTTTGGTTGGCAGCTGCGGTGGCGCTGGTCCCGAGGCCGTTTACAAGTTCGTATTGGATGAAGATTCTGGCGTGAACATTCAAGTGGATGGCATTGACAGCGTGATCTATCTGCTGGGCGGGTCTTGTAGCGCCGCCAGCGAAGTAGAAAATTCATGCCGCGATTACGAATATGCCGCCACGCCGGCAGAAGAGATTAATATCGCCAAGTTGGCGGCTGGCACGTACTATTTGGTGGTGGACGCTTACAGCACTGAAGAGCGGGGCACTTATAATATTTCGTGGACCGTGACCCCGGGCGGTTTTTGTGCCAACGATTTGTATGAGCCCAACCAAGATGCAGACGGAGCGGTGTCATTGGGGGCAACCGATATTGACACTGCGGCCATCGAAGGGGCAGAAGGCGAACCGGCCGAATCTGTTGAATTTGAAATCTGTGAAGGCGATGTGGACTTCTTTTCTTTGGGTCACATGGGCGGCAATTTGAGTTTGACTGCCACGCTGACGGACGAAGCGGGAACCATCACGGGTGAAATCTTCAAATCCAAACGAACAGGGGACGAAGACACCGGCTACTCTTACGAAGAGGGTGAGAGTATGGGTGAATTGCCTTTTGACGGTGCCTTAGAAAGTGGACTCTACTTTCTAAAAATGACGGGTACTGCCGCAGAGACCGCAGATGGTCCGAACTACACCCTGGCAGTGGTCCACGAGTGCGAACCTGATTCCTATGACAGTTATGACCCCGAATACGATGATGGGTCCTATGAAAATGTGAGCATTCAATTAAACAACACGCTGCCCGAACCCGTACAGAGAAAATTGTGCGCTGACGATGTGGATACGGTGTTGCTCGATAACGTGATCGCGGGTGACATCACTGTCACGCTCATGGGTGGTGCTGGATTTGCCGCTGTGGTGCAGTCGGTGAATGAAGATGTAGAGGATACCGAAGCAGGCACGGATTCGGATGGCGGTGTGGCCGATGAGGAAGATGTCGCCTTAACCGACAGGGTTGCAGATGTTGCAGATGTGGGCGATGACCTCGTTGTGACCATCACTGACGCTGCTGCCGGCAGCTATTTGTTGACCATTTCGGCCAATGGGGTGCCAGCCACCACCGAATATGACTTGAATGCCATTTTCGCTGGCATTGCCGATGGCCCTGCGAACGACCAATGTGAAGAAGCCACCACGCTGCTCACAGACAACGTGGAGGTGGTGGGTCATACATTCAATGCCACTGACGATGTAGATGGCCCAACCACAGAAGATGTAAACAGCATCGGTGATACGACCATTTCGTCCTGCAATGGCGAACCAGAAGCGGACGAAGCCATGGCCGCAGCCGAAGACGAGGGCCTTGAACCGGTTGGGACGCCCGCCGATGTCTTCTACTATTTAAATTTGGCGCAAGCCGCGGACTTTGAAATCAACTACGATGGAAGTGATAACGGCTTTTCTGCGGCCGTTTACATGTTGATTTCCAATGGCACTTGTCCTGTCGATTTAAGCTCTTTGCCCTATGTCAACACCGCTGATGGTGCACCTCTGTGCGCCACGGGAACATCCAACCGCATCCGTGTGGATGATTTGCCCGCTGGGGATTATCTGTTGGTGGTGGATGGGGTTTTCTGAGAGGGTTGGCCCAGCTTTGGGATTCCTCATTCCGTGACCCAAGGGAGTTTTAAAATCTCCGCTCAAGATTACCCCGACGGTTTTCCACCCATCGAAAGTTGCGCCAATGCCACCATCGCTGAGCTGCCCACATCTGGGAACAGCGTGGAGTTCACGGTAGACCAAGAGGACGGGTACAGTTGGATCGACTCTTACGAAAATTGTGGTTCCGCCACCAATGCCAGTGGCGGGCAAGAGGTCATTTTTGTGCTCGAACCTACTGACGACATGACTCTCACCATTCAAGCCACGGGCGATTACGACACCGTGGTTGAGGTGCGAGAAGCCAACACCGAAGAGCCAGAAGCCTATCAATGTGAAAAAGGCATTCAGGTGGCCTGCAACGATGATGGCACTGGGGTTGCGAATTTGGGGTCCTTGCTCGAAGATGTTTCTCTGACTGGCGGCAAAATCTATTACTTGGTGGTGGATGCCTACAGCAGTTATTCATCGGGTGAAGTGACGGTGACCCTGACGGCCGAATAAATTCGCCTCCCAGGTCGCTCAAAAACCCGCAGTCGCTTAAAACTGCGGGTTTTTTCGTTTGTTTTCATGAAAAAACATTACTTTTCAGTGCTTTAGTTACTTGTTGGGCTGCCAGCGGTCTTCCCGGCCGGTCCACTTGCACCGGGATTTTAAAGGTGTACACCCTGAGGCGTGTTTTCATGGGGGCGCCAGTCGTCTCCGCCAACCTTCCATCAACGGAATATCAAAGGAAAAAGAAATGCAAAAAAATGTGATCATGGGGCTTGCAGCGCTGTGGATGGCTGTCGGGTGTGTACCAACGACGATCGATGATGAATTCGGAGGCAGTCGCTCTGAAGAAGTCACCGAAGCTCAAGACGAAGATGATGATGACAACAATCAGCAACCCAGTGATGCCGCGGGTAACTGCGATAACCCTTACACCCTCTTTCCCGACGGGGACAGTCAGACGCTGCCCACCACGGCCAGTGCCCTGACAGGTTCTTGTGGTGGTGAAGGTGCCGAAGTGGTTTATGAATTCACTTTGGAGGAGCGTTCTGGCGTTAACATTCAAGTGGGCGGTGCCGATGTGGTGGTTTACCTTCTAAAAGATACTTGTGATGTGACCAAAGAAGTAGAGGGCAGTTGTGCTGACTCTAATGACCCCAGTGCCGTAGAAGAAATCAACTTGGGCACCTTAGAACCAGGTACTTATTACCTCGTCGTAGATACTTACTCAGCTGAAGTGACAGGGTCTTATACCATTCAATGGACGGTGACTGCAGGCGGTTTTTGTGCCAACGACGATTATGAGCCTAACAACGAAGCGGGCGAGGCCGTTTCTTTGGGGGCCAGCGATATCGACACCGGCGCCCTCGACCAAGGCGAAGGGGAGCCCACCGCGTCCGTGGATTTCGAGCTTTGCAGCGATGATGTGGACTTCTTTTCCTTTGGCCACATGGGCGGCAATGTTTCAGTGAGCCACACCGTGGTTGAAGAGGCCGGGACCATTTCGGGTGAGGTCCTTCAATTGGTTATGGTGGGTGACGATGACAATGGCTACACCGCCACTGCTGGCGACAAAATGGGCGATTTGCCCTTCACCGGTGATTTGGATCGCGGCAGCTATTTGGTGAAACTCACTGCCACGGTGCCGGATACCACCAATGGCCCGAACTACACCATCGCGGTGGACCACGATTGCGAAGCAGACAGCTTGGACGCCATTGATGCCGAAGACGATGATGGCTCTTTGGCAAACAACAGCGTGAGCCTCATGAACACCTTGGAAACGCCTACTTTGCGCACCATTTGTGGTGAAGACCTCGACACATTCTTGCTGCAAAACATCGTTGTTGGTGACGTCACGGCAACGCTTTCGGGTGGGGCAGCGTTGAGCGCCATCGTTCAAAGCGTGGGTGCAGAAGATGCATTGACCGTGGTCGCTGCTTCGACTGAAGTTTCTGGCGATGACTTGGTGATCACTTTGACCAATGCCGCTCCCGGGAACTATCTGGTCACTGTGTCGGCCAACGGGGTGGCCACCACCACTGAATACGGCATTAACGCCATTTTCTCTGGAATTGAAAATGGGCCGGCCAACGGCACTTGTGCCAATGCTGAAACACTCGCTTTTTCCGCTGATGTGGCCTCGGCAATGGGCCATAACATTAATGGAACCGATGATGCGGAAGGGCCCACGCTCGAACGCGATGACGGTGAGGGCGGTACAGAAGAATATTCATGCAATGGTGAAGATTTGGCTGATGAAGCCATGACCACAGCTACGGCTGATGGCGTTGACGGGGTTGGAACGCCCGCCGATGTTTTCTATTACATGAACTTGGCTGCTGCCACGGATGTTGAAGTGGTTTTTGATGGTACTGATTCCGGTTTTTCTGGCGCGGTGTACATGATGAACTCCGGAGGGACCTGTCCCTCTGATTTGAGCACACTCACCTATGTCAACGGCAGCGATGACAACCCTTTGTGTGCGGTGGGCACCTTCAGTCGTGTGCGTTTGGATGATTTGGCCGCTGGGGATTACCTGTTGGTTGTCGATGGCATCTTCGATCCCGGTTTTTCATTTTTCGGCATTCCTCCATCGGTGACCACGGGTGGGTTTACGCTGACCACGCAGCAATACCCCGATGGCTTTCCAGCGATTGGCAGCTGTGTGAATGCCACTGCGACCACATTGCCTGCGTCCGGCGCCAGTGTTGAAATGACGGTGAATGTTGAAGACGGTGAAAGCTGGATCGACAGCTACGCCGATTGTGGTGAATATGCGGACCGTGCTCGGGGCGGCAATGAGCAGATTTTCATTCTGGAGCCCACTTCCGATCTCACCATCTCGGTGAAAGCCGAGGGGGATTACGACACGGTGGTAGAGATTCGCGAAGCCAACACCACCGAAACCGGTGCGTTTCAATGCGAGAAGGGGACCCAAGTCACCTGTAATGATGATGGTGAGGGACTCGAAAATTACGGGTCTTTGATCGAGAGCGCTTCGCTCACCTCCGGTAAAACCTATTACTTGGTGGTCGATGCTTTCAACAGCAGCGCCAGTGGTTCGGTGACGGTCACTCTAACTGCTGAATAAATCTAGATAAAACCAATCAAAGAGACCCACCATGGCCGCTGGCCGGGTGGGTTTTTTTTTAAGCGTATGCTTGGCAATTACCGCCTTTTTACGGTCTAATCTGAAGGGAGTAGGAAAAAGGAAGTAACCGTGACCATGATTCGTTGTCCAGCCTGCGGTCGAATAAGCGATGGCCAAATGTGTTTGGCGTGTGGTCACGAATTTGTGGCGCCCAATCCCGATTCACCCGTGGTGACCCAACTGGGGCCCAATGAACTTACCACTGGCTCCTTAGATGCCATTACCGATACCGGGGTGGTGGCTTCCGCAGCAAACTTACAAGTCTTATCCGACCTGTCTGGCGATGGCCCGAGCGTCGATTTATTAGATTTCGACTCTGATGATGAGATGGACATTGATTCGGCACCCAATCAAGTATCAGAAGTATGGGGCGATGATTTTGAGTCTTCCACGGTGGTGACCAAAGGCGCCACTGCGCCCAACTCAGAAACGGTGGAGCTGGCACGCGTGGGTATGGACGATGATGAAGAGGCCTTCTCTGATGCTGAAACGGTGACGGACTTCGTCCTCGATGAGCATCACAATGCGGTGACGGAAACTGCCGACACCCAAATCGAGCCCGAAAAGCGTAATAAACCGAGTCTAACCCCCTCGCGAGCCATCAAGTTATCTGCTCGGTTGGGGGCCATGGCCGAATCCATGGAAGCGTCGGGTCGCTTGGCAGATGCTGCGACGCTTTATGAGGCTGAAAAGTTGCTCCAAAGCCTTGGGAGCTAAAATCAGGCGCTCCTGAGACGCAAATCCCCAAATGTAGGTTGAGCCCTCGGCGCGGGACTGCTAGGTCATGGGTCCATTGAAACGATCTTGAAGAGGCAAAGCTATGCGTTATCAGCCCGCACAAATAGAACCCAAATGGCAGCAAGTTTGGGATGAGCAAAAAACCTTTAAAACATCCACCGACATGGCGGAATTGAAGGGCAAACCCAAATATTACGTGCTGGATATGTTTCCTTACCCCAGTGGGGCGGGTCTCCATGTGGGACACCCTGAGGGATACACGGCCACCGATGTGTTGGCGCGGTACAAGCGCATGTTGGGTTTTAATGTTTTACACCCCATGGGATGGGACGCTTTCGGATTGCCTGCTGAACGTGCAGCCATGCGAGACAACATTCATCCAGCCGTCATCACCAAAACGAACGTAGATAACTTTAGGCGGCAAATTAAAAGCTTGGGGTTCAGTTACGATTGGGACCGTGAGGTGAGCACCACTTCGGCCGATTACTACAAATGGACCCAATGGATTTTCTTGAAACTCGTCGAAAAAGATTTGGCTTATATGGCCGAAGTTCCGGTGAACTGGTGTCCTGCATTAAAAACAGTTCTGGCCAATGAAGAAGTCAAAGATGGGGTTTACGTAGAGACGGGTGACCCCGTTGAAAAAAGGGTCATGAAGCAATGGATGCTCAAAATCACCGCATACGCAGACAGACTTCTCCATGATCTCGACGACGTGGATTGGCCCGAAGGTGTCAAAGAAATGCAGCGCAACTGGATCGGTTACTCCTTGGGGGCCAAAATCCAGTTCGAGGTGGAAAACGCACAGGCGCAATTTGGCGTGTTCACCACCCGTGCCGATACATTAATGGGGTGCACCTACTGTTGTTTGGCCCCAGAGCATCCACTGCTTAAAGACATCACCACGCCTCAGCAACGAGAGGCCGTAGACCAATACATCCAGACCGCAGGCCAAAAAGACGCACTGCAACGCACCGATTTGGAGAAGGACAAAACCGGCGTGTTCACAGGCGCTTATGCCATTCATCCGGTGACGGAAAAAAAGGTGCCCATTTGGGTCGCCGACTACGTGTTGATGTCCTACGGCGAAGGGGCAGTGATGGCGGTCCCAGCCCATGACGAGCGCGACCACGCTTTTGCTTTAAAGTATGATTTGCCCATCGTCGAGGTGGTGTCAGGCGGTGAGAAAAGCGTGCAAGAAGCGGCGCACACTGGGAATGGCACTTTGGTCAACTCGGACTTTTTGAATGGCTTGGACGTGTCTGCGGCGAAAGAACGCATGGCGGCCTGGCTCGAAGAACACAGTCGTGGCGAAAAATCTCATAACTACAAACTTCGAGATTGGCTGTTTTCGCGTCAGCGTTATTGGGGAGAACCTTTCCCCGTGATTCATTTTGATGATGGCTCCTATGAAACCGTGCCCGTGGACCAGTTGCCGGTTGAGTTGCCCGCCGTCGATGAATACAAGCCCACCGATGACGGTCGGCCACCTTTGGCCCGAGCTGGCGATGAGTGGCTGATGGTTGAGTTGCCAGATGGCCGAAAGGGCATGCGCGAAACCAACACCATGCCTCAGTGGGCAGGCTCTTGTTGGTACTACCTGCGCTATCTCGACCCCACCAACAGTGAAGAACCTTGGTCCAAGGAGGCTGAAAATTACTGGATGCCCGTGGACTTGTATGTGGGCGGGGTGGAGCATGCCGTCTTGCATCTGCTTTACGCGCGTTTTTGGCACAAAGTCCTTTACGATTGTCAGCGTGAGGATGGTTCGCGTTGGGTGAGCACCAAAGAACCGTTCCAAAAGCTTTTCAACCAAGGCATGATTTTGGCGTACAGCTATCGCGATGCCCGTGGCAAATATTACCACCCCTCTGAAGTGGAAGAGAAGGATGGGAAGTGGTTCGTTCAGGCCTCTGGCGAGCCTGTCGAAACCCAAATTGAAAAGATGTCCAAAAGTCGTCTCAATGTGGTGAGCCCCGATGAAGTGATCGAGCAATACGGGGCTGATGCCATGCGGTTGTATGAACTCTTCATGGGGCCCTTAGACCAAACCAAGCCCTGGCAAACCTCAGGGGTAGACGGCGTGTATCGCTTTTTGCAACGGGTGTGGCGTTTGGCCATCGATGAAGAAAGCGGTGAGGTCTCCCAAAGGGTGACGGACGAAGCGGCCGCCTCGCAGGCTGATTTAAACAAGCTTTTTCACAAAACCATCAAAAAGGTGACTGTGGACTTGGACAACATGCGGTTCAACACGGCCATTGCCGCAATGATGACCTTTCTCAATGAGGCCAGCGCCGCTGAGCGATTGCCCAAACCCATCTTGATGGATTTCATTCGCTTGGTGGGCCCATTTGCGCCTCATTTGGCTGAAGAGCTGTGGGCGCGTTTGGGTGGTGAAGGGCTGATTTCTTTGGCCGATTGGCCCCAGCACGATGAACAACTCTGCATCGATGATACCATTAAAATGGTGTTGCAGGTGAACGGTAAAAAACGAGACGAAATCGACGTGCCTCGGGACATGCCCAAGGGCGAGATAGAACAGCTTGCTTTGGGTAACGAACGGGTTTTGAAATTCACCGAAGGCAAAGAACCGCGTCGGGTGATCGTGGTGCCCGGCCGTTTGGTGAACGTGGTGGTTTAGTCAGAGGTTTCGCTCTCGTCCCACTGAAATCGAAAGGCGCAGCGGTCATGGCCTTGGGCCAAGGTTTCTTCGCGGGTCATGAGCACTTTGAGTTCCGGTCGGTTGAAGAGGGTTTCATCAGCACCGCAAAACAAAGGGGCCAAATCAGGCCGGCCCAGTTCTCGCGCCAAGCCAACGAAGTGACAGGCTTTCACATCAAACGCAAAATGCGCGTTGGGGGCAGACACCACTTCGGCCTCTGCATTAAAAAATTGTTGCAGGCCTTTTTGGGCGAATTCATTTTTGGCAGACACACTTTTTTGGTGCCAAGCTTCGGGTGGTGGGTTTTTGACTGCGAATTGAATGAATCGGGCGCCACTTTCGCCGACGATTCTTTTGAGAACAGACCGGGTGCGTTCTTGGGATAGTTTTAAATCTAAGCCCAAAACGGCATCGAGAATTAAGACGGGTTCCAATTGGTGACGGGTGAGGGCTTCAGCTGGGGATATGGGGTTTTGTCGCTGTAGTGCGGCAAAGGGTTTTTGCCACAGTTGTCGCCATCCAAAGCACAAAAAACAGTGGAGCATGCCGAAGACACCCAACTCTTCCTTGAGAATGCGGGCTGCCAGCGGAAAGCTGTGTTTGAGGTCAAACACCATGAGTTGAAACTTGTTCAAATCAGGCCTCTAACTGTTCTCAGAAGGGGGTGAGTTGGTTTTTAGCAAACGGGGGAGAATTTCGGTCAGGCCCAGGTAGAGGGAAAGTCCAACAATGGCCACCCACGTTTCCAGGGCGTACAGACGACGCGTCACCATTTTTTCAAAAGGCATGTCTAAAGCCTGACCCCACAAAGGACCGCTGCCTTCACCGGTCACCACAAAAAAGACCATATATGCGCCATAAAGAACCTGGATGACCAGATTAATGACGATGAGCCAGTGCAGGGCCTTCAAGAAGCCGGGCAAATTTTTCATTGTTCTTCCTTTAAATCTTGGTGTCTCTCCATTGTTCTTACCATCTTTTGGATTTTTCGCGATGGGCTTTGTACTTGTTGGCACATCCACAGAAATGGTATGGGAAAAGAATGGGTTCACCAAAGAAGACGTCTTACTGGCTGCTCTTGCTGGGTTTAAGCGGTTTGGCCACCGGCTTTCAGGTTTTCATTTGGCTCTATGATGCACCCTATGCACACGCCACCCGTGGTGATAATTTCATCGCGTTTTTGCCTACCATTAAAGCGCACACGGATGGTTTGCTCGCTCTGAATTTCCCAAAGGCCATTTGGGGTATTGGGGCGGGCTGGGACCCCTTTGAGAGCGGTCAAATGGGGATTTTCTATCCGCTGTATCATTTGGCCAATCTGGTTGCGCGGTTGCTGGGGAAGCCCTTAGCTCTGTTAGAGGTCAGCTATGTGCTCCATCAGATACTATTGATTGCGATGATTCTTCGTTGGGGCACCGGCGGCCCAATGAAGCTTGCGGGCTTGGTCTTGGCGCTGGTTTTTGCTCCAGCGCCCTTTATTCTCGGGCTCAACTGGCATCTCTACGGCATTTCACACATTTGGTTCATTGGCATGCTGTTGTATTTAGAGCGGCACGATTATTTTCAAAACGATCCGAAGCGGCTGAAGCATTCCGTGGTGCTCTTGCTATTGAACGCCTTGTTTTTTATTGCCGCCCACCCACAGATGTTCGTTTGGGGGGAACTCTTTGTGGGTTTTTGGGTAATGTGTTTTGCACCCAACCGGAAAGCTAAAATTCAAACCTTGTGGTTGATTTTTGTGATTAATCTTCCAGTGGTGCCATCATTGATTTATCTGAAATGGGTTTCCACGCTGGCCACCCCCAACATGATGGTATTTCGAAGCTCGTCTGCTGGGCTCATGCATTTTTCTCAGGATGTACATGTGGCCCTCGGTGCTACCTTTTTTGGGAACTTCATGGGGGATGATCAATTCATTTTGTGGTCCGATAAAATTGGTAAGGGCGGTATCGGCCTTTTTTTTCAGCCCATTTGGGGCGTGGCCCTGGTCTTGACCCTGATGCGTCGCAGGTGGGGCGTGGCTGCTTTTTTGGTTTTCTTGATGATGATGCTGGGCGTTCGCACTTTTCCCTGGATGGAGTATTTGGCGGTGGGTCCTTTTCGAGGCTTTCGATGGACATGGAAGTTAGCCATTTACGCCAGTCCCATCGCGATTTTAATGCTCATTAAGATGACCGAAGCGCGACAGCGTTGGGTCGCTCCGTTGCTCTTGGGGACGGGTTTGGTTTCCATGCTCATTTGTTTTCAAGGACGGCATTTTAACCTCTCCGCTGCTTTGTCCATTTTGCATCCCTATGGTTTGGCGGAGATTTTGGATGAAACACGGACTTGTCTGGATGACATTGAAGTCCCAGAAACGGCGCGATTGGCTCACGTGGGAGACCACAGCATGGAGGACCCAGCCCCCATCATCGTCATGGGGCTCATGGGGAATACGGCCTTACTCGTAGACCGCGGGACCATCCACATCTACAATCCTTTGGAGCGCCGAGAAGCGGCGGAAGGTCATTTACAAATTACCGTGCCTTGGCGTGTCCATTTGGATACCGAAGAATTTTTGAGCAACCGGGAACGCATTGAGACCGCATTTCGATTCATCGGCGTGACCCATTTGTATTCCGCTGACCGTCGTTTGGTCCCTCAAGATGAAGCGAAATCCTGCACGGATCGTTTGGGGCGTGAAGTGTATTTCTGGCCGCTTGCCAATGCGCGGACCACCCCATACCCGCATCCCATGTCTTTGGAGGCTGCGGACAATGTCACAGTGCAAAGTGATGGGACACTCTTTGTGGAAACAGACGCCCAACAAACACCGCAGTTAAATGTCACCCGGGAAATCGCTTGGGAGCAAACTGAATCAGGTTGGATAGGGTACCCTCAGCCATTGCACCCCGGCTGGTTTGTGGCCACGGTCTTTTTGCTATTGGGAGTTTTGATTTGGCTTCGACGGAGAGGGGGCGCCGATGCATAGATCATTGCCCGATATAGGTCCGGTATCATTGGCTCGGGTGTCATTGAGCTTTGGGGGATTCAGATATCGCTCCGCGCAGGTGGTGGTGTGGTGATATTGCGGTCCAGCACCTGCGCTTTGTTGAGCACGTGGGTGAAAATCGTGACCAAAATACTGGCGATGGGTACGGCGAACAACGCGCCGGTCATGCCGTAGAAGTGTTGCCCAGTCATCAGGGCCAATACGATGAGGGCGGGGTGAATTCGAGATGCATCGCCCATGATCTTAGGATTTAAAAAATTCCCTTCTAAGAAGTGAATGCCCAAAATCCATAGCAAGCCAGCCAGACCAGTGAGAAAGCTTTGGGTGAGACCCACCAAAACGATGGGGATGGTGCTGATGATGGTCCCAAAAATGGGTATCAGAGAGAAGATGGCCGCTAATGTGGCTAATACAAAGGCAAATTTGATGTTGAAAATCAGCAACCCGATGAGGGTAAGAATGCCGTTGACCAGACAAATGAGTAACTGGCCACGCACCACGCCCGAAAGGCCACGATCAAAGCGTCCGAGCAGCCCATTGAACTCATTTTGGTCTTCCAACGGAACCATTGAGAAGAAGAAGTTTTTCACTCGGTCAATATCGGAGAGCAAAAAAGCTGTGATCATCAAAACCAGAAAGAACTTAAAAATGAAGCCCATGAGCCCCGCGATAATGGCTTGGGCCTGACCGAGAATCACGCGGGTTTCCTTTTTGAGTAACAGAGCGCTGTCTTTGAGCATTTGGCGCCAGACCTGTCCGATGTCCAGCGTAAACATGTTTTCAGGGCCATCGGCCCGCGGGTTGCTGGTGGGCGAAGAGGTGCCCAATATGCGCACGTGCACATTATAGTTGGCCAGTTTGGTTTCGATTTGCTTGGCAAAGGTATCTATTTTGTCGTCTGTGAGTTCATCGGCCAGCTGGGTGGTGGCTTGGGTGAGCTTGGTCATCTCTGAGACGATTTGTGGGATGAAGAAGATGCTGGCCAAGTAGGTGATGGCAAAAAAGCCAGCATATATGATCAGAATAGCAACCCATCTGGGGGGCTTTCTACCTCTGAAGCCTCTTTCGTTGGCTCGGGTGACCAATGGATTAAGGATATAGCCCAAAAAGCCGGCAATGATAAAGGGCAGCAGGACTTCATGAACGGTCCACAGACACACCAAAAGCGCCAGCCAAAGTGAGGTCAACATCAGGTTGCGCCGGGTCTTTTGGTTTTGAAGGTAATGAGAAAGTGGCTGCATAAATTATCCTGGCTCACTTATACCAATCGGCGGAATTTACTCAAAAAAACAGACATTTCTTTTCAAAAGCTAACGTGCTGTTTTAATACTCTTGAGCGCTTTTTTGTTTTCGAGGTTTTTTATGAGATTTCATCCTTATCTTTCTGTTTTCATTGTTGGTTTTCTTGTTTCGTGTGCCACGGCCGATCCGGAAGCCAATGAGGGGGGAGAATGTGCCATGGCCTCCGATTGTGCCGAGCCAGAGGGCGCGCCTTGTGCTGGCTGCGTCCCTCTTGCCGCGATGCTCTGTGATCATGGAACATGTACTGAAAGAGGGGAAGATACATTAGATGTGGTGGCTGATGTGATGTTGGCACGCGGTGATGTCACCGATAACACACAATCCTTAGTGTACGCATTGGCGTCTCAAAATGGCGGCAGCGAAGAAATGCGCTGTCAGTCTGCTGTTTCCTCGACAGGCGGTGTGGTGGACGGTCTCAATGTGTTCGCTTCGGGATACAAAAACGTCAGCGGTGGCTCTTATCACCAGGATTTGGCTTTGGGCCGGTCGCCCAGTGTTCCCTTACTAATTATAGTATGGGGCACGGATGGCGTGGGTGGCCAGGGCAACCAAACCGGTACCGGTTGCCTGGAGGTGGCAGCCGCCACTGTTGAAGAGGAAGATCTACTAGTGAACGTCGAATAGCTTATTTTGTGCTCCCGAGCTTGAAAACACAACATATAGTGTTAAAATATACTGAACAAAATATTTGACGGCGCCGGCGAATGCGTGCTACTGAACATGTGAGCGGTAAACACTTGTGCGGGTAGGTTATGAGATTTTTAGAGCAGTCATTCGATATTCCATCTGTGGTCCATGTGAAAGAAGGGGCCGGAACTGTCTTATATTTTAGGGTTTCACTTCCGTTGAACCATGAAACGGTGGCCGTGGTCCCCAACATGTCGCGGGCATTGATGACCGCACTCCGTGCTGCCGAACGTGACCATCATTGGGTGAAACGGGTGGTTTTCGTGGGGCTCGACCCCATCCTGAACGCGAAGAGCAGCGATGACACGGGTTTTCAGGCCACCTTCACTGAATTACTCAACTGTCTGAGAAGTCTCGAGAATGAGCCCGTGCAAGTGGTTTGGCGAACGCGGGCGGGGATTAACCAGCTGCCACAGTTAAAGGCCTCAAGGCCGGTTTTCCAGGCCTTGGCACCCAGATTGGCTTTTGAAATTGGCTTACCAAGTCTCGATCCAGAGCACTGTGAGATGCTCGAAGGCCGGGGCGTTGAGCACCCCAATGAGCGTTTGCGGTTGGCGGAGATTCTCAGTGCCTGGGAAGTGCCGGTTCGGGTCCGAATTGACCCTCTATTGCCCATGCTCACCGATCAAAGAAACTCTTTAGACCAATTCTTCGAGACGTTGGTACGGGTGGGCATCGCCCGGGTGGCCGTGCGTTATTTGGTCCTCACCGCAGAGCGCGCCCATGCCATCATGCCCAGATTGAACCGTTTGCATCGTGAGATGCTGAAGGCTTGTTTCGCTGAAAGCCCCTGGCAGCAGCCGGCAAAAGGGCTCTCAGTATATGACGGCGCTCAGCCTTTCAAACGTTTGCCCGATCACATGAGAGAAAGTGGGCATCAAAGGGTTCTCCACGCAGCATCTCGGGTGGGGATCGCTGTCGATATAATGGATCCAGTGGGATCCAGTTCTGGAGTCCAGGTGAAAAGCAACCGACACCGGCGCCCGTCCAAATGGCGAGAGCGTGAAAAAAGAATGAAAGCGCGCTCTAATGCACAAATGGACCTGTTTGTCGCTGGGCGGCGTTAGTCCGAGGGGGCTGGGCAGGAGGTTCAAAGCCGCTCCAAAATCCTGCGATATGCTCTGTCCGGATCAAGATCAGGATCGCCCTCACATCTCGGACAAACTCAAGAACCCTGTATTTTTGAATTCTTACATTGGGGGATCGCTTTTGGGGCGTATCGTCATGGATCACGGGATCACATCGACAGCTTTTTTGGTAAAACTTCCCTCGTCAGTACGCGACGCGCCAAATCACTTTTCGGACATCCACCCGGTAGGCCAATTACTAATTCGCAAACCGAAACAAAGTCTTAGATGCCAACACTAAAGAAAGGATTTTCATCTTTACGCGTCCCCAAAAAACAGGTTCGAAACGCCTTGAACAAAAAAATTTCCCTTCTGCAAAAGATCCTTTGACACCATCACCGGTGTGCCTTATTTCCCCTCTACTCCAAGGGGTGACGTCGTGATGATCGCCCGATGATCCTTCACGATTCTCTTGGCAGGAACGAAGACAAAGAAAATGTCAAGAGAGTTTCCGCGATTTTGACGAGGTAAAAATATTCAACGGCAGAAAGGCAGTGTTCATGTACAACGGCGCTCAGTTACAAGAAAATAAAGGTCCAGTGGTGGTAGAGAATCAAGCGGAAGCAAATGAGATGAACGACCCCGCACCACAGATGCGTGTGAAAAAACGCAACGGAACCTTAGAGCCTGTTGATGTGAACAAGATCGTGAAAGCCGTTCATCGATGCAGTGATGGCTTGGCACATGTGGATGCCAATCGTGTGGCCATTCGAACCATCAGTGGGCTTTATGATGGCGCGATCACCAATGAGCTCGATCAGCTTTCCATTCAAACGGCCGCATCGCTTATTGCCGAAGAACCCCAGTATTCCAAACTTGCCGGGCGGCTCTTGAGCCTTTTCATCGATAAAGAGGTCCGGGGCCAAGAAATCCAGAGCTTTTCCCAATCCATCGCTAAAGGCCTTGATGTAGGCGTTATCTCTGATGAATTGGCTGAAACAGTGGCCAAGAACAAGCGCAAAATCAACCACGCCATCGACCAAACCAAAGACCGACACTTCGAATATTTCGGTTTGCGTACGATTTACGATCGCTACCTGCTGAAGGACCCTGAGTCTCGCAATGTGATCGAAACACCACAGTACTTCTTCATGCGTGTGGCCTTGGTACTGTCCCGTAATATCAGCGAAGCTGTTGAACTCTACGAGCTTTTCGCTGGCTTGACTTATCTCCCATCCTCACCAACTTTGTTTAACTCCGGGACGCGGCACCAGCAACTGTCTTCCTGCTTTTTGCTGGACTCTCCACAAGACGATCTCCGTGACATATACAGCCGGTACGCTGATGTGGCCCAGCTGTCCAAGTTTTCTGGAGGGGTAGGCATGGCTTACCACCGCGTACGCTCCCAAGGCTCACTGATCCGTTCCACCAACGGGCACTCCAATGGCATTATCCCATGGTTGAACACACTGGACGCTTCGGTAGCGGCCGTGAACCAAGGCGGTAAACGCAAAGGGGCATGCTGCGTGTACCTCGAAAGCTGGCATGCTGACATCGAAGCCTTTTTGGAGTGTCGTGAAAATACCGGTGATGAAGCCCGCCGGACCTATAACCTGAATTTGGCCAACTGGGTGTCCGACCTGTTCATGAAGCGGGTAGAGAGCGACAGCATGTGGTCTCTTTTTGACCCCAAAGATGTGCCAGATTTCTGCGACCTATGGGGCGAAAAGTTTGAAGCTGCTTATCTGAAAGCAGAGGCAAGTGGGCTTTATCTCAAGCAAGTTCGAGCTCGCGACCTTTATGCGCGCATGATGCGCAGTTTGGCTCAAACCGGCAATGGATGGATGACTTTCAAAGATGCTTCCAACTCCAAATGCAATCAAACATTGAACCCGGAGTACGCTGTTCACCTTTCCAATTTGTGCACAGAAATCATCGAAGTGACCTCTGGTGAAGAATGTGCGGTTTGTAACCTAGGTTCTGTAAACCTGGGCCGACACACCACTGAAGAAGGTGTGGATTATGCGGCTTTACGCAAAACCGTAAAGTTGGCCATGCGCGCCCTGGACCGTGTCATCGATCTCAACTTCTATCCCATTGAAATCGCCAAAAACTCCAATTTGAAATGGCGTCCAGTGGGGCTGGGCTTGATGGGCTTGCAAGACGTGTTCTTCAAGATGGGCCTTCAGTTCGATAGCGAAGAAGCGAAAGCCATCTCCACTCGCATTTCAGAGGAGATTTATTTCGCGGCCTTAGAAACGTCTTGCGAATTGGCCGAAACATACGGGGCTCACCCGAATTTCGCTGAGACCCGGGCGGCCCAGGGCCAATTACAGTTCGACCTTTGGGGCATCGAACCTCAAGAGAGCGCAAGATGGGTGGAACTCAAGAATCGCATTGCTGAACATGGCTTGCGGAACTCTTTGATGATCGCCATCGCCCCCACAGCCACCATCGCTTCTATTGCGGGTTGCTACGAGTGTATCGAGCCTCAGGTTTCCAACCTGTTCAAGCGCGAAACCTTGTCGGGTGAGTTCTTGCAGATCAACAACTACCTGGTACAAGATCTCAAGAGCCGAGGGTTGTGGACCAACGAAATTCGCAACCGCATCAAGCTAAACGAAGGCTCCATTCAGGATATCGAAGAAATTCCTCAAGACATTCGAGATATCTATCGCACCGTATGGGAGCTGCCCATGCGTGCCTTGATCGACATGGCTGCCGACCGCGGGGCTTATATCGATCAAAGCCAAAGTCTCAATCTGTTCTCAGAGAGCCCAGACATCAGTAAGTTGTCTTCCATGTATTTCTATGCGTGGAAGAAAGGTCTGAAGACCACTTACTACCTGCGTTCACGGCCGGCCACGCGAATCGCGAAAGCCACCATTGAAACAAGCGGCATGTCTGAGTCTCAAAAGCAGCGGGCAGAGGCATTGGCGTGCTCATTAGAGAACCCAGAGTCTTGTGAATCCTGTCAGTAAAAAAGAACAAAAGAAACGTTTGAGTTTATCGTCGAGATGTAGACAATAGAAGGAACCGAAAAGAGAGGTTGGAATGTTACTGGAACCCGGATTGAATTTAACCTTGCGCCCCATGGCTTACCCACAATTCTACGAAATGTACCGCGACGCGATCAAAAACACGTGGACGGTTGAAGAAGTAGATTTTTCCATGGATACCAAAGATTTAAATCGTATGCCTCCGGGTGAGCAGCACCTCATTCGTAGGCTGGTGGCCTTCTTTGCGACGGGCGATTCCATCGTTGCCAATAATTTGGTTCTCAACCTGTATAAGCACATCAATGCGCCCGAGGCGCGGATGTACTTGTCACGCCAGTTGTACGAAGAAGCATTACACGTGCAGTTCTATCTCACCTTGCTCGACACCTACATGCCAGATCCTAAAGAGCGACATGAAGCCTTCGCAGCGGTGGATAACATTCCATCAATTCGCGACAAAGCGCGTTTCTGCATGAAGTGGATGGATACGGTGGGCGATCTCGATGAGTTGAACACCAAAGAAGAACGGCAAGAGTTTCTTTTGAATCTGGTGTGCTTCGCGGCTTGCATTGAAGGTCTCTTCTTTTTTGCTGCTTTTGCGTACGTTTACTTCTTAAGGTCTAAAGGGCTGCTGCATGGTTTGGCCACCGGTACCAACTGGGTGTTCAGAGATGAAAGCGCTCACATGGCATTTGCTTTCGAGGTGGTGAAGGTCGCTCGTGAAGAAGAACCAGAGCTCTTCGATGATGTGCTGACCCAGAAAGTGAACACCATGCTCGAAGAGGCTATTGCCTGTGAGATGCAATTTGCACGCGATTTGCTCAGTGAAGGTGTGGCCGGGCTGTCTTTGAAAGACATGGAGGAATACCTTCGCTTCGTTGCTGACCAACGTCTTTCCATGTTGGGCATGCCTCGACAGTTTGGTGCCAAAAACCCATTTACTTTCATGGAATTACAAGATGTTCAAGAACTCACCAATTTCTTCGAGAGAAGGGTCTCTGCATATCAGGTAGCGGTCACCGGTGATGTCCAGCTCGATGTGGCGTTCTAACTTTTCTTGCCAAATACAAACGCAAAGAACACAATCATGGCCATGAAGAAATTCTGGCCATTTTTTGTAATTGCATGGATGTTAGGCTGCGCCCCCACAGAAGAACCAGGCCCCGTGGACGCCGGGGTAGAAATCGACCCCAGAGCGGATGACATTCCCGATAATGCCTATTGCGAAGGCGTGAAAGAGTGGAACGAAGACCTAGCCATTCTTGAAGATTTATTGCTTGAGAGTGTCAACGAAGTTCGCGCACAGGGCGGTAATTGCCGGTCCCAAGGGACGCACCCCCCCACGCACCCCTTAGAAATGGAGCCCGCATTGCGATGTGCGGCGCGGGTGCATTCACTCGATATGGATGAGCGCCAATATTTTAGTCATGACAGTCCCACGGGTGAAACTGCCTGGTACCGTATTGCGCAGGCTGGTTTTGGGTCTTCGCCTGTAGGAGAGAATATTGCCATGGGGTCAACAACGGTGGAGGGCGTGATGGCCCAATGGCTGAACAGCGATGGTCATTGTGCCAATATCTTTAATTCGAACTATTACTACATGGGCGCAGGGGTTTATGAGGGCGATATCTACCGGCACATTTGGACCCAGACTTTTGGTGGCAACTTCTAAAGTAAGACCGACCGCAACAAGATGAACAGCAGGGCAGATACACCGGCTGCGGCGGGCAGCGTGATGATCCAGGAAGCTGCAATATTGCGAATGACCACCAGATTCAAACCGGAAATACCCCGGGCCATGCCCACGCCAATAACGGAACCCACCAACACATGGGTGGTGGAGAGCGGAAGGCCCAGCCGACTGCCTAATAGAATGGTGGCGGCCGCTCCGAATTCTGCGGCGAAACCCCGAGTGGGGGTAACTTCGGTGATATTTTTGCCCACGGTTTCAATGACCCTTTTACCGAAGGTGGCGAGGCCTACAACAATACCGACGCCGCCCAACCCCAGCAGCCAAAGGGGCACGGTACTTTTGGTGGCCACCACCCCTTCGGTGAGTGCCGCGTAGACGGCGGCTGCGGGGCCAATGGCATTTGCCACGTCATTGCTGCCATGTGCGAAGGCCATAAAACAGGCGGTAATAATTTGAAGCCAGGCAAAAACCCGTTCCACGTATTTAATTTGGCTGTCTCGGTCAGGCCCGGGTGACTGGGTCCGCTTGATCCAGAACCGAGCCAAAATGGCCAAGATGAGCCCAACACCCGCCGCCAAAAGAGTGGTGGCACCATAACTCAAATCCAGTTTGAGGTTTTTGAGGCCTTTGTAGATAAAGGTCATCATCAAAATGGTGCCGGCAAACAAAACCAAGGGGGGGGCCAGTCGATGGGTATTTTTTTCGGGGTTATTGCTGTCTAAGATTTTTTTACGAATCCAGGTAAAGACCAGAAATGCCAGGATACCGCCACAAACGGGAGAGATAAACCAGCTGGCAATGATCGTTCCGATCTTCATCCATTGAACGGCGCCCAAACCGGCATGGACAATTCCGGCCCCAATTACGGCACCCACAATGGAGTGGGTGGTTGAGACGGGGAGGCCTTTGAGGCTCGCCAACTGAAGCCAAAGCGCGGCGGCCAAAAGGGCAGCGGTCATGGCCAACGCTAATTGGTTAGGACTTTGAAAAATTTCGACACTAATGATGCCTTTTCGAATGGTGCTCGTGACATTGCCACCCACCAAAAAAGCACCAGAAAACTCGAAAATGGCCGCGACGATCACGGCTTGCTTGATGGTCAGCGCATGACTGCCCACCGATGTACCCATGGCATTGGCGACATCATTGGCCCCAATATTCCAGGCCATGTACAACCCACCGACCAGGGCAATAATCAATAGGACGGTTGTCATGTCCATTTACGTTGCTCTCGATTCATTAGTTGGCAGTGAGAAGTAGGCGCATTTGGTTGCAAACGCGTTCAGCTGCGTTGGCCACATCGCCAATCTTGTTACCGATTTTGAGCCACATGATCAGGCTCGCGGGTTTCATATCATCTTCATGCTCAAAAATGGTCTTACCGAATATATCTTGGGCTTTGTCGGCTTCGTGCTCTAGACGACACACGGCATCGATCTTAGTAACCACCTCTTTGGCATCGGTTCCCGTAAAGCCCGTACTGGCCAAACGATCCAAATCGTTGATCACTTCTAAGGTACCATCCACCACGGCACGCACCCGTTCGTTTAAGGTTTGGAGCGGTTCTCGAAGAAAATCGTGCATCTCCATATTGCGTAACGTAAAAAGTACACCAAGATCTTCAGCTTGGTCGGCGATGCTGTCCATGGAATGCACGATGGCAATCAAGTCACGGCGATCCAAAATGATGAACACGCTGGAGGCAAGTTCTTCACGAAACTCGTGTTTGATCTTGTCGCATTCGCCTTCTGCAATGCTTAAAGCCTTAGCGGCGTCTTTAATCTTTTCATGATCATCGGCCAAAACGGCATCAAAAAGTGGCTCGGTCAAACTGACGCACGCATGGGCTTGGGCCATGATTTCCTTTAAGGGGCCAAATGGGTTTTTGGCAAATAGATTCTTCAAGAACATTGGGGTACCTCTTTGTCGGAGCTTACAAATTTTTCATGATAGGAAAAGCGCATAATGTGACGCCTTTGTGACGAAAAAATACATGCCCAGTTGTGATTTGGGACTGTGAAGGTTACAGATTGGGGCACGAGGTTAAAGAGGAAATGACGGTCAAACGAACAATTCGCATTGCATTTGCACGCATTCAGCAAGAATCAAACGAATTTTCTACGGTAGAGAGCACCATCGAAGATTTCGAGCGCACCCATTACATGGAGGGCAATGTTCTTTTGGAGGCCATCAAGCCCACAGGGAAAGAAGCCGAAGGGTTCATGAAAAACGCTGAGTTGTCAGGTTTTTATAAAGGTATCCAAGAAAAAAATTCTGAGGCGCAAATCGAAATAGTACCCCTTTTCTCTGCTTGGGCTGTGTCTGGTGGGCCTCTGAGCGCTGAAACCCAGTCTCTGTTTGAAAACCGGCTCATGAGCAAGCTCAAAGATGCAGGGCCCATCGATGGTGTGTTTTTTACCATGCATGGGGCTTTAAGGGCCACGGGCATCCCGAATCCCGAAGAAAGATATCTCCAAAAGATAAAGGAGGTGGTAGGCGCAAACACGCCCATTGCAGTGACATTAGATCTTCACGCTCATTTGCGTGGAGATTTGGTGGAACTCACGGATGTATTGTGCGCCTATCGAACCAATCCGCATCGCGATCACGCCAAGGTGGGGGCCCGCGCGGCGAAAATATTGGTGGATGTGATTCTAGGGAAAACAAAAGTGGCGAAAACCTGGCGTTACTTGCCCATGATTTTGGGTGGCGGGAGCACCATCGATTTTCTTCCCACCATGCTGCCGGTTTTTCGCAAGCTCAAGAAGATAGAGGAAGATCCACGGGTACTTTACGTGAGTCTTTTCATGGTGCACCCGTTTTTGAATTCCCCCGACTTGGGCTGGGCCGTTCATGTGATGACCCAGAACGACGTTCAATTGGCTGACCAATTGGCCGATGATATCGCAAACCTTGCTTGGGATGTGCGGCATAAAATGCCCCCAGAATTTGATCCACCTGACCGGGCCTTGGCAAAAGTCCGAAAAAACAAAATGGCGCGCAAGCTGGGAACCATCTGTCTGTGCGATACCTCAGATGCGGTGGGTGCTGGGGGCACAGGTGAAAACACCCATTTGTTGGCTTATTTGCTGACCCATGCGAAAGATTTGTTGAGTTATGTGCCAGTCAGGGGACCTCAGGTTTTTGAACAGCTCGTGAACACAAAAGTGGGCGCTCAAGTGAGTGTGACCGTGGGCGGTTATCTACAGCCAGACATCAATCCCGAGGTGGCGGTGGCCGGACGATTAACGTACAACCAAGCCACCAAAGCATTTGGGCAGGTGGCCGTGGTGGATGCAGGTCATGTCCAATTGGTGATCACCGAAGGGGCGCCTTTGGCATTTAAACCCGAATTTTATGAGAATGTGGGACTGTCCGTGTGGAAAGCCGATATGGTGGTGACCAAAGGCTTTTTTCCTCCTCGAATCTTCTTTGCGCTGCACTCTCGAAAGACCCTTAACGTGGCCACCAAAGGCATCACCGATTTGGACCTCTACAAGACCTTAGATTTCGATGGCCCTGTCCATCCCATCAAAGCACTGCCGGGTTGGCGAAAAGCGGATGCCGAACGGCGCCAAGCGAATCCCAAATAGAAATGATGCCCGTTTTGAAAAAGCTCTTTCTGTTGTTTTGTGTGCTTCTCCCGTTTCAGGCGTCAGCCAATGAAAAGGATGACCAAGAAAAACCCCACTGGAGGCGAGAGACTTTGGGCGGCATTCAAATCAACCACGTATTGGCGGGGAACAAGACCAACTTCGGCTATGTCTGGCCCTTATTCCCTGACAGTGATTCACCACTGTTTCAAAAGACCCACTTAAAAGCGGGCTTCATGAACACCTTGTCCCCTGTAGTGAACAGTTTGGGGGCTTATATTGAGGCCCATCCCATTCGATTGTTGGTGTGGCGGTTGAGTTTGGAAGGGGTGGGCATTATTCCCCTAACTGGCTCCATGGACAGCACCAACGATCCCAATATTGATTTTCACATGGCAGCTCGAACGGAACCCACTCGAGATCAGGCACGGTACGGGACTTACGGGATGGAAGCAGCCAGTGATTTAACCCTGCAAATGGCCTTGGGTGGCGTGGCGCTGCGCAATACCACCTCTGTGCGTTACCACTTGATGAAGTTGCGTGGGAATGAGCAGTTTTTCTATTACCCCATGGTGGACTTAATGGCTGAGAATAATGGCTTTTCTTTGCAGAACCACATGGAACTCATCTGGGTTGGATTTGAAAAGTGGTTCGTGGGTGTGCGTTGGTCACGGGTCAATATGGTCTATTCGGCCGATGAAGGCCGGGCCGATGGCTACGGGCAAAGTGAGCAATTGGGGCCCTTCGTAGCCTTCGAGTTGCCCAAATCCTGGTCGGGCAAATCCCAGTGGTTGATGCTGATCCAAACCCAGTGGTGGCTTCACCACCCCAATAAGATGGGTTTGGACGCGCCACAGTGGTTTCCTGCCATGGCCGTGGGCTTTGCCACATTGCGGTAAATACTTAAAATAAATCCCAAAGCGCCAAAATGATGGGGTTTCTTGTGCCCGAAATCGGTTCTTGGCGGTCAAAAAATGGTTTTTTGCAGACAAAAGCGCCTTTTTTACGATAAAACAGCCATTGTGAACGCCAAAAATGAGACTTCGCCCGTATATACGGGTGCAAAGGAATAACACATGGAACCGAAACGCTTTTTTATGACGGCGCTGCCGCAGCTATTTTCCAAACGGACCGAGGCCTTTTTGACCGCGGCGGGCACCATTGTGTTTCATATTGGCGACAGCGATTCCTACACGGTTCGAATGGGGGATACCTCAGAGCCAGTGAGTGAAGGGGCAGACGAGGCATCTGATTTGCAGGTGTTTTTTACTTCCGACGCTTTTCAAGGGCTCATGAACGGAACGCTTAACGTTAAAGAGGCCGTGCAATCAGAGCAAATCCGCTCTGAAGGTGATGGCGATTTATTTTCAGCGCTCGGCCACTTGTTGCAGGCACCTACGTCTGGGCTGAACGCGCGCATCGGTCAAATGATGGGCTAAACCAAACACAGTTTTTTTCAGGAGGAACAAATGGCAAGAATTGCAAAAGCAGATGTGAACGCCGCACTGGCGAGAGTCGCACAACACATTAACGACGCTGCGGGTGGCGACAAAATCACTTCCCGTGCAGACATGAAAGCAAAGTTGGAGACCTTAGAAGGTACCGAAAAGCAATTGGCTGATATCTTCTTCCGTTTCATCGATCACCGTGACCATAAGTTCGGCGCTCGCGTGACTTCCAAGGATGTAGAAAAAGCCTTGACCTATGCACAAGACCGCATGATCGAAAAATACGACATCAACACGAACGGTTTGTCAAAATCGGAAATTGACCAAATGTCTCGTACTGGTCAATTGGCGGTTCAGCTTTCCCAAGAACTGAAGCTGGCTGACAACAACAAAGTGGTGGCCCAAGGCGACAG
Organism: Myxococcales bacterium; assembly: GCA_002721815.1. Taxonomy (GTDB): domain Bacteria; phylum Myxococcota; class UBA727; order UBA727. Next base: position 55,037 of record PBLQ01000002.1, read on the forward strand.
CGTGTCCCAAAAGGCCATGACTGAATAAGCTCAGTGACACAAAACACTGTTCAACAAAAACCCGTGGTCTGCCGCGGGTTTTTTTTTGCATCATTATGTGAGGTTAACTTGTTTAAAAACAGGCCTCTGGATTGATTTACGAAACCGAACCCTGTTCGGGTATTTGACCGATGCGGGTAAATAATTAATGGAATAGGGTCATTCTACGATTTGGAATGACGGGGGTCTGAATGAATTTAAAACCATGGATTTATCTCGCGGGTGTTTGCTCGATCGCGTTGGCGTGTGCGCAACAAAAGCCCAATACCACACCGGCCAACCAAGAAGTGGTGGCGCTGGCCAAAAAGAGCAGTGCTTGTGAGGGGGTCCCGGTTCAAGAAGAGGTGCGCGAAGTGGCCGATGGCGTTTGGGTGGCTTATGGTTACGACTTGGCCAACACTATTTTAATCCAAACGTCTGAGGGCAATGTCATCATCGATGCCATGTCGGGACCGAAGCGGGCCGCTAAAGCCAAAGAGGCATTACTCGAAAAGGCGCCCGGTAAAACCTTGGCTTTGATCATGACCCACACCCACATGGATCACGTGGGCGGCGCATCGGTGTGGGCCGATGCCGAAACACCGATTTGGGCAACACATAATTTTGTCGAACGCTTTACAGCGCAATATGTGGACTTTCCAAAGGCAGAACGTCATCGTGGGGCCAAACAGCATGCCCACGATGTGCCTTATGATGCCGTCCCGTGCTCTTCCATTGGCGCGCGCATGGCCTTCGACGAGGACATCAGCGCGGGGGCCATGATGCCCACCAAAACCTTTCGTGGGTCACAAACACTGACTTTTGGTGATACGGTTCTCGAACTTCACGAAGCCCCCGGCGAAACCGACGACCAGCTTCTTGTTTGGATGCCAAAACGAAAAATACTCTTTCCGGGTGACAACTATTATGCGGCGTTCCCAAACCTTTATACGATTCGAGGCACCAAGGCACGCTCCGCAAAAAAATGGGCAAACAGTCTCGATAAAATGAGAATGTTAGCGCCTCAATTGCTGGTGCCATCGCACTCTTTCGCCGTGGAAGGCACCGAAAAAATCTATGAGATTCTGACCGATTATCGAGATGCCATTATGTGGGTGTTCCAACGCGTGGTGCAGGGCGCGAACAACCGTTTACCGCTGGATACAATCCTAAAATCAGCCAAGTTGCCTCGACACCTCGCTGAAAAGCCTTATCTGAAAGAAAATTACGGACAGGTGGATTGGTCGGTGAAGGCGTTGTACCAACAAAACCTGGGGTGGTTCGATGCAGATGCGCGAAACTTATACCCCATTTCTTCAGAGCAGGCCGCTGAACGCATGGTGCGGTTGGCCGGAGGGGCACAGAAAGTTCGTGCTGAAATAGACACTGCACTGAAAAATAATGAGCCTCGTTGGGCCGTGCATTTGATCACCATGTTGCAGAAGTCTAATGCCATTGACGTCAAAGAAGGAAACCTTTTGTTAGCTCAGGGTTTGACGGCCATCGCCAATACCGTTGATAACACCAATGGCAAAGCTTATCTGTTGGCATCATCTCGACAGCTGGACGAATCTTATGTCCCACCGGCGATTCCCGATATATCCCGTGAATTCATGGACGCCATCCCCGTAGAAACGTTCGTTTATGGCCTCACCAGCCGACTCAACGCGCCCGAGGCCTTAGATGTACACCAAACCATCGCCATTCGCATGGACGACGTGAAGGAGACTTTTTACCTCACCATACGTCGTGGTGTGGTTGAGATTTCAAAAAATACAAAGGTTCCCGGCGCCCCTGAGCCAATGGCCACGTTGGTGGTGGATTCTACCATTTGGAAAATGATGGCTTTGCAAAAAGTGGATCGCACAGCGATGCTTCTAAAGGGCGAGCTGTCTGTGGAAGGCGATGTGCTGGACCTGCAAAGGTTTATGGGGCGGTTCGATAAAGGGATGTAATTTTAGGCGTAGGTGCTGCATTGGGTGAACAGGTTGATGAATGCCTCAACGGTGTGCTCAATGGGCCTGGCGTAGCCACCTCCCATAAATACCAAACATGGGATGTCGAGGTCCCGAGCGAAGTCCAAAACGGCTTTGTTTCTCTCCATCAACCCTTCCTGCGATAAATTAAAACGTCCCAAATGGTCCTCCTGGAGTGGATCCACGCCCGCCTGAAAGAAAACAAGATCCGGCTGCACATGGACCAAGGACCCAAGGTGGGTGTGTAGGGTCTCTAAATACAATCCATCGGTGGTGCCTTTGGGCAGCCCCACGTCAAGATCACTGGTTGTTTTGCGAAAAGGAAAGTTGGCATCGCAATGCATGGAGAAGGTGAAAACCGTGTTGTCATTGGCAAAAATACTGGCGGTCCCATCTCCTTGGTGAACATCTAAGTCCACCACCAATACTTGACGAATATTGAAATGGCTTTGGGCCCGTTTGGCGCAAATGGCGATATCATTGAAAATACAATAACCGGCACCAAAATCGCGATGGGCGTGATGGGTGCCACCGGCCATATTGGCGGCAACGCGATGCCCCTCTTGGAGCAAAGCTTCCAGCGCGTTGAGTGCACCTCCAGTAAGCATGAGCGTTCTCTCGACCAGGGCGGGGGTCCAGGGTCTGAGGCCAATTCGTCGAACCTCTTTCTCTGTGAGCGATAAATTCATGAAACGATGGATGTATTCGGGACAATGAACTGCAGCAATGGCTTCAAGGGGGGCGGGCAGGGGCGTGCGAATCTCTACGGGTGCATGACGCTGAATCAAGCCTGAATGGACTTTTTGGTAGCGCTCCTTGGGGAAGGGGGCGGCGGGATGGATGCCATCGGTATAGATGGGGTGATAGTAAAGGGGCAGACGCTGTTGCATAGATAGGATGCCTCACGGCGGGCATTTGGATGATTTTATAGGTCTTAACCTTAAGTTATTTGTTCTTCAGCACAAACTGTTTTAATTTTACTCAAAAATGAAAGCAAGGTGTGAAATCAATGAGCTCTAATCCCCCCCATTTTCAAGCCATTGTGCGTCAGCGTTACAGCCGGCGCGATATGCTTCAGGTTTTGGGGGCCGCAGGTCTTGCAGCTGGGTTGGGTTGCACCAGCAAAGACAAAAAGGTGCCATCCCAACCGGCCACAGTGCCGGCGGTGAAAGTCGATGAAGGCTTCGTAGAGGTGAGCCATGGTGCAGATGACCATCACCATGTGCCGCCGGGCTATCAGGCAGCGGTTTTGATCGGTTGGGGAGACAGCCTAACCGACGGTACAGCGACGGGAGATTTGGCAGCCATGACGCCTGAGGAACAATCGGTGCGGTTTGGAACCAATTGCGATTACACTGCCTTTATGCCGTTGCCACCGAAAAACGGTTTGCAGCGAGGATTGTTGTGTGTGAACCACGAGTTTTCAGATGCCGGAAAGATGTTTCGCGGTGTTCCTGCCGGAAGACGTACCTCTAAAGATGTGGTGACGAAGCTTCAAGTGGAAGGCGAACTGGCCGCTCATGGTCACAGCATCGTGGAACTGCAACAGACCCCACAGGGGTGGCAAATTGTGCCGGGTCCTTACACGCGCCGCATCAGTGCCCTCAAAACCTTATTTGAAATCACTGGCCCCGCGGCGGGCCATGCGCGCATGAAAACCCCGGAAGACCCTGAGGGCAAGACGATCAAAAGCACGGTTGGCAATTGTTCAGGGGGAGTGACCCCATGGGGCACCGTGTTGATCGCTGAGGAAAATTTTAATTATTATTTTGGAGGTGACCCAGCGGGCTTGCCGCAAGAACAGCATTTACGTCGCTACAATGTGAACGGCCGCGCGGGTATTGGTGCATGGCGGTTTTTTGACCGTTTTGATGTGACCAAAGTAGCCAATGAGCCCAACCGTTTCGGATGGATGGTGGAGTACAAACCCACCGACCCCAATTACCAACCCAAAAAGAGAACAGCGCTGGGACGCTTTTGTCATGAGGGTGCGACGCTGTGTTTAACCAAGTCTGGCCACGCGGTGGCTTACATGGGCGATGATTCTTATTTTGAATATTTGTATCGCTTTGTGAGTGATAAGCCCGCCATAGACAATCCCAATGTTTTGGACGAGGGGACCTTGTCGGTTGCGCGCTTTGATGCAAATGGAACCCTATCGTGGTTGCCTTTGCGTTTCGGGGAAGGGCCTTTGACCCCGCAAAATGGGTTTGAGTCTCAGGCCGATGTGGTTATCGAAACACGGCGTGCGGCAGACCTGTTGGGGGCAACGCCCATGGACCGGCCAGAAGGGATCGCCATCCATCCCACCAGTGGTCGGGTTTATGTGAGCTTGACCAAGAACACCAGACGGGAAGCCTCTCAAACCGATGCTGTCCATGCCCGTGCGCAGGATGCCCATGGGCAAATTCTAGAAATCATTCCATCTGCTCATGATGCACATGACGAGGAGAGCATGGGTTGGGATATCTTAATCGCGGCGGGCGACCCCAGCAGGCACGCGAACACCAAGTACGGCAAAGGGCTCACCCGTGAAGGTTGGTTGGCTAATCCTGATAATCTCGCCTTCGACCCCTCAGGCCATCTGTGGATCTCCACTGACGGGGCCTTGGGCAGCACGGGCACGAGCGATGGCCTGTGGTGTTGCGAAACCCTGGGCGATGGCCGCGCTGTTTCAAAGCGGTTCTTGAGGGTACCTAAGGGCGCCGAATGCACCGGTGCCAGTTTTACTCCAGATGGAAAAACTTTGTTTGTTTCAGTACAGCACCCGGGGGCCTACAAAAGTGCCTCTTATGATGAGCCCAGTTCCCGTTGGCCCGACCACAAATCCGACCGGCCTTCACGGTCAGCGGTGTTGGTCATCACTAAAGAAAATGGGGGCGTGATTGGTACTTGAGTGCGTGGGCGGTGAACGCCTTGAACGGGTATGGTCCGCGGTTTTTAAAAAACGAATTAAGCCATGACGCCATTATCTTCGGCACAAAAAGGGCGGCTTTCAGTCTTCTTGATGATGACGGCCGTCTTTTGTATCCTTTTTGCCGGTATGCCCAAAGACTTTTACCGAGGGGATGCGGTATCCATAAAGATGTCGGCCATTTATTGGGTGAACACCGGTTCGTTTGGATTTGCACCCAAAGACCATCATCTCATCGAACCTTTACTAGAAAGTGAAGGGCAGTATTACATCCTTAACCCAGCGAACAACCGTTATTATCCCCGGTGGGAAGTGCTTAATGGGGTTTTACATGCGGTCCCAGAGCTTTTTCAAAGGCACCGAACGTTAAAACCCACTCCAGAGGTTATTTTTCGGCACAACGTTTTTAACGCGTTGCTTGGGTCTGTAGTGGCAGGCCTCTTGTTGTTCCTGGCATCTTTCATCACCCCGAGAAAAATAGCAGGGGCTTTGTTTGTATGTGCTGTCTTGTTTGCCAGTTACGAATGGAATTACCTCAGGGCTCAGACCAAAGAGATATTTCTCCTCCTTTTCGTTTTCGCCATGATGGCAGGGTTTTGGGCTGCATGGGGGGCGTTTCAGCGAGGTGAACGTTTGCGATTTTATGCGTTAACGGTGTGCTGGAACGTGGCTGCGGTCGCCATGTGCCTCATCTCTTGTATTTACCATGTGGGCTATCTCATGGTGATATTGCTTTGGGGCTTTTTACTGTTCCAAAGGAACGTGCAAAGGATGCGTCAGCCTGGCGAAGGTTCGCTGGTACAACAGATTTGGCAATGTGTTTTGTCGCACCGTCACCATTTCTTGATCTTGGGTGGATTTCTGGCGTTATCAGTGGTTTTGACCGAATGGGCGGCGTTGGTTCGTTATGATTCATGGCACCCTCAAGGCATCAGTTGGTCCTTTCGAACCCGACAGATTGGGGACAGTATTTTTGGCTGGCAAAACATCTTTCAGCGTATGAACGATTACCTGATGGTGGAGAGTTTTCAGGTGGCCCTTCATTGCCCATTGCTTTTTGTGGCCGCGACTTATTGGCGGTCGTTTTGGCGTGACCACAAAAATCAAGCGCTTTACGTATTGGCCTTCGGTGGTTCCATGTTTTTCGCTTTCTGTTGCTTTGAAGGCGTGGGCGAATGGGCCTACGGGCCGCGGTTCTTGGTGCCGCTGTTGCCTTTGTTTGCACTGCCTGCCTGTGTGTTTTTTGACAGATTCATGGCGGGCGCCTCTACCGCTGCAAGCAAAGCAAGTGGCGTGGTGGTGCTCGGCTTACTGATGTATTGTACTGCTTTACAGTTAGAGATGAACAAATACCCCTTTTTTCATTTCTATGAGATTGGACCCATGTTGGAGACCATGGAGGGCATTCAACTGGCCGATGACTACAAACGGCATCATCATTTATTTTTTCTTAAAAAGCTCAAGGCCATTGCCAATGGGGCCGATGCAGACGGCGCGTTGGGTCCTACCTATGAAGGTTGGCCCGACCCGATCAAAACACGGTTTCAATCGGCCCTGAAGCATCGATTGTTTCCTGAGGGGGAGAACCATTTCTTTTTTCAGTAGGTGGGTGCTAGAATGACCCATGATGCAGCATCAGGCTGGGGTGAACGGCCACAGACACGGAGGTTGAGATGGCAGCTGAGCATAAAACCATCCGATGGTGGCGAGGCATGGTGGCTCTGGGCCTTTTTAATATGGTGCTGTGGGTGGTGGTGGTTTCTCGATTAAAACACGAAGGGCCCTATGTGCCGTGGCATGTCTTGTTCTCAGGCGTTTTCACCGCCGTTTGCGCCTTTCGGTCGATGTTGCCGCGTATCGACTTAGAGCGTTACTGCTTGCTCGACTCGATGGCATCGAGCATGGTTATCGGTCGCACTGGGGCCACGTTGGCCGAGATCAGTTTCGCCTGCCAGATCGCACTCATCCTCCACGAAGCCGGTAATTTAGCGGATTTGGCCTGGGTGCAAATGTTGGCCTATCCCGTGGTGTTTTCGCTCACCTTGGCCCAAGTGTTTTGCTGGTCCAGCGTGATTTCACTCAATCATCTCGGTCACACCATCGAAGAGTCTTTATGGGGCATCACCTTTGTCCCAGTGGGTATCGCCTTGGCTTCTTGTGGTTTCAACTTAGATGGCCTGTGGCAAACGGTTTGTTTCGCCGGTGCCGTTTTTTGTGCGGGCTATGTGGCTTTCATGGCTTTTGTGGATGTGCCCATGTATTACCGCCGTTGGCGTGAAGGGTTAGTGAAAAACGAAAAACGTTTGGGCTTTAAAGAAGGCTTTGCTGACGCTTTAAATCGGCGCGTGGTCACCCAAGATTGGGCCATCTGGAAACCCGAAGTGGCTTGGCTCACCGGTTATTTCTCCATGGCAGTTTGGGTGTCGATCAGTTTGATGGTTCTGCCACGGTAAAAGCTAAGACGCCGCCACCACATCCCACAAACTCAATCCTTCGAGGATTTGACCTTTAGCTATTCCCGTTTGCGCGACATGTAGAAGCGATGATGCCAACTCTTCAATCAGAATAGGCCGAAAGCGATGCATACCTAAAGCACCCATCAAAAAACGCATGCCCGGTGGCGCACGATGGCCGGCACCGTGAAAAGCCGACGGGCGGAAAATGGTGTAGTCTAAACCACTGTTGGTCACGATGGCTTCGGCTTTGGCTTTGGCTTTGAGGTAAGCGCCCGTGGGTTTGCCCGCACCCACAGAGCTGAGCAGGACCACGTGATTAACGCCACAACGCTTGGCCGCATCCATCAAATATTGGGTGGTGTCGATATCGCTGGTTTCGTAGGTGTCACCCGTAGAAAAACGTTTGCGCATGGTACCGATGAGTTGCATGACTGTGGTGCAGCCTTGCATGGCAGCATCGAGTGCTTGAGCGTCCGTTAAATCGAGCACAGCGGCTTGTGGGTGTAGTGTTTTACCTTGAGCACTTTTGGGGCGGTAATGGGGGACGAGGTTCGCGTCTTGCGCTTGAGGAAGTTTCATGAGCGTCCGGCCTGTGGCTCCGTTGGCACCCGCGATAAAAATGCGCCGACCGTTAGTTGGACTCAAGGGAAACCTCCTTGCCGTTGTGAGACAGAGGGGTCTGTAAATGAAAAGCCGCACGTTCGTTCCACCATTGGCGGTTTTGTTCGACGGCGGCTTGACTATTTTTGGGAAGGGGGACCATGCAATGATTATATCAGACCCACTCGGTTCAATGCACGTTCTAACTGTTGCCAGCGTTGCTCCAAACTGCCGGTAAAGCCGATGGAGATACGCACCAAACCGGGTGCAATCCCGGCGGCGGCCAAGGCTTCGTCGGACATTTCACTGGAGGTGGAGCTGGCAGAGCAGGACATGAGGGTATCGAAGTAGCCCAGGCTCACGGCCATAAATCCAAAGCCTTCGGTGTTTTGCAAATCGTCCATGAGGGCTTCGGCTTTTTCGCTGGTGCCCGCGTCGATGGTGAGCAGGCCGCCAAAACCGTATTCGGAGCGACCGATTTTACAGAACAAATCATGGTCAGGGTGGCTTTCAAGGCCTGGATAGGTCACATCCACCTTGAGCTCGTGGAGTCTTTCCGCAAAAACTTGTGCGCGGTGAGCGTGTTCCTTCATGCGCAAAGGTAAGTGCGGGATACGCAGGCTGATGGAGTGTGCCACCTGCGGGTCCATGGTGGGGCCTAAAATCATGAGCGGACCGGTGTGAAGATCCATCAACGAGCCCACAAACTCACCAGAGCCAACCACCGCACCCGCGATGAAGTCACTGGCCCCGTTCACGAACTTGGTCATGGAGTGCACCACCACATCGGCGCCGTGGTCCATAGGGGTAATGGCCAAAGGGGTGAAGGTATTGTCCACCACAAACTTGGCGCCATTCTTGTGAGCGATGTCAGCCAGCATGGGCAGGTTCGCCACGCGAAGGGTGGGGTTGGAAACGGACTCGGCGTAAATCACTTTGGTTTTATCGGTGCACGCGGCAGCCACAGCGTCGGCATCGTTAATATCAACAAAGGAGGTGGTGATGCCGCACTTGAGGGGGAAGAACTCTTTGAGCATGGCGTAAGTGCCGCCGTACAACGTGTCAGATGCCACCACGTGGTCGCCCTGGTCGAGCATGCCGAGAAGTGCTGATGAGATGGCACCCAAACCACTGCTGGCGCAATAGCCTGCTTCAGCGCCTTCCATGGCCGCCAGTTGGCGACCCAAAACGTAAACGGTGGGGTTGAAGTGACGGCCGTATAAAAAGCAACCCCCATCATCCGGGCCCAGACGGCCTTGAAAAATTTCGGGCATGGTGCCGGCTTCCATCACGGTAAAGGTGGTGGACGCTTCGATGGACATGTTCACGCCACCGTGCTCGCCAAATTCGTGGCGTAAGGTCGCGAGTCGTTCAACAGGATCTGCAGGAATGTTTTTTTCGTTGTTCATGAGACACCTCCGGTGAGGCGCTTATGTCACACTAAAATTGGGCGAGATAGCCGTGCCAGCGTCAGTTTGCCGGAATGTTGCATTCGGAAGGTGGGGTAGCGCTTCCACCAGCGAGCCCATGGGGAGAAAGGTGCAAGATCGCCTAAGTGTCTATAATGGAACGGTTTTACGGTGCAGGCTTGGCTTTTGTAGGCATTGAAGCGCCAGCTTTATTCGGGGTATTTCCCATGTCACCCCAGAAATGGGGGTCTGGAAATTGCTCATGAGGCTGCTCACAAACAAATTGTGTCTCATGGGGAAGGTGATATTTTGAGCCCATGCGTGCATCAAAGACCCAGGCTGTTCATCTGCAGATTCTTACCTGGAAGAATGTCACCGTCTTGGCCTTGGTGCTCGGATGCAGCGGTGCCAAACCTGCCATGGTACCGAAGGCACAAGCAGAAAAGACGTTGCATGAATTAAAGAAGAAACCACCCATCGCTCAAAAAGAACCCGCCAAGTGCGGCGCCCACATCTTAAAAGGCTCCAAGACCTCAATTTCGAAAAGCCCACGCGCCAACGAAGATGCAGAACGGTTGGCGGTACGGCTCACCGGTGAACTCACTGCGCCCGATAAAGCATATGATCGAATCGTTGCCGATTTGGGGGCGATTCGTGCGGTGTATCCCGAGCCGGGCGCCCGCGGCACCTTCCCTTATTTTGCGACCAACGGCGTCATTTTGGGGTTGGCACCAGAAACGGTGAAAGAGGTCGAAGCCGGCACCTACAAAGGGCTGGATTGCCTCAATGACTGGTACGGCGGCAAGGTGCGCTCAACCATGGGCAGTTTGGATATGATCTTTATCGTTTTCGACGCTTTGTATCATCCAAAAGTAATTGCCGATGCCTACGCCTCTCATCCCGAGGTGCGTTTGGCCGACGCCAACCGTATGGGGGGTGGTGGCGATGATATCAGCCTGTGCAATGCCACGTTGGGTGGCACCCACCGCTATATGTTTACCCGCGCTTGGGGGGATTGCCCTTCGGGTTGTATCAACTTTGAGTTTAAGGGTTACGATGTCACACCAGCGGGGCAGGTGACCCCACTTGAAACATGGCAACGCAACACAAGCACGGGCGAATACGAGGCGGCCGATTGGGTGACACCGGGGTGTTTTAAAAAACGGTGGTCTGCGCCGCCTGAAAAAAATCCGAAATAACGCGCCATTTGGTGGATGGATGGTCGGTGGGTTCCCATCGCTGTCAGGATTCTATTTAAGTCAAAAACCTGATACGGTAGGCCCTTAGAGCTAAGATGCGTGTGAAGAATGATTTTGGACGTATTTGTGGAAACGATATGGGCAATATTTTCGACAACAGCAAAGAATGGTTGCTGCAAGAAGGGGCAAAGTACACCTCTTTAAGGGAACTCACCCAGCACTGGGTGATTCAAATGCGGCAGTCAGGCATTCCCATCGATCGCATCAATCTTGGTGTCTTTGCCATTCACCCAGAAATGGCGGGTTATGCGGTGGCTTGGGATGCATCCATGCCCGAGGCGATCGAAATTCCTGTTCGTCGAGAAGACACGCTGACACCCATTTATTTAAAAAGCCCCATCAAGGCATTGGTGGAAGACCAAAAGGAACTTTCTTATGACCTGAGGAACCCAAACGAGGTGGATGCCTTTGAGGTTTTCAAGGAATATCAAGCGAAAGGGTACCAGCACTATTATGGTTTTCCCATCCTGTATGAAAACTCCGCCGTGGCCGCATTAACCCTGTGCACAAAAAATGCGCAGGGCTTCACCCCCGAGATGATTCAGGGGTTGCGAACACTTTTTCCCGTGCTCAAGTTGCTCCTTGGCGTTTTAGAAACCCGCCGGTTGGCTAAAACGGTTCTCCGAACCTACTTGGGTCGCGAAACCGGTGAGAGGGTTTTGTCCGGTGAAATCATTCGAGGGCAGGGAGAGTTTATTGATGCAGCGCTCTGGCTTTGTGATTTGCGTGATTTCACATCCATGACCGAAACCATTGGTTCCGAAAGCATGATCGACGTGATGAATACGTATTTCGACTGCATGGCAAAGGCTGTGTGGGCCGAAGACGGTGAAATCTTAAAATTCATGGGTGATGCCATGTTGGTGGTCTTTCGCAAAAACGAGCAAGCCACCACGTCACAGGTGGTCCAGCGGGCTTTGAGTGCAGCGAAAGCCGCTCAGGCCAATCTGCAATTGGTCTCTGACAACCGCGTGGCCGAAGGATTTGTCTCTTTGAAGGCAGGCATTGCCATTCATTTGGGGCAGGTTATTTATGGCAATGTGGGTGCGGCAAGCCGTCTGGATTTCACGGTGATGGGGCATGCCGTCAATGTGGTGGCGCGTATCCAGCAGTTGTCGGGGGAATTAGGTGTTCCGATTTTGTTTTCTCAGGATGTGGCCGCGCATTTGAGTCACACATCCACCAGCCTGGGTCGTTATCAAGTCAAAGGCGTCAAGGCAGAAGTGGAAGTGTTCAAAGTGACCGAAAGTTAGGTCAGCATGTCCAACGCATTTTATTGCGGGCAAACATCCTGATTGGACTCTGCCTGGTTGTAAAGGCCATATTCGTCGTCAGGAATAGGGTGATGTGCCCCAGAATCTTTGCATTCCCAGTACCAAGTACCGCCGTTTTCTTCGCAAGAGTCTTCGTCATCGTAGATGTCGCGTAGGTACATACGCTCTGTTTCAGAAGCGCGCACCATCAGATTCATATCGGCGTCGAGGCATACTTCGCGGGTGGTGTAGGTTTCGTCGCAAGCAAGAAGTGAAAATAAGAAAAGAGCGATGATAAGAAATATTCTCATTTGATGTTTCCTGAATATCACAGAGTCTGAATTGAGAAAATGTCTGGAAATATGGTATTTGTATCCGCTTTTTAGATCAAATAAAAAGTGAAGACCTTCTCCGTGTTTCATTGAGGCAGAGTGAGTTACACAGCAATTGGCTGATAAAACAAAACAATTTAAAAAATAGTAAAAATAGGGTGGAGAATGATTTTGTAATGAGCTAAGGGCATCGGAAATAATGATTGCCATGAATGAACCGGTGGTTACTGAAAGCGAGATGTAAATGAAACCCATTACCATTTTGTACGGAACTGAAACTGGAAATGCTGAAGATTGCTCAGAAGAACTCTCAGAAGAGCTTGAGAATGATGGTTTTGCAAACCGTGTTGTCGATATGGAAGAATATGATTGCTCCGAACTTCCTACCGAAGATTTTGTCGTCGTAGTGACGTCAACGCACGGCGACGGCGACCCGCCTGAGAACGCAACGGAATTTTTAACACACTTAACAGAAGAGCGACCGTCTCTGTCAGGGGTCGGTTTTGCCGTATGTGGTTTCGGAGATACTTCCTATCGATATTTCTGCCAAACGGGTAAAGATTTTGATAAAATGTTCGAGGAACTTGGGGCCGACCGAAAGATAGAACGCGTGGATTGCGATGACCCGCCCGAGGCTGAATTTGAACAGTTTGCACAAAGCTTGAAGGACTATTTGCAGTCTCAGACTGGCAAATAAGTGAAAAGTAATTACATCTCATTTAAAAATGAAGTTTTTGTTTTCTGAGCTCCGATAACCGAGCAACAGAGGACGAACGCACCAAGAACCGATTGAGGAGCGGAACCTACATAAAACGAGCACCAGTTGAACACTTACTTAGATTCTTAAGGGAGAATAAGAGATGAAACCCATCACTATTTTGTATGGAACTGAGACTGGAAATGCTGAAGATTGTGCGGAGGACTTAGGTCGATCGCTGAAAACAGATGGTTTTATCTGCAGTGTCCTCGATATGGAAGATTACGACGCTTCGGAGTTGTTTTCTGAGCAACTATTGGTGATTGTTACTTCCACGTATGGCAACGGGGAACCGCCATGTAATGCCGAAGACTTGTTGCGGTATTTAACGAAGCAACGGCCCTCTCTAAACGGGATGCGCTTTGCCGTGTGCGGTCTGGGAGATACTTCTTACCCGCTCTTTTCTCAATGCGGTAAAGATTTTGATAGGATCCTAAGAAAGCTTGGAGGGGAACGCGTGATCGCTCGGGTTGATTGCGACCATGATTTCGAAGAGTCTTTTGAACTTTTCTGTAGTAATTTACGCAAATATGTAGGCGTGCATGGTAATAAGTTTGCCAGGATACCTAATGTTGATGACCAGAAATCTCAGCAACCAGTAGAAGAAGTATCCACGGTGTCTGGCAGTCGACGGTGGGGTTTGTTTTCTCGTTAAAAAGCGAATGCCCCCGTTCCGGATAAAATAATGGGAAATTAGTTTGTAAAAATTACGGCGCCCGTGCTGCGGGCGTAGGTGATGCCACGGTCTGTGGGAAAGAGCGCTAAGCCCTCTTGTCGCAATCTATGGGCATGTTCCGCTTCGTAAGCCTGGAATGCTTGGCGGTTGGGGAAAACGTAGCGGACCTCAAAAGCTTGTTGCTCAGTGTCCAATGCCACCACTTCTACGCTGGAGGCCCCGCATCGGCGGACGTCTTGACAATGGCCTTCTTTGAGCCAGTGAATCCACTCTTGGGCCACTTCGTGGGATGTAAACGTTGCCTTCACGGTGTATCGGTAATCCACGGCCGCCTCGCTTAGGGTTTGCTGAAACTCTGCAAGAAATTCCAAATCACTTCGTGAGTGGATGTGCCCTCGATGGTTTCGGGCCATTCATGGCCAACGTTATAGAGACGGTGATGCTCCACGCGGACGTTTTGATCGCATGTGTCATGCACAATGTGTTGAGAAGTATTGGTGGTATTTCCGCCTTCATTTTGACAGTTGTATTTGTCGGCCCAGAAATTGACCAAACTGGGAATGTCCATCATGGTCCCCACTTCGTCCCATGCTTTCCAATCCCAGGCCTCATTGTAAGAGATGATGTAGTCGTCATCCCCGTGTAAATGCATGATGGCCACATTGCTGTCTAGGTCGCAAGAGTCGGGGGACACGGGCATGGTTCCAGCGTAAGAAGCCACTGCTGCAAAGCGATCGCTTAACTGGCAGGCGAGTTCGTAGTTGAACATCGACCCCAAGGAATACCCGGTGGCATAAACCCGCTTTTCGTCAATGGATTGGGTGGCCGCGAGGTAATCAATCAGTGCTTCAATGTATTCGATGTCTTGGCGGGATTCGGGGGTCGTATTGAGTTGCCATTCGCCTTCGTTGCCTGGAAGTAGTTCGGACATGGGGTAGGCAATAATGAAGCCTTCTTCCTCTGCGAGCGCTTCAAACTTAGTTTGTTGGGGGAACGGGTAATCTCGGCCACTACCGCCATGGACGGCGATTAAAAGGGGAACCGGGTCTTCAGGCAAATCTGTTGGCACAAATAGCCGGTATTCTCGTTCAAGTTCTGCCACCGTAATATCGGACGCTTGCGGTAGTTCTACCGGGTCTGAATCTGGCGAAAGACATCCAAAATGATAGAGGAAAAAGATAGCAACCCAACGTGTTTTCATGGTGTGTCCTCGACGATGAAGTAGACTTTAACGATTTACTCACTATTCTATGTTTCCTCAAGTCATCATATGGGCTTGGCAAAAAAAAAGGGCCCGTCCGAGGGCCCTCTTTAGGATTCGCGAGTGGTCTAGACTGTCACGCCTCAGTTTCGTCCGAGCGGCTCAGGGCGTAAATGACCAAACCAAAACCGATTTTATTGATGGCGTCCGCGATATTATAGACGATGTCCATGGCGTGCATGGCTGCGGCCGTGTCTGATACCAGTACCATGCCGAACAAGCCGCCCGGGGTTCCCAGGATGTATCCGACCGGGTAAATTGCCCAACCGACCAAAACAAACCATGCCAGTACTCGGTTGGCCTTCGCCACTTGTGGCCCGGCCTCATTGGCCAGCTTAGCGACCTCACCAAACCAAATGAGGTAGACGATATAAAAGTAGGCGGCCCCGGACACCACGCCCCAAAATACACTGCTGTCTCGGTAAATGGTCTCGCCGAAGTATCCGGTGACCAGCATGAAAAGGGAGGCGACAATCAGTTTCCACAACAAACCGATCTTGGCGCCCGCTTTCTTCGTGATTAAATAGAACTCAACGCACATGAGCGGGACGGTTAAAATCCAGTCGACATAGCGGAAAAAGGTGGGTGATTGTCCGGTTTCCAGATTGTAACCGCGCATATAGTAGTAATGCACTGCTGCTATAAAGGTAATGAGTCCAGACACCAGGACGGATGTTCTCCACTCCTTCTTGGTGTTGTTCACCTCAAAGAAAAAGAAAACCGATGCGGCCATCATGGCCATGGTCCCAATAAAAAACGTAAAAGCGACATAGTTGTCGTTGGCTAGAGCGACGTGTTCCATGGTTTCTCCTATATTGCCTCCATTGGCATTCATTATTATAACAATATGCAAACCCTTTTCATTCCATATGCATAAAAAAAGTAGCGGATCTGTCCTGGATGAGGAAAGGCGTTAAAACTGTTTGTAAACAGTATTCTACGCATTGCGGGTTGTAGGTGAAGGTTTTGCACGATGAGCACCTTATGCAAAAGGCTGTGCAAAACGGTGCTTCTCGTTTGCTCGTGGCGGAGGGCGTCTGGGTTATTATCGGCTAAGCGGGGCCCGGTTCGTACCCAAATAGTCTCAAGTGTGGGAGAGCTGCGTACGAGCTCCGAGACAATTTCAGCCCCGAAAGCCATTTCAAAAACGGATTGGAATTATCCACAAAAAAGTGGGGGATGCGGTTCGCTTTTCTACGAATGGGGCCGTGTTGTTCGCTATTGCCTGCGCGGGTTTTATGGGTCAGCATGGCACGAGACACGCTGGCTTCGAAAAGGACGGTACACAAATCATGCACATCGATTCTCATTTTGACTCCGGTAATATTGAAGTGGTCGAACTCCTTGACGGTCACACTGCCAATCTCCGCATAAAAAAAGATGCCGGTGATGAACACATGCAGTGGTTTTACTTTCGTGTCGATGATGCACGTGATCAAGATTGCACGTTGCGTATCGTCAATGCCGGTGACGCGAGTTACCCCTCGGCTTGGGCAGGATATCGCGTTTGTACCAGCGTGGACCGTCAGACTTGGACCCGAGTAACTACCGATTATTCGGATGGCGTATTGACCATTGCCCATCGACCTGAAGGCCAAATGCAATGGTATGCTTATTTTGCGCCACATACTCATGAACAGCATCTTGACTTGCTTTCTCATTGTCAGCGGTCTGACGAGGTGACAGTGGATAGGCTCGGGGGGACGGTAGATGGACGCGACTTGCATCGTCTGACTGTGGGGGAGGGACCTTTGCAATTTTGGGCCATTGCACGGCAACATCCTGGCGAGAGTATGGCGTCATGGTGGATGGAAGGCTTCTTAGACCGCTTGCTCGACCCCAATGATGCCATCTCCAAACGCTTGCGCGCCATGGCAACGGTACACGTCGTGCCCCACATGAACCCTGACGGGGCCATCCGCGGTCATTTGCGGTGTAATGCTGCCGGTGCCAATCTCAATCGCGAATGGGCTGAGCCGACGATTGAACGTAGCCCTGAGGTGTATTACACGCGGGCGGCCATGGACGCATCCGGTGTCGACTTTTGTTTGGATGTGCATGGCGACGAAGAACTGCCGTACAATTTTCTCAGTGGCTCAGAGGGAATTGACGGTTACGCCGATAGCCGATTACCGCGTTTGTGTGATGTTTTTGCGTCTGCCTATGAACGCGCCAATCCAGATTTGCAGCGAGAACATGGTTATCCAGTTGCCCCTCCCGGAAAAGCAAATATGACCATGTGTACCAATGCCGTGGCCGCACGTTTTCAGTGCCCAGCGTATACCCTCGAGATGCCCTTTAAAGACAATGCCAACGCGCCCGACCCTCTCTTTGGTTGGAGCCCCGAGCGCTGTGCACAGCTTGGGGCCAGTGGCTTGGATGCTTTGGTTGCGCTGGCCGAGGTCACGAGCGAGGCTGATTGATTTCAAAAGCTTGCCCCAATCGGTGTGATGCTAACCATCTTCCAAGGAGACCCAGAGGTTCACGCCTGGGGCCAATGCCCAGGTGTTTGTTCTCAGCCCGTAATAGACGAGCACATTCGGTGTTAGCACCGCGCGATCGTGAATGAACCAGGAAATACCGGTGCCGGCACCCACAAACACCTCCGCGTTTGTCCAATCATTGCCCATTTGGTCGTGCATGACCGCCAGGATGATGTCCAAGCCGAGGTGATCGTTGATGGGGTGGTCTGCGTAGAGCATGGCCATCAAACCCCAATACGCTGCATCCGCTGCCCATTCCAGGCCAAGACTTGGGGAAAGGGCCCAAGGGCCGGCCTCATAAGTGAGCGACAAGGATAAGCCGGGGTAGAATGCCATATGCTCAACGCCTGCTTCTTTGAGTGGCGCAAACTCCATGCCCCAGGCGTTTAGACCGAGTTCTTGAGCTTTTGCTGGGGGGCTCGCCATGAGCAGCACGCCGATCAGAATTGTTACCATTTTCACATGGATGTTTGGCTTCTTTTTACGTTGGTTCATATCTTCACCGGTAAAAAATGTGGGGCCAAATGGCAAACCCACATTTTTGAGTTTCTAAGTTAAAATTGAAGTCTTTTTACGCAAGCTGATTGCAAATGCAAGCGGCTTGCGCTACCTGCCAGCCCAAATGTGGCAATTCTGCCGCCATAATTCGAGCCAATCTCTGCGATCTGGCCAAGGCGAGCCAATGAAGAATCCCATGCGGCTAGCGATGCTCTTTTTTTTCGTCGGTTTCCTATGGCCCTCGAAAACTTTGAGTCACCCACTCAAGCTTTCGGCATCTTTGATTGAATACGACCATGCCCAAGAAACCATTAGGATGGAGTGCAAAGTTTTTATCGATGATTTTGACACCAGTCTTTTTCTATCTGTGCTCAAAGGGGTTGCCAGGGATAAGCTTAGCAATGCGGATAAGAGGCGGGCCATCGAAAAATATTTCAAGAGATTTTATAAAATTGAGGTGAATGGTAAACATGTCCCGCTAAAGGTTGAAGCCACCAAAGTATTACTTGGGCACAACATACTCATCATCTATTTCGAAAAAACCAAGCTACCCATGAAGAAGGGTGACAAACTGAAAATTAGTAACACCATGCTCTTTCGAGATTTTGGTGCGGAGCAAATGAACCGCATTGCCGTTCGCATTCCTTCTTTTGGGATTACTCATGGGCACGTTGCCACCCTGTACGACCACACTTTCACTTACACTTTGGGAGAATCAAACTAATGGTTACAACGACTTCGTTTTTCGCCACCGGATGGGAACATATTGTAGATATCAATGCCTATGACCACCTCTTATTTGTTACGACTTTGTGTGCTGCTTACCAGCTCGTACAATGGCGGCAAATCTTGGTCATTATTACGGCCTTTACAGTAGGTCACAGTGTGACTCTTGTCTTAAGTTCGTTGGGTTTAATCCCCACAAACCCCTCCATTATTGAAATCCTCGTACCGCTGACAATCATGGGCACAGCCATTGCCAACATTGTGAGACATGATGAAGATTTAGGGGCCAGAGCGATAAAACTGAGTTACGCCATCGCCTTATTGTTTGGCTTGATTCATGGCCTCGCATTCGCCAGCAACTTTAAGGTAATGATGTTTGGAGAGAATATCCTCTTACCCCTTTTCTTGTTCAACTTAGGCATCGAGGCAGGGCAAGTCTTCATTGTGTTTCTATTCATGGGAGCCTTGTGGCTTTACAACAAGTTCTTGAGTGGGGAGCATCTCAAATGGAACTTATTTGTCTCCGGGGCCGGCTTTGGAATCGCTTTTACCCTTTTGTTGAATACGGTGGGCAGCGCTTAGTGGTCAAAGGGGCGGCGACCGAGGGTATCCCACACGTTGAACTGTCCAGTAGATGTTCTAAGCTTATGTTTATAAACACTTTTTATTGACGGGCAGGGTGTCCAGATCGTTCAACAGCTCAGGACCACAGGGCTGTAAGTTTGTGTTCTGCACTTGACAATCCATGGATCCATGGAGTATAATTGCGTTATGAAGACACAGGTTCATGAAGACATCCCTTGCGCATCGGATTCTCACGATGAGCACATCCATTCACTCCGTTCGGAGCGCACCCTGGTTGACGGCGCATTATTGTTTCAGGCCTTAGGCTCTCCAGAGCGACTTCAGTTGATGGAACGTTTGCTCGATCAAGAACACTGTGTTTCTCAGCTTGCGCAGGAGCTTGGAGAGAAAGTGACCACCATCTCTCAACGTTTACAGCAACTGCACCGGGCGCGTCTGCTCACCAAAGAGCGACGCGGCAAACATATCTATTATGCCATCGCGGACCACCACGTTCGAGATTTACTGACCAATACGTTCGACCACGTCGAAGAGGAACGCCTCAAGTGAGGCACAAGGAGTACATCTATGACCGATTGTAAAAAACACGACTCTCACGACCACGTTCACGGCCCTGGTTGCGGCCATCAAGCCATCGAGCACGATGGGCACGTCGATTATTTGCATGATGGGCACCTACACCACGCCCATGATGGCCATTACGACGAGCACACCATCGCCGTTTCAGAAACCAATCCGGATGCCTGTACACCCGATCATCGTTGCGGTGGTCACGAAGAAGGCCATGTTCATGGACCGGGCTGTGGTCACGAAGCAGTCCCGCACGGCGACCACATCGACTATTTGGTGGATGGTCATCTCCATCATGTGCACGGTGATCATTGTGATGATCATGGGCCCGTTAAGTTGGTGTCGTCTTAAGGTCTGAAGGGGACCGACTTAAACATTGAACTTAAAATGCATGACGTCACCGTCGCGCACCACGTATTCTTTGCCTTCGAGTTTCATTTTACCCGCGGCTTTACAAGGCGCATCGCCGCCGAGTTCAATAAAGTCTTCCCACCAAATCACCTCGGCTTTGATGAAACCGCGTTCGAAGTCCGTGTGAATGACACCGGCCGCCTGTGGGGCTTTGTCGCCTTCTTTGATGGTCCATGCGCGCACTTCTTTCACACCAGCGGTGAAATAGGTTTGCAAACCTAGCAGTTCAAATCCGCCGCGAATCAAACGGTGCAGGCCAGGGGCTTCAAGACCAATCTCTTCTAAAAATTCAAAGCGATCTTCTTCGTCCATCTCGGCCATTTCTTCTTCGAACTTGGCGCAGATGGGCACCACGAGGTCCTTGCGCTCTGAGGCCAGCTCTTGAATGGCTTTTAAGTGGGGGTTGGTGGCGGGGTTGAGACCTTTTTCTGAAACGTTGGAAACGAAGAGGGTGGGCTTGCGCGTGATGAGATGCATGTCGCGCATGATGTTGAACAGCACTTCGTCGGCCTCTTCGAACTCGAAGGTTCTTGCCGGCTTGCCCGCGTCGAGGTGGGCTGCTAAGTCGGCGCAAAGCGTCTCGGCCTTGAGCTCGACTTTGTCGCCGCTCTTTTTATATTTTTTGGCGCGCTCCAAACGCTTATCAACGGTTTCAAAGTCTGCCAAAATGAGTTCGGTTTCAATGGTGTCTACATCTCTCACAGGGTCGGGGCTGCCATCCACGTGCACCACATTTTCATCTTCAAAACAGCGGACCACATGTGCAATGGCATCCACGCTTCGGATGTGGCTTAGAAACTTATTACCTAAGCCTTCGCCTTTGCTGGCACCTTTCACCAGGCCGGCGATGTCCACGAATTCAACGGCGGCGGGCAAAACCTTTTCAGGGCTCACGATTTTCGCGAGCTTTTCCAGCCGGTGGTCAGGCACGTCTACGATGCCCACATTGGGCTCGATGGTGCAAAACGGATAGTTGGCCGATTCGGCTGTAGCGGTGGATAAGGCGTTAAAAAGGGTGCTTTTGCCTACGTTGGGCAAGCCCACAATACCTACGGATAAACCCATGAAAAACTCCAAGTCATGAAAAACACTAGGGTCCTAACCTGTTTTGTTTCAGGAATAAAGGGGGACCGGTTGACCTCAAGCGTGAACTCAGGGAAAAGGGGAGAATGGCAAAGACCGAAGAAAAACAACCCCTTGGGCGAGACCCCACCGAAAAAGAGGTGGCGGTCTTTGGTTACCTAAAAAAAGAGCCTCTTTCAGCGCATACTACCGATGAGCGTTTGTGGCGCATGGCCGAGGTGGTGACCCAGCGTTTGCAAAGTGTCACGGTGGTCATGGAGAACCTTCATGATGCCCATAATGTGGGGGCGGTGGTTCGCACCGCGGAATGCTACGGCATCGATACATTGCACGTGGTGGAAATGCCCAACCCTTACAGCCCCAACAAAGGCATCGCACGTGGGGCCGACAAATGGCTCAATGTAGAGCGGCACCAAGGGTTGAATCGCGTCATTGGCGATTTGGTGGCCGGTGGCTACACCATTTGTGCGGCCGATGTGGGAGAGGGCTGTGTCCCCATGTCAGAGCTGCCCATCGATAAACCCATTGCCATCCTGATGGGAAGTGAGCGTGACGGCGTTTCAGACCGTGCCAAGAAATTGGTGGATGTACGCTTTTCAATCCCCATGATGGGATTCACTGAAAGCTTCAATGTATCTGTGAGTGCGGCAGTGATTTTGCATGAAATCACCCAGCGTCGCCGTTCGTTTTTAAATGAACCTGGGGATATGCCCATTGAAAAGTGCCAAGAGCGCGCAGCGGGTTGGTTGCCCAGGGCCATTCGGCGCTCGGTGCAGCGGTTGATGGGGCAAGGGGTCGATGTGGTCGAAGCAGGAATTCGCAGCGGTACCAACGACGCTGTGCCTTTAGAAAACCAAGTCAAAGAACCCTCAACTTAAGCGGCTGATTTCATAGCAACGGTGGATCTTTTTGTCTCTGTAGTCGAAAGGCACCGTTTTGTCTGAAATGTCCTTGAGTTGAAAATCTGGGGTGACTTTCCATTCCAGTTGGAACTTTCGAAAATTCGTCGAGAAAAACAAGGTGCCATTGGGGTTGAGCAGCGAGGTCATTTCATTGAGAAGTTGAATGTGGTCGGTTTGAATGTCGAAGGGCTTAACCATTTTTTTGCTGTTCGAAAAAGTGGGCGGGTCTAAAACGATAATATCAAAAGTTTCGTGGGAGAACTCAGGTCTGCCCGGCATGAGTATGTCTTCGCGCACAAAACGGTGCTTGCCCGCATCGATGTCATTGAGGGTGAAATTACGACGTGCCCAGTTGAGGTAGGTGTTGGACATGTCTACGGTCCAGACTTCGGCGGCACCGGCCAAGGCGGCATACACCGAGAACGATCCAGTATAAGCAAAGAGGTTGAGGACTTTCTTGCCTGCGCTCATGTCGCCCACACGCTTTCTGAGGGACCGGTGGTCTAAAAACAGGCCGGTGTCCAGATAGTCATTGAGGTTCACCCAAAACTGTCCTTCGCCTTCTGTCACTTCGAAGAAGTCTCGGGTCTCGCCCAGTTTTTCGTATTGCTCTTTACCGCTTTGCCGCTGTCGGGCCTTTAAATAGGTATACCGGTCTTCGATTTGAAGGGTGTCGGCAATGATGGGGCAGTACTCAGCGGGGTTGCCATCGGAGCCATCGGCGCGGCCACGGTCAAAGACCACGGCGCGGTCCCCGTACACATCAATGATCAGCGGGATTTCAGGGATGTCACGGTCATACACCCTGAAACATTGAATTTGGTGGGTCTTACGCCACCCCTTTAGCTTTTTGAGGTTCTTGCGGAGGCGGTTGGCCAGCATTTGGGTTTTTTCGGGGGTACTCACGATTTTGGCTCCTGGTTAGGGCGTACCACTTTCGGCCCCAGGAGTGAAATCCGGTTTCAATATGGAACCGAGGGATTTCCATTTGGAACCCAATTTCACCCACACACCCGACCAAGAAGAAGAAAAAGTCTAAAAAACAGTCTCTTAGGAGGCTCTTCAAGGGTGGCACCCAACTCGCACTATCAGGGGCATCAAACACACTTTCACCTTAACAGGAGTTCAAAATGACTAACGTAAACAACAATAACAACATCGGAAATGCTTGGAACAATCTTTGGAAAGAGGCCGAAGAGTTGGCTGAAAAAGCCGGCGCCGCAGTGGTGGATGCTGGTCAAGAGTTTATCGAGAATACAAGTGACCGTTTTAGTAAGGCGGGCGACACCTTCGCCGAAAAGGGACTTGTACCGGGACTCATCGAAACCGCAGATGCGCTTTCGGTAGGTTCGCGCGTGGCGGATTTGGCTGATGCCGTAGGCTTGGTCGAAAGCGATGCCGCAAAGGAATATATTTCGGCGGCCACCAATACGGTGACCAATCCGTTGGTGGCCATCAAAGATATGTTTGAGTGTGGTGAAGCCCTCCGTAACCCAAAAGCGGAGTTGAACCGCCAGGTGGCCAAAAAGGGTTATGTACAAACTGGATTGTCACCCGTGCCATCAGCCAATGACGATTTTGTAAAAGTCAACTTGGCCCAAAAAATGGGTCGCGTCTTTGACGGCGAACTCAAGCTTCATGGCAAGGGCAAACAAAGTGAGAGCGTCCTGTCATTGCCTGCTGAAGAGCGCGACATCGAGGCTATTTTACGCGACCCCAATCTTTCTTTTGAAGACCGTGTGGCCATGGTGCTCGCGCATGTGTGCCATGAAATGCAAGAAGAGATCGAAGAAGAACTGAAGAAACTCACCGATATGGGCAAAGGGTCCAAAGTTGGGGTGGATACCAAAGCTTTGGCAAAAGCGGGTCAATCGTTGTGCGGCTCTAACGAGGGCAATGTGCAAGACAATCTCAGTGATTTCATGAAAACCATCGAGCCGGTCGCGGACGTCTTAATGCCAGTGGTAGCACCGTTGGCCGCATCTGCGGTGGCGACCATTCCCGGTGCAGGGCCTTTCTTAGCGCCTTTAACCCCCATGGCCCTATCGGTAGCCAAAGACTTGGCTTTTTCGAGCACCAGCTCGAACACGCAGGGCCACGCCAGAATGCAAATGGCCACGAACGGTACGGCTGTATCAGACGGAAATGCCAAAGGGGAAGGGGCTGACGGTCGTGCTTTACAAATGGAAAAGATCAAGCAGTTGAACAATCGTTTGAGTCAGATGCAGCAAGCCCTGAGCAATGTGTTGAACAACATGCACCGAACCTCCATGAACAGTGTCCGCCAAATCGCGGCCTAAATGGTGTGAGTGTGGCCGGGCCTCGAGAGGGGCCCGGCTTTTTTTGGAGGTGTCCCATGACTTTTAATGACCGGTTTGAAAAGACCACCCGAACTAATGTGTTTATCAGCGACCTAGGGAAATACAGCCCGCGTCTTTCGTGTCAATCCAACCCCGCTGAAATGAGCGTGCGCCTTAGAAACCTTGCTAAGGTACTAAAGGATACAGCCCGTGATGATGGGCTCATGTCGTTATGGATTTTGGGCGCCAAACAGGAACAAGTGGCTTTAGATTTGTTGGATAAATGCATGGTGCCCATCGATTTAAAAAAACAGTGCGAGACCAGCTGGAGACAGAATAAAAAACTTTTATCTAAACTTAGTGAGGGCATGCGCATTTCCGATGGCGCTTTGGCCTCTCACGTGAAGTCTTGGCCGCGGGCCCAAAGATTGCGAGCACTCAATCTCATTTTGGCGCTGAAGGGGGAACAGCCCGCGAGTGAAATGGCCATGTGGTGGGCACATATGAATGTGGGTTGTTTGCACAAAAAAATGGTCGGGCACTTGGTACGGTTGGGAGACTTATTGGACCGTGCGGGCTGCCAAATCAAAAATGCCCCTCCAGATTTTATAGCCAAATTGAACGACAAGCAGCATTGGGTGTCGTTGCCCAAGCCTTGGCCAGTGGTGGCCACACTGCTTCAGCGGTTGGGTGGTCGTGTTGTTTTTTCTGGAAACCGAAAGGGATTGGCCATGTTGAGCGAACCGAGCGCCGCATGGGCGATGCCTAAAGGGAACTGTTTTTTTTCAAAACACGTCTCCGAGAAGGGAAGCCACCACTACCGGGCAATGATGCAAAAAGATCTGAAAACATTTTATCAACAACGGCAAAATAAAGATGTTGTCTATGGCGAGCTGCTTGTTCCTTTGGATTTCAAAGTCCTCAATGCATTGGAAGACTCTGGGTTAGAGCCCTCCAAGGAGTTGGTGCAAACCCTTCGTAGAACGTTGTGTGAGTTCTTCAGATTAGAATTCAATGAAGATGAGGACTGGGTGCCCACATTTGTTCAGCGTGCAGTGAAGCGTGTGGCGGTACCCATGCTGTATGCTTTATAAAAGAGGCCTTATTGCGCGCCGGCATTGGCCTCAAGGTCGGACATTAAGCCGGTCGTATCGTCAGCAACGTAGGTATAGAAGTCTGAAGGTGAGAAAACAGTCCCTCGTTCTTCTGCGGTGGCCCCATCCAAGAACAGATCATCATGAGATTCCACTTTTCCCTCTCCGCTGTCTTCGCCCACTTGGGTAATGATGGCATCCAACTTCCAATCCACCAGATTGGCTTTAAAAACATTTTTTTCCGAGTAGCATTCTGAGTTGGTGGAACAGCCCATCCCGTATGAACCCCATTTGTCGAAGAAGTTGTTATAAGCATGGACCTTGCCGTGACGCAGTCTGGGGTGACGCTGTTTTGTTTCCTTAAACCAATTATGATGGAGGGTTACTCGGGTGTTTTCGTCTTGGGTGTCATTGTCATTGGCTGAGATTAAGATGACCTTGTCGTGATTGCTGAATTTGTTCCAGGACAATGTTGCATCTTTGGTGCCTTTGGTGAGGTCGATAAGCCCGTCGCTGTAGTTAGAGAAGGAACAGTGATGAATCCAAATCTTATCACCGCCTTTAACTTGGATGGCATCTCTGTCATCGCCACTGGGGCCTTCTTTGAAAATCAGATTGGTAATAATGATGTTGTTTTTATTATTCGCACGCATGCCCCCGTTAAAAATACGGATGTACTGACCGCGGGCATCAATGGTGATGTTGCTGGGCAGGGTGATGTCGGAGTTGAGTTGGATATCTCCACTCACCGTAAAGCGTACCCAGGTGGGGCCGCTGGCGCCTTCAATACATTTTCGGAGGCTACCAGAGCCCGAGTTGGTTGTGCTGGTGACCGTGCAGACTGTCCCGTTTTTGCCGCCGGTGGTGTTGGCGCCGAAACCAAAGAGTTCATCGAAAAGGTCATCGTAGGCCGCAGTGGTGCTGGTGACTTCAGGGGGGGCAGTGACGGGTCCTTCACAAACACAGTAATCTGAGCTGTGGCCGGTGAGCGCATCGCATCCCAGCGCTGGTCTGGAATCATCGGCACGACATTCATCCTCGATATTCTCCCAAATTTCGGCGCAGCCCAGGCCCACCGATGCGCACACCTCATGGCAGCCAGCCCCATCATAAAACACGGCGGTGCACCGGTTGGGGCTTTCATCGCACAACTCCCAGTTGGCATTGGCGCTGATGGCCGAACAATCAGGGCCAATGCTAATGGTCCCACCATCCTGTGGCACGCTTGGAGGCACACCAGCATCCCCGGGTGACTCAATAACGGATGCGTCGTACGTGTGTTGTTCGAATTCAGTGATGGAAGCGTCTGGCAAAAACGTGGATGAGTTTGAATCCTGAGGAGACGGGCAGCCGAAACAGCATGTGGCTAAGATGGCTACAAAAAGGCTGTCACTAAACCGGCCTTTAAATGTTTTCTTTTCAAGATGTGCTGAATTCACGTGCGCACGCCCCACCTGATTGATTGCCGGCCCTTATATCATGGTTGGCAAGCTTGTCCATGCGGCACTGCAGTTTCGACTGGGCAACCTAAACTTCATGAAACGGATACCTCGGTTCGGTTTTGACGCGTCAGAGAATGACGTTTATTGCCATTTTTTCAGTATGATACGGTTGAACGAGGTAGGGCCTAATTTGCATTTCATGCGTTGGTCCGATAAATATTTAAATGTGATCACGATTCGTTTCCTAATACTCGTCTTCCTTTTTGCGCCCGGCTTGGGCTGCCAGGAAACCACTGTATGTATCCCTGGGGAGACACAGGTCTGTTTGTGCCCAGGTGGGGTCACTGGGGCGCAGGCCTGTGACGAAAATGGTCAAGGGTACGGCTCCTGCGAATGTCTTGAAGACAGGGTAGAGTTTGAAGATGAGGAAGAGGAAATGTCTTCTGAAGCAGATGCTGGCAACATTTCAACGCCGGAAAATGAATCTTCAGTGGACGCAGGCTCAGGCTCAGGCTCAGGCTCAGGCTCAGGCTCAGGCTCAGGCTCAGGCTCAGGCTCAGCATCGATATCAGTGCCAGACGCTGGCTCCTTAAGAAGCGTGGATGCGGGCTCCGATGGCGAACAAGTTGATGATGGTGGGGTGAGCCCAGAGGATAATACCGGAGTTGACAGTGGTTCAATCATAGACGCCGGAATTACCGCCGCTCAGCGCTATTTGCCTGCGAAACGGATTTTTACGCCGCTTGATCGGCATGTCACAGGGTGTGTGCTGTGCATCTTTTGGCAGCATCGGGTCTAAGCCGTGGATTTCATGGAAAACAAGTGAAAGAACAGAATTCTGCTATCGTGGTTGGTGCCGGAATCACTGGGCTCACGGCTGCGCTCTTGCTTTCGAAAAAGAACATCAGCGTCACATTGTACGAGTCAGATTCTGTGCATGGTGGTATGCTCGCACCCGTTTGTTTTGATGGCTTTGAATTAGACAGAGGTTCGCATCGGGTACACCCGGAAGCTCATCCCTTGCTTTTAAAGCTGACTGCCGAGGCCGATTGGAGGCATAAAGAAAGAAGAGGCACTCTCATCTTAAATCGAAGAAGATTGCCTTATCCATTGGACCCCATTCGTTTTATTGCTGGTTTGGGCTTTCTCTCCTCAATCTCTATGGCGTATGGGTGGTTGCGACGTCCGAATGCTTTAAGGCAGACGGTGCGATGGGAGAAGGAAAGAAAAGAGGTGGCGGTCGACGAGGGCTTTGAGTCTTTTGTTGTGCGACGTGTCGGTCGTTCTGCCTACAGACGCTTCTACGAGCCATACGCCCGCAAAGTTTGGGGAATCGAGCCGAAGGACTTGTCGCAGACCGTGGCAAAGCAGCGCGTGTCCACGACCAATCCCGCGCAAAGTATATTCAAAAAATCTCAACGACAATTTTTATATCCCGCCAGTGGCATGTCTTCGTTGATTGAATTATTACGAAAAAAAAATGAAGACGCAGGTGTTCAAATAAATTTGGACACGCCATTCAAACTTAGTGATGCCGAGAATAAGCCAACCTTTTATACGGGGCATTTACATTCGGTGGTTCCTGACTCTCAACTTTCATATCGGGGTTTATATTTAGTTTACCTCGTTGTGGAACAAAAATGCCTTGATGATACGGACACTTGGTATGCTCCCGAAACACGATACTGGTTTGGGCGCGTGTCACAGCCCGCTCAGTTTTCAGAGCTTCTTGGCCGGCCAGAACAACGAATTTTATGCGTTGAAATCCCCGAAGGCAATTGGGGCGCGCAACAGGACTTTACGAAGCAAGCTCAGGAGCTAGTTCACCAATTGCGTGACGCGAAAATTTTAAAGACGCCGGGTCCTATTTTGGATATTCGACAAGTTTTTTTACCCCAAGTTTATCCCATGTATCGGAGAGATTGGGTGCATGAACAACGGCGAGCCTTAATGTATTTGGCGCAACGAGGAAAAATTTATCCATGTGGTAGGCAGGGCCTTTTTTTACATTGTAACATGGATCAAGCGGTTGCGACGGCAGAGGCTGCAGTAAAGCATTATCTTTCGGGTGGCAGTCCCATGTCATGGGTGACGCAGTGTCAAAATTTTGCTGATTTCCGGGTTCGTGATTAATCCATGAGAGAACGAAACCTTTTGCACCCACTCATGTTACTTGTTGGTGTGATGTTTTTGTTTTTTGTGAGTGCCGTTCCTTATTTGAAGGGTGGGGCTCCTTTCGGCGATGACAATTCCGCGCACTACGCATTGTGCTTACATATATCGCGTTTGTTGCTGGCAGGCGAAACGGATTTCTTTTGGGGGCAGGCCAATTTGGGACTGCCACTCTTTGCTTCATATCAGCCCTTGCCTTCCATTTTAACCGGTGCACTGATGACATTGATGCCTGAATCAATGACTCTTTTTTTCTTCAAGGCAGTGGTGCTGTTTTTNTGGGCNGCTATGCCGTTGACTTGGTATNTGGGTGGACGGTGGATGGGCATGTCCCGGTTAACCGCTACCATTCTTGGACTNTTAACCATCACGATTCGCACAGAGTGGNCCGTAGGNTTTTCAATTACCAGCAGTGCTTTCGAGGGTCTCTTTACACAGGCATGGGGGTTTTGGTTTTTTCCNCTTGCCGTTGGCGCTTTTTATCGTTGTGTCGTTTGNANCACNCTCGCTTGGTCTTGGGCTGCCGTTTTTTTAAGCCTNACAATGATGAGTCANCTGTTTGCNGGATTGTTGGTGTTNCTCACATTCGGCTGCATCGTGGTTGTTCAACCAAAGCAAATNCNATNTTTTTTTAGACCGACCGCATTTGTTGGCTGCGGTGCGTTTGGTCTATGCGCATTCTGGCTCATTCCTTTGTTGTGGTCGAGAGACTATTTGGGGGGGTTGCCATGGCTTAACGATAANTATGATGGCTGGTCCCTAACCAAAACTGCGACGGCATTTTTGTCGGGCCATGTNTTAGATTTTGAAAGGTTACCTGTGATNTCCAGCGTNGCCTTCCTTTTTGCTNTTTGTTCATTGAGACACATACGCACATCNCATCAGATAAAAGCGGCCTGGCTATTNGGTATGATTACATGGNTTTTAATGGGTGGCCGNGAGGTGTGGGGCACATGGTTTGTAAATCTACCGATGCATGCACATATCAATCCAATCCGTTATCTCAGTGGTTTGCAGATANTTGGTATCGTAGCTGCTGCTCATGGTTTCTCAGCGGTGTGGAGNCGNGCGTCAGCGAAGTTAAGCCGTTCACAGATTNTGTTGGTTTTAATCGTCAGTNCGTGGGCGCTTTTGCAGNATCANTTTGTGCAGCGCGTATTTAAAACCAANCCATGGTTTAATTCGCCCATTCATCGTGTTGCGGGNGAACTCGCTNCGGANCCTCAACATCGTTTTATGGTTGATGGTTCTTTTGGAACAGGTAACCANTTTCATAGAGATTTGTTGCCAGCACTGGCGGGAAGAGCNCAGCTGCAGTCNTATGCNTTGGGNNATCATGCGACTTTGAGTACATTTTATGCGGAACATNTTCGCCTNGATGCGCAAAGTTTGAGGCTATTCAACGTGAACAGTTTGGTGACGCGAAATAATGCGAAAGTTCCGAGCGTGTTTCAGTTTTATCGGGAAATCGGACCTTACAAAATTTATAAGGTACCGGATTCTNCAAACTGGGGCTATTTTGACNTAGTGTGGCCGGGGACTAAGGTCATTGGTCCNTTGAGAGATATGAGACCCCACTTGCAAACAATGGCACCAGAGCTCTTTGCCAAACAACACGTAGCGGTTCTTCAGTCATCGCCCCGCGAGAAGTTACGTGTAGAGCCCACGACCNTGCAAAAAAGAGCGCCCAAAGGCCACATTATCTCTCAGGAAATAGGGTTGAATCAATACCAAACGACAGTNACAGCAGANCCCGGTACATGGTTACTTTTGAAAGTAAACTTTTTCCCTTTTTGGCGTGCGACGGTTGACGGAAAAGAAACGCGCATTCATCATGTTGGCCCCAATTTTATGGCGGTAGAGCTTCCTGGCGGGAAACATCAAGTTGTTTTTTCTTATCNCAACCCATGGGCTCAAAAGGCAGGTGCCGTCNTCAGTTTTCTTCTGTATTTGTTTTGGCTTGGTTGGATTNTTAGACNATTAANATTGTGAGACCCTACANNANCTCGCCTCCCTGTCCTGTGGNCCGTTTCGNTGCCAANCCNTGCNATCCNTNANTAGGGTNTCATCTGCGCGCTGAGTCAGNATCGCATATCGAAGAGTTCGCCCAGTTTTGTCGATGTGGNTTATGAAGGATTGTAAGGCAGNAANGNCAGNTCNGGNACTGCTTTNNGGTCGTCGGACTTGACCAANGCAATGGTNCCCACGTGGTCAAGAATGGGNGAGATACCAAACATCTGCCATTCGGTGTCTTGNTGNGTGCCTTTGGCNGANAAGGGTTTTNTNTCACTCCANCGNTCNACCATTTTGATGTCNGCCATTCCNCGGGAAATGGTTTGNCCTCGTGCTTTAATNGCGGCCTCTTTGGCGATCCACAGTTTGAGGCAAATNTCGTCTTTNACNGANGCGGGCTTACGTTCGATNTCTTGGTTTTCGTGNGCACTGAAGTACTTTTTACCCACCGCNTGCCAGTTNCGCTTGATTTGGGTGTCNTCAACNTCAATGCCCACGGGNCCCACTGGNGAGATGACNGCAGCCACCANCTTTTGGGTGTGNGAAATATTNAAATCCANNTCGTATTCGGANTTGCCAAANGCNAGNTTGGGTTTNTCGAANGTGTCNTGGGTTTCGATGGTGTAGTCNGTGATGNCAAATGCTTTGTCNAGNAAGTGNCCGATGAGGAGTCTTCCCAAGCAGAAATTGNTTAGANCGCTGNGGNTCTTGAATCTCNTCNTANCGCATGGCTTCGGTNTAGCTGAGTTTNTCNAGNTGGGCTTCAATGGAAGCTTCGTTCANGTCTTCGGTTTTGCAAAACGTCCANTAAATCGGTTTTTGCTCTGATTCGCCCATAAAATAACTATCCATCCAAAAAGTGTNCGAACANTATAGCAGTTTTAGTAGAAAAGCCAAAGGGGGCGTTGATCGTACCTAAAGGGCGGTTTATNGACCTTTGAGCCGAGTCACCNAGGATGCATGCATGATTCAAATCAGTCGAGAAAACCTGATCANNACGTATGATGTATTNTTGCTGGATGCCTANGGGGTCTTGGTGGANGCCNANGGGNCTTTGCCCGGNGCCCANAAATTNCTANAGGATTTACGNGCTGCGGANAAAGCATATTGTCTGGTGACTAACGATGCATCGAAGGATTTGGCGGCTCTAACGGCCAAATACGAAGANTTAANTTTGCCCATTGGNNCGCACCAGNTTTGTTCTTCGGGGTTGTTGCTTGCACCTTATGTACAGGAACACCGCTTGATGGATGCCCATGCATTTGTACTGGGGCCNCAACCTTCCAAACAGCTGGCCATGGACGCAGGCTTGACCGTCTGTGAGCGTCTNGATGACAGCATCGAAATCTTAGTGATTGCAGATGAGGCCGGTTATGATTTTTTGCCCACCATGGANGCGGTGACATCNTTTTTGATGAACANNGCCANTCAGGGCNCNTTGCCNCATCTGGTTTTGTTGAANCCNGATTTGATTTANCCCAANGGNGCGGGNGAGTTTGGATGGGCGGCNGGCTCNATNGCNTTGGCNTTNGAAGAAAATTTGAAACGCTTTGTGCCTNGCGCAGGTTTTACCAAACTGGGNAAACCNNATNCCCCCATNTTTAANGCNGCCNTAAAANCATTTTCGGNNAAAAANGNNGTGATGNTGGGCGATCANTTNCACACNGATGTTTTGGGTGCCAATCANAACGGTATCGATGCGTGTCTCGTGGGGACGGGGCTCACANCCGTGCCGCCCAANGCNNTGGGNGATTTGGCGCCAAAATTCTGGCTGGCAGATTTGCTTTAAGGGCCAGTGTAGTAGCAAGTCCCTTTGACTTTTAAGTCGTCGAATCGGTGGTAATTGCCGATGGCCCCACTGCCGCCCGTAAATCCCAGATAGCCGCCTTTATAATCAAACTCTGGAACCGTGGCATTGATGATTTCTTGGTCGTCAAAAGTGACAGTGGCGTTGGTACCTGCCAAGACAATGTGAACATCGTGCCATTGGCTGTCTTCGATGTTTTCCATTTCAGCCCAGAACTGAGGGGCGCCTGCGGCCGGTGGCCCATAGCCAAGCAGTTCACGGTCCCACCAAGGGTATTTGGGAAGGCACAGGTCATCGACACATTCGAGCCCATATTTGCAACCGTTCTCTGCGCGATAATCGTAGGAGGTCCAAGACCCACCCGGTGTCCCACAGGCCTCGTAATCCCCCCAGTCTTCAGGAAACCAATAAAAGGGCATGGCACTGCCATTAAAGGTGATCGCCACATGGTCCTCACACGTGGGGTCAATTGGCGGATTCACCGATGCTGCGCATTGAAAACCATTGGGATAGGTGTCGAACTCGATGGAAAAGGCTTGCAAAGCACCGAGTTCTTCCACGGATAACTCACAGGAATTACGAAGAGGACTGATATGATTGCCAAGGCCGGTAAAGCAGTTGAGGATTTTTTCTAAGGACGGCACATCGGGCGTATCGATAATCGTCATACTAAACCCGTCGGCGCCTGCCTCTAAGGGGCCGGTATAGATTCGAAACTGTACATCGAGATTGCCGGGTTGTACCGTTTGTGCCACGTTAAAAAATTTGCCCCAGGTCGAGGTTTGATTGTTCGTCATATCGATCCACCCATCTTCAATGTAGATGGCCGAATCAAACTTGCGCCAAATGTCGGGGTCCGGTTCTTCAGAAAAATCTTCGTCAAACTGGTAGCTGCATAGGGTAATATTGACCGTGGCGGATGAGCGGTCATCGTCCCTTTGTGCTTCCAGTGTGAGGGCATGGTTACCCTCGGTCAGCGTTGCTTCTGCAACGAATAGACCCGTTTCAGTGTTGAAGGTACCATCAATGGTGCCATCTAGCGAAGATGTCAAAATGACTTCGATGCCCTCGAGGGAGTCTGTGTCCGAGGTGATGGTACCGCTGATGGTCAGGGTCTCCCAGGTGCGCGCCGTGCTGCGGTCACTGGGCGTGGAAAAGGTGACGCCAAATTCTGAGTTTTCGTTTGGCTCGTCTACGGGCCCTGCATCATTGTTCAACAGCAATGCCTCGCAAAAGCCATTCATGCAGGTTTGTCCATTGAGACACTGAGCGTCCGTGATGCACATGGTTTTACCATCGTTCGCAACACACAGACTGTCCACACAGGATTGGCCATTTAGGCATTCCGTGTCATCGGTGCAACTCACGGTTGCAGGGCCGGGTGAGGGCACCTCTTGAGGGCATGCCCCGAGGAAAAACAAACCAACAACTATCGTCAAATATCTATTCATTCTTAACTCTTTTCAATAAAGGCGGAGCGCCTCAACAGTTACGGCCCAGTGTAGACGCAAGCGCCTTCCACACGAAGGTCGTCGAACCGATGGTAGTTGGAAGAACCACCACTGCCGCCCGTGAAACCCACATAGCCACCTTTGAAATCGAAGTCCGGGACAGAGGCATTGATGACTTCTTCGCCATCGAAGGTGACTCTCGCTTGCCCAGGGGTCAGATACACGGACACGTCGTGCCATTGACTGTCTTCGATGTTATCCATGGCCGCCCAGAACCGTGGCGCGTCTTCTGCAGGAACCCCATACCCGAGATGAGTCCGGTCGTTCCAGGGGTGAACAGGGATGCAAGTTCCCTCAATACATTCAAGGCCAGATCGGCACCCCTCGCTGTTAAACCATCCTTCACCACTTTCACCTTCTCCGATGCATGGTTCATGGTCACCCCAATTCGCAGGCAGCCAGTAAAAGGGCATGGCGTTGCCATTTAAGGTAATGGCGATGTGGTCTTCGCAAGTGGGATCGGTGGGCCCATTTTGTGGGGTGTTGCACATAAAGCCGTTGGCAAAGGTATCAAATTCAATGGAGAAAGTGTTTTTGGTGAGGAGTTCGCCTTCTGTCAATGCGCAGGTTTGAAGGGCGGCAGAAAAAGCGTTGCCAATGCCTCCCATGCAATCCAAAATATCGTCCAGTTCGGAGGGTGATAGGGCTTCGATAATATTCATGGCGAATCCATCGGCACCATTGAGGTCATTGGGCCCGGTATAGATTCTAAAATGTGCGGTCAACGAACCGGGACTGACGACCTTATCGATGTTATAGATTTTTCCGTATTTGTTCCTTTGGTTGTTGGTCATCTCTAGATAACCGTCGGCCATATGCTGAGCGTCTCCGTAGATTTTCCATATGGTGTTGTCCAATGAATCGGTGAAATCTTCATTCATGAGATAGTCACATATCGTGATGTTGACTTGGGCCACGGTTTGTTCCGCGCCGCGGGTGGCAGTGAGAGATATGGTGTGATTGCCCGCTGGTAAGACCGTTGACGCGGTGGCGATGCCAGTGGTGGGGTCAAAGTTGGTTTCCAAATCGCCATTCACAGAAGAGGAGAATTGAACGGTCAAATTGCCTGTATCACCGTCAGTTGCCGTGATGGTTCCGCTGAACGAAATGGTTTCACTGGCAAACGCGGTTCCCGTGTCATTGGGGCTGGTGATTTCTACCTCTAATAAGTCCGATGCAGAGGGTGGGTTATCGTTGCTGCCCGCATCTAAAACGGGAATGCTGTTTTCATCCACACACGCGTCTTCGTAACATACTTGACCGTTCAGACATTCAGCATCCAAGGTGCAACTCACTGAATCGTCAACGACACCATCGGAACCACCACCTTCATCTGTTACATCCGGGCAGGCCAGCGTTAGGAGGGGCAGGAGTAGGGTTAACGGCAATTTTTTCGTATACATGGTTTCCTCATGAATCTCGTTTGTTCGGTTCTCGAGTCGATGACAGGGTGTAGTGTTGTGCAACTCGTTCTGATTCCAGTTTTTCCTCACTTTTTACTGCCGCCGCGGCATTGGGGAGAGGCCCATTCCTTGTGTTGTGCATCTTGCCATTCTTTGGGTGAAAACAGATGCATGCTTAAGGCGTGTACAGGCCCTTGGAGTTCCTCTGCCAACAACCCGTTGATGGTGCGGTGCCGCTGTACCCGATTTTGACTGTCAAAGGCGTCTGCCACCACCAGCAGTTTGAAATGGGATTCAGAGCCATCTGGTACATTGTGCATGTGGCTTTCGTTAATAACTTCGAGGTGGGTAGGCTGCACCCCATTTTGGATCTTCGTTTCAATGGATTCGGTAACTGACAATTTGTATCTCCCTTGGTTGGGCAAAGATAACAAGTTCTGGTGGAAAAATGAAAGACGGGCCTGGAACCCATATAAAACAATGCCTTACGGGGTTTGAAGGTCCGTCTAAGGTGCCGTTTTCTTTGTCCGCTCTGGCTTTAGAGTTGTGCCAGAGAGTGCTACGCTCTCAGCGGAGGCTTTCTGGATGACTCAGGTCAGGCAACACGTTTGGATTTCGGGTAAAGTTCAAGGGGTTTGTTTTCGCGCTTATGCCCAAAAAGAAGCCCTCAAACTGGGACTCAAAGGTTGGGTTCGCAACCTCACCGATGGGCGGGTAGAGGGAATTTTTGAGGGAGACGCGCAGAAGGTGAACTCGATTTTGGCGTGGTGTGAAAAAGGCAGCCCCTGGGCCAATGTCACGCATGTGGAAATCCAGGCCGAAACATGGGTTGGGGAAACGGGTTTCGATATTGTTGGGTGAAGGTTTGATACAAAAGGTGTTCCGCTCTCGTTGGTCTGTGTTAGCGCTTTGTGCTGCATTGGGCGCCTGTTCGCCAGATCCCGAGCCAGAACCCGATGTACCGTCTGTGCCGTCACCCGATGTGCCCAAAGAAACGGGTCGCGATGGGGGAGCCTCGTCATGGGTGCCTCTGCTGGATGGATCTGTACCCATGGGCATGGATGCGGGCGGCGCATTGGCAGCCGATGCGGGAAGCATTCAGGACGCCTTTGATGCAGGTGTCCCCTCAGTGACGCTCGATGCTGGAAGCGGCACGACATTTGATGCTGGAAGTGGCACGACGGTTGATGCTGGGGTGTCGTCCACTGACGCGGGTGCGAGCAATGGCTGTCCAAATGAGCTGCTCGTGACGCCGGAAGTCAATTATTTGCCGCCTTGGGGGAATGTGACGTTCGACGTGACCAATGGCACTGGTCCTTTCACTTTTAGGATCGCCGATGACACCTCACCTGATGGCGTGGTGAGCGATGTGTTGGGGCGATATACTGCGGGTGACGTGGCGGGTGGTAAAGACACCGTCATCATTGAGGATACCACCTGTGGGCTGATGGCCGAAGTGGTGATTCATGTGGTCCCACCCTTAGAGGCTGAGCCGGACCGTTTGTGGGTGCCTCCTGGGACCCATGTGCAGATCAATCCCGTGGGCGGGTCTGGTTTTTACTCTTATGAACTGATTTTTAGTGGGGTTGGTGGAACCATCAACAGTTTCACGGGGGTGTATCAAGCGCCCGCAGTTCAAGACGACACGAACCCACCGTACGGCTTAGATACCATTTTAGTTCAAGACCAATACGCAGGTTTTTCCCTGACCATCGATGTGTTTGTGGATTCTGAAGCATCACTGCAGGCCGCGCCACCCAACCTGATCATTCCGATGAACAGTTATGTGGACCTTCAACCCCGAGGGGGCACGGGCTTCTATGATGTAACGGTGACCCCGGCGGCAGGGCTCGGTTACATCGAGGGGCAGTTTTATGGGGAAACAGCAGGAGATTATGAAGTCACGGTGGTGGACCAACAGACGGGTTTATCCACGTTTATGAACATTACCGTTTCCTCAGGCCAGAGAGCTGGTGTTGGATTGTTGGGCGACCCACAGTTCGACGCTCGCATGATCTCCGCGGGCGATGTCAACGATGATGGATTCGAAGATGTGTTGTTGGGGCGATGGGACGCCGATTATAATTTCAGAGATGAAGGCGTTGTCTTTTTGTACCTGGGCTCAGCGGATGGTTTTATTGCGACGCCAGCCCAAGCCTTCAGTGGAGGAACCCGAATGTTTAACATGGGCCGCCAACTTGACCTCGGAGATGTGACTGGCGATGGACGGCCTGATTTAATTTTGGGCGTAGGTCGGTACCGGCCCAATGATGCGGCGAGCGAACCGGGTGGTGTCAGAATCCATCGGGGTGTCCCTGGAGGCTTTGAACCAGACCCCATGCAAACGGTTTACGCCGATAAAAATGCTGACAACATGGGTTTTAGTGTGACGGTCTGTGACTTCAATGGGGATGGTCATGATGACATTGCAGCCGGTGCCATCAATGCGGAAGACGACGATGCGGATGATACTGCGGGTGCGCAAGGGGCCATTTTTCTGTACGCGGGAAATGGGTCGGGTGTGTCACAGGAACCCGTCCAAATCATTCACGGGCAACGTCTAAGCCCCGCCTCGGGAGGGGAAGGCAGCAGTTGGGTGGACGCCTCCAATCTAAAAATGGGCCGGTTTTTGGCATCTGGCCATATCGACGCTGACGGCCGTTGTGAGTTGGTGAGCGCGAATTATTTGGCCAAGACAGATTCGGGTCGTGGCGAAGATGGCATGATCAAGGTCTTTAAGGGCCAAGAAAGCACTGCGGATGGACTCGTTTCACCGCAACCTTCTTGGGCTGCTGCGGCTTACGATGCGCAAAATAAATCCAATGAGTTTGCCCGGGTGGTCAGGGTGGCCGATGTGAACCAGGATGGTTTGATGGATATTTTGGCGTCTCATCACCGGGCTGATACCGACGGCGCGTCTGGGTCCAACCACGGGGCCTTACGCGTGTTCTTTTCGCCCACTTTGAGCGAGACCCCCGTGGAAAACTATGTGGCTCCTTACGATGCAGATTTATCTCGTTTCAGTACCGTCAACTATGGGTATTACGGGTTCGACAGTGCGGTGGCAGACGTGAATGGAGATGCTGTCCCAGACCTTTTGGTGGGCGCCTTGCGCAACCAAGTGGGCGATTGGATTGGCACTGGCAGCCAAAGACGGGGCAGCATAGAAGTCTTTCTTGGACCTCTGACGCCCGAGCGCTTCGGCGAAGAACCTGATTGGGTTGTTCGTGGCACCGGCGACGATGATTACTTCTCCTCGCAGTTTCAAGTCGTCAATATAGGGAACGTTTACTCGGGACCGCCCGGCGTTATCGCATACGCCAGTCTGCACAACACAGAGGCTGGGGATGACATGGGACTCCTGCAGTTTATTCCTGTCGACCCTGAAATCCTTCACAAGGAAGTGTCGTACGGCGAGGGGGATGACGCTTGGGATGCTGGGGTTGTTGTCTCCGATACGCTCAGTGATTTCGATGCGGGGGCAGATGGGGGAACCCAAGCCGATGATGACAGTGGCGTGGCACCAGCATTTGTTTTACAATGCGCTTTAGAAATTGACCGCGCATCTCAATATTTGTTCGCCGGTGACGTTGGCACTGCGTCACTGACGGTTTTGAACGCCGCCACGACCATTTCCGGCGAAGCACCACAAGACGGTGGTGTCGGGGTAGAAGGCGTTGTTGCACAGGCCATGTTGGGGGTGTTTAAGCAACAGGATGGCAATGATGTCGATATTGTGTATCAAGATTTGGTGACCTCCGACCCCGAACAAGATCTTTTTGAGTTGTCTTTCTCAATGACCATCGCTGGTCATTATGGACTGGTCGCGAAGGTTCAACTGCCCACCGGTGAATGGCATGATTGTGTGTTTGGTGATGCTCCCTCTAGCCCCACAGCCGCGGTATTGCTGGTTCGTCAAAGAATGGAAACGCCCGTGACTGCGGGGACCGTTGAATTTGGAGCGGATGTTGCTTTCGTACCTGACTTTTTTGGAACAGACCAACCCGCATTAGCGGTGGGTGCACCTGGCAATGGCCGTGCCGGCGGTCAACTTTGGTCCGGCGAAGTTTTCTTGTACCAGCATCAAGATGGCGTATGGGATACGAACGAAAGTGTTTCCGTCTATGGCTTTAAACATCATCGAAGTTACGACCACCTGGGCCGAAATGTGGCGCCGGCGGGAGATTTTGACGGTGATGGCTTCGGAGATTTATTGGCAAGTTTGGAATACGCAGATATTTACGACCATAACGAGGAGACAGGACTGATATACGACGATGGATGCCCCAGCTTAAGCGGTAAGGACCACGGGGTGGTGTATGTGTTCGGCGGGGGGGCTGTGACCGACTGGCGCGACCCTTCCCACGACATTCGAGAACCTCTTTTTGGGATTTACGGCTTGCAAAACAAAGAGCGCATCCGTGCTTTGGCGGGTAACTTTGACTACAATGGCGATGGGTACTCTGATTTTCTTTTTTCGGGTCATTGGGATTCTGGCAATGAGGCGGGGAATAATTGCGGTGGCAGCAACTGCGGTGGTTACGCGCTCGTAGCGGGACGTCCCTTCGACTTGGCGCCTGGCCAAACCAAAATGCTTTGCGCCCCAGAACTCGTTCAGTTTGGGCACAATGGCTCAGACCATATGGGACGTTCTTTGGCTGCAGTGGGCGACGTTGATGGGGATGGGTGCGACGAGTTTGCGGTGGGGTCATCTCACGAAAACAACCCGCTCCGAGATCAAGGTTTGATCCGGATTATCTTCGGCTGGGGGCCGAATTGTTCAGAATCTGAAGCCAAGCAAGTGGTCATCGGTCCAGGTGTGGCGTACCGCTATATCGGCTATGACCTCGATGGTCAGCACGATGTGGATGGCGATGGGGTCGTGGATTTGGCCATTGGCGCTCCCTATTACCGGGTGCCAGCGAGTAACGAGCAAACCGGTGCGGGCATTCTGGTTTCCGGTCGGTGGTTGGCTTCCTTGAAAGACTCAGCTCAGCCAGTGGCCACTGACGAGCCACCTGCAACTGTTTATCCCTTGGGGCAGGCAGGTTACGGTGAGCCCCAGTTTGTTTTTGGTCAAGAGACCGGCGCATGGGCAGGGCATGCTGTGTCTTTGGTCCCCAACGGCAGCGGGTTTGGGCGCGCTGCATTAGCGGTGGGATGGCCGCGGGGTAATTTCCTCAACCGCTACCGGACGGGCGGCTCAGTGATTCACCGTTCGGGGGCGGATGGCCTCTTACAGCCGTACCCCAAGTGGGTGCTCAGTGGAGAAACTTTCAACGAAAATGGAGAATTGGGAATGGTTATGGACTCTATCTTGTTGAATGGAAAGAGCTTCTTGGTGAGTTGCGGCCGATATGGTTTGGCCATGGGCATCGGTCAGGGCGCTTGTTATGTATTGGAAATTAAATAAAAAAACATGAGTTATAGGCCGAAAGCCCCATTGGTTTTCACGCCCCGGTCCCGTAAGGCGCTGGCACTCTACCAGCACGAGAGGCTTTATCATGAATGAACGACTGCGAAGATTTTTGACCGCGATGAACTGGATCTTGTTCTGCGGGTTCGCCACGGTCAGCACTGCATCATCTCCAAAATACGATTTTTACACGAACCAGGGTCATAAAGTTTGGTTTGAAAAAGACACGCAGAACTGGGTGGTGAGATTCCAAGACGAGGTCTCTCCGCAAGAAGTTCGCGACACGATATTTCAGTGGGAGCAAGTTTTGGCGCAACTGTCTGCAGACAATGGCGTGGTTCAAAGGGCTTGGATGCAAAAAGGCCTTTATCGGCTGGAGGCGCAACGGGAGGTCTCTTGGGCACAATGGCAGAAGATTGCGGCATTCATGGCTGAGCAACCCGCTGTGAAACAAGTGTTCCCAGCCATGGCACGTGGCAACGGACTGGCCTTTTTCGATGAGCGCGTCCTGATGGCTTTTTCGGGTGAGAATTGGGCCGAAGACCTCAACAAAATATTACAGGCCGAAGGCTTGGTCTTGAAACAAACGTGGCCCAAACAGCGCTGGGCCTTGATCGAATCACCGGCCCGTTGGGACCATGACGGGGTGAAGGGGGCAAATCTGTTGTTCCACCATTATCGTGCAGTCTTGCGTTGGGCCGAGCCTGTGGTCATCAAGGGCGTTTCCTTGCCCGGTCTTGATGCGGGC
The DNA here is from genome assembly GCA_002721815.1 of Myxococcales bacterium. Classification (GTDB taxonomy): domain Bacteria; phylum Myxococcota; class UBA727; order UBA727. Next base: position 97,112 of record PBLQ01000002.1, read on the forward strand.
GTGGGAGAGACCGTCGTCGAGAACCAGGCCGATGCGGGCCAGAACCAAGAACTGCCGGTGACTTCAGATGCGGGTCATGCATTGACCGGGCCTGTGGCGGCAGACAGCGGTATGCCCGTGGACGTGTCCGTTGCTGACGCCGGCGATGCCCAACTGCCGGCTCAGGCAGATGCGGGTGGTGCCACGTCGGTTGCCACTGACGCAGGTGCAACGGCACCCGAATCTGCCGACGCTGCTGTCTCGGTGTCGACCCACGATGCGGGCAGCGATACGACAGAACCAGACCTCTGGGAAGAAGACCCATTGCTCCAGCAACAATGGCATTTGTTCCGAGGCACCGATGATGACATCCCCGGTGACGGAGAAATTTATGCGGATGACGCTTGGCGGACCACGCGCGGCAACCCCAACGTGGTGGTGGGCGTAATCGATACGGGAACTGATATGGACCATCCCGACTTGGTCGACAACATTGTAGGAGGGTTCGACGCCATCGATAATGACGATGACCCCGATGCCCAATGCAGTGGCTCTCAAGATGGCAGAGATGTCGATAGCTCCTGCCCGGACGATAGGCCTTTCTTTGAATCCCACGGAACCAGTGTCTCCGGTTTGGTTGCGGCCCCGGGCATGAATGGCCTCGGTGCGTCAGGGGTGTGCCCCGACTGTAGCCTCTTCCCCATTCGCATGATCGGAGGGGCCTACATGGAATCTCTGAGTAACGCGGGAACTTTCATCAAGGCCATTGATGAAGGGGTGGATGTGCTGAACAACAGCTGGGGACCCGGCATTTCGCGATTCTTCCCGTTGTCCAATGCGGAGTACGATGCATTCGAATATGTCCGAGACAACGGTCGAGATGGGCTCGGAGCGCCGATTTTGTTCGCCGCAGGGAACGACACGCGGAATACAAACGGCGACCCCTACAACCGCCACCCTGACACGTTGTCCATCGCTGCGTCTACCAATCTGGACGACTGGGCGGTTTACAGCAATTACGGAGTCACGGTGGATTTGGCTGCACCCAGCCGAGGGTCTGCGGTTGAAAGCGATAGCTACGGATTGGTGACCCAGGATGTGGCCGGTAATTCCGGGTACAGTGAAGATGATTACTATCTGGATTTTGGTGGTACCTCCGGAGCCGCCCCGGTGGCGAGCGGGGTCATGGGCTTGGTCCTGTCTGCCAACCCCAATCTTACCTTAGACCAGGCCAAATTGGTATTGATGAACTCGGCAGACCAAATCGCGGCCGACCAAGTCAACTGGGTATCGGTGATTGGCTCGGACGTTGAAGAAATCTTTGCCTACGATGAAAATGGCCACAGCATCGGATTCGGTTACGGTCGTGTGAATGCTCACGCCGCGGTGCTGTATGCAGCCAATCCGCCCACCCAGGGCGGGGCTTGTACCGACGACTGCGGGGACTGCGATGCATTGGACCGTTGCTTGCAAAGCTGTGAGGCGCAATCCGATTGCCTGAGAGGCACGCTCTGTGAAGAAGGCCTGTGTCAGTTCCGCACCATAGACCCTACGGCCATTGGCGAGCCTTGCAATGATGATTGCGAGTTTTGCGTCGACGCATTGGATACCGAACTTGAAGCCCAATCCATTTGTACTGCGGAGTGCACTGCAGATGAAGATTGTCCTTATGGTTTTGATTGTCGGTTGTTGGCTGAAGAAGGGCCCCGTGTGTGCGCCGTGGGCGGGCGAAATACCGGAGAGGCCGATGGCCTGGGCAACTGTTACAGCCAGGAGCTGGGCACATCGGTGGTGGTGCCGGGCAGTGATGGCGAACTGTATTGTACCGACATTTGTATCGGCGATGGGGCTGGGCAATGCCCCTATGCCTTCCACTGTGCGTTCGCAGAGTGTGAATGTTCTCGAGGTGGTCGACGTTGGTGCTGGGAATACACTTGCAATGAAGCGTCTGAGAACCGGAGCAACTGGTACGCACCTTTGTGTTTTCCAGACCAGAACTATGGCGTGGCCTGCCGCACAGACGATGATTGCGTTGATGGCGAGTACTGTAACCCCAACGGCGAGTGTTCGTGGGATGACCGCGAAGGCTGTGAGATTTGTAAACCCTGCTTTGAGGACAGTGAATGTGGCGGGCAGCAGTCCTGCGTAGGCGCCGATGCTGACACCGGGATACCTGGGGGATGCATCGCAGCCTGTGCCGCAGATCGCGCTTGCCCAGGTGACAGCGTTTGTCGCACCGTGCAAACGGATTGGGGAGAGTTTGATTTCTGTTTGAGCCCCGAAAATGGCGCCAATGACACTTGGTGTGATTTTGATTGGAGCTGCAAAGTGGCCTGCCGCGATGATGTGCCCTGCGGAGAAGGAAAAATTTGCGAAGAAGGGGTCTGTGAGGATAAACCTGAAGACAAGTTAGAAATCCAAGACGAGCCGGTGAAAGCCCAATCTGAGTGTGCCTGTTCGGCCACCGAAAATGGACGCTCCAAAGGCGGCAGCTGGGCTTTGGGTTTCTTGTTTGCTCTTTGGATGGGACGGCGAAAGCGGGCGTAAATATGGATGACAGTCAAAAACCGATTTTGGTCACAGGGGCCACGGGTTTATTGGGCAACAATGTTGCTCGCTGTCTCCAACAAAACGAAGAAAAAACAGCCGTTTTTATCCGCAATCAGCCTGCCCCTGAAATTTTTGATGGGGTACGCGCCCAACGGTTTACGGGGGACATCACGTCTTTGGCCGACCTGGAAAAGGCCATGTCCAAATGTGCCGGTGTGATTCATTGTGCCGGTAACGTCCATATGGGATGGCGGCAGGCCAAAGCGCAGCACAAAGTGAATGTGGTGGGCACCCGTAATGTGTGCACGCTGGCTTATCAGCTCAACATGCGCGTGGTACATGTCTCGACGGTCAACGCGCTGGGCGTGGGCAAGCCCGGCAAGGTCGCCAATGAAGACAAGAATTTCGGCCAAGCCCATCCCACGCCTTATGTACAAACCAAAATGCAAGCTGATGAAGAAGTAAAAAAATGGGTCAATAAAGGGCTCAATGCATTAATTGTTCACCCAGGATTCATGTTAGGGCCTTATGATTGGAAGCTCAGTTCGGGGCGAATGTTGCAGGCGGTGGTGGACGGGTTTGTCCCCTTTGCCCCCGCAGGGGCCATGAGCATTTGTGATGTCCGTGACGTGGCTGCTGGCATTGTCACTGCTTATCGCGTGGGTAAGGTGGGCCGTTCTTACATCCTCGCTGGCTATAACATGACTTACCTCGACGCGTGGCGCACCTTTCGTGGCTTTTTTGATAAAGAAGGCCCGCACAAAGTAGGGTCGCCATTCCTGATGGGAACCGTGGGCATGCTGGGTGACCTTATGGGAAGGTTGGGTGCTTCAGAGCCAGACTTTAATTCTGCCAGTATCGCTTTGGGAAGCCAATACCATGTATTCTCGAGCGATAGGGCCATCAAAGAATTGGGCTACACCTTGCGGCCTCTCGAGCAAACCGTCCGGGATGCCTACGAATGGCTATCTGATCATCACGGTGATATGGATGACGAATAAGACCTTTTAGGGGCTCTCTTCGGGATCCTGATAAGGGCAGTTGTCAAAGATTTCAAAATCATCGATGCGCTGGTAGCTAAACAAGCCGCCCGTGGTGCTCGTTACGCCCAGGTAGCCTCCCTTAAAATCAAAGCTGGGTACGTTCCCGGTGATGATCACTTCGTCGTCCATGGTCACGGTCATCTCGGTGCCCGCGATCACCACGCCAATGTCATGCCACTCGTTGTCTCGCAGCCCTGGAACTTCTGCCCAAAGTTCGACCTCACTGTTGGGGTCAACATCAATATCGTCATCCATACTCCCGTTGATATGAACCTGTATGTGGTCCTGCGTGGTGGGGTCGGTATGGGGATGTCCCCAGGATAACTGATTGTAATAAGTATCAAATTCCAAATGAAAAGCCTCTACCGCAGGTGGCGGGTTGTTTTCAGCGTCATTCACCAGCATGAAACCCAAAGTACCGCCATTGCTGGTGTGATTTTCGATCAACGATTTCAAACTGGCCTCATTGGAGACATCAAAAATACTGATGGCGAAGCCGTCGGCGCCATCACTGCCACTGGTGCATGGGCCTGGCGTGCTGCATTGCCCCAGAGAGACGCGAACATTCATGCGCAAGTCACCCGGATGGATGGTGCGACCGAGATAAAACAGTGCTGCATGTTGGCTGAGGTAGTTGGTCATCTCCACGTAACCATCGGAGTGCCAAATGTTTCTGGAGCTGTTGCCGCGGTCCACCAAACTGTACCAGGATTCTTCGTCTGGAGCTTCTGAGAAGTCCAGTAAAATGCCGTGTTCACACATGTAGAGGGAGATGCTGTCGGTGGCCAGTACTTCGGTGCCGCGCATGAGCCGGGCTGAAACCACTTGGTGCCCGGAAGGTAGGGAGGTGCTGAAGCTGGACAGAAACGTTCCGGTATCGAGTCCCGTGTACAAGTTGGCTTGAGTTTCGGTGGTCCACGTGACCGTGGCGTTGCTCCAGTCCACATCAGGACCGGTTGCGCTGGCTTGGGCGCTGAACCTCAGGGCGGCGTTCGCGAAGTGTCCACTTTGGTGGTACGGGGACGTGATATCGATGCCGTAGGATGTGATTGGCGCAGGTGGCCCGGCATCCACCACCTGGATTCCGGCGTCCGTCACCGGTTGCGGGGCAGCGCCCGCATCTGGCGTGGACAATGGAACGGTATTCGGACCGGCATCAATGGAGGGGGCTTCTGTGACAAAGGGAATACAAATGCCACCCCCACAGATTTCCCCCGATGCGCAATCGGCATTTTGTGCACACACCGCCTCCGATGGTGTTTCGGGTTGGGGCGTACGCTCCTCTTCAATGTTGCCGGATTTGGGGCACGCCGAGAGCGCCAAGCCGAGCAGGGCGACGCTCAGGTACAGCAACGGACCTAAAGGGCGGCATTGAAAGGTCATCGTCTAATCTTCGTCAGCGGCTTGATACGGGCAGGTGGTCATGATGTCCAGGTCATCCAGGCGTTGGTACATACCAACCGCACCGGTGGTGGCAGTTAAGACCAAGTAGCCACCTTTGAAATCATAAGCGGGAATGGTGCCCTCGATGAGGGTGTCGCCGTCTCTGGTGACGATCAGGGTGTTACCCGAAATACGAACGCTCATGTCGTGCCACTGGTTATCGACGAGCTCGGGTATTTCGGCCCAGAGGGAAATTTCATTGTCGGGGCTGGGATCTAAATCGCTGTCATGATTGCCGTTAAAGTGAACCTGCACATGTGCGTTTTCGGTGGGGTCATCGTGATGATGACCAATATCTGTATGGTTGTAGTAAGCATCAAATTGGAGATGAAAAGCCTCAATGCTGGGCGGTGGTGTTCCATCTTGAAGGCTATCCATCAACATGTAGCCCAAGCCACCTCCAGGTCGGGTGTGGTTGTTGATCAGGGCGATGGTGTCCTCGGCACTGTCCATGCTGAAAATGGAAATGGCAAAGCCATCGGCGACGTCTTGCGTGCCAAAACAGGTGGTTTCAGGTTCCGCGCAACGTCCCATGGACATTCGGAACGCCAAATGCAGATTGCCCGGGCTGAATTGGCGGGTCTTTTCAACGAGCGCGGTGTGGTTGCTGACACTGTTGGAAAGTTCGAGGTAGCCGTCTTCATGCCAAATTTCGCGCTCTGAGCTGGTGTTGTTCTGATCGCCGATGTGGGTGTGCCAGACCGCATCATCGATGGCAGCACTGAAATCCAGAAGGTCCCCGTTGGCACACACATAGATGTTAACGCTGGCGGTGGCCAAAATGTTGTCGGTGTTATCAAAGTCCACCACGTGGGCATGAATGGTGTGATGACCGGGGGCCAAGCTGGTGTTAAAACTGCTTCGCCCGCTTTCGTTGTCATGGCCGGTGTGCAGGTTGTTTCCATCTTCCTCCCAGCGGACTTGAACGTTTTCAATGGGGTCATTGTGACCGGAGGGGGGGACGATGGTGCCTGAAAAGGAGATGGGAGACGCCGCAAAATGCCCTGAAGCATTGAGGGGCTGCGTGATGTCAAAAGACCAACTGGACACTGACCCGGCATCGGTTTCAGCGGGTACAGAGGCACCTGCATCTGGCAACGTTGCAATGGGCTGGGGGTCATCAGGGGGTAATGGGTTACCAGCGGTTGGTTCATCAGGGCAGCCCATCCAGCAAAGGAAGGCGCCTAACAGGCAGATTCGAGGCAAAAAATTCATTGTTTTCATTCACGACTCCTTGGTCTGAATCGTTTTTAGCACAGGCCTCCCGATTAGGGGCTGATTCTTTTGCATATTTAAGGCAAGGGTATAGCGCACGGGCCCAAAATAGCTTAGGCAGAAGCCTGACAAAGGAAGCCCATGAACAAAAAAGTCTTAGCCATTGTGTTTTTTACCGTCTTTATGGACTTGGTGGGCTTTGGCATCATTATTCCCATTCAAACGGCCTATGCGCTCTCCTTTGGGGCCACGGCCACGGTGGTGACCCTGCTGAGTGCGTCCTTTTCGGCCATGCAGTTTCTTTTTGCACCCTTTTGGGGCGGGCTTTCCGACCGGTTCGGGCGACGTCCTATCATTCTCAGTTCCATCGTGTTCAGTGCGGTGGGGTATTACTTGTTTGCCGAAGCGGGCAGTTTGGCGGTGCTGTTTGGGGCTCGGATTCTGTCAGGGTTTGGCAGTGCCAACATTGCCGCGGCGCAGGCTGCGGTGGCAGACACCACCACCCCCGAAAAACGCGCAAAGGGCATGGGCCTCATTGGCGTGGCTTTTGGTCTGGGGTTCATTATTGGCCCGGTCATTGGCGGCATTTTTTCGCAGTGGAGCTTGGCCGGACCAGCCTACATCTCATGCGTGCTATGCGGCTTAAACTTCCTTTTCGCGCTGTTATTCCTGCCTGAAACTCTGAAGAAAGACGCACCACGCGCCCATTCCCAAGCGAAAAAAGGCATCGCTGTCATCTCCATGCAATCTTTTCAACGTGCTTTCCAGTACGTTGATTTACCGAGGCTTTTATGGCTGTTTTTTGGGGTGACGCTCGCGTTTTCCATGCTGGAACAATCGGTGGCGCTTTTGATTCAAGAGATTTGGTACCCTGATGCCACCGCGGTGGCGGGCCAAGATTTGGCCAAGGCCCAAGAGGACCTCAAAGGGGTGGCCCACATGACCATGCTGGTGCTGTTGGTGGTGGGCATCACTGCGGCCATTGTTCAAGGGTCGCTCATTGGCAAATTGGCTGCTCGCTATGGCGAACGCAAGCTGATCATCACGGGGACCAGCCTGCTGGTGGTGGGCCTCATCCTTTTTCCATTGGCTGCCTACACCACCATTTTCGCTCTCGCTTTGGTGGTGACCGTCTTTTTGTCTTTTGGGACGGGAATCGTGAATCCCTCTTTGACCAGTCAGCTGTCCTTATCGGTATCCGATTCAGAGCAGGGCGAATTTTTGGGTTTGGGGCAAAGCTTGTCTTCTTTGGGGCGGGTTTTTGGCCCCTCCGCCACGGGAATGCTCTTTGAATTTCACTCATTTACGCCCTTTGGTACGGGCGCTTTTCTCATGGCCACCTGCGTGTGGGTGAGTTTGGGGCTCAAAGCCAAGAAATCCTAAGGCTTTTCCAGTTGAAATAAGGTCGCGCAGGGGTATCCAAACCCGAATTTTCCCGTTAAGCCAGCTTTAACCCAGGGGCGATCCATGAAGTATCCTATTTATTTACTCGTTTTCTGTTTGGTGATGAGCACAGCCTTCGGTTCTCAGGCGTCTTCGGCCGCTGATGGCCAAAAGCTTCGAACCGTTTTGTTGGACCTCAAAGCCAACAATGTGGACCAAGAAACGGTGAACATCGTTGCATCGTTGGTTTCGGCAGAATTGTCTCAGAACCCCAACTTAGAGCTGATCACCAGTAAAGACATTCAAAGCATGGCCGCGCTCGAAGCAGACAAGCGGGACATGGGCTGTGATGACAGCAACTCCTGCCTGGCCGAGCTTGCAGGCGCGCTGGGGGCCCGTTTGGTTATTTTTGGGGATGTGGGGATGTTGGGCCCTAATCTCATTTTGGGATTAAGCCTGTTTGATTCAGAAGAAGCAAAAGCCATTTCACGCATCATTGTTCGCACCAAAGACTTGGGTGATTTTCCCGATAAGCTCGAGGAGAAAATGATTGAATTTTTAAAGCCGCTGGACATCGCCGTGGTGGATGAGCCAAAAACGGTTGACGAACAAGTGGCCAAGGCGCCACCCACCCCTGAAGCACCTCAAGCCGAATCTGTGAGTGCTACATCCTCGGGTGGGGAGATCGATTGGTTAAAAGTGGGCGGTGGGGCCGCTGCGGTGGCCCTTGGCGCTGGCGCTTTACTGTGGGCGGAGTCCCAACAGTACGGCGTGATGCGGGCCCAATATACGGCATACCAAGAAGCGATTTCGGCAGGACAAGCCCCCGACCAGTCTTTTTCCCAACAAGACTTCGAAGCCATGAACACCGCCTATACCAATGCACAAACCGGCCAGTTCATGGGCGCCTTCTTGATGGTGGGGGGCACCGGGTTAATGACTTGGGGCGTTTTAGAAGCCTTTAAGACGGCAGGAGAGTAACACATGAAATATCTTGTATTGTTTATCTTATGCCTGACGGGGTGCATCGAACCCATGCCATCCCAGGAAGAGTTTCAAGACCTCCAATCCCAAGAAGAAGCAATTGCCCAAGAGCAAGCGGCACAGGATGCCGGACAACAAGCACCTGAGGGGCCCAAAACAGACGCTGGCCCTGAAACACCCGAGCCGACGGTGGATGCAGGCTCAGACACACCTGAGCCGGTTGTGGATGCAGGGAGTGAAACACCCGAGCCGACGCTTGATGCAGGCTCTGAAACACCCGAGCCGGCGCTTGATGCAGGCTCTGAAACACCCGAACCCACTGTGGATGCAGGGAGTGAAACACCCGAACCGACGGTTGATGCAGGCGCTGACACACCTGAGCCGGTTGTGGATGCGGGGCAGGAACCCGAGCCCACGGTTGATGCAGGCGTGACCCTCCCTCAATGTGGTGACGGGGTTATTGAAGGTGATGAGGTATGCGATGACGGCACTGCTCTGAACAATGGGAATTATGGAGGGTGTAACAGCGATTGTACACAGGCCGCTTATTGTGGCGATGGGATTTTAGACGAGGCCGATGAAACTTGCGACGATGGGACCGAGTCCAATGACGGGCAGTACGGGGGGTGTAACAGCGATTGTACACAGGCCGCTTATTGTGGCGATGGAATTTTAGACGAGACCGATGAAGCTTGCGATGACGGGACCGAGTCCAATGACGGCCAGTACGGAGGTTGTAACAGCAATTGTACGCAGGCCGCTTATTGTGGAGATGGCGTGTGGGATTCTGCCGATGAGGCGTGCGACGACGGTAATGATGATGACAACGATCGTTGCACCAATTCCTGCGCTTTGGGTTCGGCGCTCATTTTTGATCCGATCATCCCCTATGTCCCCAACTTGTCTGAGGGTGAGGAACGCACTTTTGATCTCTCGTCTGGACAATCCTTCTATGTTGATTTCGAACCCGACCAAATTGACTTGGGGCTGGCGGAATTAAGTTATTTTTCCAGGCGTGATGCCGATACGCCAGCGCAAAACCTCACCATCAAGCTGTGGTCACAAGTGGGTGGTGCCAGCTTTGCCGAAGAAGACAATCCAACCTTAGAGATGATGAAAGACTTGAGCTATTCACTGGCAACAGATGCTGTCCACGAATGCCGACTGAATGTCAATGCCGACAGCTTTGGTGACGTGGTGTGCGAAGCATCCGGTGTCGACGGGTTTGACTTTTTACGCGCGACCGATTCGGGAGACAGTGCTTTTGCCTTTGTGGAGGGTAAAACCTACCGGTTCGAAGTCTTGGTGCGCGGTACCTATGGCGTACAAACGTCGTTCGGCATTTATCACGATCTCACGGCCATTGCGCTTCCCTCTTATAAAGCGGGTGATGATCGGGTGAAAGACGCGAGGACCGTGTATAACCCAAACGTTACTGTTCCCATGCACGCGATGTTACATTTTCTACGTAAAGCACCGCTGACAGACTTGGTGGTGACGGGGACTACAGACGATGATCGTGATGGTACGCCCAATTTATCGGATTTGTGCCCAACGACCTACTCGCCGACCACGGCGACTCAAGATCAAGACGACGACAGCATTGGGGATGCCTGTGATTTTGGGGACGCAGACGGTGATGGCAAAGGACAGCGCCAAGATACGTGTCCCACGGGCCAATCTGATATCTCTCAAGACATGGATGATGATGGCTGTGCAGACGACGAAGACTTAGATGTGGATGGGGATTGTCATGGCAATGTAAAAGACAATTGCGAACTCGTGTCGAATAAGGGGGGCCATTGTGATGATCCTAGCCAGCTTGATACCGACACCGACGGTCACGGAGATGCGTGCGACAACGACGATGATAATGATTCGGTTTTAGATGCGGCTGATAATTGTCCTCTCGTTAACAATACGCTTCAGTGGAATATTGATGACGATGGCGAAGGTGACGCTTGCGATGAAGACGATGATAACGATCTCATTAAAGATATCTACGACCCGTGTCCGACTCAAACCGGGGTCGAATGTTTGCAGTTGGCTGCCTGCCTCAACCCCGTCGCGGATTTTTGTCCCATTTTTACCGACTCATGTGCCAGCGATGCTTGCTCTGTTCTCGGCCCGGCTGCGTTGGACCCTGTGGGATGTAATTATATCAACCCCTTTAAGTGGTACCTGGGAGACACGTTGGTGGCTGAGGGTGGCGATAAAGTATATCTTACATTCGACTCTTCTGACGTCACCGCTGGCGATGAAATCACCCTCGAAGCCCATTGGGGATGCACCAGAACTGAGGGCGAAACAACGATTCAATACACGGATGTTCAATACTATCGAACAACCATTCTTGAACCAAGCAGCGATGACTACGATAACGATGGCGTTCCCAATATTGACGACAGTTGCCCCGCTGGCACTCAGGGCCCGACGGCTTTCCCTTATCAAGACATTGATGGGGATGGTTGTAAAAACCACGAAGACCCTGATGACGATAATGATGGCGTACCTGATACCACTGACGAATGTCCTCTTGATGCAGATTTCACGCTTAGTGCTAACACAACAAATGACGCTTCGGGGTGTGGTTTTCTTGCTGATTCGAATGCAAACTTAACTGTTTCTAAGGCGAGTACCGATGCCATAATGGCTTGGGGTGCTGGGGGGCTATGCGGCCCATCATCCTTTAGCTGGTACGTTGACGACCAACTGGTTTTAGAGGGAGACAGTTCGAACTACCAGCTGACGGTGGCATCCAATGATGCCGTTCAGGTTGGCTCCACCATTGTTTTACGTTACGTGAGCCTTGAGGGCGCAGATTGTACGAGTGTGGATGCGTATCGACGAGTCAAGGTGCAATGACCTCGGTTGTACGGCTCTTACTTGCAGCCTGCCGGATATGGGGGCCCTTAATGTTGCTGGCGGTTGCTTGGCAGGTCGAGGCACGTCCCGGCTGGCAAACGACCGATTTTGCAAAGTACTGGTTTCAAGGCAAAGCCGAGGTCAATCATTACAAATTAGAACAAAACCGCTACGGCGAAATGCGCGAGGGGCATGCGGTATTGGTGTTTGTCACCGAAGATTTTTTGCCCGAAAAGCAAGTGAAGGCCGACAACCCCGACCGCACACAAACGGGGGCGGTGCCGGTGATGAAATTAAACTATATCAGAAAGTTCATTGCTGGGATTTATGATTATGCCAACATGACCTCAGTATTCACGCCTCTTGATGCTCTGCAATACCCGCAGACCCTCAAAACCAATACCAGCATTCAAGAGTGGTGCGGTCAGAGTTGGTTGCAAGCCAACTGGGGGGCATCATCTTATACGGTTAAAGGTTTTTCCTATTACGAGAGTCAAGGGGACGTCACCTATGAGATGTCTAAAGCATTCTTTGAAGACGAATTGTACAGCCGCATTCGGCTGGGGCAAATTAGCGAAGGAAGGGTGGACTTGGTTCCAAGTGGTCAAGATGCCCGCATGTTGCACCGACCTTGGGTGCCGCAACCAGCTGTTTTGTCAGTCCAAGAAGGCGAGAAACACAACACCTTAAAGGTGAAATATGAGAACACCCGTCGCCGTGTAGAAGTGGTGTATGAGAAAGCATTTCCTTATGGTATTGTGAAAATAACCACTCGATGGGGTGATATGCTGCTTTCGCGTTTGACCCGTGACAGCCATGCCCACACCGCCTATTGGAAACACAACCACAATGAAGATCTGTTGCTTCGTGAAATGCTGCATTTGCCCATGGACTAGGGCTTGGGCTTTTTCACTTTTAAGATGACTTCATTGCGCCGGAAGGGCCCAGGAATCATGGGCTGGTTGAAGACGAGCAGATGACTTTCTTCACCGGTGAGTTCGTATTTGTTCGCTTTGGCCACTTTGAGAAGTTGCGCGGTGTATTCGGCAAGGTCGTAGTTGTTGGCCCATCCCGAAAACCGAATATTGAGCGCACAAAAGGGCTTCACATCGTAGATTTTGATGTCTTGGCCTTGGGGTTGTGGCTTGCCCAGGTCTTTGTAGTTGGGCGGCATGACGAAAAACATGTTCCAACTGCCTGTGGGGTCTTTGGGCGATGGGCGCATGCTCACGGGCTTGGTCATGGCCATTTTTTCGTTCTTGTCGTTTTTGCCAAAGATAAAATCCGCGAGTCGCTTGAAGCCGGTGTAGGAGGCAGGGCGATAGTCATCGCTCATGGTGGTTTCCGCCACGGTGAACGCCTTGTAGCAACGCAACTGCACCTTATCGTGCCTTTTGATAATTTCGTATTCAGGTTCGTAGGATTCAGCCATGGCGGGTTGTCCCAGGCCCAAAACGAGGGCCATCGTGGTCAGTGGTAAGATAAGATGACGAAACAGCATAAATCAATAACCTTTTCAAAACGGCATTTATTCCCTGTTTAGGGCTTTTCCTGCGCAGGGGGGACCAATTTTGCAATTAACCACAACAGGGCGGCCAGCACAAAAAACCCCGCGTAATCGATCACCGCGATGCGGGGCAATTCGGTGTAAAACATGGGCCCACGACTTGAGGCCACCGCACTGGCACCCCCCAGATACAACAGGGCGAATCCCCATCTGATGCCTTTTCCCCAGCCCATGCCGTGCATTTGGCTGATGATAAAAATCCCGGAAAACCCAAAAAAGAACATGGCCCACATTTCGGGGTTATTGCTCTCTAGGGCCACCAGGGAGCCATGAACGATGACCCACATCTCTAAGAAGAGGGTCCATTTGCGGTTGATGTGAAAGCGGGTGAAGAACAGGCTACCTTGGAGCAACAACACAAAAATATAAGAGAAGCCCAGCAGATGCCCCCAAGTGGCTTCAGTGGGGTGGTACCAAAAGGTGTAGATGATGGCCCAAGAGAAGAAGTACCCATGATACTTTTTGGCCGCGCGCATGATGTTTTGAGAAAAAGAAATCTTCTTGCCAAAGAACAGGCCCCGTCGTGGCGTTTCCATGAGCAGAATCCAAATGAGCATGATGGCCACCGAGGCCAGGGCACTCCAAATGGAAACGTGTTGGGCCAGCCCGTCGTACCACAGATGGGTTTGGGCAATATGCAGCACACAGAAAAAGCCGTTGAGGCCTAAGGCCCACCAGTTGAAGTTGTGCAGCTGGTGCCCGTATTTGGGTTTGGCCCGTTGGGCGTAGAACATGAGGCCCCAAATGGTGATTTGGTGAAGCCCGTAAAAGAACCAAGCCGAAAAGACCCCCATGGCCGTGCGTTCGGGGAGTTGCCACCAGTACCAAGAAGGCCCCACGTCGGCCAAATGGGGAACATCTTTGAGAAGGGGAGCCGTTCCCCAAATCACGAGGGTGAGCAGCAAGGTGCCCCCAATGCCCCACAGTGCGGCTTTGGTGTCTTGGGGCGTGGGTTGTTGATTCATGGGAGGTCCAAGGTGCGATGAGGTTTATTTGATTTGTTGGGTTTGCCGAAGCCAATCGATGGTGTCTTGCAACAGCGTTTCGATGGGGGTGTGGGTGTACCCCAATTCTTGTTGGGCTTTGGTGTCATCAATGGTGGCCTGGGAGATGGCGTGTTTGACCCCTTGGGGCGTGATGTCTGGTACTTTGTTGGTGAAATTCGCGACGAATTCTTTGCCAAAACCAACCACCGTCATGAGCCAATCAGGAATGGTGGAGGTGGGTACTTTTTGGTCGAGCAAGCGCCCCATGTGCGTGACCAACTCAAGGAAAGTAAGGTTGGGACCTCCGAGGATATAGTTTTCACCCACCCCGCCTTTTTGTGCGGCAGCGAGGACCCCTTGGGCCACTTGGCGCGCATCGGCAAAAGAACCTTTCCCGCTGGGAATACCAGGGAGTTTGTTTTCGCTCACCATTTTAAACATGCGCACCCAGTTGCCGCGGTCGTAAGGGCCCAGCACGTGGGCTGGATTAACGATGACCGCGTCGAGTCCTTTGGCAATGCCGGCACGGACTTCTTCTTCGGCTTTGTATTTGCTGAAGGCGTACGATGAAGCGGACACAGCCCCCAATTGTTCGCTCTTTTCGTTGAGGACCCCTTGGCTGCAATCGTAGGCGGCGATGCTCGATACATGGACGAGTCGTTTCACGCCTTGAGACAAACAGGCCTCAACAATGTTTTTGGTGCCGTCCCAATTGTCTTTGATTTGCTCTTGGGCTTGTTTGCGCCAAATGGAGGTGTTGGCGGCCACATGAAAGACCAAGTCACAGTTCAATGGGATGCTTTGTTTTAAAAATTCAGGTTCGTGCAAGGTGCCCCGATGAATGTGACCCTCTTGGTCTTGCAGGTAGGCCACATCTGAAGCAGGCCTGGCCATGATATGAATGGTGTTGGCGCCTTGTTGCCACAGCGCTTCTAAAAGGTTGCGGCCCACAAAGCCAGATGCGCCGGTGATGAAGATGGTTTTGCCCGTGATCATGATGGGCCCAGCATAAAGCGTATTGGCCGGATTGGCCAACAGAAAGGCGTCATGATCGCGCGTTTAATTAGACACTTTTATGGGCGTAAACTGTTGAAAAAAAGAGCTTTTGCCGGTTTTTTAGGCGGAAAAAGGCGAGTTGTGTTTGCCTTGTGGACGTAAACTGGCTAGTCCAGGGGCACGATTGGGACTGTATTCTTGAGGAGAGATCTATGAACCGCATCGGAACTTTGTGTTTGGCGCTTTTGGCGTTCACCGGCAGCATGGGCTGTGCCACTGTCTACGTGAAAAAATCACCCAAACTTGAGAATCTCGAAGAACCACGTTCGGCATTGTTGGCCACTTCTATGGTGCGAGTGGGCGAAAATGACGATGACGACAAAGGCGGCTTACTCGACGCCGCCTTGAACGTGGCCATGAACTCCCACCTCGAGGCCTTCGGCATTAAAGTCACCGAAACGGCCACCGCTTTCGTGGCGCAACATGGTTTGAAGGTGGTCACCGACCCCATGCGCGCCAAGAAGTTGTCTTTGATCAATCTCAATAAAGAAGTGGGCGGCGCCATAACAGCCTTGGGGGGCGTTTGGTATTCGCCCGACGGCTCCACGAAGACCCTCAACAGCTCCACCAGCATCTTGTTTGGAAAGAAAGCGTTTATCGAGGCCGCGGATGACCCAAATGTTCCCAACGAAGCCTTTATGTTCATCACCGGTAGCATTTATGAAGGCAGCCAATGGTTGATCATGAAAAAGCCTATTTTTCGCATCGAAATCCGGGTGCTTGACGAGGCGGGGGAAGATCTGTTGCGCGTGAGTGGGATGGGAGAAGGCAAGGCCTCACCCTTTGTGATGGACCGTCAAAAGAACAATCTCGAGATTGCATTGAACGGTGCGTTAGAAAGTTTAAAAGTAATCGAAGTGGAAAAGCTCTAACTGCAGGTGAACTGTATTTAAGGGGATGACCATGTCTCAGGTGACTGTTCCTAAAACCGCACGGGTGGTTGTTGTTGGTGGTGGCATTATTGGGTGCTCTGTGGCCTATCATTTGGCCGATATGGGTTGGAAAGATGTGGTGCTGCTCGAACGTGACCGCATCACGTCAGGTACCACGTGGCATGCTGCCGGTTTGATGGTCACCTTTGGTTCGTTTTCGGAAACTTCCATGGAGATGCGTAAATACACGCGTGACCTCTACAGTCGGCTCGAGGCCGAAACCGGCCAGGCCACTGGTTTTGAACCCATTGGGTTTATCGAAGTGGCCAGCGACAAAGACCGCCTCGAAGAATACCGCCGGGTCTCCGCGTTTAATCGGTTTTGTGGGGTGGATGTTCAAGAAATCTCACCCGCCGAAGTCAAAGACATGTTCCCGTTGGCCAATGTGGACGACGTGCTCGCCGGCTTTTACGTGAAAGAAGACGGTAAAGTGAACCCCATCGATGTGACCATGGCTTTGGCCAAAGGGGCACGCATGCGCGGGGTGAAAGTGCTCGAGCAAGTCACGGTCACTGGGGTCACCCAAAAGAACGGTGCTGTGACAGGGGTCACCACCAATCACGGGGACATCCAAACCGAAGTGGTGGTGAATTGCGCGGGCATGTGGGCCCGGCAGTTTGGCCAAATGGCGGGCGTTAACATTCCCAACCAAGCGGCAGAGCACTATTATTTAATCACCGAAAACCTCAAAGACATGCCACAAAATATGCCGGTGCTCGAAGACCCCTCTCATCACGGGTATTACCGCCAAGAGGGTGGGGGCATCATGATCGGCATGTTCGAACCTGTGTGCGCACCGTGGAAGGTGGATGGCATCCCCCAAGATTTTTCTTTTGGTGAAATTGAGCCCGATTGGGACCGCATGGGGCCCTATCTTGAACGGGCCATGCACCGGGTGCCCATCACCATGGAGTTGGGCATTAAAAAGTTCTTTTGCGGCCCTGAAAGTTTCACACCCGATTTAAGCCCCATCGTGGGCGAAGCGCCCGAGTTGAAAAACTACTTCGTGGCGGCGGGTCTCAACTCCATTGGTATTTTGACGGGCGGTGGCTTGGGCAAGGTGATGGCCCATTGGATCATCAACGGGCTGCCCGACGTGGACGTGACGGGCATGAACATTGACCGGCTGCACACCTACCAAAACAATCCCGAATACCGCGCCAAACGCACGGTGGAGTCTTTGGGCATGGTGTACCAGTGCCATTACCCCACGCGTTCGTTGCAAACCGCACGCGGCGCCAAGCGTTCGCCTTTTCACGAACGTTTGGCCGAGGCTGGGGCTTATTTTAAAGACGTGAGCGGCTGGGAAAGTCCCGATTGGTACGACCCTGATGGCCAACCTAACCCCGACCCGGGGCCTTTGAGCTTTGGTCGCATGAAATGGTTCCCGTATTGGGAGGCCGAACACCACGCCGCACGCAATAACGTGATTTTAATGGACATGAGTTTTATGTCCAAGTTCATGGTGCAAGGGCGTGATGCCGGAAAACTGTTGAATTACTTGTCCACCAACCAAGTGGACGGCGACAGTGAGATGATCACCTATACCCAATGGCTCAACGTGGAAGGCAATCTTGAAGCCGACCTCACGGTTATCAAGCTCACTGACGAAAAGTTTATTGTGGTGGCTACCGACACCATGCACCGTCACGTGGAAACCTGGATGAAGCGTCACATCGGCGAAAACGATCACGTGTTCGTGACCGACGTGACCTCAGGGTATGGCCAGCTCAACGTGCAGGGGCCCCAGTCCCGTGCCTTGCTGCAGTCCATCACCGATACCGATTTGTCCAATGACGCTTTTCCCTTTCGCACGGCACGTGAAATCGACATAGGGTTCGCGCGAGTCTTGTGCGTGCGCATCACTTATTTGGGCGAGCTGGGCTACGAACTCTGTATCCCCTCAGAGCAAGCGGTTCACGTGTACGACCGGGTGCTCGAGGCGGGCAAGGCCTTCAACGCCCGTCATGCCGGCTTAAAAGCCTTGTCCAGTTTGCGTTTGGAGAAGGGCTACCGCGACTACGGTCACGACATCGACAACACCGACAACCCCTATGAAACCGGGTTGGGATTTTGTTCTGACTTTGACAAAGCGGGTGGCTTTTTAGGCCAAGAACCTGCGGCTGCCAAAAAAGCATCGGCACCGTTTCACCGACGGTTGGTTCAAGTGTTGGTGCAAGACCCCGAACCGTTGCTCTACCATGCTGAACCCGTGCTTCGCAACGGCAAGGCGGTGGGTTACATTCGGGCGGGCTCTTATGGCTTCACCTTGGGTGGGGGCGTGGGTCTGGCCATGATCGAAGCGGGTGAACCGGTGAACAAAGCCTACCTTCAAGAAGGCACATGGGAAGTGGAAGTGGCCGGCAAAACCTATCCGGCCACCGTTTCACTGCGGCCCATGTATGATCCAAAAATGGAGCGCGTGCGCGTTTAAATCAACGGCTTTGAGGGTCGGTTAGGACGGTCCACCGCCGCCGCCGCCGCCACCGACTCAGCCGGGCCGGCAAACG
>PBLQ01000003.1 GCA_002721815.1 Myxococcales bacterium
TTCCCCCACCACCTGAGAAGGGACAATCACAGAAAGAAATAGATGCGGGTCAGAGCCAAACCGAAGTTGTGATTGATGCCGGAACAACCGTCGCGCCACCGTCACAAACTGATGCCGGTCATGCCAACTTGTTGGTGGATGCCGGGATAGGCGCACCTGGAACGGGCAACACTACAGGGGCAGAAGATGCTGGTTGGGTGGTTTCCTATGATGCGGGCATGAGCTTGTTGCTCCCGGACGATGCCGGTGCGCCGGCTGAGTTTGACGCCGGTTTGCCGATGGTTGGTGGAGAGCCATGCGAGGCGTCCTCAGATTGTTTCGCGGATGCCCCTTATTGTGACCCCAACACGAACCTGTGTGCGGCTTGCGATATCAGTTGCGGCATGAATGAACAATGCATTCTCATTGGAGAAAACCAGACTTGTGTATGTGAACTCGGCTATGTTTTGGACGATGACCTCGTGTGCATCCAACGCTGTATCGATAATTCGATCTGCCAGGATACTTTGAATCCCATATGCGATGCACCCACTGGCTTATGTCGTGGTTGTGAAATCGGCGAATGCTTGTCCGCCGATGCACCCACTTGTAACGAGTTGGATGGTACATGTGGGAATCCCTGCGCAGAGGCCAACTGTGACGCTACAGTCAATAATTATTGTGTGATTTCTGCATTTGGAGACAGTGCTTCTTGTGAGTGTGTCTCCGGCGCCAGCCCTGCAGCAGACAACAGTGGGGTCTGTTTGTTCGATAATCAGTGCACCAGCAATGACGATTGTGAAGATGTGGCATTGCCCGTTTGTAACGATCAGGGAGGGTGCTCAAACCCCTGTGATACGTTCACTTGTGGTGCCAACGAAGCATGTGCCCTAAATGGCAGCCTTGAACCCGATTGCGATTGCGCCGAGTCCTATTACCGCAGCAGCACTGGCGTATGTATTTCCGATGGCACCTGCGCAGATAACGCTGATTGCGATATAGCGGCCCCTTTGTGCCAAGCATCCCTCTGTGTGAATCCTTGCGACGGGGCATGTGACGACAATGAAGATTGTGCATTGTTGGTGGATTTATCACCCTCGTGCTCCTGTTCAGATGATTACCAAGACCTAGATGCCGATGGATTTTGTGAACCAGAATGCACCATCACCACGTGTACGGAAAATGCGTCTTGTTTCTATGAAAGCGGTTCCCCGGTTTGTTCATGCGATGCTGGGTACGAATTCGTTGGGTCAGAATGTTTGGATATCGATGGGTGCAGTGGCAGCCCTTGCGCGGATGGGGTGGTTTGTACCGATGTGGCAGCACCTGGGGATGGTTACGTCTGTGGCGATTGCCCCAATGGCTACGAAGGCACCGGAGACGTCTGCTCTATTGATTATAACGACGATTGCGCCAACAACCCTTGCGGGGCCGGCGGCACTTGCACCGATGAAGGCCTCAACAGCTTCTCGTGTACCTGTAACGAAGGATACACTGGGGGCGGTCTTCAAAATGCGTGTGCCGTGGATTACAGTGACGATTGTACGCCCGGGATTTGTGGGGCTGGCGGCTCGTGTACCGATGAAGGGTTGAATACGTATTCCTGCGCGTGTGCTGATGGCTATACGGGGGGGGGCGAGCAAATGTCCTGCAGCGTGGACATGTTCGACGATTGTGCCAATAATGCATGTGGCGTTGGTGGGAGCTGTACAGATCAAGGCGTGAATACATTTTCCTGTGTCTGCAGCGATGGCTACACAGGTGGCGGCACTGACAGCCCATGCACCATTGATTATGGCGATGATTGCACAGCTGGGATTTGTGGCGCGGGTGGCTCGTGCACCGATACGGGCGTGAATGCGTACAGTTGTTCCTGTGCCAATGGTTATGCAGGGGGAGGGAACAATGCAGCGTGCACCATTGATTACAATGATGATTGCCCCTCCGGTATTTGTGGTGCGGGTGGCACCTGCAACGATATCGGCCTGAACACCTACAATTGCTCCTGCTTAAATGGGTACACTGGCGGGGGAACGAACAACCCTTGTTCTGTGGATTATTCCGATGACTGCAACAGTGGCATATGCGGTGCCGGTGGCAGTTGCGCCGATAGTGGTGTGAATGAATACACCTGTTCCTGCGACAGTGGCTACACCGGAGGCGGTGTAAACACCGCTTGCACCGTTGATTATTCCGATGACTGTAGTCCTAACCCATGCGCGAACAGTGGCGCTTGTAGCGACGAAGGGGTGAATTCCTTTAGCTGCGACTGCCCGACCGGTTACACCGGCAGTACATGCAGCCAATGCGATTCAGGCTATGTGTCAGTTGGCGGGGCCTGTGTGCTGGCTTGTACCAGCAACTCACAATGCAGCCAGGCTTCGGCGCCCATTTGTGATGTTTTTTCTGGGCTCTGTGAAGGGTGTAGCAGTCATCAACAATGTAGCGGACAGCAACCTTATTGTAGCGGTTCGGGAGCCTGTTGGGACCCTTGCAGCATGACCAACTGCCCAGGCTCGCAGCAATGTATCGTCGTTCAGGGCAACGGGTTAAACGTGACCACCAGCTGTGTGGAATGCCTGACAAACTTGGATTGCCCCCTTGATGAGGTCTGTGGCGCCGGAAACACATGTGAAGCGCCGCCGTGTTACAGTCACAGTGACTGTTTCGGTGCGACCCCTTATTGTTCCAATGGCAACTCGGGCGGTGGCGGCCCACACGAAGAAATTGATGACGATGTGCCCATTGGTGGTCCAAACGACGGGCAGGGCGACCCCCAAGGTGGTGGTTCCGGTCAGGGGCATCAAGGCCCCCAAGGCACCATTCAGGGTCCCAATGGACCTAATCCACCGGGTGTGTGCGTGGAGTGTTATTCGGGGACCCAATGTCCTAACTCGCAGCCCTACTGCTCCGGCGATTACGAATGCGTGGCTTGTATTACCAACAGCCAGTGCTCTGCGGCGAATCAGGCCTACCCGGTTTGTAATCAGAGTTCGAACACATGTGAAGGATGTACCAGCGACAGTGATTGCAGCATTAACTCTACGAGGAAAACCTGTAAAACGTCTAACAACACTTGCGTCGAATGTGTGACCTCGCAAGATTGTGCTCCGAATGAAACCTGTCACACGAACTACGGGGTATGTTTTCCGTATTTTGATGATAACGATCCAGATCGCCCTGATTTACCCTAGATTGGTGCCCGTTTGGTTGTGGCTACGCTGATGAAAAACGTCATTTTTCATGTTGATATGGATGCCTTTTTTGCGTCGGTTGAACAAAGAGACCGACCACAATTTAAGGGCAAACCGGTCATTGTGGGCGGACTGGGGCAGAGGGGTGTGGTCTCCGCTGCATCCTATGAGGCCCGCAGGTTTGGTGTGCACAGTGCACAACCGATGGTGAAAGCCAAACAGCTTTGTCCTCAGGGACACTTTTTATCACCCCGAATGAAATGTTACAGTGACATTAGTCGTGAGGTCATGACTGTCTTTCGAGATTTTTCTCCTTTGGTGGAGCCCCTCAGCGTTGATGAAGCATTTTTAGATATGTCAGGAACCGAAAAACTGTTTGGGATGCCCATGGATGCGGCCCAGCAGGTCAAGGATGCCATTTATGAAAAAACACAGCTGACCTGTTCCATTGGGGTGGCGCCCAACAAATTTTTGGCCAAACTCTCCAGCGAGTTGAACAAACCCAATGGCGTTACCGATTTTCTAAAACCAAATATCTCAGAGATTATCGCGCCTTTTCCGTTGAAAAAACTTTGGGGTGTTGGCCCAAAAACGCTCACGCAGTTAGAAACTCTGGGTTATTTTACTTTTGGCGATGTCCAACAGGCGTCACCTCAAACATTAACACATCACCTCGGTAAGCATGGGGCAGTGCTCCAAAGACTTGCCTGGGGTAAAGATGATCGTGAAGTGACCCCTGCTACCGAGCGTAAATCCATTGGCTCTGAAAATACCTTTAACCAAGATATTGTTGGACAAGATCGGGTCTGTGCCCACTTACGCAAGCAGTGTGGGGAAGTCGCGAAAGAGTTAAGGCGGAAGGGCTTTCGGGCGCAGGGGGTCCGCGTCAAAATTCGGTACTCTCAGGGCTTTAAAACCCAAACCGCGCAAATAAAAGCGTCTTCGAGCATTCAAGACGGTGCCACCCTTTATCAGGCCGCCATTCAAACTTTATCGCGGTTCAACTTGGACCAACCCATCCGATTGGTGGGCGTTGCGGCATTCGATTTTCTAATGAATGAAGGACAGACCCAAATGGCCTTGTTTGAGGAAACGCATCAAGCCGAACTGCAAGAAAAGAGAGAGCGCCTTGAGCACTTAGGTGATGCCATACAGCAAAAGTATGGCGATCACACCGTCCTTACCTAAACATCTTTAGATGGTTTTGTTGCGCCTGTTCCTCGTCACTGGTGTCTTATTGGTGACCATTTTGGACACTGACACAATCATAATTGTCGTTACATTTGTGGTGGTAGTTGGGATTGTTGGGGGGCCCGCCGAACAGTTCATCACAGTCCGCATCTGTTACACATTCCTTGCATTCTCCGGCAGTGGTGGAATTGTGACCAACAAGGCAATAGTTGTCGCTGTCATCGGAACAGTGTGCATCGATATAACAGTAGCCGGGAGCCAGCGACTCGCAAAGGCCATCGTTGCATGACCCATTCGTATTTATGAGGTCATCATTTTCGTTGTAGATGCAATGCTCGTGCTCGATACAGGCCACACAGTCGCCGAGGGTGTTGTTATCGCCATCGCAATAGGGCTTACCAGTATCGTTCATGCAATGAATCTCTTCGTAGCATTTACCAGAGGCCAAACCGCTGCAGCTTCCTTCAACACAGGCGTAGTCTGTGGACGCAGACGGCGTTTCTGCCCACTGATCGATGCATTGCTGATGGGAGGTGCAGGATGGGGTGAAACATTCATTGTTCTGATTGCATTCTTGGCCTTCGCTACAGTGTGAATCATCGAGGCACGCGGCATCGCAAGTGGTGTCATCGCCATAGGCGCTGTCTCCGGCCGTGTTGTACAAGCCGCCTTCACAAGTGATACATTCATGGGCGCTCACGAATTGGTTCTGCTCACACAAAATGGGCTCACAATCGTTGTTGATTAGTTCTGTACCTTCGGCGCATACACAATCGCTGGTTCCAGATGAATCATCGCAAACATAGTAAAGCCCACAGTTAGCGGTGGCGCAGGTAAGTTCACAAGTTAAGTTGTTGTCATTGTCTTGGTAGCCATTCGCGCAATCACAAGACAGCCCATTGCCATCACTGACGCAGGCCCCAGGCCCACAATCGATACCTTCACAAAGATCGACCATCACGCAGTTGCCGCCATCCAATGCATAGCCTGCGTCACAGAGAGATGCCTCGGCGCCACCATCATTGGCCGCACCGAGTGCGGAACCTGCATCGGTTGGAACCACCGGGGGAGGGGGCTCGGATTCACCTGCATCGACAGCTGGCTCAGGCGGATTGACGACGGGCGTTCCACTGTCTGTAGAATTATCGGTCATATCGGATTCAGCGCCAGAATCATTGGCCAGCGTTTCAGAAACTTGTTCTTCAGGGTCAGACTCTCTGGGAACGGTATCGGGCAAGCTGCAGCCCCAAAGAATGAGCGAAAGTGTCGTAGTGAGAAATATGTTTTTTGAAAGCATAGACCCTCTTGATTGAATGGGAAGCTACGGATGGGTGAAGTAGAACAACTGCGATATTATCATATTTTCGCGATTCGGTCTCGTCTAAAGCAGCCTCCCACAGCCCAATTTTTAAGTTTAAACGGCTGGTTAGAAGGGAAGTGTTGAACATCGAACCCAAAAACATGCTATATTTAATAGGTTACTCTCCCATCGCCCTTAAAACGTGCCCGTACGGGCCAATGGAAATGATATGATTCGAAGCACTGTATTGGGTTTTATGACTCTTTTTTTGATCGCCGGCTGTCCATTGCCAGAGCCTGTGGAGCCTCCCACGCCTCCTGCGCCCACACAAACTACAGCAGATGCTGGTGGCATCAACTCACAAACACCGCCAGGTCCGATGGCTGATGCGGGCAGCGCACCTCACCCCAGTGCTGACGCGGGGCAAGGAATTGAGCCTCCCCCTGATGCACAGGGGGATGCGGGACAGGCGGTTCCCGCGGTGTCACAAGATGCCGGCATGGGCGCGGCGGTGGTCATCGATGAAATGGATGGCGGTGAATCCGCTGCTGTGACGATGCTCGATGCGGGGGGCGCCACAGGAAACAACGGTGCCACAAACGATGCGGGGAGTGACGAAACTTTAACTTGTGCTGATGGCTTTACCGCAGATGCGGGAGGGTGCAGCAATGTGAACGATTGTGAGGGGGTCAATTGTAACAATGGTGCCTGTGTTGATGGGATCGATACTTACCTTTGTGCCTGCGATAACGGATATTCCGGAACGCATTGTGAAACCAATATTGATGATTGCCTGGGTGTGAATTGTAACGATGGCACCTGTGTTGATGGACTCGATACCTATACCTGTGCTTGCGATACTGGGTTTACCGGGGCGCATTGTGAAACCAATATCGATGATTGTTTTGGGGTTGATTGTGGCCCCGGCACGTGCGTGGATTTGGTGGATGACTTCGAATGCGATTGTTCCGACGGCTATCAGGATAATGACGACAATGGGTCCTGCGAGTTGGCATGTGGGACCGTTAATTGTGGGCAGTGCAACATGTGTGACGATTCTTCCGGTCAAGTGACCTGTGTTTGTTCGGGGGCTGCGGGGTGCCAATCAGCGGGAGAAACCTGTGCGCCAATTTATTGCGGGCTCAATGAATATGTCGATAACCACACCTGCGGGACTTGTGAAGGCGGCACTTACAATCTGGCGGGTGACAACGCTTTCACACAGCAAAATACCACTTGTGACGAAGCATGTTTGGTGGATGCCCATTGCGGTACCAACGGCCCCTACCAGGTTTGTACCAATAACATTTGTGTCGGGTGCGCGGACCATGGCGATTGTTCAGGCTCCCGCCCTTATTGCTCCAACAACAACAGTGGCAATGGACAGCAAGAACAAGACAACGATATGCCTCAGGGTGGAGACAACCAAGAGGGGCAGCCAGGAGGCAGTGGTCCCGCGGGTTCGGCGGACATTAATGTACCCGGTGGCGGTACCAACGATAATGATATCTGTGTGGAATGTGTGACTAACAACCATTGTCCGAGTATTACGGGTTTGCCGTACTGTAATGATAATGAATGCGAGTGCGAGTACGACTCGGATTGTGATGTGATCTCCGGCTTCGGCAATGGTGATTGTATTAATGGTTCCTGCAGATAACCGCTTAGAAACAGTAGTATAGGGTATGGCCGCCCCCAAATATTTGGGTTTGCAGACCCACACATTGCTGGTAGGATCCGAACATGACTTTACCGCAACTCGAATTCGAACAGCGCTATTTTGTGACGCCCGATGGAACCAAGATCGGGTACCAAGTGTTCGGCAACCCCAAAGGCCAACCGGTTTTATTGGCCAACGGCTTGGGGGGAAGCTACTTGGCGTATTGTTTTTTGATCGACCACTTCAAAGACAAATTTCGATTTTACTGTTGGGATTACCGCGGTGTTTATTCCTCGGGCGAGCCCATGGGAGGAGATGACAGTCTCCATATTCAGAACCATGCTGACGATGCAGTGGCGCTCTTAGACCACGAAAAACTCGATAAGGT
The DNA here is from genome assembly GCA_002721815.1 of Myxococcales bacterium. Classification (GTDB taxonomy): domain Bacteria; phylum Myxococcota; class UBA727; order UBA727. The sequence goes on from PBLQ01000003.1 coordinate 7,713, forward strand.
CTTTGCGTTTGGTTGGTCCATGGGCGTGCAGGTTTTGGTTGAAATGTGTCGCCACCATGGCGATCGTTTTGACAATTTGGTGTTGCACAAAAGGGTCGCCGGCAAAGCATTTCATACGCTCAAAGGGGCGACGGTGACGGCACCCGCGGCTAAGAAACTCTTAAAGGTTTCCCAAAGACTCACCCGTGTGTCTCGTTTTGTGGTGGATAAATTGGCCGGCTCTGAACTCTTCGTGCGTACCATCATTAAGGCAGGTATTGCCCATCGCGACCTCGACAAAGATGTTTTCAATGCCATCGCGGCGCGATTTAAAGAACTCGACATGGGCCGTTATGCCAAACAACTGCTTTTACTTGATGAGCATGATGCCCGAGACGTGTTGCCCACCATTTACTGTCCTGTGTTGTTGGTGCAGGGCACGCATGACCCCATGACGCCGTTGTCTGAGGCACAAATTATGGTCGATGCCATCCCCAATGGTCAATTGGTGTCCTTGCAGGGGGGGTCTCATTACGCCGCGGTGGAGTTCCCGGAGTTGATGAATGACCATGTTGGACAGTTCTGGCTGCCCAGGCTGCATTGGTCTGTTCAAGCCGCATCCGCTTAGGTTGGAATGAACCGCAGAAGGAAATCCCATGAGTGAATATTTAGACTGTGTTGAAGTTGGTCCCCGAGAGGATGCAAAAAGTTCAGTGATTTGGTTGCATGGTCTGGGTGCGAATGGCCATGACTTCGAGCCCATTGTGCCCCTGCTTGAAATGAACAACACACGTTTTGTCTTTCCTCATGCTCCGGTGATGCCCGTGACCATCAACATGGGTATGACCATGCCCGCGTGGTATGACATTCTCACCATGGATGAATCTCCCGACCGGGAGCCCCCTGGGCACATCCGGGCCTCTGCCGAAAAAATTGAAGCGCTGCTCCAACGAGAAAAGCAAAGGGGCATTGCCGCCGAAAATATTGTGTTGGCCGGTTTTTCGCAGGGTGGGGCCATGGCCCTACATACGGGTTTGCGCCATCAAGAGACCTTGGCTGGGATCATGGTACTTTCTGCCTATTTGGTGTTGCCCTCAGAGCTGGCGTCTGCCGTGAGTGATGCCAATTCCGCAACCGCCATGCTGTTTTGCCATGGCACCCACGACCCCATGGTCCCTTGTCGCCGGGGCAAAGCAGGGATGGAGGCAGTGACGGCCCTAAACCCTCAACGCCCTGTAATTTGGGAAGAATTTCCAATGGGACACGAGGTTTGCCCACCGGAGCTCGGGGTCATCAAAGCGTGGCTCCATGCACGCTTAGTTAAATAGCTTCCTATTAAAGTTCATGTGAGGCCGTTTTTTCGGAACGGTGTCTTGGCCATGGTACAAATCACCCTTGCGGGCCCAGTTGAGGTCCCACGCAGGAGAGGATCGTTTTGGCGAACGTTGGCAGCTTGGTCACCAGTGTAAAAGGTTTGAGTACGGCCATTAAAGACGTGGCTCGTTTTCGAGAAATCGTGGCAATTTTGGTGAAGCATGGTTTTGGCGCATTTGCCACGCGGATGCACCTCACCGATACCGTGGGCATCAAAAACTTGATGGCCTACACCGATGAAAACGACCAGCTCTACACCATGGCCCAACGAATTCGCATGGCTTTTGAAGAGCTGGGCCCCACCTTTGTAAAGTTAGGCCAAATCCTTTCGACTCGAGGCGATTTACTTCCAGCAGACATCATCGAGGAGTTACAACACCTCCAAGACAATGTGCCGGTGCTGTCCATTGCTGAAGTGACCCGGCAAGTAGAGCGAGAACTGGGATGCGCCATTCAAGATGTGTTTGCCGAATTTGATGAAACGCCTTTGGCCTCTGCTTCTATCGCTCAAGTGCACAAGGCCAAACTTTTGCATGAAACCGCTGATGTGGTGGTGAAAGTACAGCGACCGAATATTTTGGTTCGTTTGGACAGTGACCTGAACATCCTTCACTTTCTTGCTCGGCAGGCGGAAAAAAATGTGCCCGATTTAGCCATGATGGATCCCATTGGCGTCATTACTGAGTTTGATGCGGCCATGCGTAAAGAACTGAACTTTGATAATGAACGAAGGAACATCGCGCAGTTTCAAAGGAACTTCCACGACGTTGAGGGAATCAGTGTCCCGCGTGTTTACGACAAAGTCTGTACCTCACAGATGTTGGTCATGGACTTCATTCACGGCGTCAAAATCACCAAGGCGCAATCCACCTATGGCATAGACCCTTACGACTTGGCGCCGCGCATGATGCAGGCGCTCTTTCAAATGATTTTGGTGGACGGTTTTTTCCATGGCGATATGCACCCTGGCAATGTTTTGGTGCGTGAAGATGGTGAAACTTTTCTCATCGATTTCGGTCTGGTGGGACGGCTCACCCACGCCCAAAGAGAACAAATCTTAGATATTTTGGTCGGTGTGTCGCAACAGGATTACCAGTTGGTGGCCCGTGTGTTTTTCGAATTGGGTTCGAAAATGCCAGGCGTTTCTTACGATTATAATCGTTTTGAGCAGGACGTGGTGAACATCATGGAGAACCACGTGGCTGGGCGCACCCTCGAAGAAATCGAAGTGGGCGCTTTCTTTTCCGAGTTGGTGACCGGCGCGACTTTTCACCAAATCAAAATGCCCACCAATTTTACCATGGTCTTTAAAGCGCTCGTCACGGCCGAGGGCATTGGCAAATCCATGGTGCCCAATGTGAATTTCATCGAGAGTGCTGAACCCTATGTGAAACAGCTCATGTTGGAACGCTACAGTCCCAAACGTCTCATGAAAGAAAGCGTTGATATGATTCAGGCGCTGTCCCGGTCCATGCGTCTGTGGCCAGGCTTATCCGCCCAACTGATGCGTGATATTTCAGAAGGACGTCTGCAAACCCGGGTGGTGGTTAAAGATTTGGATTCCATGATCCAGGAAAACAAGAAAACCCGCACCGTCTATACCCAAAGTTTCCTCTTCGGTGCTTTGGCAGTGGGGGGCTCTTTGGCCCTCGATGCACCTGGAACGCAACTCTTTGGCATGAATGCGGTCTCATTTTTTATGTTTTTGGCCGCAGCAGGCCTCGGTTTGAAGTTGCTCCCATTCTGGTTCAAGAGTAAATAGAGTGCATGCAGGTGCATTTTCTGAAGCTCAGCTTGGTTTTGATATCCGTCTTGTGCATGATGGGTGCCGACGGCTGTCATCCGGTAGACCTTTATAAAAACAGATATTTAGACAAAATGGCGGCCGCGAATTACGTGCAAAAGACCGTGGTTTTAGGGCCAGATACCGTGACTTATTGGGACAATCACGCTCAAAAACCACCTTTGTTGTTGGCCCATGGGTTTGGTGGGGGCGGAACTTGGTCCTGGACCAAGCAGTTTTTGGAGTTGGGCCAACACTTTAGGGTAATTTCGGCCGATTTTCTGTGGTTCCATGATTCCCACTCCACCCGTCGAGATTTTTCGATCAAGCATCAAGCTGAAATGTTGTCGGCTTTACTCAAACATTTGGATATCGAGAAAACCAATATCCTGGGAACCTCTTACGGGGGATTGGTCGCTTATCAGTTGGCCATGCTTGAGCCCGAAAGGCTCGACCGAATCATTATTGCTGCCAGCCCAGGACCGGATTACAACACCAGGGACTACGAGGCCATGTGTGAACGTTTGGGCATCCAACATTTGGGCGAACTGTTGCTGGTAGAAGATACAGACGATTTCGAGTTTCTGATGAACAACATTTATTACAAGGACCGGTGGATGCCGGACTGGGCGCAGAGACGTTTGGTCGAAACGCATTATACTAAGTTTCACCCCGAACGGGTTCAGTTGCTCGACGCGGTGATTAACCAGCGTGCCGAACTGGTAAAGGCGAGTGCACCTCTCAAGCACGACGTGTTATTGATATATGGCGAATACGACTTGCTGTTTCCGGTTTCTTTGGGCCAAAGATATAAAGATTACCTCGGTAGCAATGCCTCTTTGAAGGTGGTGGAAAACACCCGCCATGTGGCTCAAATAGAGCGGCCAGACATTTTCAATCAAATGGTGTTGGAGTTTTTGATACCATGATGAAATGGCTTGTTTTGGCTTTTATCGGCATCCCTGCGCTGGAGTTTTACCTCCTGATTCAAATGGGTTTGACCATTGGCGGTTTTGAAACATTTCTCCTCATTGTTGCAACCGGTATCGTCGGTGCGGCACTTGCGCGCCAGCAAGGCATGGCCGTACTTCAGCAAATTCAAGACACCATGGCGGTGGGACAGCTGCCGACTTTATCTTTAATCGAAGGCGCATGCGTTTTGCTGTGCGGTGCGCTTTTGGTGACACCGGGGATGGTTACGGATGTTTTCGGCGTTTTGGTCATGTTGCCATTCGGGCGTCGACCTTTGGCGCGATGGGTACTAAAGCAAGTTCAAGCGAAAATGGTCACCACGCAACCGTCACCTTTTCAAGCCTCCAGGGTGGTGATCGATATGGCACCTGACTCTCGTAGGGACTCAGAGCAAGATAAAAAAGCGTCACTTGAGTAAAACACTGAAAGAGCGTTCCCAGCCATAGAATGTGCCACAAACCATTTCGCCATTTTCTTCTTCGAGTATTGCGGCGGTGGCAAATACATAGATGACATCACCAGGCCCGCCCAGTTCACTCCAGTTAACGTCGGTAGAAAACGCGCCATCGTCATCGTTCTCCAAGCATAATTCGATGGTGTCCGTAAAGACGCTGCCCTGAAGTCTTCGAATACTCAAAAAGGTGTGCGCTGAACCTGCCACATTGATGCCTGAAAAAGTGGGGGTGTTTGATGCGTCATCCGTAATGCAGGGAAAGCCCGGATCCAGGAGCAGCCCGCGGTGTAGATAAAAGTCGGCGGGGCAGCCATTCAATGCTGTTTCTGCGCAAGAGCCGATCTCGTGATTATCAGATATGAAGTTATGACCGGGTATGGGCAACCCTTCAGATATTTCAAGCATTTCGCTAAAACGAAAAGGGATGGTGTCGCCATAGGCGTTATTCACCGAAAAGTGTAAGTGCGGGCCGGTGGTCCATCCTGTGTCGCCTGATGCTCCAATGATATCTCCGGCGCAAACATGATCGTTCACTTCTACAAAAGCACCTTCGTAATCGAGGTGAAGATAAAAGGTTTCGGTGCCATCACCATGCAAAATGCGAATGTAGTTTGCTTGGTCTGCACAGGCGGACGAGGCACAGCCGCTGTTGGAGTCTTTTTTTACCGCGTAGACGTAACCATCGCGTGCAGCGGCAATGGGTGTGCCCACTGGTACGTCAAAGTCAACCGCGTAGCGTTGCCGGTTGGAATGCGAATAGTAGCCCTGGAAGCCTTGCGAGACGATCAAAGGGTTGGCCGTCCCGGCATCAACATCATCAGCGGGCGGGAAGGGCAGATGATAGAGCACTTCTTCTTCGGGGATACAAACGCCATGCAGGGCGAGGGTGCCAGGCCCGCAAGCAGCCAGCTCGGGCATGGCACATTCAGTGACGCCACCGTCCGGATGTGGAGTTGCTTGGCACAATAATTGGCAGTCGTTGGTGTCGTCCGCATCGCACACATGACATGCATCTAAGGCATGATTGCCTCCCCATTCGCCCATGCAATCTTGGGTGCAATCGTTGACCGGGTCATCGTCACAGTTGTCACAGTTGTCCATGGTGGCCGTGCCGCCCCAAGTGCCTGCGCAATCTTGTTGGCAATCGTTGGTGGGGTCGCTGTCACAATGATTGCAATTGTCCAGCATCGCGTTACCGCCCCATGCCCCTGCACAATCCTGGGTGCAATCATTGGTGGGGTCATCGTCACAGGTGCCACATTTGTCTAAGGTTGCAGTGCCGCCCCACGTGCCCGCGCAATCTTGTGTGCAGTCGTTGGATGCGTTGTTGTCGCAGGTGTTACAGTTGTCCATGGTGGCCGCGCCGCCCCACGTGCCTGCGCAATCTTGTGTGCAGTCGTTGGATGCGTTGTTGTCGCAGGTGTTACAGTTATCCATGGTGGCTGCGCCGCCCCACGTGCCTGCACAATCTTGTGTGCAATCATTGGCGGGGTCATCATCGCAGGTNTCGCAGTTGTCTAAGGNNGCGGTGCCGCCCCANGNNCCTGCNCAATCTTGGGTACAATCATTGGTGGGGTCATCNTCGCAGGTGTCGCAGTTGTCTAAGGTTGCGNTGCCGCCCCAGGCGCCTGCGCAATCTTGGGTACAATCATTGGTGGGGTCATCGTCGCAGGTATTGCAGTTGTCTAAGGTGGAAGTGCCGCCCCATGTACCCGAACAATCGGGTGTACTGGAGACGCAAATGGCCAGTTCGCCGGTCTCCAGGCAGAGCAAGCCTTCATGACAGGTTCCGTCATCCAGGCAGGGGTATCCGGCTTGCCCCAGAAAATCTGCCAACGGATCTGTCTGTTTCGGTGGAGGGACCGTCTGGGGGCAACCAGGCAAAAAAACAGCTAAAACCAACCCAAAGAGGGGTATCTGAACGCGAGCGGAGGTAAACATCACCTAAAGTATACTTTGGAAATTCCGATTAAACCAATAGAACTACGTAACTTTTCAGGATTTAAAACATTTTTAATGGTATCCTTATAAAAGCGCCAAAGTCATTTCAATCTGTAGGTATTATGTTCCGATTTATGTTCATTTTAGTTGTGTTGGGCTGTTCTCAAGGTGCTCTTGCACACAATGACAGCGCTCAGGACAACCAACAGGAATGGCCAAAAATGTCGGGCACCTGGATCATGGAACTCGTTTCTCTGTCCGACACGCCTGTACCCATTGTCGAAAAGGTAACGGCCCGAACCTTCTCATTGACTTTGGTAGATGTAGAGCAAAATGGCTCTGATTTGACATTCCGTGAAACCGTTTGTCGGCTGGATACCCAGCTTGAAATCAGTGTCGTTCAGATGACGCCTTCCAAGAATTTCACTAAAGCGTTGTCAGGGAAGGTACGAACCGCACGGCTGGTGAGGAAGAGCCCCTCGGAGATTGAGTTACTGATCGATGACCGAACGATTGTGCACAGTGCTAAGCTTCAAGACCGCGAAAATGAGCCGCTGCCAACCAACCCTGATGACCCCCGGGTGTTTGATGGTGACCACGATGGTCATCCAGGTATGACCATGAAGTTTTCTGGGTTGGTCATTGGTGAAGCTTATGTGGTGCAACGCACCAAAAGTGAGATGCGCGGTAAGTTACTCGGACCTGATTTGGTGAAGGGACCGATGTTTTGGCAGACGGAGCAGGTCGTTCTCGATGTCAGTAACCCGTTCTTACGTTTCGCACCGAAACCGAAGGCTGGGGTGGGGCGTGACGACTCGTTCTTCGTTTTGCGACGGGCCCAAAACAAACCGACTTGTGATGATGTCTCTTATTCAAAACAAGTCCAGCTGATGGTTAAAAATCCAGAACAGAAAGCAAACTAGCTGCAAGCTTGGTGGAGCACTTTTGCGATTTCCCTCACCGTTAGCTGTGGGGACTGCGGTGAAACCAAACCGGCATTGATTGGAATGTCTGGTTCCATGGCAGATTTTGGATCTTGGATTAAAACCGGCAGTTGTTTTTGAGCAAAGACATCCACGGCTTGTTGGCCATCGGACCCAAAACCGGAGAGCATCACAGCAACCGGGTATTGAAAAACATCCGCGGCAGAGAGCAGCAACCGGTCGATGGAGGGCGCCAGAGCACCTTCCGTTGGAACAGAAAGACGGATGCGTGCGACATGGTCTGCATCCCGTCCAATAGAGATGTGTTGACCTGGCGGCGCAAAAACCACGCCATCGGTAATGCGCTGATCTGCCTGAGCCAACGGAATTGATGTGTCGTGATCACCCCAGATTTGCATCAAGGTTTCATTGGCGTTGGTGGGGATGTGAATGGCAACCACGATGGGAACGGGCAGATGTTTGAGGGTCCCCAAGAAGTCTTTTAAAGCCGAGAAGGCTCCAGTGGAGCCGTTGATGAGTATGATATCAGGCTTTTGGGCGAGAAAATTCGTTTCCATGGTCCTTTGCGGCCGTTTTTGTAGGTGGGGTGCGCACCCGATTTGTAGCGTTATTTCTGCTCAAAAATCCATTTAATCTCGGGATCATATGAGATTTTCAACGTTTTTTGATTCCCATGGCCATCACAAGACCTTCAAAAGGGGCCGAAGAAAAAATAAAACTTCTTTAAAACAGGTACTTACGCTTATTGACGCAAAAGGCCAAAAGCGAATGCCGGTGAGAATTGCGCTTACCGCATTCTGTGTTAGGTAATTCCGCACATTGGGGCTTAACGTCACCTTTGTCGCACACAACCACGAGGGATAACCATGACCAAAAGTAAGGTGGGACTCGAGAGTCTCGGACTTCAAACCGCAGCCGAAGTGTACTGGAACCTAAAACAAGATCAGTTGATCGAGAAAGCCGTTGGCAATGGCGAGGGAAAATTGACAGCACACGGGGCCTTTGTTGCCACTACTGGAGAGCGGACCGGTCGTTCTGCGAACGATAAATTTCTTGTCCAATCCGAGCCTTCCCAAGACAAAATCTGGTGGGGTACCGTGAACAAGTCTATCGGCGCTGACGTCTTCACACAAATCAAAGAAGAGGTGTTGGCATATCTCGGCTCGCGAAACGAGTTGTTCGTGCAAGACCTTTTTTGTGGTGCAGAGCCTTCTGAGCGTTTGCCCATTCGTGTGATTAACGAAACGGCTTGGCACAATGCGTTTGCCGCCAACATGTTTATCGACCCTACCGACGCTGAGAGAGCGGAACACGAACCCAAATTCACGGTGCTGCACGCGCCCCATTTTAACACCATAGACAAAGACAAATATGGACTAAACTCCAATGTCTTTGTTTTGATGAATTTCGAAGAGCGATTGGTCTTGATCGGCGGCACCCAGTACGCCGGTGAAATCAAGAAATCCATTTTTTCGGTGATGAACTTCTTATTGCCGCAAAAAGGAATTCTGACCATGCACTGTTCAGCCAATGCAGGCCCGGACGACAGTGCTGTGTTCTTCGGTTTGTCGGGTACGGGCAAAACCACCTTGAGTGCTGACCCCGATCGCGCTTTGATCGGCGACGACGAACACGGATGGGGTGATAATGGGGTCTTCAACTTCGAAGGTGGTTGCTATGCCAAGATGATCGACCTCAGCGCTGAAGCAGAGCCAGAAATCTTCGCCACCACCCGCATGCCGGGCACTTTGCTCGAGAATGTCATCCTCGATGATAACGGTGTGCCCGATTTTACGGATACCTCGTTGACTGAGAACACGCGCGGTTCTTATCCCATTGAGTTCATTGAGAACAGAGTGGTTTCGGGCAAAGGGGTACACCCCAAGAATATCGTCTTCCTGTGTGCTGATGCCTTCGGTGTGTTGCCTCCAGTGAGCCGGCTCACCCCCGAACAGGCTGCGTACCATTTCATGAGTGGCTACACGGCAAAGGTTGCTGGGACAGAAGTGGGCGTCACTGAACCCCAGGCCACATTCTCAGCATGTTTCGGCGCGCCGTTTATGCCTTCACACCCTTCGGTCTACGCGGAACTCTTGTCCAAAAAGATTCAAGACCACGGTGTTACGGTCTGGTTGCTGAACACGGGTTGGATTCGCGGTGCCTACGGTGTCGGTGAGCGCATCAGCATTAAGTGGACACGTCGTTTGTTGAATGCGTGTTTGGACGGGTCGTTGGCTGATGGCGAATTCGACTACTTCGTGCGATTTGGGTTTGAAATCCCAAAAAGTTGCGATGGCGTTCCTTCTGAAATCCTCAACCCACGCAATACCTGGGCGAACGGCGATGCATACGACAACCAAGCAGACCGTTTGGTCACAATGTACCGTGATAACTTCGAACAGTTTGAAGCCGGCTGCAGCGAAGCGGTTAGAAAGGCAGGGCCACGCCCTTTAGCCATGAGCCACAGCGGGGTAGTTGACGCCCAGCCTGTGGCTTAAGCAGCCCAAAAAAATAAATCGTCCCATTAACAAGGCGTGGTTTTTTCGAACCACGCCTTTTGTGTTAGGGTGAACCGGGCCATGAGGCCATCGCAAATGGTCGCAGAAGACGGGTTTGGATGTGGAAGACACAACACAGACGGGACGAGAACAGAATTTTTGGCGCACATTTTTCGCGGGAGGCGTGGTGGCCCTGTCCATCGCCATTGTCGTAGGCCTCGTGGTGGGCAAGCAAATGGTCTTGTCTTTAGACCTGGATCAAGATTTACAGTTGCAGCTCGATACCGAGGTCCCCTTTAAAACCCATTTAAAGAAAAACATGAAAGTATCATTGCCTGACAAAATCAAAACTCAGGTCAACTTAGATCGGGATTTAAACGTGCCGGTGGACGAAACATTTAATGTGCATCTTGACTTAGATGTTGATGTGCCGGTCGAGCAAGCCATAAGAGTGAAACAAAATGTTTTGGTCGATACCGTGATTCCTATTTCGATGAATCTGACGGAAAAAGAGCTGTCGTTTAAAAACCTGCAGGTACCTATCGATACAGAGGTCTTTATTGATGATGTGATTGAGTTGGATGTGAAGGTTCCCCTAGACCCGAACATGAAAGCGGCAGGCGTTCTTTCGGGCATTACGACGGATTGGAACATTCCCATCAAGGTGAAAGTGCCCATTAAGCAAAAGGTACGCATCAAAGATGTCATCACTTTGGATATCCCCAAACTCAACATTCCGTTGAATACGGAAGTACCTGTGAAAGCCACCGTTCCCATCAATGAAACAATCTTGATCAAACAAACCCTCAAAGTGCCCATCAAACAGAGTTTACCCGTGGCGGTGAAACAAAACATTCGGGTGCCGGTTAAGCTCAATTTCCCCGTCGAAGCCGAAATTTTGAGCGACGTGGAAGTGGCCATTGACCAGGCGGTTGAGTCGGTGGTTCAAATCAAAGACGTGGTTCCCGTGCATGTGGGAAGTGTCACCGTTGCTCCATCTTCTAAGTAGCTGATATATAGAAGCTTTTTTTTGCCTTATTTATTTCTAGGCGGGGGAGCGGTTTATTGGCTTTCGTGCTAGTCTTTCCGATGCACTTTGTTTCCCAAGGATGGATCAAATGACTAGAAACATGGGCTTTTTTCTTTTTTTGTTGCTGACTGCCTGCCCTCAAGGAGGGCCTAATGTTGCAGACACCGACCCAGCCCCCGTTCACCTCCAAAAACCGAGAATCGAACAGCAAATGCCACCTTCTGTTTGTGGCAATGGTATTTTAGAAAATGGTGAGGATTGTGATGATGGAAATACCATCACGGAAGCTTGCTCCCCGCAAGAAGATCAGTGTGAGATATGCACCAGTGACTGTTCTCTAAGCATCCAAGTCAATGAAGCAGAATGCGGTAATGGCATCGTAGAGTTCGGTGAAACCTGTGACGATGGCAATGCGGAGACGGAATCCTGTGCCTATGGCTTGGAGGCATGTACGGTCTGTGACGCGAATTGTGACTTAACCGCGGGCGTCGCTCGTTTTTGCGGGGATGGGTTTCAAAATGTTACAGAAGGGGAATTGTGTGATGATGCCAATGCCGATGATGGCGATGGTTGTGGGAGTTCTTGTCAGGTAGAAACTGGATACGCATGCGCGGGGACCACCTGCGAGCCCATCTGTGGCGACGGAATTGTTGTGGGCACCGAAACTTGTGATGACGGAAACAACGAAACCGAGTCATGTGACCCACAACTCGAACAGTGTGATATATGTAATGGAGACTGCGTTTTAGTCACGGTGAACAATGTGGCCACGTGTGGTAACGGGGTCGTCGAAATTGGTGAGGCCTGTGACGACCACAATACGGTCACTGAAAATTGCGACCCTTATATCTCAGAATGTGTGGTGTGCTCCGAAGTCTGCGAATGGGCCACGGTTGAGCGGGTACCCGTATGTGGCGATGGCTTTTGGGAATCTCCAGAACAATGTGACGATGGCAACTTAGAGGTAGAGGATTGTGCGTACGGTGAAACAGGTTGCACCGTTTGCGGTACGACTTGTGACTATGTGTTGGGCAACGCTCGAAGATGTGGGGACGGGCAGGTCAATGTAGACGATGGTGAATCCTGCGATGATGGCAATCAACTGACCGAGAGTTGCGCACCTGGCGTGTTGGAGTGCGAGGTCTGTGACAGCGCATGTGAAACCCGTTCTTTGGTCTTGGAGGCGGTGTGTGGCAATGGGATTTTAGAGGGAGACGAACTATGCGACCAAGGAGCCACGCCCCCAACGGTGTGCGAATATGGCGATTTGGCTTGTTCTTTGTGTGATGCGGAATGTCAGCCTGTAGAACCAACCCTTCACTATTGTGGCGATGGGGTTCTGGATGAAACGGAAGCATGCGATGATGCCAACCTTCTGACGGGAGATGGTTGTGGCGTTGCATGTGAAGTTGAAGCTGGATTCGCTTGCGATGGTACGGTGTGTCAGGCCATTTGCGGCGATGGCTTCATTTTGGGGGCTGAAACCTGCGATGATGGAAATACCACCGACCAGGATGGTTGTTCCGGCAGCTGCTTGGTTGAGCACGGTTTTGTCTGTGTGGGCGACACTATGAGTGATTGTGCCTCTACCTGTGGTGATCAATTGACGGCCAGTGATGAGGGTTGTGATGATGGCGCTCAAAACGATGGCGATGGTTGCACGGCGCTTTGTGAACCCGAGACAGGCTATTATTGCGATGTTTTGGTCTCTCCCGCTGTTTGCAGCATCAGCTGTGGTGATGGGGTCAAGGCGGCTGCAGAGGCTTGTGATGATGGCAACTTAGCCGCACTCGATGGTTGCAACGAAAATTGTGAGATCGAACAAGGGTACGACTGCAGCTCTGGTGTGTGTGTCGCTATTTGTGGCGATGGTCTCACGCTTGGGGGCGAGGTTTGTGATGATGGCAACCTTGACACTGGGGATGGTTGTGATGCCAGTTGTTCTGTAGAATTTCGTTGGGCATGTGTGCCGGGCAATGCGGGGTCTCTATGTTCGACGCTTTGTGGCAATGGAGAACTCGACTATGGCGAGGCATGTGATGTGGCTCTAGACCCAAATGGCTGCAGTGATGATTGCTTGTTCGAACCTTTTTGCGGCGATGGTTTGTTGAACGATGGTGAAAGTTGTGATGACGGCAATACTATGGACGAAGATGGTTGTGATGCGAACTGCATGATCGAAGAAGGTTTTCAATGCCATTCCGTCAATGACGCTGTTTTAAGACGGGTGCACCGTCTCTCGGCCTTTGACGCTGCTGGACCTTTTGTCTATTGGGCCGATGATGCTGGATATGTCGAACGTTTGCGCATTGAGGGACGTCGATGGGAGCGTCAACGTATTGCTCCCGATAATACTGGTGATGTCTATGTCGAAGATTTGGTCGCCGCACCTTTGGGGGCCTTACTGTTAACACGCCACATCCAAGACGAAATATCTGAAAAGAAACTGTGGTGGGTGCAGGGCCAAAGGTGGGGGGCACCGGACGCGCTTTTCCCTGTTCCTGTTCCCGATGTGCTCGCTGATGTCACTTTAAACGCTTTGGTGAAAAAAGGGGACACTTTGGTGCTGCAAGGAAAGTCAGCAACGGGCGAGGCACATGTGGCGCTGGTCGGATGGCGACACGTCCTGGCGCCGGATACTTGTTTGGCTGCTTTGACCAGCATGCCGGAATGTCGCCCCACAAAGGTGATCGCAACCGGTCATCAATTCACCCCTGAGGTGGTTATTGCTCCGGCGCAAAACATGCTGTGGCTGTCGCATGTGAGTGGGGATGAAGTAACGAGTTCGCGGTCGTGGGTTGGGATTGATTTGGCGGCCGAGACGGTGGATGTGCCCAATTGCGCAGATTCGGACGCATGTTTTCAGTTACAAATTCCAGTGGGCGTCCGTTCTGTTGCAGCCGTTGAAGACTATTTGCTGGTGTTGGCCGAGGATGGTGTTTTACGCTCTTACGACGCAACGTTCACCGAAGTGGTGTCTCCGTATGGGGCGCCTGAGCCCATCAATGCCTCAAAAATTGTCGGTGACGGTCACCGTCTTTGGGCCGTGTTTGGCGGCAACGTGCTTCCCTTTGTTCCTGGTTTAGGCACGACTTCGAATACTTCGGGTGTTGGGCAGTACAAAGTGAGACGGACCAAGCAAGGCTGGGTGAGCGCCAAACTGGATCCTGGCGGGTTACATCCCTTGAGGCAAACGGCCGGTCCGCTTTCCCATTGTACCAAGGAAAGTTTCGATTTCCACACCGAAGAGGGTGACATGGTGATTGGTAGTCTCGCGGCGGGGGCCAATCGGGGTTGGAATGCAGGGGGGTATGTTTCGGGTAGTTTTGCCGGTCATCCAACTGCGGGAAGTGTGAATGCTGCCGGCCGTGATGGCTGGTTAATGGGCGCAAATGGGGCTGGACAGGTCACGCTCAAAATGGTGGCGCAATCGGTCGACAGTACGAATGCACCCTTGGAAGTGGAAGACCGGACGGATTGGGTGACCAAGGACCCCTCAACCGGTGACCTTTGGGTCGCAGCCACTTTTTGTAAAAACGCTCAGGAAGACTGCGCTGCGCGTTGGCTTCGCCAAGAGGGCCAGACCTGGGTTCAGCAAACAGTAACGTCTACGGCAGAGGCGGGCATGATCGCTTTACTGACGCGGCTAGACGCAAAAGGCACAACCATCCATCAAACCTATTTTGGCGCGTCCAATTTGAAGTTCATGGGCAATACCTTAGACCGTCACGGAAATATCTATGTGACGCTCAACTACCAAGGGGCCCTCAATATAACGTCCGAGTCGGGTGCTGTTTTTGACCTCCCGAACGCAAACGTGAATCAGAGTTTGGTCATTAAAATTGATCGGGCCGGAGCCATTGTCTGGACACAAGAACTCAAAGGAGATGCCAATGTGATCGCCTCTGCTTTGGCCATCTATCCTTTGGCCACGGGTGAGCAGCTCATGGCCGTTTCAGGTTGGTTCAAAGGGCAGCTGCATCCTGAATTGGGTAACGGTTTGGCCCAGGGCAATGAAGAAGATGGTTTTGTGGCCCTTTTTCGGGAAAGTGACGGGGCCCTTGCCCACGAGCGCACGGTGGTCATGGGTGCAGAGGCAAATAATCGCGTGACCGGTATTGCAGCGCATCCGGACGGTTCCTTTTGGATTACAGGTTGGGCCGCACACCCGTTGTCCGCGGCCCAGAACGGAGCGACCCAGACCGTATCTATGTCGGGTGATGAGATTGATGAGTTGAGCTACGCTTTTGTCGTGCGTTTGTCTCAGGGGGGAGAGACCAACTTTGGCCGCAGATTACATTTTGGAGAGGAGTCCGTCCGGTCTTTAGGGGTGCAGGCCCTTGATCGGGGGGGGGCCATGGTGTGGCTCTATTCTGATGGCAACGCCCAGGCCCGTTATGCCTCACAAGTGGTTCGCATGGAATCCGATGGCCATTTGAGCTGGCGGCGAACCATTGCAGATGTTTCACCTTTTGTGGTGAGACCCGTTTTACCCGCTGCCATCGGGCTGAGGGATTTTATGATGGGTTTCCAGGTGGAAAGCCCGACCCCTTTGTCGGTCTCTCAGGTGATTCACAATGGTGGCGAAGTCAATGATGAGATGTTGTCTTTAGGCGCAGCAGGGCTCCCCTATCAGCGCCAAACCGTCATTTTTAACATGCGCACCATGCCCTTCGACCCCAGTTGTACCGAAGCGACGTCTTGTGTCGCGTCCTGTGGAGATGGCTTTTTAGGCCCCGAAGAAAGCTGTGACGATGGCAACAACAGCTCATTAGATGGTTGTTCCTCGGCCTGTGAGATTGAACCGGGTTTCGTCTGTTTCGGCGAGCGGTCCTCTGTTTGTCAATCGCTGTGCGGCGACGGTTTGGTGTCGTCTCATGAAGTTTGTGACGATGGCAACCTTGATGATGGAGATGGTTGTAACGTTTTTTGCCGGGTGGAACCCTCTTTTGTGTGTGTGAACGAATCTGAAACACCATCTCTGTGCACGACCGATTCCTCTGTGGTGAGTGATTGCGAAGCCAATGAGGATTGTGTCGATTCTGCGAGCCAGCCCGTTGGGCAAATCGCATACGTGGCGCCTGGCTGCGCAGCGGGTGATTGCGATGGCAAGTTGGATCGGTGCCAGTTCAACCAGGTGGGGGAGCGGTTGAGTTGCGGGCAAACCGATGGCGCATGCTCCACTGGTTTTCGTACTTGTACCAATGATTTGGTGTGGAGCGTTTGCGTTGGGGCCCAACTGAAAGCCCCAGAAATTTGTGATGGGCTCGATAACGACTGTGATGGCGATATTGATGAGGGCATCCCGAACCTGCGATGCGGCACCGGTGCTTGTGCGAATGTGGTGGCTGCTTGCTCAGAAAACATCCCTCAAACTTGCGAACCCTTAGATATGGCAACCACGGAGGTGTGTAATGGCCTCGATGATGATTGCGATGGTGAGATTGATGAAGACCTTCCTGCTTTGATTTCTTGTGGCACCGGTGCTTGCGAAAAGTTTGTCCCTGCCTGTGTGAACGGTATCCCTGGATACTGTGAAGCCGGAGCGCCTTTGCCCGAAACGTGCGATGGGCAGGATAACGATTGTAATGGTGAAGTGGATGACTTGCCCGAAGTGGTTTGTGGGCGTGGGGCATGCCTAAATCGTATGGTTCCTTGTGAAGATGGTGCAATCGTAGAATGTGAACCTCTCGATGCGGCCACAGACGAAACATGTAATGGCCTGGATGACGATTGTGACAGTTTTGTGGACGAAGGGTTGCAGCCCTGGGATGAAGGTGATGGCGTTTGTCGGAATATTGTGGCGAGTTGTGAAGATGGTGCATCCGTGCCGCAGCCCGAACCGTTACCACTGGATGTTCGAGAACGCTGTAACCGGCTCGATGATGATTGCGATGGCGTCATTGATGAAAATCTCAACTGCGATTTTAGATGCGAATTATATAGAGAGAGCAATGTTTGCTGTAATAACTGGTTCTACGATCGTACCCAAGAAGTAGGGGCGTCCAACACCGATACCATTTGTACATCGGTCGCACCGGAACACCCTTGTTGCAATGCATCGGTTCAGAACTATAACGTGATGCTCTCCGAAAGGCCCAATGGCACCGAAGACCCAGCGAATCCGTGTTGCGATTTGGCGTATGAATGGCCCAATTTTAGCCCGAGATTATCCAATGAAACCCGGTTCATGAATGAGGTTGAATTCAGCCAAACGTGTATCGGTGGCCGCGTCACCGAAGCTTTACCGGATGTGTTGGGTGCCTATGTGGCAGCCAATGAGTGGAACAGCGATCGGGTGGAAAAAGATCTGCTGCATGCGGCTGACAATCCGTGCCAACAAGAAGGGGAAGCGCAAGGACTGGTCAGCACCTGGACTTGGAATGCGGATCGCGGTGTCCACGAGTCGGGTATTGGCGAGCCTTGTGGATTGTATGTCCGTTTTTACGATGAAGATTTCTCAGAGACCGGACCTCGTGTGGACGTACATTGGGATGAGTTGGGAACAACCACCGCGACCGCCACTGAAGATTGTCGTTGGGGTACCAAAGGTTATAGCTACAGCCAAGCAGCGGCCTGTGGGCGACATTTTAACGGGCTGGAAGAGGCAGACAACAACAGCCCCAGCAATGCCTTGGGCTGTGACGCCATTTGGGAAGAAACCCCCGCCTACTACCAGTATCTCATGCCCATTCCTGAGGATGCCTCCGGATTTCTCAACGTGAAATTCGACATCACAGACGCAGATGCGGATTTCCTAAACCGTCAGTTGTCGGTGGTGGCTTTCGATGTGCCTCAGAAAAATGTGATCGATGTTCAATGTGAGGTGCAAAGTTACGTGGATGGTGTGCCCGTTTTCACTTGGGACGCCGAAGAGCAGTGTGCTTTAATCGGAGGCACTTGCGATGGGGATTCCGAGAAATGCGTGCACGATACGGGGGGCTGTGTCCTCAAGCGTGAAGTGTTTGAAGGCGATTGCGCTTTGGCTGAAATGGGGACCGAGTTGTTCTTCCGACGCATCGCAAACTCGGCGGAGGCCTACGGGGACTGCCGTTCATTATCGGGAACGGCTTTTTGTGACCCGAACTCCGAAGATTCTGAAGCGTGTCCAGACAACCCCCTTTGCGACGATTTAGGTTCTCCTGAGGGCATGTGCAACGATGCATCGACTCAGGTGGAAATGTACTACAAAGCCACAGGCTGTTGGGTATTTGTCTTAGATGAGACCATACGGGATGCGGGCGAAGAGAACGTTTATGGCCTTGACGATAACCCTGACGATGAAAACAGTTCCTATCACAGCGTATTGAACGAGGCGGAGCGTTTAACGGCTTGCTGTCAAGGCGATGTGGAAGGCTGCTGTGGTGATGGCGAAACGGGTTGCGATGATTTGTCTGTTTTTGATGGTGTCGATGCCATCGTGGACGCCAATGATGCAACGGTGACCTACCTCAAACTCAAAGACGAAGCAGAAACCACTTGTAACAATGAAACAGCAACTTATCTCAAGGCAAGGTTTGATGTGGGCCAGGATGGGCGTAAAAAGATTGCTTATCGCGTCGAAGGATATGTGTTTGGCGCTGATTTCAAGGCCGGTAATGAACTGCCAAGGGGCTATATTTACGATGGCGACACCAACTTCGTATCCGATGATGAACCCTCGCAAGTGCTGACTGATCATGTCTCTGAAATCGAGGTGGTGATTGGTGAAACTTTTGAGTTGTCAGCCACTGCCTTTGATGATGATTCAATCCGCCAGAAACGCTGGCGTTTGGGAGATGGTATCAGTCAAGATGGGAACCATTTGTCTGCGTTTTATCTGCATCCAACACCCGAAAACAGCCCGCACCGTTTGCGCTTTGAAGTGACGGATAGAAACGAAGCCTTGAACTGGCCAGTGGGCTCCTTGGGGATTGCGGAGGAAGAAAGAGGCCTTAACACCGAAGCGGCATTAGATATTGTGGTGAAAGAGACGCCTGACTGGCTGTCCATCGATACCGATGATTTCGAGCCCGCGCTCGATAATGCGGGGGTCAGGGCACAAAGATTGTCGTTTTCTGTGGCGTCCGGCCAAGCGGTAGGCGGTTTTGAACTCAGTTTTAACCCTCGCGAACCCACAAAGAAGAAGGGCACAATCGTTTTTGATCACCAACAGGATACCTTCGTCGCGGAGGGCCATAATGGTGGAAATCCTTGGTTTGAACTGTTTGATAGTTCAGAAGTGAGTGTCACCGAATCTGGGACTACCCAGGTGGTGGTGGATTTCTCATTGAGACCCGGTGCTTATTCCAAAGAAAGCCAATTCGAAAACTGGATATACTATCGGGCCATGGATGAAGGGGGCCTGCCTATGGGGAGAACCGATGCGAACCCAGAAGGATGGTTTCTGTGGCCTTTGGATTTTGACGTGTTGCCTTTACAGCATGACTTGATGGTTCAATACGAGGCGAGCAACCAAACCTTGTACCGGTATTTTGGTAGCCCTGTTTCATCCGAAAAGAACGCGATTTTGGTGTCCATTGCACAATGGGATGCCATGGTGCCATACCGCAAATACCGCCTCAGTCACAACTGGGTGGCGGTGCCGGTGGCGCAGGAAGTATTTCTGCCAGAACCCACTTTTTTGATCAATTATGGAGACGGTACCCCTGAAGATGCTGGCGAACCGCACCTGTTTGCCATTCCCGATGGCTATACCCTGAGTGGTACAGTTTACTTTGGTGACGAGTGGGAGGTGCCCACCACCACGACATTCTTGAAGTTTGCCGGCGACTGGGATGGGGATGGACTGGCCAACTATGAAGACCCCGATAACGACAATGACGGCTACTGCGATAAGGCAGAAACGGTTGAAGGGGTTTGCACGGCCGCTTCCGTTTGTGAGGATGAATCGGATGCCGCCACCTGTAGCGAAGTACCTGATGCATTTCCGATGGATACGGCGCAGTGGACGGATAAAGATGGCGATGGTTTCGGTGACAACTGGGCCGGCTGCGATACTTACGGTTTAAGAGTCCCTCCCACAGAGACCTGTCGCGGCGATGATTTTCCCGGTGACCCAAATGAAAACCGCGATGTGGACGGTGATGGTATCGGTGACAATGAAGACCCAGATGATGATAACGATGGCCTCACGGATGTGTACGAACTGTATATTGGCAGTCACCCCGAATTACGAGATTCGGATTTCGATTTTCTCAGAGATGATATTGAACTTGAGGTCATGGGTGAGGCTTTGGCCATGGCCGATTCAGATGGTGATGGGCTCATCAATATCCTTGATCGAGACTCCGATGGGGACGGGGTCTTTGACGGTGATGAAGAAGGGTCACAGACCGATTATGACGGAGATGGAAAGATCGCGATTGTAGATCCGGACTCGGATAATGACACGGTCTTGGATGGCGATGATTCGGTACCAGTTGGTTGGCCTGGCAGCGGCATGGGTGGAAGTGCCGGCAATGGCCCTCAAGGCGGGGCAGGTGGCTCTATAGATGTGAACCATTGGCGTGCTGATTTACCCGCGGGATTCATCGAGACAGAGGTGACCTTTCATGCTTACGGGATTTTTGGAGAAGCCTCTCGTTTAGAGCACCCCACCGAGTTGTGTTGGAGTCTTTGTGGCGGCAGGTGTTTGTCGGGTAAGGACCCCGATTGGGTGATTAACCGATCCACCAGTTCGGTCTATGTGTCGAACAGCGATATGAGTCATTCAAATATCAAAGCTGAGTTTGAGGCTCAGTTAGAAGAAACAGAGTGGGAGCTGGAAGGGGATATTGAATTAAACGATTATTACTTAGAGGCCGTATCAGAAATGTCATGGGGAGGGACCTCTGGATGTCACCCCAATGAGTTTAAGTTTACTTACGATCACTACACATACGAATATAAAGCAAAGTTAAGAAACAAGGGCTATGAACCGTTTGAAGACCCTGTGTCAGGCCAAGAACATCACTATCGGTTTGATACGGTTGCCGTCCAGAATTATAAAGAAAACAAGTATGTGTTTGAAATGACGTTAGACCACCAAGCGCTGGTTCGTGACCTTGGCGCCTCGGATGCAACTTTATTGATGCGGTATTATTTGGTGTCTAAGAACTACGACAACAATACGGTGTTAAGCCAGGATGCTGTTTTTCATGAAGCCACCGTTGCCGTGAGACGGTTGACGCAACAAACGGGTTCCCCCCTTTTCACCTTCGAGGTTGTTGTGCCTCGAGACGCAGTGGAAGAAATCGCACTGTCATCGGGTCAAAGTTCACAGGGACTTTTCACCGCCGGGCTTCTTTTGTATCCCATGGCAGAAATTGAGGGTGGGCAAAACGACGGCGCCGTGGCTGGTTTTAACTTTAACCAGTACGCACCTAAAGTGACTGGCGTGGTGCACAATACCGGCGGTCTTCACATGCGTCTCATCACCAAGCGCGTCAGTGATACAAATCAAGTCGCCAGTTATTTTGGATTTGTGGGGCCGAGCGTCGGACAGGCTTATGTGTGCCAAGAGGACAGTGACTGCTCTCAAGGATTTTGCGACAACGGACAATGCTCGGATACCGTGGTGGAACCGGGCCGCTTACAAGCCAATATCTATGGTTTGACATTTGACGACGCTGAGGCTTGGCCTTCTTCAAATAAAGACAGGGTGGATGAAATTTTGGGTTGGCAAGGAAAAATCAGCTTTGCCGATGGGACGCGCATTTATGTTGTTAACGGCCTGAATGGACAATACCTAGGAAAACCGCGGCTCGGTGCACTAACCTTAGGAGACGTGGATGGGATTCTTATTCTTGCTGATCATGCGTCCAATGCAGAGGCTATGAAATTAGATGTTTTTCGGCAGTCGGACTTTCAGGAACAAGAGTGTCGTCTCATATTAACTGAGAATAATTGTGGTTTAGACTTGGTGGCGTGCCAAGCGCCCCGTCATTGTCGTTCTCCATATGAAATGACTTTAGAACCCGAATGGTTTGAATTTAAAGACCCCACGATTGGTAACGGGGGTCAAACGCTTCATGCGGCTGAAGTTGTAATGCTCGATGTCAAAATGGAAAATCAACGTCAAGTCTGTCTCGACGAAGGGTGGGACTGCCATGAAGGAGAGCTCGAGTCGACCGTGCTAGAGACTCTCGATACGATAAACACCATCGGTGGGGTGGTTAAAGACCAATTTGGTCTTTTTACGAATCCTCAGTTAACGGCGTATTATGGTTATTATACGGGTCTGGCTCCGAGTAATAGGCATGTAAAGACGGGCTCGGTGTCTCAAAATATCGTCCTCTCTGAAACCTATTTTGGTAACCCGCAGTGGGATAAACGCGGGAAGGTTTTTGCTGATTTGGATTTATATGAGCAAGAGAATCGGAAAACCATTCGGAACTTTTTCACAGATAAATATACGGTGACCCTGGAAACACGACCGATTCTTGATGGGGACAATAATGTGACGGGGTGGCGTGTTTTTGAGGTGGGTAACGAATTTAAGCGCACCGGTAAGGGGTTGGGAACCACCGAAAAGAAAGCCAAAAGGGTGACGGGCGTTCACAATGCAGGCCAAACCATGAAACTTGACGGTTTCGATGAAGTGGAAATCACCACCCTCACAGGTCAAAAGAAGAAAATTAAGGTACCCCCTGATAACCCACTTTTTGAAAAGCACGGCGTGGATATGGAGCAAGTGGTACGACATACCCAAGACTCGATTCGTATTAATAATGCTGTGAACATTGTTGGGATTGTGGTTGGGGCCGCAGATGTATGGGTGGCGTATCGCGACGACAACTTCGGTGAAGTGGTGTTCGCTTCTGCACTGTTGGCTCTAGATATCGGGATGGCAGTTTTTGAGTATCAACAGCAGATGGCGATGTTGCACAACATGTCTAACGCGTCAGCACAAAACTTAACCAGGTTTGGGCGCACCATGAAATGGTGGGGGAAGTGGGGCGGCCCCATTATGACGATTATTTCAAGTGGCCTTTCATTCAAAAGCATGTGGGACAATCGTGACAACCCGGTAAAATTACGCGTTGCCTGTAAGAATGCCATGGTGAACGGGATTGACGCGGGTGCTGCGTCCTTGGCTCTGTTTGCGTCCCCAGGCGTGGGCCAAGCGGTGGGTATCGTCTACATCTCATGGGGGGCTGTGAGTGCCACTGCGAGTTTAATGGGGGTCAACCCGCGCGCCCATGACTTGGTTGGCAGTCCCACGCGTGCGGCTTCGACAATGGCTGGCTACTTTTTTTCGAATGATATTCCCTCGGATTATTGCGGCTGGGCGATCGATGATGCCATGGCCGATTACTACTATGTGCTTGAGTACAAAGTAGAAGACCGTAACGAATGGGTCGTGCCTATTTGGCCACCAGGAATGGAGCCATGATGGTAAATAAAAAACGCTCGGCCAGTGGGCTTACATGGTGCACACTTGGTGCCTTTATCTCTCTTGTTTTCGCAGCTGCACCATCGGTCGCGACAACCGAAAATGTCCTTTCCTTTGATGGCAATGATCACGTCCTGTTGATGGAAGGCAATGACCTTGGCTATGCCCCCAGCCGAACGGTGGAAGGGTGGTTTTATCTGAACAACATCGACGGAAACCCAAAAACCATTTGGGGAGGGGGCACCACTTGGAACCATTCTTGGATGTTGTTTGTTTCCAGTGGGCGCATTCGGCTGCAGCTGTGCCAAAGTTATGTTTGTGATGACGTGACGTTTGCTTATAACGACGAATCAGGCGCTGTGCAGGGAGCGGTGGCCGCAAATCGTTGGCATTATTTTGAGTTGAGCGTGTCTTCTACAGCGCCTTATTTGGATTTTTCATTAGATGGTGACCCCATTTTAACGGTCGATACCGCGGTCTTCGGCAATACCGATTTTGACAACCTCTACACGTATTTAGGGCGGCGTTCTGAATTGAGCACTGCTAATTTTTTCAACGGTTACCTCGATGAGATCAAAATCTCGAACGCAGCGGGGGTTCGGGTGCTGTACAATATGGAGGACACGGCAAGCACTACTTTTCTTAACTCATCTCAAGGAGTTAACCTGTACGGGACCATTCACGGCGCCTCTTATGCTACTTACGAACCTCCAAAACTGAATTCAAATATAGAATTCCTCAATGTGAGCGATGCTTCTGCACCAGGTTCCGAAATCGGTGCACTGTCGTTCGATAACCCTAACAATACTGTTATTGTAGATATGGGTATCGAAGAGGACATCCACAGTCCTAATTTTTCGGTGGCCAAGGATGTGTCTACATGGAAACTCTATTGGAGCGCCGATGCATACACCGTGGGATACGGCAACGAATGCATCATGCTTCGCATTCAGACTTCGGACGGTCGTTTTTGGGAAACTGTGCCGGTGGGTGTGTGCTTCAATGATGACGCAGGGGATTCCGCGCCACCCACACTTCTCGAAGACTACCTGTGGGGTGATTTATCCACCGGCCCGAACGGTGTGGCCACATCCATGACGATTTCGGACCCCGACGGGGACGCTATCCAAAGCGTCAGCATCACCACGCCGGTTTGGGATTGCGATTTAGCTGAAATTAATTGCAGTTGCGAACAATACAACAGTTGTGGGGTCGGGGTGAACGGAGATTTGGTGAGCTTGGCCCAAAACTCTGATACAGGGGCCTACGAGCTTATTTGGCAAAGCGATATCCTGCTCAAAACCGATGACTACAACAAGGTCTACGCACTGCGTGATGCCCCTGATGATGAACCCGAAAAGTATGGCAACGGCACTTACCGCGAATGTGGCACCTTTGGAGATGTGGACAGTCACCCGCTAACGGTTTCTTTTATCCATTTTGAAGTCACCATGGTGGACGACAATGGTGTTTCTGACACAAAAGCAGTTCGTATGGGTTTATATCACTCAGATCCACTGCCGTATTTTTCTTCGATAAGTGGTTGCAGTGGCGGCAATGACTGTACGCTAACCCTCGAACAGCACGACCTGGGTACGGATTCGGAGGCCCCGCAATATTTGGTGTCAGATTTGACAGATGGCACCGTGGGGCTCAATGAAGTGAGTGGGAGCCTGGGGAACGATGCCACCGATACCTCTTTGGGAGTCGGTGTTTGGTGCCACCCGGACCATTGTACCAGCGGCAAATGGCAATATGCAGAAAATCAAGCCGCCATTGATGCCGATGGTGAATCGGCTTGGCAAAGCATTCCTACCAAATCGCCGCCGCAATACTACCTGGGGGGGAACCCTGCGGGCTTTGCGTATTATCCCTATCTTTTGCTGCCCGCCGATGCGATTTTACGGTACCGCTATGACCACCAAGAAGACGATTGGAACAACATTCTCAATGACGAGGAACCGCTGCTCATGCGTTTATGGGACGGTCGCATTGGCCAGCCCTTCACCTATTGGACGGGCCAGGCACAGCAATACAACCAAGCGCCGTACTATTATTACTGCGAGCGCGACGGGTCACTCAGTTTGGCTGAACACTGGTTGACGCCTGATATCGTTGAAACACCTCAGCCCCCTGAGATTATCATCGAAGAACCATCTGTTTTGGCTGCATTAGAATTGTTTGAACTTTGCAGCAACGACGATGACTGTACCACCGAAGGCGGGACTGATATTTGTACCGAGGGGTACTGTCACGATGCCAGCGAAACTGCACCGACCAAGTACACCGTGAGTGGGGAATTTCGCGATGCGAACATTTTTGACGGCCATTCATTCACCATTGAGGTGGAGCCAGGAAAAGAGTGGGCGGTGGCTGCCACCGCATTGGAGATCAGCGACCGAGCAGAAGGGTCGGTCTCGGGTACCTTCACTTTTGAAATTGATTTGATCGATAATTTCTACGGCACCGTGGAACTGACCTTGGTGCTGGTCGAAGATACGGTGAACGCGTTAAGTGACACTGAGACGGTGACGCTGACCGTCGCAAACCGTGAAGATGACTTGTCTTGGCAGTCTCACGGAGGGCGGGTTTTCCGGGCCGCGAATTCCCATGACGGTGCAAGCTTTCTCGAGTTGCCCAGTGGGCAAACCCAGTTGGCGTTTTCAAATATTGGTACGGTTGAATTTTGGTACAACAGCATCCCCGGTGAAATGGACACCGGCCCTTTGTTCACCAATCATGTGAATGGCATATTTGTTCAAACCAACATGCGTCCCGTGCGTTGCAGCGAAATGAGTGATTCAAGCCCCAGTTGCGATTATTGTGGGGCAGGCATTCAGGCGACGAACGATATCCTCGATGTGTGTTACATGAACGGGCAAAGCTTGGATGTTGAAGTGGCCCGTTTGTGTTTTCGGCAAGGGGACCCTTCCTATTGCAGTTCCATTCAGCAGCCGCTTTGGGGCGATGGCGTTACATCACATGGGACTGTAGGCCCGTTTGCCAACGGCGAATGGATGCACCTGGCGGTCACACTGGAAGACCGGGAAGGGGATACCTATTTGCGATTGTACCGTGATGGAGAGGTGCTGCCTTTCTCTGCTGGTGCGGGCGGTGCATTGGTGGAAATGGATGAGATGTTGGTGACCTCCGTAGCGGATAACCCCAATGGCGTCACGACCCATTCCGTTGGCTATTCAAGTGGCACGCAGGGGCTATCGGTAGAATTAGACAACTTTAGGGTTTGGGGCCAAGTTCGTTCTCAAGAACAAATCCAGAAATACCGTTTCCAGCTGGTGGAACCCGACAGTTACGGTCTGGCGATCCAGTTGGATTTTAATCAACCGTATGTGGATGGCGGCGTATTTCGAGTTCCTAATTGGACGCACGCCTGTCTCGAAGGTGCCTCAGAGTGCATTCATGCGCAGCTCAAGCGCTGTGAATCAAATTCAGGCTCTGGAGGGTATTCCTGCAGTCACAATGTTGGTGACGGCGGACTGGAATCCATCGATTTTGATACTGCTTTCACCATGGCGGCAGCCACTGAAAACCTGAGCCATTTCCTTTTTCCTCGAGGAGACTGGTTTGAAACCAAGTATTCGCAGGCCCAACTTTACCCAGACCTGTGGTTGTCAGAGGACGTGGAACTGCCGTTTCAGCTGTCCTGGATCGACCCAGATGCAGATGTTGAACCCTATGTCAGTCTCGGCCTCACCGATGACTCGGCCAACTCTGATGATTTTTCAGTGATACCTGGTAATGCAGGTGCAGGGTCATTCGTTTTAAGACCAGAGCAGGATTTCGTGGGGCAGGTGACCCTCGAAGGCGGCTTATCATTTACCAGTGGTCTCAATACGGTCGAGCTGCCCGAAACACCCACCTTTCAGGTGAATGTGGAAGATGTGAACGACCCGCCCGTCGCGCTGTCTTTTGACCCCGCCCCTGGTTGTTACGGATTGGCTGGCTTCGAAGAAGAAAATGCCGAGAACGTTTGCACCGTCAATTTGAAAGATCTTTTTTTAGACCCAGATTCAAGCCTGGATGACATGACCGTTACCATTGAACACGAATATGCCGAGGGCTCTTTTGTTGAAGTGACTTTGTGCGACGATAACGTGTCCGATACGATATGTTACCAGTTGAGCGATTTGGCAACCCCAGAGTACGATACTGGTGACCTGGATTTGGAGATTCGTTTCGCGGGTGATGGGGATGTTGATTGTTTGGATGTGGGTGAAACCTATATCTATGACTTTCGCATCACTGTGCTCGATCAAGAGAACCTTGGCGATGAAACCCGTGTGGCCATTGAAGTGACCGGCAAGGCCGATAAACCTATTGCCCTGAACACCAGTATTCAAGTTGGTCAAGACATTACTGAAGCTGAGCAAGACAACGAGGGGCAGCAAATCTCGGACATCCTCACCACGTTTGATTATACAGACCAAGACTTTTGTGATGGAGATTCCGGTGGGCAGGGTGGCCTCTTTGTTGATCAAGTGCTGAGCGGACATTGGCAATATAAGTCACATCAAGGTGCGCCGGCATGGCTAGACATGGAGCCCACAGCGTCCACCGTGGGGCTTTACCTCAATCACACCGCGATGATTCGAGTGCGCCCTGATGGGATACATGGTCTTACCAATGCCAACTTCAACGCACATGTTTGGGATGGCAACGAAGTGTCGGACGATTCGATTAATTTTTACCAAAACATTGTTGAACTGGACGGACCCGTGACCTTGGCAACGAACGAAAGTCCCTCACTGACTTGTGAAGGATGGTTTGAAGATGCGCTATTGCGTCAGGGGGCGATGAATACTTGTTCTTTTAACTTGGTTGATTTGTTTTCCGTCCCTGCGCCCCAAGACCAATACACGGTGGCTTTGGCCGCATCGGCGGATGGGACTGGCCTCGTCTCTTGGGCAGAGTTGGTATCTGCCAACATGGACGAGACGGGACGTCCCGCAGAAATCGCCGGTGATGCACAGGTGACTTGTTTGGGCGGAGGTGAAACGTCCATGCATACCTTGTACGTGGTGGCGACTGACGAGGGAGATCGGCAGTCGGTGGCAGCAGTGGCCGTTTCTGTGAATGGTGTGAATGACAGTCCGGTGGTTCATGGTGCTGGATTCACTTTGCCGGAAATTGACGAGAACAGCTTTGACTATGAAGGAGTACTTTTAGGACCCTTACTCAATGACCCATCTGTTATCTCTGATGCAGATCATTGTGAAGAGATAACCACTTTGGGATTGGCAGTGGTGGGAACCACTGGTTTGCCCTGGGAGTATCGTCTGGAGGGGACCAGCAGTTGGACGGTTATTGAGCAGCTGAGCGCGCAAAACGCCATTCTTCTGCCGGCAGGGGTCACGCTCAGGGCACAGCCGAACGGGCAATCCGGGGGAATGGCCACGCTGACGGCTTACGCTTGGGATGGGACCGGTGGCCTGCAGCCCTTCACCCCGCAAGACATTTCAGATGCCGCTCTTCGTGGGGGCATGGCGAGCTTGTCCGCTGATGCGGTCACTCTGGAACAAATGGTTTTTGAGGTCACCAACCCACCGGTGTTGACGGCCGGTACCCTAGAAATCGCGGAGTCGGCCAACGTGGGTTCAGTGTTCGAACATCCCGTTGGGATTGAAGACGAAGATGGCGGGAACTACGTATTTGGCCTCGTGACGCCGCCCGCAGACCTGCCTTTTTCAATGGACCCTCAAACGGGGGCATTAACGCTGGTTGCATCTTTGGACTACGAGGTTCAACCTTCCTATGAACTCACTTTACGGGTCACCGATGGGGCTGAAGATGTTGATGTGGCGCTTAATATTCAGGTCCTCAACGAGAATGATTCTGCACCGGAAATTAGTGGTTGCCCGTCCGAGCTGTTGTTGAACGGCAGCGAATCGGTGGATATGGTGCTGGTCAGCTTAACCGTGACCGACCCGGATGGTTTGGTAGACGATACGCTCGTGGTGACCTTAGACGATCAAAGTGTGAACCCACCCCTGGTTCAGTTGGCTCAAACGTCGAATTATGAGTTACTTTTGAACAGAGATGTGTCGGGGTACGTTTCTGATGGTCATGACCGTCAGTTGTCGTTGATGGTCCGGGCGCATGATGGTGTGCATGAATCTTCCTGTGATATTGATTTGTTCATCAACCAAAGACCGGTGATCAACACGGACGCATTTGAGGACTCACTGACCCTTGTAGAGAACGCACCTGGCGGAACGGTAATTGGAGACCCTGTGGTGGCCGATGACCCTGAAGGCGACCCCCTTACTTTTTATGCGTTTCGCTATGCCACGGGTAATTACGAGAGCGGTCATTTCAACCTCTCCGAATCGGGCGTCTTTTCTTCAAAACTGGCATTGAATTACGAGCTTTATCCAGCCATCACAGTCTGGGTGGAAGCGGACGATGGTGTGTCTCGCAGTGAACGTGTGGCAGTGAGCATTCGCATTCAAGATGTGGATGAGCCCCCTGAGTTTAACGATACATTTATCGACATTCCGGAGACGGCCAATGTCTTGGTGCCATTTGGTAATTTGAATGCATCAGACCCTGAGGGGGGGGATATCGCCTATTCCAGTTTGCCGCATGACATCATTGAAATCAGAGACGATGGCGCCTTGTTCCTTAAAATTGCTCCGGAACAACCAGGGTGTGAATCTTTTTCATCGAGCTGCCGGCCTTTGTACCCACTCCACCTGCTCGATGACGATGAACGGTCATTTACGATTTTCGTATCCGCCAGTGATGGGAACCACGAGACGACCACTTCTCTTTCTCTAATGGTGGTAGAGGTGGATGAGTCGCCGATTATTCAAGTACCTGCCACGTCTGCTTGGGCCCATCCTTTGTGGTTGGTACCCCCGGCAGAAACCGTTTTCTCAGATGGTGGGGCGACCGAGACAGCGCAGGCTGTTCACTTTTTCCTTCAAGGGGATGACCCAGATCTGTTGAATGCGCCCGTCTCATTTGTCATCCAGGGTGATTCAGAGAGCCCTGTCGCCATTGTTCAGAATAGCCAGGCGGTGTTGACCATGAATGACGTGAACGCTGGTGTGTATAATTATGAGTTAGAAGCCACCGATGGCACGCAGTTCACCCAGAAGGACATCACTTTGTATTTGTTTGATTTGGATTCTGATGAAGACCGTTTGTCTGACAGCATTGAAATCGCGCACGGTTTGTTGTCGGATGTGGCCGACAGCGATGGGGATGGCATCGACGACTTTTTAGAGTCTGGGTGTGATGTGCCCATACGCACCAACGCCATGCCTCCCGTGCAAATCAGCACAGATTTGTCATGTGGCAGCTGGCATTCATGCGGGTACGCAAACATTGCTGTGATCGATCAATGCACTGGGTTGATAGATACTGACGATGATGGGGTTTGGGATGCAATAGATGAGGACTCTGATAATGATGGGCTCCTCGATGTCATCGAAGCGCCGGTGTGGGACGAAGACTTAGATGAGGATGGCTTGATAAACCTCAGAGACCCTGATGCTGATGGTGACGGTGTATTAGACGGGATTGATAACTGTTGGCGATTGGCGAACGCGGCGCAAGTGGATGTGGATGCCGATGATATTGGAGACCTTTGCGATGATGAGGTGGTGCATCCAGAGGGCTTTGCCGATGGCGGAAGTCCAGATGGCGGTGCGTCCCAATCATTGCCTACCGATGCAGGCGAGATGGCGTTGGACGCGGGTGGGCCACTCTACGAGCTGGATATCCCAGACGCCAGCGCTCCTCCTGCGTCCCCAAGCGATGAAGACGACGATGGGGTCATGTTGGGCCAGGACAATTGCCCCTCGGTGGCCAATACAGATCAAGCAGACCAAGACAGTGATGGGCTGGGTGATGCCTGTGATCCAGATACGGAACAAGATGGTGTGCCCAACGATGAAGATAATTGTCCGGGTGTTTATAACCCAGAACAGCAAGACCTAGACAATGACGGTCTGGGAGACTCTTGTGATACGGATCGAGACGGAGATGGCATCATTGATGGGCTGGACAATTGCGCTTACATCTTTAACCCGGAGCAAACAGATGCCAACAACAACAACATTGGCGATGCATGTGAGGGTGGCTCAACGCCCAGCACAGGCAACGCGGTTGATGGTGGGGGGGCCACAGCTCAAACAGACGCGGGCGCAGGGATGGCACCAGACCAAGATTTCGATGGTGTGGCCGACGAAGAAGACAATTGTATCGCCGAGTTTAACCCTGAGCAAAACGATTTAGACAATGATGGGGAAGGGGACGCCTGCGATGTGGACCTTGATGGCGATACGGTAGAAAACGAAAACGACAACTGCCCCTATGTGGCCAATACAGCGCAAACAGACTCTGATGCGGACGGAATGGGCGATGCATGTTCGCCAGTGCCCACATATCTTGATGCTGGAATGATGGACGGGGGTTTCTACTACCCTCAACCCGATCCAGTGCCTCCAGGGGCGGCCGGGATGGCCTGCGCCTGTGAGCATGTCTCTAAGCCAAATTTCCAAGGTGGTTGGCTGGGGCTGTCTTTGCTGATTTTGGCATTCACACGCCGCCGGTATTCGCATATTGCGAGGTTCTAGCAACGCCTGCGAAAGGGGCTTTTCTTCTGGCTTTTCCTTCGGTAAGAGCCATTTTAAGGAGAAGAGCCCTATGTGTTCAAAAATAAAAATGGTGTTTGCGCTCATCGGTATGGTTGCACTTTGGAGCCCTTCCGCCTTTGCCCAAATCAATGTGGAGTCTTTTGCCGCTCAAAGTACAGAGTCAGGGTGGGGGGCTTATCTCAAAGGGAATGGAACGTTCATGTCAGGGAACGTGAATTTGTTGTACCTACGTTCTGATTTGGGCGTGCGTTATCTCACGCTGCACGATTCCGATGGAGACGAAGCAGAAAACGCTTATTTTAAGGACCGTGTTTTACTCACGGGCTACTACACCCGTAAAGAAGCTGCCGAGACCATCTTAGACAACGAGTGGTATTTGCATCTGCGATACACCCGCATGCAATGGAAACATGTGGGCGCAGACTTTTACGTGCAGCAACAGTTTGATGAGTTTCATCGTTTGATTTCACGAACGCTTTTGGGCACTGGCATACGTGGCGTGGTGTTTAATAATAAACGCGTGGGGTTGTGGTTTGGGTCCGGTTACATGGCCGAGGCAGAAACACGGAATTTACCCGAGCTGAGCGAAGAGCCGGTGGATGTTCAAAACCACCGTTGGAGTAACTACGCCACTTTGAGCTGGCACATCGTTCCTGACCACCTTCATCTTTCCAACACCGTCTACTACCAGCCAAGGTTCGACGATTTTAATGATATTCAAGCGTTGGGCGAGGGCAAAATGAACGTTCCGGTGTCAGACCGAATCTCTCTGGGGCTGTCCTGGGTGTTGCGCTATGACAGCATGCCGCCCGCAGACGTGGAACCTTTAGATGTGAAAACGTTGGGCTTTATTAACATCATTCTGCTTTAGAATAACTGATGGGTGTTAGGCATCGTAACCGCCATGGTCTTTTGCCCAAGCAAGATGGGCATCGAAACCACCTTGCCCAAATAAGGTGTTTCCCCATTCACGCTGGGATTCTGGAGAGGTTACGCCCAGGGCGTCGGCCAATCGATTCATATACGAAAAACAGCAAACCACGTGGGTGACATCGTGAATTTCAAGATCGCTGAACCCAGCTTTGCGCATCTGTTGAACGTGTTCACTGTTGTTATGACGCGGGGCCCAAGCGTTTTGTGCAGCAAAATGCAGCATGGCCACATCTTTTTGGGAGAAGCTGGGCGCCACCTTTTGTAAACGCGCAATGTGCATTTGCAGGGCGTGCACCCCTTTTTTGAGGGGCAGCTCAGCTGCTTGCCGGCCCGCTTCGAGCATCAGATGGACAAAACCAGCCACTTGATCGGGACCACCGTCCCATTCGTCACGCAAGAACCCTGCGTGCGAAACCGTTCAGTAAAAGCAGTCGTTCCATGCGCTCACCGCCGTGGCGATGGTTTCTTCGCGGATACGGCCCAGACTGGAACCGCCAAAGGTCACACTGAAATTCATTTGGAGTACGCTTCGCAAGGTCTTTGGGCTTGGCTTCATCACGCCCACTACCGCCGGCACGGCCCGGCCCGCTTGGCGATAGGGTTTGGTCGCTCTTGCGAGTTCTGGGGTCTCTTCATCACCGGGCAGTTTAATCCATGCCATTGCTTCTCCTGTGAGAAAGAACTTTAGCATTTTAACTTACAGAAAAGAAGGCTGCTTTAGACTTTTCCCCGATGGCCCGAATTTTTTACAGGGCATGAATAGGGCCGCAGGCGCTCAAAAACTGGTTTCCCTTCACCGTTATGATACAAACAGGCTGCGAGGGCACCTGGTGGCGCCACGCACGCGTATCTCTCATCACCATTCAGAGGTTTCTTATGCTTCGTACCATCCCAAAATTAAGTTTGTGTTTCTTGTTTGTGTTGTCTTTCAGTGTGCCAGTTCAGGCAGATACGGCCATGGAACTTCTGGGGGTGAATCAGCCCGACCGTTTTTACAAGCTGGCGGCCCATGCCGAAGTGGGTTTTCTTGCGCCGCTGGAGCATCAGATTCAATACTCTAAAACCGGTTCGGTGGTGGACTACGTGGAAGATGGTGGCCAAGACGTTCTCTTTGCGGTGAACCGATTCTCTTTGGATTGGTTGGTCGGTAAGAACACCTTCGTGTTGCTCTACCAACCCCTAGACCTACAGACCGAAGTGATCGCGCGTCACAATTACGTCATCGACAATGAGAACTTTCCAGAGGGCGAACCCATGAAATTTCGCTTTAGTTTCCCATTTTTTAGAGGGTCCTACATGTACAATCTGTCCAATGACCCGAGTTTAGATGTTGAGGTGGGTGGCTCAATTCAGTTGCGTAATGCGCGCATCGAATTTGCGTCTGCCGATGGCGAATTGTTTCGCGCCAGTCGCGATATTGGACCCGTGCCGCTCATGAAATTGAGGGTGAGAAAAACCCAAGAGAATGGTTTTTGGTATGGGATGGAAATGGATGGCAGTTACGCAGCGGTGGATTACCTGAATGGTGACGATGACAGTGACGTGGTGGGTGCCTTGTTAGATTTTTCATTGCGGTCGGGCGTCACTCTAAAACACGGCATTCGTCCCTTCGTGAACCTTCGTTACCTAGGTGGCGGGGCAGAAGGCACCACAGGCGACTATGAAGGTTATGGCGGTGATGGCTGGGTGAAGAACTGGCTTCACTTCATGACCGTCTCTGTGGGCGTTTCGGTATTCTAGACCAGGCTAGTAGGCGTCCCACGCCGATTGATGCACCATTTGGGTTTCGTTGTCTTGTACAAAAACCACAACCGATAAGTCATCAAACTGTTCGACGGTGTGCTCCACTGCGTGATTCACTTGATCATTGCGAGTGGTTTCGCCATTGTATTCGCCATTAAAAGTGTAAGACAAATTTAAAGTAACCACATCGCCAGCAACCATGGGTTCCAAAGGCGTACCATTGTGATCGGGCACCATTTTTTTCATCACGTGGTGAAATTCGGTCTGCTCATTGATACCAATATTGTTGTGCGTGGTGTTTTCGATGATCGCGGCCTGCAGAACCATGTCCTCACTGTCGTAATCATCTCCAGCGGTAATGGTGACTTCAATGTCCACCGTTTGGTCGGTGACCTCGTGGGTGACTTCCAATCGCATGTGACAAGGTTCCGATTGAAACCTGTCGAAATCCTCTTGGGTGTAGCCCACATCGTTGTTCACCTGCACGGGGTGGAATCCATTCACACCGTCAACGTGTAAATACGGAATGCTATAACCACAGCTGGGACTGCCAGTAATGTAGTAGCAATACCGCGCCACCGACTCGAAACTCATGTAAGGGTCGCTGCCCACTTGATAGTGGATGGCGGTGTATTCGTCTGGGTTATTGTCCATGATGCCCTGGATGAGTTCATCGGCGCCTTTACACGGGCCGCAATTGGATCCGGAATACACTTCGTGCAGTAAAATACGGTCGGTGTCGAAGTAGATTTCCTGCGGGGTCACTTCCTCTTTAGCCTCTGGTTGCCCCTCGTTTTCTCCAGCGGCATCCCCGTCGGTTGCGCCTGTACAACCGGCAACAAAAACAAATCCACCAAAAGCAGCGGCGCGGGCAATTTTCAAAATAGACATGGAAACCTCACGGAGTCGAAAGTTCAAATTCTTCGGAGCAGGGTAGCTTTTTGGCGCCGCTAAATAAAGCCCAGCCCAGCCGTGAGGCCTAATACACCGTAAGTCTACAGTATAAATGGGTTTTATAGGCCGGATCGCGGGGGTTTTGTGGGGTTTCATGCTAAAAATACAGGGTGAATCAAAGCCGTTTTGGAATGCCTTGAGAGTTGTGTAAGTCATGAGAATATCTATTAAAAATAGCCTGTGGGCCCTGGCGTTAGGGATCTTGTCGGGGTGTGCTTTCGATGCGGATCTGCCCGACAATGTGGCCATTGGCTGTACCGAGCTTTCAGATTGTCCCGAAGGCTTCACCTGCCGCCAAGATGTAGGCAAATGTGTGCCGCTCGAAAACAATGATTTGGCGAGCCCCGAAGTGTTGGGTGATATCACCGTCTCTCCCGCACATCCAGGCTCGGTGGGGACAGCGTTCACCCTCAAATTTCAGGCCAGTGAACCCCTGCCAGAAAACAACAACCTTGGAGAGGACAACCCGCAGGTCAACATGAACTGCGGCGCCGCAGATATCCCCTGGGAAAAAAGCGGTACAGAAGAATCCGCCAGTGAAACAGAAGGGGCCACTTACACTTTTTCGTACGTGGCCCAGGGACCGCCGCACGAAATCCCTTATCAGCCTTGTACCCTCGAAATCATCATGGAGGACCGCATGTTCAACGGCGGGCTCGCCACTGCGCCGCCCGTTTCATTTGACTTTGAAGCACCACGTTTGCTGAACACGCCCCTGTTACTGTCGCAAGACCGGCTCAAATCGGGGGACGACACACAACTCAGACTGACCTTTGATGAAGATGTGGTCAGTGGCACCTTAGAGGTCGTGCTGCAAAACGTTGATGGAGAAGAGGTCAACGGAGAATTTGGTTTTGTTACCGAAGGTGTCCCAGACGCAAGTGATGATGAAAGCACAACGAACTTCACCACCTACGATGCAACGCTGACTTACGACCTCGAAGCACTCGATTGGTCTGCAGGCAACAATGCCACTTACCCCATTCAAATCCGGGCACAAGACTTGGCGGGTAACCTACTCACACAAAACATGGTGCAAGCCCTCCGGTTAGACAACGAAGCGCCAGCTTTGCAAACTTTAACCACGCCACTCAACGTTGGCATCGCCTCTAACAACGAACTCAATGGTGAGATGCGCTCGGTGCAGAGTTTGCGCATCGAGATTGAAATGACCGAACTCATTCAGAGCAATATGGAAACGAATGAGCCGCGGCTGAGGGCCAGTTGCTCAGAAGGGCTATGCGAAGGGCAAGAGCCAGCGTCTTTAAACCTTCTCATGGCAGACGACACCCTTGGGGTGACGATGCTGATCTACGAATTGGATTACCAGTCCCAGCAAATGGCCGATGGGATTTACGACTTCGCACTTGAGGGCGTATTGGATCAAGCAGGGAACCCTGCGGCTGACATCATCAACGAGATCGAACTCGGTAACGTCAAACTCGATAATGTACCTCCCGTTTTTGAAAGTTTGTCATTAGAAAGTAACAACAGCTTTGTTTCCTTTGAAGACGTGAACATTTCCTTCTGTCTGACGGAAAAAGCAATGGGCGGTTTGGCGGTGACTTTACTGAGCGAGCCTCAGAGCGCAGCACTGGTTTGCGGTTCGGCCGCCAGCAACATTTGTAATGCACATTATTATTCCTGTACGTTTCCGCCGGGGGTGTCGGTGACCGATTCTCGTAATTTTATCCCAGTGACATTTCAGGCCACCGATGCCGCTGGCAACGTTGGGTTTGCCAATGGGCAAGTCCAAATGGATTTGAGCCCGCCAGAGATTCTCTCCGCCGATTTTAGCCTCGGAACGTATCGATCAGGGCAGTCTGCGGTACTCACCCTCACGTTTAATGAGGCGCTTCGGGCAGAACCTTCTTTGGGCTTGGATTTTGATTTGGTGAAAACCGTGAATGGGGTGACCACCGCGCTAAACTGGAACGAGCATTTTGTTTTGGATGCCACCAATAACCCCGTTTTTGTGCTCACCTCCGCGGCCCCCTTCGTCCCGGGTGATGATGGCCGCTACGACATCACGATATCCAATGCCACTGATGTACTCGGTCTGAGCTCCACGGTAAGTGAAAGCCGCGGGTTTTGGGTGGATTCTTTACCGCCTCATATCTTCGAAACTGAACTGCAAATGGCCGTATTTAGGCCCGATTTCGACACGCCCGCTTGCCTGACCCAGGCTGCCAATGGGGGGGCTCTTTTAACCGCCAAACACGAAGACGTCCTCCTCGTGGCCGTGGCCACCAACGAACAAATGTCCGATGAACGCATTGCGCTCAATTTGGGCAACCTTCAGCTCGAGCGAATTGAAACGGCGTCTTTAGACTCGGACGACCCGGACGGACTGCCGGCGCCCATTTGGAGGGATTGTTTGGCATCACTGATTGGAGATGGCGGCGGAAATATTGAGGCGGGGGAACCCGCCGAGCCCAGTGAGCCCACTGAACCGAGTGAATCCACCGAACCCAGTGAGTTCACCGAGCCCAGTGAGCCGGTTGAACCCAGTGAGGCGGACCACGGCGCAACTGCAGTGGACGCAGGCACAACCGTGCCGCAAGCAAACCTTTACTGGTCAGTGTTCGCGCTGCCTTTAAATCAATCCCTCCTCCGAGAGGGCATCGCTACTTTACTCACGCAGGTGACCGATGGCGTGGGGAACATCGCAACCAATAGCGACCTCAAGGTTCGGCTGGATTTTTCCGCGCCTACCATCGTCAGTGCGCAAACACCCAAACTTGTATACAATATTAACGAGACGCCAACTTACGAGTTACAGTTTTCTGAACCCATCTTCGGCATCAACCGCGTGGATCTGCCTGAGGTCTGGGGGACGTTTCAAAGTCTCGGGTCCTGTGAAGGCCTACCCAGTGATTGCTCACCCATCAAAGATTTTGTGTTCTACGGCACCTGCGTGAGCAGCGGGGACCAAGGTTGTCTTCGGGTGGCTTTTGACATGGACCCGGCGTTGGAAAGTGGCGTCATGGATCGTCGGGATACCATATGGTCACTGGTTCATTTGGAAACCGACGTGCGGGACAAAGCTGGAAACGAGATGACAACGTTTCACAACTTCGATGCAGACCCTTTTACGCCGTTTAACTGGGACCAAGATGTCCCCTGGGTTGACTCTAACAGCTTGCGCCTTCGTTACAGTGCGGCCGAACTCGCGAACTCGGACACCGATGTCAATCGTTTCAGCGCGCAGGCGGGCTTTAACGAAGGCCATTTGCGCGTGGATTTTCACCACATGGACCTGGATGTCTACGAAGTGGGTATCATCGTACGCAAAGAAGAGACCTACGCCTCCTATAGTGTCCTCGACGCCGCCCAGGCGGACGAATCCAACGGCTATTTGTCCAGTCATCTTGATGTGCAGTTTTGTTTCAACATGGAGTCTTGCGACCACCTCATGGAGGGGAAAGAGATTGCCAGTTATACGGATGGAGCGAGTGTCGATGGGGGTTCAGTCATTCCGCCCGCCAATTGGCCGTGGTCCCATGGTATTTATGTCATCGAGGTAGAAGTGACGGATATGGCCGGCAATGTGGGGTCTGCCTCTAAGGAAATCAGTGTTGATTTTCGCGCACCTCGGGTATTGGCGAGCAGCTCCTCATTGTCACCACAATTCGCCAAGGGAGGGGCCGGCCTCAACCTACAGGTGACAGCCAATGAAAAACTGGCTTCAGATCTGGCTGCTCGGCCCTTTGTGGCCACGGCTTTCTCGGGAGATAACGGTCAAGAGTTCGATGTGGACCTCTTTGATATCGATTGCAGTACCAACGGCAATTGCCTGTCAGACGATCAGCGCACGGTAGGCTTTTCGGCACAAGTTCCGCAAGAAGAAACGGGCAACAGTCGCCATGGGTCTTATGCTGCAAAAGTCTATTGGCAAGATTTGGTCGGCAATGTTTCTGAGCCTGACCTCGATCCAGCAACTTGGGATTGGGAATCTGACAGTTTTCCATTCCTCATTGACCGGGTACCGCCCGAAATAAACCTTTTCTTTACCCGCGGGCAAGGGGGTGGCGATGCTGGAGAAGAACTGGTTAAGAGAATCGGCGACCAACCAGGATATGACACAATTAATTTTCATCTTGATTGGAGCGATGCCATCCAAGCTGACAAGCTCACGCCAGTGTTACCGGAGTCGGCACAGTTGCTCGTGGGCGATGTTCCCTTCGACCTGTCCACTCAAGATGACAGCGACGATGTGCACCACTGCGAGAAAGTGACCGACGAAACAGGGGCGTGGACAGGTTTGCAGTGTGATCGCGTGCAATTGGTGGCCTTAATGGCACTTGAGGATGGCGACTATAGCATCACGGCCAGCATTGCGG
This sequence comes from Myxococcales bacterium, assembly GCA_002721815.1. Classification (GTDB taxonomy): domain Bacteria; phylum Myxococcota; class UBA727; order UBA727. Next base: position 47,661 of record PBLQ01000003.1, read on the forward strand.
ACCTCGCTGGGAACATTGGTACAGATAGAGCGCAGCTCGAAGTGGATACCACCGGACCTCTAATCGAAAACCTCACCCTTTCACCCGCTTCAGCGGGGTTGGGTACAGACATCGCCATCAACATCTCCCTGAATGAACCCGCAGCATCTTGGCCGCAACTGTGTGCCAAAAAGTGGCTTTCCGGCAACAGCGCGTCTTGTACCAGCTCCGAACTGAGCGTGGGGCGTAGTGAACGAACTGATTTTTTCACCCAGGGTGATGGCCCGGACGTGTCGGGTACGTACCAATGGCTGCACACCGGCGGTAACGAGACCGAAACGGAAGATAAGTCAGGCACATATTACCTCACGCTGACTTTGGTTGACGAACTTAATAACACGCAGATCTACCTGTCCAATAAGGATGGGAAGTTTTTAAACCTTCGCTACATCGAACCAGAAATGAATCATTTCAAAGTGATGGCAGATCGCTACAGCTTCAAATACCCCCACAACAAGATGACCTTTTGCTGGGGGGCACAGGAAGAAGCTCAAAGAGACGCTGATCCGTACGCTATGGAATGGATGCAGAAGATCGGTGAGTTTTTTGAGGGCAGTGGGGTCGATGGGGCAATACCCATTAGCAGATTACCACAAGTCCTTCTGGGGACCCGTATTTTGCTCGAAAAGCCCTGGTTGGATAAGGGCTCTTACCAGTGTGCGGTGCGGTTGCCCTCAGGGGAACTCAAAGGCTGGCGGTTTGAGGATAACGACTTTGTGGGCATGGGCCACGCTGATGGCGTGCAGCATTTACCGGCTGAAAATGAAGCACAGGCAAAGAGATGGTTGGAGGACGCTCACGATGACCGCCTTGCCTGTCTCGATGATCAGGACATCAGGGAACAGGCGTTGGCCATCGCTTGCACGGCCTGGATTATTGGCGAGAGTCCTTACATAGAATATATGCAACCTCTGGGCGGTTCGCAGATTTTGCGGGTGGGCATGACCGATGAGGTGGGCAACAGTGTTTCCGAGCAAACGACGGTGACCTTGGACTTTCAGGCGCCCGTGATCGATGAATCGAACTCCTTTTTTACGCCCACTGTGGCCAAAGCTGGGGATGAGATCGTTATGAACGTGGCCTTTAATGAAGAGGTTATCCCCGAATCTTTGAGGGCCGTCGTTATTGTCCCGGGCGGCGATGACGACACGAACTTTTTTGCCGAATCAGCAGAGGGCGTCCAGTGGGCGCACTTGGTGGATGAAAATGACCACAACGGCACTTACAGGGTTCGGTTTGACGCTGAAGACTTGGTGGGTAATCGTACCGAGGCATTGGAGTTCCACCGTGTATTTAACATCGACACTGCCGCACCGGAAATAACGATTATTAACGCCGCTGAACTGGGCGAAAACACCTACAGTTCTAATGGTGATCATACAAATTTTACGGCGGATATTTGTATTAGCGATGTAGAAGTGAACTGGATGGATTTGGTCATGTCCTTTACGCCGTCTTCTTGTAGTTCATCTGGGCCACCGAGTGATACAAGCGATCCATGTGGCACTTTCCTCCAATGCACCTGGAGCGCTGTCACCGTTGAGAGCGCGTTAGGTAGTCACGTTACCAGTGCAGCTCTGAGCATCTCGTATACCGATGTCGCTGGGAATACAGGAGGGGTGACCCAGGTCCTTGATGTAGACTTTTCCGGGCCCTATTTGGTCAGTACCCCGGTTTACACACCGAATCCAGCCACACCGGGCGACGAAATCTATGTGTTTCCTTCTTTTTCTGAAGCCGTGAAACTAAATACTTATGCGCACTACGATGATGCGCTGAAAATACGTGTTACGGTTCCTGCGACTGAATTTACTGAAGCCTACGATGTCTACGACTTCTTTGAAGATGTGAATAGTACTGGAGACTTTAGACACATCGTCGGAGAATGGGATATCGACGGCGTGTACCAAGTGGAGTTTAAGTTTGAAGATTTGGCCGGAAACCCAGAATTGTACAGTGATGCGACTGGCTGGTCGAGTGCCGGTACATTTGTAATCGACAAGACCCCCCCTGCATTGGAAATCCAAGACAAAGACCATCTGCAAGATGATTTGGTGTACAGCCTCGAGGGATTACACCAGTCCGTTGTATTTAGCCTTTGTGTCGGCGAGAACGTCACTGCCGATCAGTTAGATTATTCCATCGCTGGCAGCGTGCAGGGCGGCTGTTATATCATTGAACTCGATAGCGATGTTGGGGATACAGATGATGGATATGGGTCTGGCGATGACACTGGCGGTGGGTATGGCAGTGGCAGTGGATACGGCGATGGCGATAACGATGAGGCCGATCCAGGGTCAGGGGATGGCTTTGGAGGCGATTCTAATTGTGTGACCCGGTTCGAATGCCTTTATGCCCCCACTGCCATGGACCCTGACGTTTTGGCGGTGGTTGTTTCAATGACCGATGAGGCGGGCAATGTGGGACAAGACTCAATGGCGCTTCGGTTTGACATGGAGCCGCCACGAGTGGTGAGTGTTTCGAACACGCTCATTTCTTACGGAAGAGAAACCGAAGACCACCTGCCTTTACTCAGTCCCACTGCGATCAACGAAGGTGGTAAGGTGCGTTTTGATTTTGCATTTGATGAAAGGGTACGCACACGTTTTAATGATGAAGTGGCCATGCGACCGCAGGGGCATGTGTACGAGCCCACGTGTAACAATGAGTTCGGCATGTGGGACAGCACTTTTTCAGATGGACAGAGCCTGAGTGCGACCCTACAATTTCATTTGATTGCGCCTTGTGCATCCCCCACCGCTGTGGCGGGTAGCTTGTCCGCATTCGATGGTTGTTCGCCTTCTGACCTTCAAGAGGTGGGGTCCACTTGCGAAGATATTTGTGACCCGACGCCGTTGCCGGCGGGGGAATATGTACCGACCATCAAGGTGTGGGATGAGGCGGGTAACTCTTTTGAACTCAACCCCCATGATGGTTCCAGTGGCAATCTGGTGGGACAGTTTGAGTATGATCCGACGGCGCCCGATGTTTCGTTGGTGAATGTCGATGACTTGAAACACGTGCGAATGCCATGGGGGGCTGAGGAAAATGGTTATGTCCCAGAGCAGAAAGTGATATCTCAGGCTGCGAACGCACAAGGGAACTTCAATTACATTGAAAGCAGCACGTTGTTTGGCAACGCAACAAACATGATCGACGAAACAGCCCGGATTGAATTTTTCGCCGATGCGGCCGGTGAAACCTTGGTCGGTTACTTAGACCAAAACAACGGGTCCTCATTCACGGTGGAACCCTTGATCGTCGCCGAATCACGGGAACTGTGGTTGGGCTTGGTGGATACCGCGGGCAATCGTTCGGCCAACCGCTCTCGTGTGGACAATGTGGAATGGGTGGCCACCCTTTATGGAAAAGAGCAGGGGAGTACTTACGAAAACCCACATCAGTTTAGGGAAATCACTTCATTCCAGGCCCACGGAGAGCAAGGTGCAGGCAGTGATGTTGTGGGAACGGTTGATGTGGTGGGTGATGTTTGTTCTTTGCCCTCAACTGAACAGTGTGTGGGTGGCGTGGCAGGAGGGGACTTCTTGGTGTCGAGTGTGTCGCCTCAAGAATCATGGACCAAAAAATCACGTGACCTGACAGACCCACCGAAATGTTTGGACGCGAAAATGGTGTATGACAGCCTCCGGGGCGTGGTGGTTCTTTTCTGTGGGGACAATGCCAGGATTTATGAATACGCAAACGGGGTATGGGCTTATGTTCCGCCTCTGGACCCCGAAAATGACGGGAGCCCCGGGCCTCGTAAAGGTTTTGCCATGGTTTATTACCCCCCTGGCGGATATACCATTTTGGATGGTGGTCTTTTTAGTAGCTCGAATGGCGGAACGGCCGATTTCGGGGACGTTTCGGAGTGGGATGATCTGGTTCGAAACGATGCGGATGTTCACGATAATAACTCTGTTTACGCCAACGATGGGCTTGTGAACAATAACACTAAAGACGACAAGGAAATTAAAATCAACGCAAACCCCAGTCAATGGATTTGGGATGGGGTGTCATGGCAGAGGAATCGTCTGCTCAAAGAACGAGCCTATTTAGGTATATTCGAGAAACGTCGATATGGGCATGAAATGGTTTTCGATGGGAGCTCACAAACAGTCCTCATGGTGGGAGGATGTTTTGACGGCACAGGTGCGACCATTGATTCTTGTGGCCAATGGGCCACCTTGGGCGAATCTGTGTGCAGTGATTTGTTTTCAGGCCCTTCGAATCCATCTGCACAACCGAGCCAGCAGCGATTCTTGTACCGTTTCGATGGCAAGAGCTGGGGGAATGAGCTGGGCGAAACCGTGCCCATTGCGCATCCGTCTGCGTGCAATTCGGGGCTGATGTTCCCACAAATGGCCTATCACCGACCTGTGCGGAGTGAAGCGGGGCCTGTCGTTCCAGGTCACGTGGTTCTATGGGGGGGCATGACCAAAGGGAATGCCAACCCCGACGGTTCCACGGAGATGAATCCGCAACACGCTCTTTTCGTTATGGACCAGTTTGGAGAATGGAACTATCACAACGACTTTATATGGGCGGCTGGAGATATGCTTTACTACGAACCCAACCTTGAAAGCATGGCTGTGATTCGGCCGGAACTAACCACCGACAAGCTTTTGGGCACCTTCAACACAGCATACACGGAGCTATTGCCCAGTTCGTCACCCTGGCTGCCTCCGGTATTTAAAACCAATTTCACCCTCCAAGCCGCGTCACAGGCGGGATGGACCCGAACGGTTTATTCCCCAGAGGACAGGGCAACGCTTTTTATGGTTCCCATTTATGGAGCCGATGAAGAAGCGGCACCTGATGGCACCATCGATGGAAGTTCCTCTGCAGTGGGGAGCGGCCGTACCTACATCGATAACGAAATGTGGCTAAGCGGTAATCAGGAATTTTGGAGATTGGCTGGCAAGCGCGCCAATGAACGGCGAGGGCCTTCCCCGGGTTTCGGTTCCGATTTGGCTTCCCAGACAGATTTTAATACCAGTTTCAGTGCTGTGGCGATGACGGGCGGATTGGCATTCACCAGTATAGAACCCGGAGATGATTGTTCGGGTGGCAATGAAATCATTTTTGAAGATGGGGGTGATTTGTATTGTGCCACGGCCTCCGATGAGTTTTGGGTGCAAACAAAAGTGGTGGCCGATTCCGAAACCATGCCAACCACATGCACCGGTGAAGGGGCCCAGAAGGCCTGGTGTAATCAGCAAGGATGGCGTGCCTACAGTTACCCGACTCACCCGTGGATTGCTCCTGACGGTTCGGTTGTTGATGAGTTACCATTTCTCGTTGGTGCTCAGGTGGTTTGGGCAGCGCAAAATGGCAGTACTTCAGGCAGCAACAGCGGAGATGGATGGATGATCCTCGGTGGTTGCACGGAGTATCAGAAAGTCAACATCACAATGGAGGGCGAAACACTTCAGGCGTCCAAAGCCTGTGAAATGACGGAAGAGGGCCCCTATTGCTATAAATGTGTTTCGCCGAATCCCCATGTCTACATGCTTGATTCTGGTTGTTTGGCATCCGGTGGCACCAGTTGCGTACAAACCATTTCTGCCAATGCCCCATTAGAAGTGACCAATAACGTGTTTCATTCCATGGTTTCCGTGCCCGGCGCAGAGGGCGAGCCTGACCAAATCTATGTTTTCGGAGGCATCAACGATAAGGGGGACTTGGGTGGCCAAATTACAGGCGAGATGCGCGTGTTTGTGAGGTCAGGGACCACTGCGGAAAACATGGGTTGGACAACCAGAACATGTGCGGACACGTCGAACTGTCTCGTTGGCGGTCAGGCGGCTACCTGGCCAATCGCCCGAATCGGAGCTTCGTTTATCTACCACAAACCCGCCAACAGCATTCTGATGGTCGGTGGTTGGCGTAAATGTGATGTCGCTCAACTCTGTGGCTTGGGTGATGAGGTGAAACTGTTTAATGACGTGTGGCGATATGACTTAACCAATCGCGAATGGGGCCGATATTGTGAGGATTGTGCCATGTTCACCAGTGAAGACGGCATCGCTGAGGGCACATTGACCGAACGTTTGTATTCCTGGAGAAACCAAATCAGTGGAATCCACGGGCGGCACAAGGTTGATTGGATGTTTAAAGAGAGCAGTGATGAACTGGACAGCGGAAGTGGCGGTTGCATCAATAATATGAATGACGAGTTCGCTTGTGGCCAATGGGAACTCGGTACAGATGTCTCCAATTTGACCAATGGTGCGTTGCTCGATGGCAGCGACACTTATTACCCCTTTTGGAACGCTGAAAACCGTTCCCTCAACATTCTGACCGAAAACTTTATCTGGGAGTTAGAAAATAGCCGCAGACAAACACCGGGTGGCATGTTTGTCACCGATTTAAGGGCAACCGATTCAAGGTTGATCAACACCACTCGTTTTGACGAGAGCTTGATCAATGCGAAAAGCATTGAAGTGACGGCATACGCGTCAGGCTATGTGAGAGACCAGAACTTTCCCGGTGCATCGCTCAAAATATGGGATGGTTTGAATTGGAAAGTCTTGGTGGAAAATAACGCCAGTTCTTTTCCAGGAAACGAAGTCATGCCCAAAAAATTGGTAGCGACGTTGGACCGATTCGGTGAAGATTTAACCCGTTATCAGGCCAATGGCGTGATCCGAGTGGCATTGACCCCGGTGGTGCCAGAAGAAGATACATTGATCAACTGGTCGTCCGAAGTGGTGGTGGACTATATTGAAGTTCGCGTGAATTACGACCTGTCGGAGGCAGGACTCGCATCGGGGGCGAACGGCCAAAGTGGTGGCGGGCTCTCCAATACGCCGTTTTCCTGTGGGGAAGATGCTTCAGATGGCTCCGATGGTACGGATGCCGGTCCTTAGTGTTGTTACCCAGTCCTGCACTCTCAAAAATGATGAGAAACGCCCTTTTAATTTTTATTTGATTTGTCAGTCTCGGCGCCTAGGGTTTGGCGCAGAGGGAGTGGCATGTTTTTTGAAAAATTAGCCGAGTTGTTGTTGCGTTATCGCAGGGCGGCCATTGCTGCTTTTGTCCTATTGGTATGTGTCACCACGGCAGGACTGTCCCAGCTCAAAGTGGATTTTAGTTTCAAGGCCATGATTGGCAGTGATGACCCCGCTTATGATCACCTGGAACGTTTTTTGGGCGCTTGGAACGGCGATGAAAAGATTCTCTTTGTTTTGGCGCAAGCACAAGATGGCACACTTTTAGAAGAGCCCAGGCTGTCCCAGTTGGATGAACTCGGTACAGCCCTTAAAAAACTAGATGTGGTGCATGATACGATGTCGCTGCCGCAGTTCCCCATGCCGCAAGAAAATACGGGGACCATCGGTTTTGACTCAATTCAAGAAGCTGCGCCGCAAGCTGCCAAGAATGACCCCCGGTGGCAAAAGTGGCAGCAAAAGATTCTTAAGGAACAGACCATCGTTCCAAGTATGTTGTCCGCCGACGGGCAGGTGTCTGTGGTTTTGGTGGAGTTAGATTTTGATACCGATGATTTGCTCGCTTTCATCCCAGCCTTGGCTGAAATCCGAGCGGTGGTGTCCAAGTTTCAAGATAAAGAAGGATTACAATACCAAATGGCGGGCATACCAGCGGTGCGTGCCGATGTGTCCCAAAAAATGCAAAAGGACATGAATGTTTATACCAGTGTCTCTTTTTTGATGATGTTCATTATCTTGTGTTTTCTGTTTCGAACGGTTCATGGTGTTCTAATCCCAATGTTTGGCGCCATGATGCCGGCGGCCATGTTGCTCGGTCTCATGGGTTGGATGGGAGAACCCGCAGGGTTGGTCAGTCAAGTTTATCCCATCTTAATTCCCGCCATCGCCGTGGCTGATGTGATTCACGTGGTGAGTCGCTTTCATGCAGAAGCGGCAGCCTTGTTGAAACCCAATGAGAACACTCTCGATCCAGCTGATGCCCGAAAGGCGGTTATCGCTGCCATGCGGCATGTTGGCTCTGCCTGTTTTTTTACTTCGGTTACCACCTGCATTGGTTTCTTCTCTCTGATCATTGCGGACATGAAGGTCATGCAGAATTTCGGAATCTTTGCAGGTTTGGGAATTGCTTTGGCTTTTCTGACCATGGTGGTTGCCGTGCCTTTGATGTTATCTTTTGTAACAAAAATCCCGCCCCCTCCTGAAGAAGGGGAGAACGCCAAAGGCATCGACCGGTTTTTACGGTGGACCGGGCAAAGCACCGCCCAACGCCCTGTGTTTTGGTTGCTGGTGGGGTTGGTGGTGACCCTTGGCAGTTTGGCCGTGGCTTCACAGGCCCGTGTGGACAACCGTCTTTCAGACACCCTGCCAGATGGCCATGCCACCAATTCTGCGGGAAGAATCATGGATTCGAAATTGGGCGGTCAATTGGCCTTGCACGTGGATGTGCTTGGCAAGCCAGGTGATTTGATCAAAGCCAAAACCCTTGCAGCATTTGACAAAATCGAGAAGTGGGCAAAAGCGGAGAAGGTGTTTTTAACCACACAAAGCCCCGCCACCGTAGCGCGTGAACTGAACCGCAGTTTAACCGGAGATGTGACCACCCCGAAAACCGACGATTTGGCAGCGCAGCTTTTCTTGCTCGCACAAGGTGAACGCTTTTTGGAACGCATTGTTTTATCCGATTACAGCCGAGGCCGCATGTTGATCACCATGGGGGACAAGGGGGCCGCAGTGATGGAGTCTCATACCGATGAACTTGAGCGGTTGGTGGCCGACACCTTTGAGCCCTTAGGACTTCAAGCCGTTGTGACTGGCATCCCTTTTGTGGCCTATAAAGGCTTTTCCAAAATTGGTCGAGAAATGACCAAGAGTTTGTTGTTGGCTCTGTTTTGTATCGCCATTGTGATGGGTTTTCTTTTTCGTAACTTCAAAATTTGTGTGATCAGCTTGGTCCCTAACTTGTTGCCGCTGCTTATTACACTGGCGGTCATGACCCTCTGTGGATGGACCATCGAGGCCACCAGCGCCATGGTGTTCACCATTGGGCTTGGTTTAGCGGTGGATGATTCCATTCACATGCTGGCGCGTTTTTACGAAGAAAAACAAGCGGGGGGGACCCTTCACCAAATGATGCAACGAACCATTGCCAAAACCGGACGTGCTTTGTTGATCACCACTCTGGTATTGGTGTTGGGTTTTGGTATCAATGTTTTCAGCGACTTCCCCTTTTTAAGGATTTTTGGTACGCTGGGGGGCGTGGCCATTGGCAGCGCCTTGCTGTGTGACCTCTTTTTATTGCCGCCGCTGTTGTCGAAATGGAGTGGCGTCGAAGCCGCCCAGCAAGACCCCTCGGTTTCATAACCCTGATGGAATTATCCCACGCGTTATGCTGGAACATCTCGGGCTTCATTTGGCGGAGTGATGTTCGTTCTCTCAGCTTTTGATCTTGAAGGTGATCACCACGTCATCCTGAATTAAATTGTCCGGCTTGCCGGGGTAGACGATGCCGTAATCTTGGCGATCAACGGTCACCACCGCTTCTGCATTCAGTTTGCCTTCGTTCAGGGTGATGTTTGCTGGGAATTGCAGTTCTTTGGTGATGCCTTTAATCACGATGTCACCGGTGACCTGAAATTGGTTGGGGGCCCCTTCGGGGACCGCTGTGATTGACTTGGACTTAAAGGTCGCCGTGGGAAACTTTGCCACATCAAAAAAGTCAGGGTCTTTCATGTGCTTTTCAAGCTTAGGCGTCCATTTGTTGCGGTTGCCTGGATTGGCCACCACCGAAGCGGTCTCGATTTGAAACTCAATGGACCCGCCAGCGATTTGACCCTCATTGAGCTTTGCGTACCCAGACCATTTTTCAAAGACGAAGTTGTTAGAGCCGATCAGTTTACGGCCCACAAAGGTAATATCACCGGATAAGGCCAAGGCACCGGTGGGAACTGCCAAAGGGGTGACTTTCTTTGGCGCAGGGGCAGTCACTTGTTCTGCGGCTGGCGGTGGCGTGTTGGCGGGTGCTTCCTTTTTTGGCGCTTCTTTGGGGGGATTGCAGCCCAAACCCAAAGAGAGGGCGAGCAGGGTGGTCAGGGTGAGCGTGGTTTTAAAATTCATGTTGTCTCCTGCATTCGAATTGAAGGGTCGCATATATACCGCGATTTACGTCTAAGGCAAAGTGAGACGAAGGAGTGGCTTAAAGGTCTCAATCTCCGGATTTTTCCAAGGCAAAACAAGTGAAGGTGTAGTTGAGCTGAAATCGTTCCCAGCAGACGGCCTTTTCATCACAGTCCCAGCTGGGGGGTTCGGTGGGGGTCAATCCGTATGGGGCGGCCAAACGAATCATGGCTTCCATATCTTCCCGCGTGAAAATCTTGATGGGACCACCATAAGCTTCTTGAGCATGTGTTTCTACGGGGGTGCTCCAGTAATCGGTCGAGGTGTAGAGTCGGCCTTTTGGTTTGAGGAGGCGCGCCATTTCTTTGAAATATGCTTTCAGGTCCACGTTGTGTTCAATAACACTCAGGCTCACCACGGCATCAAAACTTTCATTACCAAAATGCGTTTGTGTCAGGTCACCATATTCATACCGAATGGGACCGCGCTGAACGGGTTTGTCATAAACCAGGTCAATGCCGTGCAATCCACGGTACCCGTACAGGTAAAGCCATTGCAGCATGACGGAATACAGGGGCGCGCCCACCTCAAGCACAGTGCCGGTGCGGGGCGTCAACTCTAAAATGTCTTTCAATGTGCTGAGGGCGTCCCAGTTCTTTGGGGCATCTGGATGTGGTGTGAGACCACATTTCTTGACCTCGTCCACGGCACTTTGGACCTGCATTTTGGACTGCAAAGTTTCGTTGACCCATCCAAGTTGTGGGGCTGATGGGTGTAAACTGGACCCGGCGCGTTGAAGCTGCCATTTCAGTGTCGCCTCTTGGGCATAAATGAACTCACCAAAGGCCGTCTTTTTTAGAGCTTTTTTGATTTTTTCGAGCATGGGTCACCTTGGCGCTCATCATCCTTTATTTAAAGGGTTTTTGGCAAGCATCGGCTCGCATAGGTTAGAGCCTATGCAAATCTGGCCGGGATAGCCCCATTTCGAGTTCTCGGGGCAATTTTTCTCCTGCCTATGCAAATATAAGATGCTAGAATTAAGGGACTTTTTATAAGGGGTGCCCGACTCAGTATTTTGACCGATGGCCATTCAGCGGGTGGTTTGGGACCTTATGTCACCGTGTTTTTCTTTGTTGAGGGGGCTAGGATGGTTCGGACTCTTCTTCTTTTTAGTTTGCTTTTTCTGGTGTCGGTTGCCTGCGCTGGGCCTGAGGCACCGGTGTCTGACACACCCGAAATATTGCCGCCTCAACAAACCAATTTCATGCCCATCGACAATCAAGATGGCCAAGAGGGCCAACCCTGCGGCATGAACGGTGAATGTGACGAAGGTCTGACTTGCGTGAGTAACCTTTGTGTGAATTTGGCGTCGCTGGGAGATAGCGAAGACGATGTCGATGAGGGTGATGATAACGCTCCAGATGGCACCTCGGACGATGGCCGCGACGATGGAACGAACGAGCCCCCTGATGACGAGACCGCTGATGACGCCGGGGTTCCAGCAGTCGCTGATCCTGATGATATCAGCGACGATGATGAAGATGACCCAGACCTTCCAGTGAACGACCCTCCCAGTGCGGATGGTGGCGTAGCGGATGTTGACGATACGCCCACGGCCGTGATTGAGGGTTCGCCTTGCGACACGGACTTGGAACACTGGTTTGGCCAGGGCAGCTGCGAAGAAGGCCTCGTCTGCATTCCAGGTAACATTGTGGGCGCTGGCGTGTGTCGCAAAAGCTGCGAGTCAGTAGGGGAAGATGATTTGCCGGCAGAGGACGCTGCGGTGTGCACCGACGCTCTCACTTGCCAGACACTCTATCCCAACACTTTGAGTGGGTACCAAGACGGTTTGATTGCGGGCAACTATGCGATGGTTTGTTTGGAGCAGGTCGAGGATTTACAAACCCCGTGTCACGCTTTGTACGATACCGACGCATGCGCCCACGGGCGTGATTGTCAAATCGTCGATTATTATACGGTCTATGCGCCCGACGGGACCCTGGCAGATTTAATGTTCAATGAGTTGCGGTGTCGCGAAACCTGTAGCTTTGACGATTTTGGTACTTGTTCAGGTACCGACAGCTGTCTGAGCAGCGAAGACCCCATCATGGGCTTCGATATTGAGTGGGAAGGGGATGATCCCACCACCGAGGTATACGAGGCATATATTTGCGAAAAAGAAGCTTGTGATGATGACGACCTGAGCACTTGGTGCAGTTGTGACGCGGCCTACGAGTGTTTGGCCACCACCGATGGTTTCGCCCATTGCGGACGTTTTGTTTCAACGGGGTGGTGCGCCAGCCCGGTTGACCTCTTCAATACCGACGATTGGAGCGCTGCGCAGGCCCTTGGCTGGCCCGAAGACAAAATGTGCGATGAAATACACGAGAACAGATTGTGTGATGACCAGTTGTTTCGGGATGATAGCGTGGATGCCACCTTGGCATGTGTGGGTGTTTCCAATACCTCCACCATGGGGATTTGCATGGCATTTTGTGAAGTGCCCGCTGACCCCAGCGACCCCACCGAGATGGACTTTTTCGGAACGTGCCCCAGTGGGTACGAATGTTCTCAAGACCTGGCGGTGGCGATGGTTTTCGGGCCTTGGACCGATGGGACCAGTCATGTGCTCAGCCGTGATGAGGCGCTCACGTGCAACTCATTGACCTGTCCCGAAGGCACAGAATGCTCGGCTTGTGGCATGCCAGGCGCCCAATGTGGCGTGATTCCCATCGATGCGTTTGGCAACACTTTCAGTGGCTGCTTTGTACCGTACAGCTTTTGTCAGATGGGTAACCAGTAACCATTGGCTCCTCAGGAGCCTGGTCCGCAATTACCGGCCTGAAATATCTGTCCCGATACACTTTTTACGTGCCAAAACACGTTTTTTTGATAGGTTGGCGACTGGAGGCGTTATGTTTCGTAACATTCTGTTTTTATTGCTGGTTCCCATTGTGATGGGGTGGGCCGGCGGCGCGTCGGGCAGCACTGTCTGATCGGGCTGAACGAACCCCAACCTCCCGGGTGGAGGCGATAACTTAGGCATTACGCAGACTGACTTTGGCAGTTTTCGCCTCGGTTTGTCATCCATGCTGTCGACCTCTCATACATCGCATTATGTGGACCCTGCTCAATACGAGCCGGGCATCCCCGCTTCAGAGCAAGCAGACCAACATGTGGTCGATTTCATGTTTTTTAATTTGATGCCGCAGTTCAATTTTTATTTTTCGCCGAACTGGGATGTTGGCTTTCAGCTTCCCGTGAGAATGGCCAATATCAATGCCGAGTTTTTGGGGTTCGACGGCGAGGTATTAGACGCTTTCTCGAGTATTCATCACCGCACCGAAACATTGGTCGGCTTGGCAGACATTCCACTGGACGTGGGGTGGACGGTACAGAAACCTCTCCCCGTGGGGCATCAGTTAACTTTGCGTTTGGGAACCACCTTACCGGTGGGAAAAACCGAACCCAATCCCTTTGAGTTGGGGCGACAAGGCAAAGACCATCAACACATCTTTTTTGGAACGGGCACCTTCAATCCCACTTGGTCGTTATCCTACGTTTTGGTTTTGGGGGAGCACCAGCTCTTTCTTTTTGGTGAAGGTCTTCATGCGTTGTATGAAAACGACGAGGGTTACCAAAGTTACAGTATGGTCACTTCAGGGTCATCCTTCAACTACGCAATCAATCGCGATTGGCAGCTGTCAGCAATCCTAACGGCATTTAAAGAGTGGCCTGCGCGGTGGGGTACGGAAATTGCTCGCAACAGCGGTCGGGTGGATATCATACCAGGAGCTGGTGTTCGTTGGCTCACCGAATCGGGTTCAAACATCAGCCTTTCTGCGCAGTTTCCCATCACTGTAGCTACCGATGAGGGGAAAATGCGAATGCCTTTTCTCATCAGTCTCGAGATGAACTGGATGGGTGAAATGTTTGCCCAAGGTCCAAAAACCACAAATTAAATACGACAACATGGTATGGGATTAACCGTAGGGGTATAGTGGGTTTCTGGGAAGACGATGATAACCCTCTTTCAAACCTTGGGCATAGAGCCAGCCCACTTTTTTAAAGCTGCTTTTGAAGTAAGCTGTATCTCCTTTTTTCTAATATGTTTTGCGCATTCATGGATGTTTAACGGCAGCCATCGTACCCTGCGGGAATTTTCGGCCGGGTTCTTTTTGACCTTTGCCTGTGAGTCTTTGGGCGTTTTGTCTGGTGCCTATGTTTACCCTGGTTTCTACCTCTATCTGTTCGTGGTGCCCGTGGCCAACCCTGCTTCTTGGGTGGCTTTGGTTTACGTCATTATCGGTTTCAGCAACCGATTGGTTTACGGGCGCCGGGCATTAGACGCGAACTTTATTCTTCCTTCAAACCGCCTTTTACAAACTGTGTTGCTCATGGCCGCTCTCGATGCATCTTTGGCGTTAGGCATCGATTTGGTGATGGATCCTTTGGCTACCATTTTTAATTGGTGGATTTGGGTCCCCCTGGGTGAAGGGGTGAACAGTGTGGTGACCGGGGTGGTTGAACCTTATAACTTTAAGCATTGGACTTTTCTGACCACGCCCGAAACACCCGTGTATCAATTTTTCTCAGGTTTCTTTGTTGATGGGAACCGTTATCCCTCGCGAGTGTTGGGAATTCCCCTCATTAATTTTATTTCTTGGTTTGTTTTTGTTTTTGTGTTCGCATCGCAATGTCGTGGCGTCGAATCCCAGCGGCATTGGTCTGAAGCGAAAAAGACATTGGTGTTGTGGATGGTGGTTTTGGTGGATGTGCCCGTGTTGGTCATGACGCTCATTCCCCCTAACTTGTAGAGGTGAAGATGCTAAAACGCGTATTCAGAGACCACTTGCACGCCATTCTCTTTTCCTATTTTTGGCTGGGTCTTTTTGTGGGCGGGCTTGTGGCTCCCGCTGAGCGGGTCTGGATGCTGGAAAGCCATCTCGTGACTGAAGGGTGGCAGCTTACTGTTTTAAGTATGGTACTGGTGTTGCCCGCGCCCATGATTTATTTGTTTCGCATGAAATATTCATCCGAAGACACTGGTCGAGAGGAAGTAAGCGATGCCTAGCATCAATGAATTACAGGGTCCTATTTGGGTTACTCTGGTTTATGTTTTGTTGTATTATATTTTTATGACCCATGGTTTGAGGGTCAAGGTGAAACTGTTTAAAGACTATCGGGCCCGTGGAGAACGATTTGACCGATATTTTGGACAAGATCCGGAAATGCTTGCCGCTGATCGGATTCAACTGAATCTGCTCGAGCACATGCCCGCTTTTCTCGTCATTTTTTGGCTTTATGCGATTGTCGTGTCCGCCTATTGGGCCACCTGGGCGGGCGCCATTTATGTGGGATTGAGAGCGCTGTACCCATTCGTGTTGGGTCGAGAGCTTAAGGGTGGTATTCCTTTACGTTTGTTGTTTGTGACCTTTAGTGCATATGGGGTATTGCTGTTGATGGTCGTGCATATCGTTTGGGCCTTATTGTCCACAACGAATCCGTAAACCTAACTCTACCGAGATAAAAAGGTGTTTTCATGTCTGAAAAAATTACAAAAACCGAAGCGCAATGGCGACAACAGCTGACCGCAGAACAATACCATGTGACCCGTGAGAAAGGCACCGAACGACCGTTTACAGGGGAATATTGGGATGAAACGCGCATGGGGCTATACCGTTGCCGGTGTTGTGGTGCCGACTTGTTTATCTCTGACACAAAGTTTGATGCCGGTTGTGGTTGGCCCAGTTTTTTTAAGACCATTTCCGAAGATGCCGTGGAAGAACATCGCGATGTCAGCTTTGGCATGGTTCGAACCGAAATCGTGTGCGGCAAATGTGACGCCCATTTGGGGCATGTTTTTCC
The DNA here is from genome assembly GCA_002721815.1 of Myxococcales bacterium. GTDB lineage: Bacteria > Myxococcota > UBA727 > UBA727. The sequence continues at coordinate 63,635 of PBLQ01000003.1, forward strand.
TGATGGTCCGCCTCCCACAGGTTTGCGCTATTGTATGAATTCTGCATCTTTGGAATTCATAGAAAAAGGCTAGGTGGTGAGTTCCATATAAGCCGTTTCTAAACTCTTGCCGCGATGCACCTCAATAATGGCCACTTTGTGTTCCAACAAAATACGCAGGGCTTGTGCCGTAATGTCGCTGCTTTTTTGGTGACGATCAAAAGTGATGGTGATGATAGCGCCATGGCCAGCTTGATGCTTGGTGTCCACGTGAGCGTCGCCAAAAGTTTCGCCCAGAACCCGTAGAGGCAACTCGTTTTGGGACTCGACCAAAATTTGGATTTGTGCACCCGTATCGGTGAGCTCGTCAATGGTGCCCGATGCGGTGAGTTTGCCGTGGTCTAAAATGGCACCGTGGGTACACACTTCTTGGATGTCCACCAAGTTGTGACTGGACACCACGACCGTTGCGTTTTGACCCAGCTGAACGATGATGTCTTTCACTTGACGGGCACTGGCAGGGTCGAGTCCGGCCGTTGGTTCATCCAGTAAAACCAATTGTGGATTGCCCAAAAGCGCCTGGGCAATGCCAATACGTTTAAGCATGCCATGGGAAAGATGTGCACTCTTGGCTTTGCCTGAGTTGGCCAGACCCACTTGTTCCAGCACACGACTGGCTTCGAGGCGGGACTCTTTGGGGCTCATGCCCATGAGGCGGCTAAAGAAGCGTAGTTGGCTTTCCACCGCGAGCGCTGGAGGGAAGTCTGAATCTTGGGGAAGGGCTGAAACGGCCCCCCGAAGCTTGGCCAGTTGATGACTGGGCAACCCCAGCACTTGGACTTCGCCTTTGGTGGGTTTGAGCCACCCGGCCATGAGACCGAAGGTGGTGCTTTTTCCTGCGCCATTGGGCCCTAGAAGACCGAATACCGCCTTTTGCGGAATGTCCAAGGACAGATTGTCCAAGGCCACCACTTTGCCGTACGTCTTGCGCAGGGATTTGATTTCAACGGCATTGCTCATAGGTCACGTCGATTCAGTCGAAATATGGCTGCCACTGTAAATAACAAGGCGAAGGCAGTGAGCGCGCCCACGTGAATGAGGGGTTCCACCACGCCAGCCAACCACAGACCATCGGTATAGGTGGATGGACTAAGCCATCGGAGATACTGCAGCCATTGCCAGACCCCTTCATTGGGGAGGTGATGGGCCCAGGCCATGAGCTGAAAAACAAAGAGTACCACAACGGCAAAGGTCAGGGCGGAACGACGTTTTTCTACCAAGGTGGAGGACAGAACGATCATGCCCAGGTAGCACAAGCCGTAGGGGATGAGGGAAACCCAGACGCGGAGGAGGCCAGTGGCAGTGGTGATTTGGTCGGTGACGCCAGACAGGCGCATGGCCAAGAGCAAAAGCATGATTGAGCAAACAGCAGTGAGACCACAGAAGATGAGGGCATGCGCCAAGTACTTGCCCAGTATTAAGGTGCTTCGAGAAATGCGCAACGCCACGTAACAGATACTTCGGCTCTCCACTTCGGTGATCACCAAGTCATAGCCCAACAACAACACCAAATAGGGCAACAGCATTAATGATGCCCCCAAAATGACAGGCACAAAAGGCGATTCGAGGAAAACAGACGCCAATTGATCGGGCTTTGCGCCCACAAAAAAGGCCAGAATCTTTTTGTAAGCATCACTGCCTAAAATAGAAGTTGTCGTAGAAACTTGGTCGGGCGGCGTGCCACCTGCGAGCAAGACCTCTCGCATTTGTTGTTCGATTTGTTCCAGGGCCGCCACATAACCCAAACTGCCCAGGACGGCGAAGATGAGGTACAGAATTAAAACCGCCAGTACACGCCGTGATCGCAACAGTGTCAGAATTTCGTGTACCGCCACGTGCCAGATTTGGGTCAGAGATGAAATGCTACGTTCGTTCACATGGCGTCCTTTAAGGGCCGGTTGTTTGCCAATTACTTGCGCTGACAGGTCATGGGAGCATAGGAAGAGGAGAATGTCACTTATGTTGCAGGTCAACAGGTAGAATTAAAACGATGGCGATTTGGGAAATTAGTGTTTTTTTTGCAGGATTGCTGATTGTGGGGTTGATTTTGGTGGATACCCTCCGAAGTGGGATTTCCCCCATGCCGTCCTCTCGGAAAGCCCAAAAAGCGATGTTGAGCCTCATGCCTGAGTCGATTAACGGGCCGGTGTATGAGTTAGGTTCGGGCTGGGGACAGTTGGCCCTGGCTGTATCTCATAAGTTCAATTCGGTTCCGGTGATCGGGTATGAGATGGCGGTGGTCCCTTGGTGTATTTCACGTCTTTGGTTGTTCGTGAGCCGAAACTCAAATGTAACTTTTCGACGGGCGGATTTTCGTCACCGGGAATTGGGCGATGCACAGATGATCGTTTGTTATTTATTTCCTGGCGCCATGACCCATTTGGCTCAGCAGCTTAAACAAGAACTCCAGCCCGGCTCTGTGATCATTTCTAATACCTTTCGGTTGCCCGGTTGGGAGCCCGAAAAGGTTTTGGAGCTTGATGACATGCACCGAAGCCAGATCTACCGCTACATCGTTCAGTAAAACGGCTGGGTAAGGCTGGAACCATTGCTGAGGGCGGAACTGGACCTTTGGCGATAGGATTGCCATCGCACACGTTGCTGGGGCCTGGGCCAGAACTGATCATCGTCGATGGCGAAGTCACCGAAGAGGAGATTGAGGCCACTTTTCACTGAGCGGGTCGCAGCTGACAAACGTAATGTTTAACCGCTGTCTCGATTTGCTCCGCTGCCTCCGCGACATTTTTCGCTTGAACACGTTTGATCACGTGGGGGGGATTTTTGCGGTAGCGGGGGTCGTAATACTTGACCAACAGGTATTCAATAAAATCGTTAAAACGACCGGCCTCCAGCCAGCTGATGAGCTGTCGGCGATTGCTGACTGAAATATATTTTTCAAGCTTCATCACCGCAAAACGCATTTGTTTTATAACGGGATCGATCTTTGGCGATGAGAAATAGTCATGGCGAATATTTTGAATGCGAGATTGAAGTGGCATTTCAATCCATATCCGATTGGCATTCCTCATGTTGCGATACAGTGGATTGGGAAGGCGTGTAAAACCGATGCGTACGGCCTCGTCTTCAATGAGAATGGGTGACGCGTTTTGAGGTATGGAGACCATTTGATGAAACAGACGGTTCTCAAAAGCCGCTTGTGACGTTTTACCTTTGCTTTGGGTGTTCAAATAGGGGATGGCGCCAAACACAGAACCACAATGCTGCGCGGCCTGCTCTAAATCGATGTGTGGTAGTGCGGTTAATCGTCGTAGAATATCAGTTTTGCCGCTGCCGGTTAATCCGGCCAAGACCAGCAAGGGGAGGTGACCCGTCACGGTTTCCAGTTGGGTGCGGACGTGTTTACGGTAGCGTTTATGTCCGCCCTGGATTTGAATGGCTTCACAGCCCAGGCGGCGAAGCACTTGGGTGGCCACCCGCGATCGGCCGCCACCGCGCCAGCACATGATGTGCAACGGGCCTTTGAGGTTTTTGGCTTTTTGAATGAAATCCTTTTGTTTGTGCTCGTAGAATGCCCAGGCGCAATCGCGCGCGTCTTGGTGGGAGGCATGTTTATAAAGTGTGCCCACCACATGCCGTTCCAAGTTGTTGAGAATGGGCAAATTGTGGGCACCTGGCAGATGGTCCAGGGCGAACTCTGCCTCACTGCGCACATCTACAACGGTGCCGCGTTGCTGTGAGGTCAGGACTTGTTCGATGTGGCTTTGGGGCCAAGCTGTGCCTAAGCTTTGAAAGGTTCCTACCGCCTTCAGGTTCAAAGACCGATACCAATCGAGAATATCCTTGGGATTGGATTCGATATTCAGAGGGAGAGAGTTGATCACCAAGGCGCCTTTCGGAGCTGTTTAGAAGGTTGAGTGACTACATATCAATAAATCCAGCCACTTTCACAGAGATTTAGATGCGGGGCAGCAAACACCTCTACCCAGCGCTTTAATGCATTCTGACCAGCTTGAATTAATGGACCCGTCCGATAGGCAGTTGTGTACAAATCATCGGCAGGAGTTTCCCATGCAAGCCCAAGCACAAGCCCAATCCCCCAACACGCTTTTTGGCCATCCCACTGGATTGTTTACCCTCTTTTTCGCGGAAATGTGGGAGCGCTTTTCGTACTACGGCATGCGGGCACTGTTGGTGTTCTACATGATCAAGGGCTTTTTGGGCTACGGCGATAAAGAGGCTTATGCGGTTTACGGCGCCTATACGGCTTTGGTGTACGCCACGCCTTATATTGGCGGCATGTTGGCGGATCGTCTTTTGGGCGCGCGCCGGGCGGTGGTGTTAGGCGGTCTGTTAATGGCCGGAGGTCACTTGCTCATGACCCTCGAAAACGAGACCACCTTCTTTGTGGCCCTGGCGTTACTCATTGTGGGGAATGGTTTTTTCAAACCGAATATTTCCACCATCGTTGGCTCACTTTACCCCGATGGCAGCCCCAAAAGAGATGCTGGATTTACCATTTTCTATATGGGCATTAACCTCGGCGCAGCCATGTCACCCGTGATTTGCGGTTATGTGGGCGAGACCTATGGTTGGCATTACGGCTTCGGCTTAGCCACCGCGGGCATGCTGGTGGGCTTGGCTGTTTTTATTGCACCCGTGTGGTTGACCCAAATGCTCATTTTAGGTGGGGCCCTGGCAACGGCCATTGCCATGCCGTTCTTTCAAGACAGCTTGTTGCAGCTGGGCGTTCGCATCTTCCTGGGTCTGGCTTTGGCGGTGGCAGGGGTGATTGCGTACATTGCTCTGGGCCGCGGCGGCTTACCTGAAGAGGCAGGAGCACCTCCTGATGCCAAGGCACTCACCGATAAATTGGGGGGCGTCTTACGCAAAGACTGGGCCGTGTACGTAGGCACGGCCATTGCCGTTCCTTTTTTGGCGCTCTTGGTGGGCCGCAATGAGTTGGCGGGTTGGATTCTGACCATCTTTGGTGGCGTGGCCTTCTTATTTTTGATTGTCGAAGCATTGAAATCCGAAAAAATTGAGCGAGAACGAATGTTTGTGGTGTTGATCCTCATGTTCTTTTCCATGTTGTTCTGGGCCTTTTTTGAGCAAGCGGGCAGCTCTGTGAATAACTTTACCGACCGCAATGTGGACCGGGTTTTTGAAGACAAAGTCATTACTGCCGAAGATGTAGGCAAAACAATTCCCATCCAACTGGGGCAAGAGCAATTCGGCCGAACCAACGGTGACCAACTGGTTACCATGACAGTGGTGGAGAAGGCCGGTAAAGCCCCCGTGGATTGGGTGGTGAGTGAAGACGATGTGGGCATGGGCATCAGTGGGGCTGTGGTTCCCGCTTCTGAGTTTCAGGCAGCCAACCCCATCTTCATTTTGATTTTTGGTTTGCTGTTCACCGCGTTGTGGGGGTTTTTGGGCGTTCGAGGGATAGAGCCCAGTACACCGGTGAAATTCTCTTTGGGCTTGTTGCAGTTGGGCTTGGGCTTTGGCGCGCTTTGGATTGGCGCTCAAAACGCTGATGCGCGAGGTATGGTGGGGCTGAGTTGGCTTCTATTGGGTTATTTGCTTCACACCACGGGCGAGCTTTGTATTTCACCGGTGGGGCTTTCCATGGTGACCAAGCTTTCGCCGGTTCGCATTGTGAGCACGGTCATGGGGGCTTGGTTCTTGGCCACGGCGTTTTCGAACTATCTGGCCAGCATGATCGCGGCGCTCACCGGGGTATCTCACGGAGGCGATGGCGGCCAAGTCATTCCAGCTCCCATCGAAACGGTGAATGTGTACGGCGGGGTGTTTGGGACCATCGGCGTCACAGCCATCGTTTCGGCATTGATATGTTTGGCCTTGTCCCCGTTGCTGTCACGATGGATGCACGAAGGTGAAGACGCCACCAGCTCAACCTAAGGTATCTCAATGGCAAAGATGACGCATGCGAAACCAGGAATCGTTGAGGCCATGGGCCTTCGCCCCTGGCGGAAGCGATGGGAACAAACCCTGATTGCGCTGCGCGGCGCCGAAGATGTCCCACCCACAAAGTGGGACAGCTCCGCATTAAAGCAGCTATATCCGCGAATGAGCCCCAAACTTTGGTTGGGCAAGCCCCATTTACCGCGAAAAATCATCATCACGAATTTGTTTAATCGGACCCAGACCCCCATTCACGATGGGTGGTCTACCCGAAAGACCCAGCTGGATGACTTTAGGGGCAGGGACCTCACCTATGACAGCCATAACGGCACTGATTTTGCGATTCCCATTGGAACGGTGGTGGTGGCTCCAGCTGCTGGCGTGGTGGTGCGTGTGAACAGTGAGTTCAATCGTGGGGGGCTTAAAATTTTTATGGACCACGGAGCGGGATTAATGACCAATTGCGCTCATTTGGCGCGTGCACTTGTTCACGAAGGACAAGAAGTGCAGCGCGGGGAGCCTATAGCCATCTCAGGCTACAGCGGCGTTGACGCTTTGGTGACGTTTCCCTTTGGTGTCCCCCATGTGCACTTCAACACTTGGCTCAACGGTGAGCCGGTTGATCCTTTCGCGCGAGTCGGCGAGGTGTCACTGTGGCGGGGAGGGCGCCCCACACCGGGCGCACAGGATGAAAGATTACAGATTCAACCATCAGCATACGACGAAGCAAAAGTAGATGCCATCATCGCCTCTTGCAAAACGCCCTCCGTGCGCGCTGATTTGGCTGGAATCACCCATTTGGCCCAGCGGGCGGCCCAGACATTGATTGCAAAAAACTATTACCCCACGAGGTTCGATTTGCATCAGAGTCCTTATGCTGAACATTTTGAGCGCAAAGAAGTGTTCCAAGTCCCATTTCAGAAAAGTGATTTTGATGAGGTGGTCTTTCTCGACGAAATTTAGGGCCTCCACTGGCAGATCCATCTAGATGCCCCCTTGCACCTATTATTGAGGCGTGACAGAAGGGCAGTTGTTCAATTTTTTGTAAACAGAGGGTTAGAAATGCGTATCTTAAGTTTGTTGATGATGTTGTGTTGGTTGGGTTGCCCTGAGCCCCAGGACGTAGAGCCCGAAGTCACCGAAGAGTCTGAAGAAGAAACCCAGGCCGAACCCCAAGGGGGAGAAGGGGAAGCGTGTTTTGACAATGGCAATTGCTTGCCCGGTTTATTGTGCAACGCCTTTAACATTTGTGTGGTGCCGCCGCCCTATGATGCCGGCCCTGGCAGCAGTGATGGTACGGGTGACGGCACGGGCGAAGGCACGGGCGATGGGACGGGTGATGGCAACAGCGATGGTTGGGCGGATTTTCTAGGTGGCGGTGATGCTGACGCGGGCCCAACCGAAACGGTGGGCTGGGGAGAAATGTGTGGCAGCTTGCTGACGCCAGGACCCGCATGCGAAGAAGGTTTGATGTGTGGTTTCCTGTCTGGGGTGTGTGAAGAACTTTGTGATACGCCCGGGCCATGCACCAACTGTTGCCCCGTATCGGGAACCGGTTATTGTGAGGCGGGTTTGTTGGTGAATTTTTGCCAATGGGAAAATGGCACCCCTCCAGTGGCGAGTACCGATGCCGGCGTGGCCATGGATGCCGGAATGTCTTTCCTCGACAGTGGCACAGAACCTGCGATCCAAGACAGCGGTTGGTCCGCCGAGAGTGGCACACCCATGAACGACGCGGGAATGCCTGAGGTTTCGGCCCCCAATGATGCAGGTCACGACGGAAACGCTTCTTCTGTGGATGCTGGAGTGTCAAATAGTTCGGCCCCTGCTGACGCTGGAAACCATGCGTTTGGGGGTGGGAATGATGCCGGTGTCACGGTTGTTGCCGCCATTTGTGAGGAAGCGTTGGCCTATCCCTATTTTGACGTGAGTACTTATACAGAGTGCGATCGTGACATTGCTACCGCGGAAGCTTGTACCACCCTCGGGGGGCTTCCGGGTTTTCGGCGTTGCACTTACGCGGAAGTGGCCGAAGATGTGACTCTTGAAATCTGGACCCCCTGCGAAGAAGCGTGTGCGGGAGCGTTAAACCAAACCGCTCGTCCTTGTCTTTATGACAATGTGGTGGGGCACGAATACTGCGACGATCACTATGACTACGAGACGGGCACTTACGTGTGGGGCACTTGCATCCCTGAAGAGTGTGTGGCCTGTGAGCCGGGAGAGACAAAACTGTGCGGTGAAGACACCCCTTACCCCAACACCTTGCAGGAGTGCGTGCTGCAGCAAGGGGTGCCTCGTTGGTTCGATGGCGATTGCTACACCTAACCCAGGGGTTTAGGCTCGTCAGAGCGACAAGCCACCAGGTGCTGCAGTTTTACTTATAGAAGTCTCGCATGGACTTATCGACGTTGATTGGCTCGGTGAAGTCGCTCAGCCAACGTACACGCCAACGAACGGTAAAACCGGCCGGAAAATCCGGGGTCGTTGTCGACCATCGCTTTAATGTTGTGATGACTCACGCAGAGAAGTTCTACTTTGCCATCGGCGATAATGCTGGCACTGGCCATGGCGTGGGTCAAAAAAGACATTTCACCGAATATGGCGCCCTCACTGAGCCGCGCTACTTCGGTGGCCGCGTCACCTGAACCCACCATCACGCGCACTTCACCCTCAAGAATAGCGAAAATATCGGAGTTGCGGGTGTTTTCAGCCACGATGGTTTGCCCATCACTAAAACTCTTTTGTTCGGCACTTTCGAGCATGGCCACACGTTCAGGGGTTTGTAGTCCATCAAAAATATCTTCCATGATCGTCTCTCCGGTTGGCGCCATCAGGCCCATTTTCAGCCGCTCTAAAGTATAAATGACCCAACAGGCGTTGACCAGCTTCAGTGGCCATACGCTGTATTTTAGGCGCTGAGCCGGTTGAATGTGGGCTTATCAAGGAATGCGCGTTATCCAATCCATGAGGAATGAGGCTTTCGGTTGCGCGCAGCAGCAATTTTTGCCAACTTTATCTCAGGGCCCAAAGTACTCTTTTCGTGAAGGTTTGATGCGCACAGAGGCCCGAAAGCGAGACCATGGCAGCTGTTCAATCCCCGGTACTTGAACTCGATGGAATCACCAAGACGTTTAAAGATCGTCGCAATGGTGAGGTGACAGCGCTCAGGAATGTTTCTTTGGCGCTGTTTGCGGGAAAATGTGTGGGCTTGGTGGGCGCATCAGGCAGCGGCAAATCAACATTGGCGCGGGTCATGATGCAATTGCTGACCCCTGATGAAGGGACCATTCGCTTCAATGGCGAACCATTGCCGAAGAAACTCTCATCAGTGCAAGAGCTCGACTACCGAAAGCACGTGCAAATGATTTTCCAAGATCCTTTTGCTTCTCTGAACCAAGTACATACCGTGGCGTACCACCTGAGGAGAGCATTGTTGCGCCATGATTTGGTCAAGAAAAACGAACTCCAACCAGCACTCAAAGCGCTGTTGGAGCGGGTTGGCTTGGCGCCTGCCGAAGCCTACTTGTCCAAAAAACCGTTTGCGTTGTCGGGGGGACAACGACAAAGGGTGGCCATTGCCAGAGCCCTTGCTGTGGCGCCTCGGGTGGTGGTGGCCGATGAGCCCACTTCCATGCTCGATGTATCGATTCGTGCGGGTGTCCTTCGTTTGTTGAACGAGCTGAAAGAGGCACAACAGTTGAGCATGTTGTTGATCACGCACGACTTGGCGAGTGCACGGTACCTCTGCGATACCATTTGCGTGATTAACGAAGGTCGCATTGTAGAAAGGGGCGAAACAGATAAAATCTTGAATGCACCTGAACATCCCTATACCCAAAAGCTGTTAAGCGCGTTGCCTCAGCTACCCACTCATGAATAAAAGGACAGCGTAATGAAACATGAATTTCCGGCAGATTTTCTTTGGGGCCATGCCACCTCTTCTTATCAAATCGAGGGTGCCCATGACCTAGATGGTCGTCAACCCTCGATTTGGGACCGATTTTGTGAGACGGATGGTAAAATAGAGGACAAGAGCGATGGCCGAATCGCCTGTGACCACTACCACCGTTGGGCGTCAGATCTTGACGTCATCAAAAATCTGAATGCGCAAGCTTACCGATTCTCAGTGGCATGGCCTCGTGTTGTGCCCACTGGGACAGGTCCATTGAACGCCGAAGGATTGGCTTTTTATGACCGCTTGGTCGATGGTTTGCTCGAACGCGGCATTGAGCCCTGTGTGACCCTGTATCACTGGGACCTTCCCCAAATACTCCAAGAGCGTGGCGGTTGGCCGGAGCGATTCATCGTCGATGCGTTTAATGACTACACCGAACACGTGGTCAAAGGGTTAGGGGACCGTGTGAACATGTGGATCACACACAACGAACCCTGGTGTGCCAGTGTCTTGGGATACGAAAACGGAGAACATGCGCCTGGCGTACAGGATGTGTACCAGGCCATGAAAGCAGCGCATCACTTGTTGTTGTCTCATGGTACCGCCACCGAAATTATTCGCGGCCACGTCCCAGATGCCAAAGTGGGCATTACACTGAATCTGTGTCCCGCTTACAGTGCATCACCCAGTACTGCCGACGAAAAAGCCACTCGATTTTTTGATGGCACCTTTAATCGGTGGTTCATGGATCCCCTTTATAAAGGCAGTTACCCTCAAGATGTTATCGAGGAGCGTCATCGTTTGGGACAAATCAGTGAACCCACTTTAGATTATGTTCTAGACGGTGACCTCAAAACCATCGCCACCCCAACCGATTTTTTGGGCATTAATTACTACAGCCGCGCGATTATTCGAGATCATTCCATTCCTGAATCTGAAAACGAAAAACGGACACTTCATGACCCGCCAAAGGCCGAACTCACGGATATGGGTTGGGAGGTGTACCCCGAAGGCCTGTACGATTTAATGATGCGGGTTCATCAAGACTACGCACCCGCTTCTGTTTATATTACAGAAAATGGGGCAGCCTTTCCCGATCAGATCGAACCTGATGGCACCATTCGCGACGCGCACCGGCAGCAATATTTCGAATCCCATTTGGCGCAGCTGCACCGGGCCATCGCCTCTGGAGTACCTCTTGATGGTTATTTTGCCTGGTCCTTGATGGATAATTTTGAATGGGCTTTTGGCTATACAAAACGGTTTGGTGTGGTTCGGGTAGATTACGACACCCAAAAACGTACCATCAAGAACAGCGGAAAATGGCTGCGCGACGTGTATTCCAATAACGGATTTTAACTGAAACCAACTGACAAGGTTTTCAGGGAATGGTAGCTTGGATTATGCGTTCTTTTGTGCGTTCTTATATGCATTTCGTTTTCATGTTTGGTTTGTTTGCGGGGCCAATGGACGCTTCAGCACAAGCGGGTCCACGTATTGCGGTTCACCAAGACGAGCAAGGCTTTTACGTGAGCATCGATGAAGAGCCCACCCTCATTCGTGGCATGAACTGGGGATATGTCCCCATCGGTCAGAATTATTCATACGATTTTTGGGCCAAGCCGAAACCTTTTATCCAAAAAGTGCTCGATAAGGAGATGGCGCTGTTGCGTGCCATGGGGGTGAACGCCATCCGGCAATATGTGGGCATCCCCCCTGAATGGGTAACTTATATTTACGAAAAGTTTGGCATTTATACCATGGTGAACCACACGGTGGGTCGCTACGGCTTTTTGATCGATGGTGCATGGGTACCACGGATAAACTACGCGGACGAGAAAACAAGAGCCACCATCAAGGCGGACGTTCTCAAGTATGCCGAAATGTATAAGGACGTGCCCGGGGTGATGATGTGGCTTTTGGGGAATGAAAACAATTACGGATTGGAATGGCAATCTTTCGAGATCGAAAATTTACCCAAAGACGAGCAGCATCGGGCCAGGGCGGTTCATCTCTACAGCATGATGGGTGAAATCTTAAGCGCGATTAAATCCATTGATGGTGATACTTTGCTGGCTATTGCCAATGGCGATCTACAGTACCTTGACCTCGTCAAAAAACATTGTGTTCACATGGACGTCTTTGGCTCCAATGTGTACCGGGGGATTTCGTCCCGAGACCTCTTCGACAGGGTTCGCGATGAGCTGGGTGTGCCGTTCGTTTATACTGAGTTCGGCGCGGACGCATATGACGCGAAAGCCATGCGTGAAGATGGGGCAACCCAGGCAAAATATCTGTTGGGACAGTGGCAAGAAATTTATGAACACACTTACCCCCACGGCAAAAGTGGTGTGGCGGTTGGTGGATTTATTTTTCAGTGGTCCGATGGATGGTGGAAATACAAACAAGAAGAGAACCTATCGGTCCACGATACCACGGCATCCTGGTCTAATGGCGGGTATCCCGAAGATTGGATGCCAGATGGCAACAACATGAACGAGGAGTGGTTTGGCATCAACGGGAAAACCGCCAATAATGACGATGGTACTTTTGACGTTCAACCACGCGAAGCCTATTTTGCACTCCAAAAAGCCTTTGCGCTCAATCCGTACGATATGGATGCGACCCCAGATAAAATCGAGACACATTTCGCGGCCATCAATCCCACTCTGTTGACACCTCTGAGTATGGCGTACCGTGCTGACGCTAAAGCTAAGGAGCTTTCCAAGGCTTATCTCTCCGATGTGCGTTTTCTCATGTCGGTCCATGGCTCGAACCGAACCGATGCGCCTTCTGATACCTCCAATATTACCAGCTTAGACCACATGCAATCGCTCTACAGCACCTTCACCGTGCAGCCGTCGAAAAAACTTCGTGCCAATGCCACCTTGAATGTGATCGGCAATGTGGCTCAGAACCGTATTGACGAACTGTTCTATGAAAACCGGGCGCAGGCCCTTGAATTGCAGTTGGCTGACGGCACCACCAGAAGTATTCAAGGTGGAGAGCAAATCAAACTTTATAATGCTGAGTTCGAATGGGAAACGCCCTGGGGACAAACCACCGGTTATTTTCGAACGGGACATTTTCATTGGGGTTACGAGGGTGACCTTTTTGGTTTTTACCCTGAAGCATTTTATGGGCCCAATATCGATATTTACAACGTGGATGTTCCCATCGGTATTGAAATTGAGGGCAAGCAAGCACTTGAAGGCTTGTCCATTGCAGCAGGGCCTCAAGTTTTCTGGGGCGCCAATCCGATGGTTATGGCCAAATATTTTCGAAGCCTGGGGGCTGTCGACGTTGCCGTGCTGCATCGTGAAGACGTGGCGCAGATGGCATCCGGGGCGCAGACCCGTGCCGTTGCCGAGCCGCGTACCCGACGAACGGCGCTCAATGTCTACTCGCACATGGGCCCGTTGAACATTGAATGGGGCGGCCTTTGGTCGGGCTCGGACAAACTCGGTTGGGACTATATTTCGGCGCGACCCACCGGTGGGCGGGGGTATTTGGATTCCGGCTACCTCATCTTGGAAGACAAAATTTATTGGCTGGACACTTTGGGGACGAAGCTGCGATTGGAATATAAGGAAGGCCCCGTCAGCATGCATGCACAGGGCGGCTACAAAGGGCTCGTGGCTGATGCCGGTATTGATCAAAGAATTAACATCACGGGATGGCAACTCAAAGAACCCGCTTCAGGAAACAACTATCATGCTCTGGCGGGCGCTGCATGGCGATTTGGTTTTTTTGAGTTGGCGCCGCAAGTCTTGTATCAAAAACCCCTAGAGGCACCGCTGCCCACAATCGAGGGCTTGTACAGTGCGGCCACCAATGTTTTTTATCCTGACATTACGCCGAGGGACCGGCTGAACAGCCCCTTTTTAGTCCTAGATAACCGAGAAATGTTAGCTGCAGAACTTTTATTTTCTTTTGACCCTACGCCAGGGAGTTGGATGTGGATGTGGGACAATCCCCTCAAAGAAGACGCCCATTTGGCCTATCACGTCAGGGCCATATACCGTCATCAGCCCACGACACGTGATGCCACCATCGGGTTTGCGGCCGATGGAAGTCTGAACCGTTTTCATGCATCGCCCCCTGCGCAAGACGTGTGGGACCTCGGTGTCGGGGCGATCAGTAACAACGGGGCGCTGAAGACCATTAGTAATATCTACGTTGGGGAAAATCAGACCAGTGGTTTCGATGACCGTTTAATCTTCCGGTATGGTGCAGATATCGAAGCCATTTATGGGAAGTTTCGAGCCCAAGCCTGGGTGAAATTCAACGACTGGGGGCCCTTCGATTATTACCGTGATTACAATCTTACATTTCCTTTTCAGGGGTTCCTTTCTGGCTCGTACGAGTTGCCGGTGGAAGAATTTGGTGACACCACATCGAGAATTGGTATTTCTGCCTACGGGCGAACCTTTGATGCATATTCTCCTAAGTTTAATGCGCTTCGCTCGGTGAACGAAGAATATGAAATCCAAACTTTCTGGGAGCTGGGTTTATGAGAGTCATGATGGCGCTGTTTGCAATGCTGTTGTGGGGTGGTGCTTGTGAAGCACCAGGGCCCGCTGAGTACTTCTACGGGCACGACCTTTCGGAGTTGCAATTGTACACCCCTGTGGACGATTCAGAAGGCGTTCATCCCTCCGATTCGGTGTTAGATAATCCACAAAACCCGTTTTCCCAAATCCAGCCCAACAACACCAACAAGTGGGACCTCGAAGCGTCTTCCCGAACGGTGGCTTTTTTTGGGTGGGCCTCTTTGCTCGTATTTGAACCCACCGGGGAGCACCAATTCTATGCCGCCCTCAATCTTAAATCCATTTATCAAAAGGAAGAATGTGAACCAGATGATTTGGACCGAATCAAACAGATGGCCATCCGTGGATTTCAGGCGGTATTGACCGATTTTCCTGGCAGTGTTTCTTATTTGGCTGACGGTGAAACATCATTTTTCCTTGCGCCTTTGGCTGCGCAAAATCTCTCGGAATTGGGTGGGGAGTTGCCTGCAGGCTACGAACTCGAACCCAACGCGGAGGAAGTGCCATGATGCGAATAGGCCTCTATCTTTCATTGGCATTACTTTGGGCCTGCAGACCAGACCCTGGTCCACACTATTACGAAAGTCAGGAAGACTTTTCCCAAAGCAGCGTTCCTGGAGGAAACTTTTTAGCTGGAGAAGTGCCGTACCAAGTTGGCACGCCAAGACTTAATGTTGGGGTCTTTTACGAGGGAGATTCTTCAGACGTCATTGCCATTAACGAAGCCGACATCTTCTACTATATCTATGACCAAGTCATGCCGGACGAGAGTCGCATTTCGACTTTTACCCAGACCACTGACGAAGACCGTATTGAAGGAACCTATGCCGACCATTTCATGATGGGGGACCTGGGTTGGTTTGGCTGCGGGGTGCATTGGGATGATGAAAGAGATTTGTCATCGTGGTCCCATCTGGCCATCAGTTTTAAAACGTCCAGCGCCAGTGTTTCGGATATCCAAATTGGCATGAACAACATCATTGATGAGCAAGAAACCGCCTTTTTCCTCCCGGCATCTGACTATGGGTTTGTGAACGATGGTCAATGGCACCGTGTGGTTTTGCCCATGGCGCATTTTGAAAATTTGGGGCTGAATCCAACATTGGTGCGCTCACCGCTGATCTTGAGCAGTGGAACCCTAGCGATTGCTGCTGGGGAGGAACTTTTGGTAGATGATGCCTACTTTTTCGTAGGTGAAACGGCAGAGACGGACTTGCCCGAACCCGACGCTGGGCCTTAAATGTTCATCGGCCTCTGGCCGGTTGCATTGTGGAAGAACGCAGCAAGTCTTGCGTGTGTGCATGTTGGGGGGAGCGAATTAAATCTTCAACCGTCGCTTCTTCTACCAGGTGCCCTTCATAGAACACATTCACGCGGTCGCACAGTTGGGATACCACCGGTAAGTCATGTGAAACAAAGCAAATAGCAAACCCCAAATCTCGTTGGAGTTGCTTGATTTGGGTTAATATTTCGGATTGAACAATGACGTCCAAGGCGGTGGTGGGTTCGTCCATGACCACCAGTTGGGGCTCGAAGTCCAAGGCCAGTGCAATGCCAACCCGTTGCCGCATTCCCCCGGAAAGTTCGTGAGGGTAGGCGTGGCGCCAGCGCTCTTGAAGGCCGACCATGGATAATAACCGTTCAATCTTTTGTTTGCGTTCAAGACCGTTGGTTTCTCCATGGGCGATCATGGTGTCATGGAACTGATCACTGATTCGCATGACCGGATTCAAGGAATTCATCGCACTTTGAAATACCATAGATGCTTCACGCCATCGCAAAGCGCTCATTTGTGCGGCAGAGTAAGCGAGTATGTCTTCGCCATTAAAATAAACGTGACCGCCAGCAATGAAACCAGGTGCGGGGAGGATCCGCATGATGGCCTTCATGAGAGAGGATTTACCACACCCCGATTCGCCCACGAACCCCACGATTTCGCCGGGCCGGATTTCGAATGAGACTTGGTCTACGGCTGTTTTGATTTCGTCTTCGTTCACATAGCAGACGCTTAAGTTTTCGACTTTTAACAATGGATTCATGATCGGACCACCGGGGTATGGGTGGATGGTGTGATGCCTTTGGTTTGGAGATAGCGTCGCCAACGACTTTCGGCTGCGAGGCCAGGGTTGGTGATTTCGTCTACGCCAAAAGTGAGAAGGGTTAGGGCGAAGCCGGTCAGCGCTACACTGAGCCCCGTGGGAACAAATGTCCACCACGAACCAATGAGCAGCGCGGAGTCATTGGTGGCCCAGTAAAGATTGGTCCCCCAGGTGACGGTACTGATATCGCCTAAACCCAAAAACTCGAGCCCCACTTGGGCTCCAATGGCATAGACGGTGTTACCGATAAAACACGAGGTGAGCAGGGAACCCATATTGGGTAAAATTTCAATCCACAAAATACGCCAGGAAGGTTCGCCCACCACTTTGGCGGCCAGAACAAAATCCTTTTCGCTAATGGTGTAGGTTTGGGCACGAATGACCCGGGCGGTCCAGGCCCAGCCCGTGAGGATCAAGACAGCGGCAATGGTGATCGGGCCGGCCGGTAGGTAAGCGGCGATGACCACCGCCAACGGGAGTCCGGGGACCACCAAGAAAATATTGATGAGTAAATTGATGAGGTCATCCGTACGTCCTCTGGCGAATCCAGAGAGAAGTCCGAGCCCAGCCCCGATAAGGGTTGAAATCAAGCTCACGATAAAGGCCACCCACAGCGTGGGCCCCGCACCCACCACAGTTTGCGCCAAGACGTCTTGGCCTTGACCTGTGGTACCGAACCAATGGTCTGTGGAGGGCGGTTCATGTGGTTTTGCGATATAAGCCAGCGGGTCGTGGACCAAAAGCGGTCCAAACAGTGCAATCAAGACCATTGCTGCTAAGCAAAAAAGGCCGAAACGCGACTTGCGGTTGATGGTGAGTTGTTTGAGCCAATTCATCCGTCGGACCTCGTTCGGGGATCTAGGAATTGGTAAGCGATGTCCACCAAAAAGTTAGCCAATAAAACGGCAAAAGTGATGTTGAGAAATAAGCCTTGCATCAGCGGATAGTCCTGAGCGCGAATGGCCTGGAGCATGAGATAGCCGACCCCAGGGTAAGAGAAAATGATTTCTGTGAGCAAGGCACCACTCACCACGAAGCCCAGCGCCATGCCAAGTCCCGTTACATTGGGCAGTAACGCATTTCGTGCGGCATAGGCCCACATGACCCGTTTCTCTGACAAACCTTTCGCTCTGGCCAAGGTGATATAATCGGTCCCGAGTACGGAAATCATATTGTTGCGCATGCTGAGCATCCATCCGCCCAGAGCGGTGAGCACCAGTGTAAAGGCGGGAAGGGCCAAGTGCACCCAAACATCCCATGCAAAGCTCGCTGAGAATTCGGGCGACAGGTGCGCGCTGTGGGCATGTCTCAAGGGAAACCAACCCATTTGAAAGCCCAGAAAAAAGAGCAACGCCATGGCGGTCCAAAAATAAGGGAAAGCACCTAGTAATGCCAACAAGGGCGGGAGTGTGGTGTCCCAAACACTGCCTCTTCGCCAAGCCAGCAAAACCCCCAAAGACGTCCCCAGGACAAAAGCGATGAGCACACTTACACCGGCCAACAGCATCGTCCAGCCCAAACCCGACATGATGACTTCGCTCACTGGCGCCGGAAAATAAGCCACCGACACGCCGAGATTGCCCTGGAACAGTTCTTTTAAGTAGGAGAAGTACTGGGAAAGAAACGGGGCATCACTGAAACCAAAAGCATGGCGCAGGGCATCGAGCGCTTCGGGTTTGAGCCGGCCTTGAAACCGCCCAAACAAGGCAGCAGCAGGGTCGCCCGGCATGAATCGGGGCAAAAAGAAATTAAATGTTATCGAAAGGAACCCTGCCACCACGTACAGTCCCAAACGGCTCAGTAAATATCTCATGGTGACGGCTCACTTTTCGTTTTTGTTTTGACCTGGGTGAGCACCAACAACGCTTCGGGCAGGGCGTTGGGAGACAGACGGGCGTAGGGATGTTCTTTTGTGGGGAAACCTTCAAATCGTTTGGAGTTGAATGCGCCCCAAGCAGGATTGGCGAACAAGGGAATTGCGGGAAAATTCTTGGCAAACAGCTCTTGGAGAAGAAAACCTGCTTCATGGCGTCGCTGTGGGTCTGTGTCTGTTTCTAATACCTTTAAGGGGGCCAGAACTTCGGAGGTGCCAAAACGATGCCAGTTTGCCGTGGCCAGCTCCTCTTTGGGTTTCACTGTTTCGGGTGACATGAGCCATTTGTAGAAACTGTAGGGGGAATCGCCTTCCGTGGACCACGCCACGCCGCCTTGGAAATGTCCCTTTTGCATCTTTTCAAACCATGTCCCAAACTCGTACGTTTTCACCCGCGCATCGATGCCGATGGCTTTAAGGTTTTGTACGATGACCTGGCAGGCACGTACCCAGTCAGACCAGCCGGAGACCACCATCACCTCTAACTGTAAAGGGCCATGTTGAGGGTGTCGGAGTGTTCCATCACGGCCCTTTTCGTAGCCTTGCTTGGCCAGCATGGAGCGTGCCTTTTGTGGGTCGTGGCTCATCCAGTCCATGGATGCAGCCGCTTTGACATTCCGCCATGATTTCAATGCTTCGGTTAAGCCGGTGGGGTAGGCCGGTTTGGTGTAGTTGTACATGGCAACTTTGACCATTAGGTCGCGATCGATGGCGTGGCTCAGTGCTTTCCGTATTTCAAGGTTGTTGAAGGGAGGCTGGGCCGTGTCGAGGTAGAGAAAGACCATGGTGCCCACCAAAGGAAACCAGTAGTGATGGTGTTTGGGGTCTTTTTGAACGAAAATTCGATCAATGGCGGGCACGAAATTGCCGGCCCAATCGATTTCATCGTTGAGTAATGCGAGGTTGGCCTGTTCGTTGCCTGGATAAGCAGGGAAACGTAATCCTTCGATGTTAATTTTATCTGCATTCCAATAATGCGGGTTTTTACCTAAGGTGTAAATTTGATTTTCAAACCGCTCCACCTGTGTGAAGGGCCCGGTGGCAACGGGGTTGGGGTTGGCGAAAGCCACAGGGTTCTCAATGGAACCCCAAACATGTTTGGGCACGATAGGCTGATGGGCCAACAAACGTAGGCCAGGAACGAATCGCTTTTTAAATCGAAAAGAAACCTGTTGTGGGTGCTCTGAAACTACGGTGTCGAGGAATTTCCAGACGCCGCCCGCATCAAGTGCAGGGAATTGTTTCAAGAGTTGAAACGTAAAGACCACGTCTTCGGCCGAGAAAGTTTGACCGTCTGACCAACGTACATTTTGCCTGATGGTGTAACGCAGTTGCATGTTGTCTTCGGACCATTGGAATGAGGTGCCCAACCAAGGCACCCAAGTATCTTGCATGGAATTGAAAATCATCAGGGGCTCATAGATGCCGCCTTGGGTGGGCCATCGTGCGCCACTGGCCGCTGACAAAGGGTTAAAGTTCTTGGTCCAGGAGGCCTTCTGTTCCACAGACACGGTCATGTATCCTGGATGGGCTTCTTGCTGGGCTGGCACGCAACTCAATTGTAAGAGCAACAGGGGACCAATCAGAAATGCACGATACAGTTGTTCCAAGAACTTATCTTTCGTGAGAAATGACATCATTCAAAAGATACAGCGTCCACCAAAAGGTTTGCCCCGGCACTTTCGGAGCCGCCCCCGATCATAAACAAGCCGGTGATTTGGTTTAGGTTGAGACCCGAAAAATCCGCTAACGGTATCGATAAAAGATGCCATTGGCCATCATTGGTGTAGCCGTAGCTGGTGGCATTAACGGTGATGGCACTTTGGCCGTCCGCTTCCATTCGAATCTCAACATTATTAAAATTACCTGAACTGGCTTTGAGCGCCACCTTCATGGTGGTGTACTCAGACATATCGACAGCGGAAGAGGCATGGATGCCACCACCCCACCATCCATTGCCACCATTGATGGTGATCTTTGCGCTTGCAACGCCTTCGTAAGCATCGGGACTGCTGCTGTGCGCGTAAGTATTGCTGTAGATGTAATAGTGCCGGGTGACATCATCCACCAAAAACATTTGCTCACAAGGTGGCTCATGAAAAACGTCTAGGCAAAATGGATTTAAATCGGTGGTGGGTTCGTCATCGCCCCAACCATAAACCCGAACATAGTCCACGAGCAGCGTTTGTGGAAAGCTGGTGGTTTCGTCAGGGTTATCCAGGAAGGTACCGCCCACTGCGAGGTTAAGAATTATGAAAAAGGGGTGCTCGAAAGCCCAGGTCTGCCCGCCGTTGAGCTGATTGGAATGAATCGCAAAGTAGACGTGATCATCAATGCTCCATTGAATAAGGTTGGGCTCCCAGTCCACCGCATACACATGAAAGCCTTGATCGAGGGGCGTGTCATTGTCATGGACACCATGGTAAGCGTTTCCGCCGGAGTATCCGGGCCCGTGAATTGCCCCCTGGGTTTTGTTGGGCTCTTGGCCACGATATTCAAAAATATCTATTTCGCCACAGCCAGGCCAGCCAGCGGTGTCGATATCAGTTCCCAGCATCCAAAAGGCGGGCCACAAACCTTTGCCAGAGGGCATTTGAAAGCGCCCCTCGATGCGGCCATATTGGGTACTGAAAAGACCTTTGGTGTTGATGCGTGCAGAGGTGTACTGGCATGCGTTGCCATCCCAGCACGTTCCGAGGTTTTCTTCACGCGCAGTGATGCGCAAGTGACCTTGACCGTCCATGGACACATTGTCTGCATGGTTGGTGTTGTATTCGAGTTGTTGATTTCCCCAGCCCCATTCACCGTTACCAATGTCGTAGGTCCATTTGGTGGGGTCTGGGGTCTCATTCAGATCCCCGTCAAAGTTGTCTTCAAAGAGCAAAACGCGAGTGGCAGACGTGCCTGCATCACTTGATGCCGCAATGACCCCTGCATCGGTCGCGGTATTGTATTCGCCTGGGGGTGGGTCGGAAACGCCGGCATCAGGCGTGTGGGGCGGCTCAGTGGGGGTGTAGGTTTTGGTCAGGTACACCCCATCCAAACCGAAAAAAGCATCATCACCGTTGGCACCACCTCCCAAACCAAAAGGAATCGTTACAGCGGAAAGGTCAACACCGGCGGCCTCCGCGGCAGATAAAGGTAAGGCTATGGATTGCCATCCGGTGGCATTCACAAAACCATAATCAGTCAAACGGTATTCGTGGGTGGTCGACCCATCACTCACGCTGGCTTTCATGTTTTGAAAGTTATTGAGCTGGTTCACGTTCACGGAAAGATGCAGTGCACGCCAGTCGGAGAGGTCGGTGCCTTCATCCCAGTGAACGCCCAAGCCCCACCAATCGAGATTGTTGTAGGTGATGGTGTTGGCGGTGGCGCCTTCAAAGGCGTCCGTACTGTTGGCAATGGTGACTGTTTCATCGTAAACATAGAGGTGACGTGTTTCATCATCGACGGCGTAGGCCTCTGTGAAGGGGCCGTCATAAAAAACGCCGAGGGAAAGCCGGTCTTCATTGAGTGCAACGCAGTCGATGGGGTTGTCACTGGGAACGTCTGTCCATTTTACATCAGAAATGAAGATTTGTGTACCAGAGGACATCTCCTCTGTGGATAAGGACCATCCAAAACCGCCAGCGACGCGATCGTACTCATAGCAATGAATGTCGACTTCATACGTCGCGGGTTCGGTGGAGAGGGTGATGGGAGGGGGGGCTGCGGAAAAACCGTCTGAGGCATAGCCCGAGAAAAACTCAACTGCTTCACCACCAGTGATGCTCCAAGCCTTGAAAGTGACTCGTTGTGCACCGGGCTCGATGCGCAATCCTTGACCCGCGACGTCTCCCCAGTTGTTGGCGGGATTTTGCCACCAAACCCCAGTCCAGCCTTCGAGACCAGGTTCGACGTCAAAACGGTGGCAATACTGATGCCCATTATCCGTTTCGCAGGGGGTGTCAATGAGATTTCCTGGCACCTCCGCGTCACCCATGTAGCCGGACACTGCGAAATAAACGTCCGCGTAAAAGGGCAGAGATGTCACGTTACCTGTCGGGGGTGTTGTTCCGCCATCGGTATCAGTTGGGTTTGGCGAAGGCACGGATGCGTCGGGGGATGTGCCGGGATTGGGGGCCGGGTCATCTGGGCCATCCAAATCTTTACATTGATCGCCCACTCGGGTGGTCCCTTCGGGGCAAGTTTCGGAACTTCCAGAGTCTGAAGTGGGGGTGCAACTGGCAATGCAAAGGGTTAACAATGCACATAATAAATTCATTTTTGGAAAGGTCATTTTGTGCTCCTCACCAAAAGGTATAGCAAGTTTAAAACAAAATGTCGGTTCATTTGGTGTTTTTGGCTGATGCCGAGGAGAAGTTGCCGGGCAGGGTTAGGTCAATAGTTTGAGTGCTATTTGGCGGTTTTGGTTGATTTGGGCCATGAGGCTCAGCGCGATTTCTTGTAAAATACTTCCTTTGGCCAGTTCGGCAGCCCCTTGAGCGATATCCAGATCGCGAATTCGGCTTTCACTGGCCGTGGCTTGAATCATTTCATTCATGGCGTGTTGGAGCGTGTGTTCAAGTCGGTTATATTGCGCGCCCATGTTGGCCCGACCTCCGGCAGCGGTCACGATGGCACCATCTACAGAAGAGATGGCTTGTTGTGCCGTCTGTAACGTGGACACATCCAGAGATTCAAGCCCGAGATTGGATAAGCGCCCATCGAATACAGTGATGATGGATGTATCCCCTTCAGCCACACCAGTTTGGAGCGTGTAATCAAATATGTCGGCCACAGGAACGGGAGCCGCTTGTAATGTGGCTTCAGACGCAGCATTGCCCAGGGCGGCCACAAGCGCTGGTTCTGAAAAGACGCCGGTGTTGGTGGCATATGCATGGTAAGTACCACCGGTACCATTTGGTAAGGTGACCAATTCTTCATAGGCGTCCGGCACCCCACTAGGTGCACAGCCCATGATGTCCACCACGGTGTCTGTGGCCGCCAGGGCTGCCGCTAGCGCGGTGCCTTGAGCGACCTCAGCTGGGACAAACCCATTGATCGCTTGATCATCGTCCGTGAGATGAATGATGCGACGAGCAGCATTGGCACGCCAGGGGTAGCTGGCGGCAGCGGTGGTGACCGACTCAAAAGCTTGGTGCGCATCATTTGGCGGTGGCCCGTAGCGTTGTCCCGCAATGGTCCCACCTCCTGCCAAGGTTAGAACGTCTGCTTGAAACTGAGCCACGTCAGAGGTGAAATCCGAATAGCGCAGTCCATTACCTGCTGCACCCCCAGCAGCGAGCCGCCAGTTAACATTGTTTGAGTTTAAATTGTCGGTAAAAGTGGAAATGTTATTGGCCAAAGCAGTGAGGTCGGCGTTCATGCTGCCACTGGTGTCAAAAGTAAAGACAATATCAATAAATGACTCGGGTATCATAGTTTTATCTGATGGGTGGTCATCTAAAAGAGGCTTGCCATTAAAAGAAAGTGTTTCGGATGTTTTCGTAATAGACGCCAAAATTTCTTCCACCTCCGCTTGAATGGCTTGCCGATCGCTGTCCTCCAGTGCCCCGTTGGCTGCTTGCACCGACAGCGTTTTTAATCGCATCAGTTGATTGTCGATCAGGCTCCCCAAACCTTGCTCTGCTGTGGCTAACAAATTCATGCCGTCTTGGATGTTCTTCTGTGTTTGTTGGTATCCACGAATTCGTGAACGTAATTTCTCGCTCATGGCCAGCCCGCTGGCATCATCGGCCGCCTTCGTGATCCGTTGACCTTGGCCCATCTTGGTGGCATTTTTGCGGACTTTGGCATTGGCCTTGTCTAAATATCTGAGGGTCCCAAGCGGTAATGCTTTAGAGGCTATGCGCATGATGGCCTCCCTGGGTCTGGGTCAAACAAATCAATCTGTGATGAGGAAACGCCGAAGGTCCGTATTGTGAACCAAATCGGCGGCCAAACGGGTATTGGTGGGGGCGCCAAAACCCATCGATGCCTGTTGGTCTCGGCAAGGTTATAAAAGCGAGAACAAGATGGATAAAACTGTTGTGTATGGCAAAAATGATATTGCCCTCGTTCCTCGAACCTGTCCGGATTTTCACAGCATGAATGGCACAACTGTGATGCCAAAGATGATGAACGTGGTGTGGAAGCATCTTTCCAAAATTTCTGGTGAAAGATTTTGCTGTACGTTTCGCACCAGGGCGGTGGCCTAACGGGAATACGAACGCATGCTGTTGCCCATGACATCTTTGGTGGTGGATGACCGTAGAAAACCCTCGGGGGTATGCTGCGCCAAATGCGGGCACACCTCTCCTGTGCTTCGTGAAAAAAACGAAACCAAAAAAAGAACCAAATTGTAGGGATGGCCTCGAGAATATACACCTTTACCTGAGGTGGCCCAAGACCATGTGAAACCCACATGGCTTTACTCCTTTTCGTTAAAAAGATTGAGTTTCGTTGAGAGGGGACTCCTTTCGATTGAAGTGATTAAAATAATGAAGGGCTAAGCAAGCCAGCGCCTGCTCGTGAAAAAACAAATCGTCTACGGAAACAAAAATTTGGGCATACTTCTCCATCAAACGTGGAAACGTTTTTTCTTGAAAAAAGGTGATGTGATTTTTCTTTAACCAGAGCAGTGGGTCTGCGCTTCGTTAAAGTATGAGGGTGTCAACCACGAAAGGGTATACCCTGGTAAGCTGGTGAAGAAACGACCAAGTCATGGCCGTTCATCAAGCGGTTGTTCATGTCAACGCGAGGTTTAGGTTCGCGTGAAAACCGGCATGACGGGTCGTAATGATCTTGTTCGGATTTTGGGTTTGTCTGGAGGATAAACAAATGGAAATGGGGGCATGCTTCTGCTCCTTGGTTTTTAGTGGGCACAGAAGATTTCGACACAAATTGAGGGCCCATTAACCCAAAGATACAGAAATCCGTGGCGACCATTTTCTTATTTTAAAACAGTGCCTTAGGAGGTCTTCAAGGCGCGCATGTGTCCGATACCGCGCTCAAAGCTGGTTCCTGCGTTCAGTTGTGCGCCCACCCCAAAAGGAGGTGAGCGGTGGGTTCCCAGTGCCTTATTGGCATTGCCGATAAGGTGAAGGACCCGATGGATTCACCGCAATTAATGGCTTCCGCTGTAGGGTACGGTTGGTTCAAAACGACCGTTGGGGGCAGCAGACTAAGCCTGGGTGATTTTCAAAATGTTTCGACACGCGTTGGTGAAGCCCTAAGTTAAAAAAATCACACAGCATTACCCATTAACGAACACTCAAATCTTTTCGAAGGTGCGGTGGGATGAGACAGCGGCCTTCCGAGACAAGCGGCCTGCAGTGATGGCGCCTGCGATACAGATGGCGATACATGTTATGAAAATGAGGGATTCATCCTGGTTTTTAACTCCGATGCCCACGCTTGCCCAAACCAACACGCCCATCACTGCTGCATCTTGCCGAGGGATGGCAAGAAATAAAAACAGGCCAAAGGCCACGCAAACAAGTATGGCCGTCCATACCTGCGGCGTCAGCGGCCCGCCGTTCCAGCCTGTTACATAAAGCAGTACGGCCACATTGAGCAGGGTGGCGAGGCTTACCCAGCCCAGATAAATGCTGAAGGTTTGAAAGATGAACCATTGCGATGAGGCACTTTGCTGGTGTCGATATTGATCTAAGCGGACGTAGGCGAGGATAAGACTGCTCAGCAATCCAAGCATGATGAACAACGAGAGGGCGACGTAACGGTAGTGCCATGCGGTCAACCAAAGCACGTTGCAGAAACAACTGAGCCGAAAGGGCAGGTCAAGTGCTCGGAGCCAGGGCTCATCACGGCGCGTGGGTCGGGCTTGTAAAATGACATAAGCGGTGAGTCCGAGATAGATCAGTCCCCAGATGGCAAAGACATAACCCGCCGGGGTGAGCAAGATTTGATACTCCGCTGAAAGCTCTCTTTGCGTCACCCCACCCAGGGGCAGTTTGTTCGCAATGTTATTGAAGGCCATGAGGCCGAGAAAAATAACGATGTTGATCGTGGACTGAAGTCGAGAAGACATGACGTTGAGGCCTTAATCGAAACGGTTAATGGATTCATCATTTATCAAAGTGTTGTGGGCAAATGTCAATTGATTCAGCGGTGGGATGGTTCTTACTCGCTTGGCGGCGGTTCAGAGCCTTTCAGTGTACCGACTCAAACCAGTGATAGCAATGGCGCCGCAGAAGAAAATTTACGTGAAGAAGGGTAGAAAGCCAGCCCCTCTATCGAAGAGTGTTTCAATTGACGGGCCGCATGGAGCTCGTGACCGCCATCAGGCACGGCCATGTCTGGTGCCAAACCAGCCTTCAAAGCTTCCGATATGCCATTTTCTTTAACCGCTGATTATGCTGAAGTGCCGGTATCAGAAGTTACGGAGGTTGGTTGAGAGGGGCTCGGGTGGGTTGTGCTTCTTCTTCGTTTCATTATTCTGCAAAGTCATCCAAAAGCGGCACCGTGAATAAAGCATTTTTCATGTTATTCGCTAAGCGACCATGAGGAACTAGAGGGAACCGCCAAAAATACGAACCTCGTAAAGGTCGAACCCATAGGTCTCATTGAGCGACTGATAGGATACCTCAACGCTGATAACATCCGCAAGCCAGCTTTCAGACTCAAAAAAGTAAGTTAAGGAATGGTCATTCTGATTCGGGAAATCTTGTTGAATGGCGCCGGTGGTCGCTTGGTTTCCTAATACTGTTTGTGTGTTGTCGCTGTGGTTCAAGGTGACGGTCAGCGAATGTGTCGGGGCTTCATTAAGTTTGGTGATGACACCCTCGTACTCAAGCCAATCGTGATTCTCGGCTCCCACGGTATCTGTAGTGGTGAGATAGACTTCAACACGAAATATATCGTTACCCGGTGCAAGTTCAATCACGGTTGTCTCGGCGTCGCCGTTGGGAGCGGCAATAAGGCCGTTTGCTAGATATTTGTTATCGTGACGCGTGTCGGTGCTGTTGTGCTCAACGCGGCCATAACAGGTCCCGTTAAATTCTTGAAAACCCGGCAGGCACGTGCCGCATTGTTGACTGCCAACCGCACATGCAACCCGATTTTCCAAAACGCAATCCGTAATACATTGGTGATCAATAACGTCCGCAAAAGAGGCGCGGAAAGGCCACAGACCTTGAACCTTGTCACGGTTGCGGGTGGCCTCACCCCCATCTTCAGTCGCGTCCACACCAAGAGGCACCGCACGGGCGATAAGTTCGGCTGGGGTAATGGTGATAATGGCGCTCGGATTATGGACATATTCGCCATCTTCAACGATCCAAGTGTCATCGCCAGCGCACACCATCTGGAGCGTGAGATCTTCATTTTCTTCTAGCACACGACAATAGCCATACCGAGGATCCGCTTCACGGAAAAAACGCCACAGGTCTGGAGAGGAAAATACGGGTAGTCGCTCACAATCACTACACCAAAGTGTATCGCTTCCCGGGCCAGGACGATACTGAGAGTAGGCCATGAGCGTGTAGAATTTTTGGTCGTATTGGGAAACTTGTAGCCCATAAGCTTCATTGCGTCGATAATCTGGCTCCAAATTATGGTAACCATAGCTCGTACCACTCCCCGCCGTGCCTAGATTGGCACGGTTGTGTTTGCCACCGAGCAAATGACCGATTTCATGGGCGACGGTGAGACTATTGCCACTGCGACCGCATTGTTGGCCACCACTGAAGTTCGCATTGACCATGACGAGACCCCGTTCTGTCCATTGGATTTGTTCGTAGAGGTGATAAGAGTAGCCCATCCAAGAAGTCGTTTCGGTGACCAAGAACACGCCTAAATCGGCTCCGACGGCTCGCCTCTCTTCTTGAAAGGACTCATTAAACCGTGCCCAGGCGAGTGCGGAGACACTGTCATATCTAGGGCTCATGAAAACAGGTTTGAGCGCAACTTTTCGTACGATGTGGTCGGGGGGAAGTAGCGAGTTGTAAGCCGTTTGATTCAGACTGGCCACCATGTTGTTGGTCCACGCATCAAGCGCCTCAAAATCGCCACCAAAAACATCGTTAAGCGTGGCTTCATTGTAATAGAATATGAGGTTGAGACTGTTGCTGCAATCCGGATCGCCGATTGGGCAATCTGATAAATCGGTGAGGGCAACATCGTTAAAAAATTGGGTGTTAGGTGTGTCATCATCACATTCGTAACAGAAACGGTCACTGCTGGGCGTACAGCGCCCCCCCGTGAACTGGTCGGTGGGGTCCGTCGCACACTCGGTACATGGTGTGCAAGGCGTTGAAGGGTTCTCATCATGGTCCCAGTGACCATCGTCGCATCCCGGGAAACCAAATGTTCGAGATTCTAAAAGCGTGAATCCGTAATCCCCGGGTTCATTGGCGTCACCGCTGGTGATATGCACTTCTAGCTCTTCGACGTCTTCAAGACCGTTTAAAAAAGTCTTCGTGTAGGTGAGCGCATGGTTTTTCTGGTTGTCTCCATCATTGACTGTAACCATAGCTAAGGAAGACTCCGTTTCTGTGTCGTGGGGGTATTTGGCGATGAGGCTAGAGGTGCCGTCGCTGTAATTTGCAAATATTTCTACGGTGTGTGCTGGTGGGGCGACCAGGGTCCAGATGGTTCCCGAAATGTTGGTGTACCACGAATTGTCTGGCGCTCCATCCTGATTGACTGTTGCTAAATAGACCTCCAAATGATTCACGGAGGCATGGGGCTTGAGATAAATGTGAAAAGATTCCGTTTGTCCAGGGTGTGCCCAAAGCTCAAGGGGCTCATAGTTTTCATCGTGAAGAGCGTCCGTGTTGTTGATTTCAACCCTCGGCAAACAATAGTCTGCCAGCTCGTGAAACCCAGGGAGACAAGCGTCGCTACAGTTTTCGATGTCGTCGATGGCGCAATGGATGTGGCCAGTGCTCGCACAATCTTGCGCGCAGGTATCAGCGGCTGCGCGGACCGGGCTGTTGTTTGATTTGGCTGGGAAAAACTCAATCACTTTATTTCGGTTGTCCGTAGTGAACGCGTAGGAGGTGACGTTGCCGTTGTCATCGCTGTACACAGGCTGTGAGACACCTAGAGGAATCGCCCGTTCTAAAAGCGCCTGTGCTGATAGATTGATCATTGCAGCTGGGTTAGGTTGATACCCCGTTGGTATTGGTTCCCATGGTGCAATGGGATTTTGACAGAGTAACGTTATATCTTGGCTGTCGGTATCGTCCATCACGATGCAGTAACCATAGTTGGGGTCCGTCGGATCAAAAAACCACCACAGATCAGGCGAAGAAAAGACGGGAAGTTGGGTACAATCGAGACAACCCATGAGGGTACCATTAGGCCGGTCGTAAGAATCATAAGCCATCAAGGTATGCACTTTGAGACCATGTTGGGAGACAGGCAGGCCGTAGGCTGAGTTACGGCGCATATGCTCTTCTTGGTTGTGATAGCCGCGATTGGTCGCTGCAACATTACCGGCAAGCTCAGAACTCTTGTGCCCCCCACCGAGAATATGACCAAGTTCATGGGCGGGTGTCAGCTGTGCTAGGGCACCACACGTATTGGTTTCGGGATAATAGGCCCGACCGCCCAGAACGATAATACCGCGGTCTGCATAGCTCGAATAATCGTATTGGTTGGAGTAAGTAATCGCGTTAGCGCTGGCACTGCCGGTGAAAAAGATAGCAACATCCGCGCCCAGAGCTTTACGACGCGATTGATAGTAGGCGTTGGTTTGTAGCCACTGCAAATCACTTTTCTGGTGCCCGCGTTCGAGGTAGGGAAAGGGTTCGATACCCATCAAACGGTAGCGACGATCAGGTTTGACGAAACTGTTTTCCAAAGAAAGGTTGGCCAGATACAACGTGTAGTTAACCACGTCTTCAATACCCTCTAAATCGCCTTGCACTGCTTCGTAATGAGCAGGCGTATAAAATACGATAATGTCGATATTGTTTTCGCAATAAGGGTCGTGGTCGGGACAAGCATCAAAGTCGACATTTTCGGTGATGCCGGTGGGTGGTGCTTCGCCCGCTGGATTGGTGCCACAGCTCACGCATTGAATATTGGAAGTGGGCGAACAAATCCCGTGCGTGATTTCATTTCGAGCGCAATCGTTACAGGGTACGCAGGCAGTTAAAGGATCGGAGTCATTATCGGTGGTGCCAATAGGGCAAACCTCGCATTGTCTGTTTGATGTTGGCTCACAAGCTTGAATCTGAGTTTCTCCAGTGTCACACACGGTGCAGGCCACACACGCGGTACTGGCGTCACTATCATTATCGTATGAGCCTTCCGCACACAGCTCACAGACGCGATCGGTGACAGGGGAGCAGCTTTGTGTTTCAGTTGTGCCAACATCACAGGTATTGGCACAAGCGACGCAGGCCGTACTGGGGTCATTGTCCGCATCATGAAAGCCATCTGGACATGTTTCACAGACGCGATTGGTGGTCGGCGAGCAAGCTTGGGTCTCAGTGTTGCCGGGTTCGCAGGGGGGGGCACAGGCCACACACGCCGTACTGCTATCATTATCGTGGTTGAAGAAGCCAGAGGTACATTCAAAGTAAGGTGTGGGGGGCCCACTATCTGAGAGAACGGTGGTTTGTGTTCCGGCATCTGAGGGGCTTGGTGTATCGTAACCGCTATCAACCAAGGGGGCTTCATCGGATGGACCTCCATCGTGATGAGGGGTCTGCGGTGCCCCGGCATCGGTCGGTTCAGATGGTTGGTAACCACTATCGATGGAGGGGGCTTCATTGTACGGGCCTGCATCTTCGTTGTTGTATGGGAATGATCCTGCATCTCGTTTGGGTTGGATGTGTTCACCCCCATCTGTGGATGATGTGGGTAAAACACCGCCGTCGATGTTCGATGGTGCCGCGGTCGTGCCCGAGTCTATTTCTTGGTTGGTTTGAGGGGGCGTTGGCGTGTCGTCCTGAGTCGGCCCGCAACCCAAAACCATGATTCCCAGAGATATTACACAAAACAATCGAGTCATAGGTAGTTCCATTCATGAAGCTTAGATTTCTAAACTCCCCCTAAGTCTGCCATAAATCGAATTATTTTTCATGCGATCGCGCCGTATTTTCTAGTCAACATACTTTAAACTGTAACCATGGCCGTGATTCTTAAAATAGCTCCCAAGAGGCCGCTGAAGGACACTTCGCGGTCACTCAAGTAGAGCGGATGTACAGTTCGTAGAGACACCTTAAAGGATGAGGCGCCATAGAATGATTTCGAATCATTCTCGAGCCTTTTACGAAACATCAATTTTGCTTTCATGGGTCATGATTGTGTTTTATCGTTGTCTCAGGCTCTTTTTCTGAAGAAACGCGGATGGTTCATGACAGACAGCACAAACACAAACAAGAATGCTGGTATCGACCGGACACACGACGCTTCTACGGTGCCGAAAATTGCATTCTGTTTGTTTCACTTCTTAAGCCTTTTGTTATGCGTTTGGATCGTTCGGGGAGAGGGCACAACCCTAATCGGTGCGTGGCTGGGACAAGAACGGGTCTCTCAAAACGTCCATCGAGGCTCACTGCTCTTGGGCGTTGCTGCGCTTTACTGGGTACGGCATGCTGTGACGCTTTTTTATTTACTCGTTCGTAAAGTGGCGTGGGGTGAAGTCTTGGGCTTAAGCTGCTTTATTTTGTTTTTTGAAGTAGGGCTCTGTCTCGTGGCGATGGGCCTTTGGGGTACGGCGCCATCCACCTTCGGTTTGCTGGACGGTTTTGCTCTCGGACTTGTTCTCTCAGGCTCGTTCCTAAATACGGGTTCTGAGGTACAAAGAAAATGGTGGAAACGGGACCCAAATAATGAAGGCCGATGTTACACGGGGGGACTTTTCGCATGGTCCATGCATATCAACTACTTTGGTGATACGTTGTTGTTTACGGGATGGTGCCTGCTTACGGGGGCTTGGTGGACATTGAGCCTGCCCCTATTTATGGCATTGAGTTTTGTTTGTTTCCATATCCCCGGCCTCGACGCTTACCTGGCTGAGCGATACGGTGAAGACTTTCAGGCATACAGCCGAACAACGAAAAAGTTTATCCCCTTCATCTATTAAAAGAATGCGGGTTTCTTTGTAAATGATGATTCAGTATGCACGAGCCCTGGCAAAGGTTTGCCAGGGATGTGTTTGCCTTAAAATACAGGCTTATTTTTTCTTCTTTTTGGTGTCTTCAGGATTGATTAAGACCGGCGTTTGCCCGTCGGTAATGATAATTTTGCTGTTGTCGGACCGGGCATGCTCTTTGAGAACGTCGAGACTTCGCCACTGGATGATCATTGGGCTCAATCCTTCGGAAAGAATTTTGTGAGCATCTCTGACCCCTGTAGCTTCAATGGTTTTTCTTTCTGCCTCTTGTTTCTCTCTTTGTAGAATAAACTTCATGCGCTGGGCATTTTGCTCTGCTTCCAGTTTGTTCTCGATAGCGCGGTACAGGCCTTTGGGGAGGTTGATGCTTTTCATGAGGACCGCCTCTATATTGAACCCGTAGTCCAACAGTACCTCTTCCATGCTTCGCTTGATGGCATTCTCAATGGCGGCTCGATTGCCCGAATGCATGTCTTTGGCATAAAACTGCGCACAGACGTCCGAGGCTGCAGACCGAAACACACTAAGAATCAAAATCTCTTCATAGTTACTCCCCACGTTTTGGATGACATCCCGGACCTGTTCCTTTTTGATATTGTAAAGAATCGAGATAATGGCATTGATATTCAACCCTTCTTTGGAAGGCAGATTAAGCTCCACTTCAAGGTTCATCGTGCGTGTAGGCATTTTGACCATGGTAGTCACGACGGGATTGATGAGAACGCCGCCTGGTTCGTAAACCTTTGTATCTAATCGTCCAAGTGTCTGTTTGACCCCGACTTCTCCGGGTCTAATGATCGCACAGCCACCCAAAAACAAAAGCGTTAGGGCAGATAAACGAAGATGGGCGAAATTTAGGCCATTAAAGCGCATTAATACCTCCTAGATGGTTAATTTTGATTGTTTTTGGATGCTTGGCCACGGCATGCGGATGCCAGACCTTGCAACACAAGCGTAGCAACTTGTTAAGGCTATGCAAGTTTGGCCTTTTTTCCCTCAACTTATTGTCATTTGAAAACCAAAGCGCATGAAAATAATTTTCTAGCCAATGCGCTCCGTTGGGTTTCAGTATGCTTCGGCGGACCACCTTTTTTTATCAGGCGTGCTGTCCTTCAGGCTAGAATGGTCTCTTTACTGCCCGGTACCCGTACTGTGCCAAAGCCAAAAAGCAGTTGCCGCCATAAACACGGCTTCCACACCAACCACTAGCCATTGTTTAGGCCCTGGACCATGAATCATCATACCCAAGAGTCGGGCGGCCAGAGCACCGGCCATAAAAAAACAAATGGCTAAGGGAATGCTAATTGACCAGGGTCGCAAAGCGGTCACCCCAATAAAAATCAAACCAAGGCTGAGAACCATGCCACCGCGAACGCGTTGCTCAATCGCTTCGTGGGCGTCCACCAGGGTATCATTGGCACCGGTGAGAAAGCCAAACCAATGCGGAAACATGGCGGCGAGGGTACCTATTGCGGCCAAAACGAATCCTAAGAGACGAAGTCTGGACATGAATGATTCCCTCTGGTGACCAGGAAAACGAAAAAACAAAAACCCCTCAACCGAGGGGTTTTAAAAAATGGTGGAGGCGGCGGGAGTCGAACCCGCGTCCGAAAGTCGTCCTCAAAAGGCATCTACATGTTTAGCCCGCTGATTTGATCCAGCATCAAAACGCCCAGGGGCAGGCTTTTTGCGCAGGTTCCCGATGAAAGTCTCGCCCCAAACGCCATCGGGCTCATTTGGGACCAGTCTGTGGGATTGGCGCCGGTAACTCCCTCACCCAGACACGCTTGGGACCGACGACTGTCTACTGGTTATTAAGCAGCGACAGCATACTCAACATTATCGTTGGCATTTATAGTTTTTGACAGCCTTTTTACACGGTGACTGACATCCGCGACATGCAACCAGTTGGTTCTTACCTCCGTCGAACCCAGTTCGCCCCCATGGCGAATATTTGTCTATTATAGGCGATTGGCTAGGGAGGGCAACAACTTCAAAAAAAACATAAAAATAAAGGGGTTAGGTTGAAAAAGGCGGGCTTTGCCCTTAGGTTTGAAGTTGAGACCCCAACGGGCTATGGTTTCAAAGTCCCTTAAGGATAATAAGGTTTTATGAGTAACGAACCCCCAAAAGAAACGGCAGATACCGGTCAAGACAATGTGGTGAATGTCGATTTTAAGGCGCCCAGCAAGACCAAGCGGCCACCGCTCAGCGATAAACTGCGGAAACGCAACGTCGAAAAGCTAGAGGTTTTTCGTCAGTTGGTGGAGCAAGGCATGGTCATGGTGGTCATGGATACCCGTCGAGAGGGCGTTCAAGTACCACCACGTTTCGCCGATGATTTTCAGTTGCGCCTGAACTTTTCTCACAAGTTTTACATCGACGATTTCGAGTACGACGAATATGGGGTGCGGGCATCATTGTCGTTTAATAAGGTGCCTTACTATTGTGATATCCCATGGCAGGCCATTTATGCCTTAAATTCGCAGGCGGTGGAACAAGGGGTGATGTGGCCCGACGACGTGCCCACCGAACTGCAAGACATGGTCGATGAAATTCAATCCGAGCAAGAACGTGCAGAGCGGGCGAAGTCCTTTCAAACGTTTGAGGGGTCAGGCGAGCACGAAGCCATTGATGAAGACGCCGATGACTTTGAGTTAAACACCAGCGCCAAAACGCGTCCTGCGTTGCGCCTGGTTAAGGACGACGCCGAGAATAGCTCTTAATTAACGTATGCCCGTTCTGTTTTGACGGATGTTCTCTGCGATCCCATTGATTTGGGTCCGCATGGCGGGACTCGGCTCCTTCTTCAAGTTTCGGTCTAGGGCTGAGAGCATTCTCTCTTGGGGGTTCTCCATGAGCAGTTGGTGAACAGTGTCTGCGATGTCACCATTTTCAGTGCGCATGACGTCCAAGAGGAACTCCGTCGCAGCATCGGTTCCAATTTTGGCAATGCTCAAAAAACAAGCTTTCTTCACATGGAGATCGGTTTGTTGGTTGGCGAGTTCGACAAGCCCGTCGAGCGCTTGCGGGAATTGAATGCCACTGATGGATTTGATGGCAGCTTCCCTTAAGGCGGGTTGTGGGGCGGTCAGTCCTTTTTGGGTGAGCTCAATGAGGCCAGGCAGTTTAAAATGACGTGTGGCTTCGCTGAGCAGCGCCAGTTTCGCGTCGAGCTCTCCATGTTTCCAGATGTGAAGCATGGGACTCCATGCCAGGGGATGATTGATTTGGGTCAACAAAGACAGAAGGTCGAATGGCATCTTGGTTTGCAGTTGTTCTTGCTTTTGAGTGCGCATTAAAAACACCAGGGCGCGTCTTTTTTGGACTTGAGACCCTTCGTTGTTTTGACGAAGCAAACCGGCAATGGTTTGCAAGGGTGTTTCTTTAAGGTCCAGTTGAAGTAAGTCGTTCCAGCGAAAGGCTGTGGTGAGCCGGGAACGACGGAAATGCTCAGGAAAGGCGGCAGGCTTTGCGGTGTCTGTCTGGGGGGCATCGGCCAAATGGGCCATGATGCGCTGGTACTTTTCTTGGCTTTTTTGGGGGAGCTCTAAGGAGGCAAGTGCACTGTAGGTTGATACCAGACCTGCCATATGGCCGGTGTGGTTGAAACAGTTACCGGCGGAGATGAGCGCGTTTTCTACCATGTCGATGGGGGCGCCTTGTTCCATGTGGTTTTGGGCCACGCGCATCCAAGCGTTGCCTGCTTCGTTCCAAAACCAGTCGCCATAAATGAAAGAAACCCGTGTGGCGTAATCGCCAGCCTCTTGATAGAGTTCCGCCGCCACGCGCCATTCGTGCATGTCTTCTGAGTGGCGAATGAGATCGTAATATTGGCGCATCACTTTGAAGCGTTCATTATTTTCTTTGGATATGCGGATACAGTTGAGTCCACCTTCCATTAGTGCTTCATTGCTTTTTGCCACAATCCCCAAATGAACGATGGCTTGATAGCAGCGGTATGCTTTCTCCCGGTGCCCTTTTTGCTCCTGTGCATTCGCTTCCTCTTCCAAGAGTTGATTGGCCTCCGCCATATAACGCATGCCTTTGGGGCGTTCTGAGCTGAGCAGATAGGCTTCGCCCAGGTTGATGATGGTGAGGCCACGTAAAAACCGGTTGGCCCTTTTACCGTCACGGTTGAGCCATCCGAGGAGATGTTGGGCAGCCTTTTGGTGCTCGTGGGCGAGCAGGGCTTGTTGCGCTGCATGAAATTTGTAGTTCAGTTTTTGATCAAACAGCTCACTGGCTTTTCGGTGGTCTTCTTGTTGGGCGTAAACGCGGGCCAAATCGAAATACGCTTCAGCTTCTTCATAATGTTTGGCCGCTGATTCGGGGCGACCTAAGTATTCATCGAGCCAACCAGTGGCCCGCCACAATTTTTGTGCCCTTAAGGCGGCGTGAAGCTCAAAACACCATTCCCGGTACTCCGCATCATCGATGTGCCAATGGGACAAAGTTTCCAGCCAAGCATCGATGGCATTGGGATCGCTGGGTTTCAGGGATTTGGCGCGTTCAACAGCTCGAAAAAAGGAACTCATGGGCGTATTTGACCTTCACCATTGGGCAAAAGAGGTTGTGGGACCCTCCAAGAGGCGCTAAAAACCATACAAGCGAATTTTGGAAAAACACAAGGAATGGCCCTAATGGTGAAGAAAATACTCAAAATACAGTTAGTTATGATGGTTGGCGCCCTATTGTTCAGCGTGGGATGTCGGGAAGACGTCGATTTCTTTTACGATCCTGACGCAGAGGCTGCACCCGAAGAAGATTTAGAGCCACCGCCACCATTTCCACTGCGGCCCGGTGATGTGGTGGTGTATCCCTCCATCGGAGGGCGGACAGGTTCTTGTGCCGGTGATGAGGGGTCCTGCGACCGGGTGATCAAGGCCACCTATACCATTCAAGACGTGGTGCTCGATGAAGACAGCAACCGCTGGCGAGTGGATGCCGATTACATTTACGAAATGATGGTGAGCAAAGTGAGCTATACCGACATCTCGGCGCTGTTCCTGAGCAGTGCTGCATCTTTCCAAACCCTGGAGCAAGGCGAAGCGGAAAGTGATGGGGCCACTTTCAAAACCGACGGTGTCTTTACTGACAAGCTTAAGGCCAATCAATTTCCGTTTTTTCACTGGGAAGGTGAAGCCGCCACGGAAGAGGGTTCTATTTTCACCGAGTCGGCAAAATCCTTCAAAGAGCGCATTCTTGAGTTGGATGAATCGGCGAACATCGACAGCCAAGCCGCTGCATTGAAATTCGAAAGCTATTTCGTTGATGATCGTCTCGGTACAGAGCATTTGCATTTGATTCGCGTGGATTTACATCCCATGGGTTTTGTGTGCGGTTGGGATGAGCGGTTGCGTGAGTGGACCGACGACTTGAGTCGAAATGCCGCTTCTTTTGGGCAACAAACCACCACCATTCCTTACGCGGTGGTGTTCAATAACGTGCAAATCACTCGAGACGGTGAGTTGTATATTTGTAACTGTGAGTCAGAGTTTAAGCCTGCACGTTGCGAAATGCTCTCCAACCGAGACATGTGCTTGCCCACCGACCCCGAAAGCGACCCCGTCGCTTGTCCGCAACACGAAGAAGAATAGTTTTATGGTACCAGATGGGCAACGCCTTGAATTGACCGTATCGGCTCCCGCCTGTCTTCAGCCATTGTTAGATGACGAAGACATTCAAGCCTTTTCGCTATCGGCCGACGGAGAGGTGGTTTTGGACCATCTGCGTGGGCATCGGTACAAAGGCCTGGCCCTGGGAGAGGCGGGTTATGACCAAGTGGCGGAATGGGTGGACGAACACCCAGGGGCCCATTGTGTGCGTCATGGGCCCTGGCGGTTGTTTTTGTCTTTGGTCGAAGAAGGTTTGATTTACGGCGAACGCCTGCCACCCATGAATCTCACCCTAGATGATTTATACCATTTGGGATGGTTTCAAACGCCGCCTGCATCTGGTTTACGCGACGCCTTGGCGCGCGCCGTGTTTATTCGTGTCTCAGGGGTTCCGCTTTGGGGCAAAACCTTATTGGCGCTTGCCATTCAAAACAGCCTCAGAGCTCAAGTGCGTCCCGTTTTGGGACCAGGGCCCTGGAACGCTTTTGACATGGACGACGATGGCTGGGCCCGTACATTGGCAGCCAAAACGGCCACTGGGGCAGAGCTCTTGGTGACTGCTTCAGGGCATTTGGCCAATCAAGCTTTACAAAGTGGCCTAAAAGTACTTTGGGCGCCTCATCCTGCTTATGTGGATGAAAAAACCAGTTGGGGGCATTGGCCTTTGCTCGATGTGGCATTGTGGCGGGACAGCGAGGGTCAGCTTCGAGCAGATGTGCATGACCGCCAACCCACCCAGGCGTTTGCCCAGCCCTCCAGTCCTTTCGTCGCCGCATCTCCTGTGCCTGATGCGCATCCCAGCCCGCCATCTTTACCGTCACCCATGCCAGCCGCCCCAGCGGCGCCCAGTGTTTCCGCTGAGGTCGAAGCCAACGCCGTGAGCACGCCCGATGATTGGGGGAATGTTGACTTAGAGAACTCACCCGGCTGGGAGTTGGGAGAACCTCCTGAGCCAGGTCAAACCCCATTGCCAACACCGACTGCAGAGGTACAGACCGAGATGTCTGATTTGAGTCTCGAACCGCCGCCCGAAGTGCCCATCCCTTCGTCCGAGTGAACCCATGTCCCAAACTTTTTCCGACGACGACCCAACGGCCCCCACGGCGCAAATGGTACCCCTCATCCGATACGTAGGGGTGCAAAAAGCATTTGCGGATCAGGTGGTCTACAAAGATTTGTCTTTCAAGGTTTTTCCTGGCGAAACCATTTGCATCATCGGACCGTCCGGCGTGGGCAAAAGTGTCATGCTAAAAATGCTCAATGGTTTACTCCCCGTGGACCAAGGCGAAATCTTTTTCGATGGTCAACCGCTGCACCACCTGCGGAAAGACAGCGAGTTTCTCCCCATTCGAAAACGGGTCTCCATGGTTTTTCAAGGCGCGGCGCTTTTTGATTCTTTAAACGTCTTTGATAATTTGGCGTATGCTTTGCGTGAAGAAGGCGTGGTGTCCGAAACCGAAATCGCCGCAAGGGTCCAAGAAAGACTCTCCTGGGTGGACCTGTCAGGGATTGAAAACAAAATGCCCAGTGAATTGTCAGGAGGCATGCGCAAACGGGTTGGTTTGGCCCGTTCCATCATGATGGACCCAGAAGTGGTTCTGTACGATGAGCCCACCACTGGTCTCGATCCGGTCAATTGTGCCCGTATCGGAGAACTTATTTTATCCCTCCATAAACGGCTGAACTGTACGTCATTGGTGGTGACCCATGATGTACCGGTGATGAAGCAAATCGCGGACCGTCTTGTGTTCGTTTATGATGGCCGAGTGGTGGCAGAGGGCACTTTTGACCAGTTGAACGAAAGTGGACCTGAAATGGTGCGAGAATTTCTACAAGGAAAGCTGCACCAAAACTCTTAAAAATCGAAATTTGGGCGTTTTTTTACCAATTTGAGGCCTAAAACAGTTTTAGGTCCGCCCGGTTTAAGGTAAAGGAAATCCCATGTCCATCCCCAGAGAAAAAAGCACCGAAATAAAGATCGGCTTGTTCACCGTCCTGGGTGCGCTGCTGCTGGTTTTGATCGTGGTGATTTTGGGAAAAGAACGAAAGCTCTTTGAGGAGTCTTACTTTCTTTACGCCTCTTTCCCTGATGTGGCCGGCCTCGAGATTGGTGGGGATGTCATGCTTTCAGGGGTGCACGTGGGCCAGGTCACCAGCATCGCGTTTCCCCCTTTGGAGCTGGAGACGACCGAAAAGCCCAAGGACGAAAAGACAAAAGAAGAGGGTAAAACCGACAACAAGCACAACATCACGGTGGAATTACGGGTGGCCGCCAGCTCCATGCCTCATATTCGCGAGGACTCAGTGGCCCGCATCGACAGCATGGGCTTATTGGGTGATAAGATCATCAACATCACCTTGGGAACCATGGCCGCGAAACAACACCAAAATGGGGATACGCTCGAGTCCACGGCACCCATCGACATGAACAAGGCGGTGATCAAAGGGCAGCAAGTGTTAGATAACCTCGTTGCTTCCTCTGACGAGTTAAAGAGTGCATTGACCGATTTTACCGCCAAGGGCGGTGACGTGGCCATGGCAGAAGCCATGAAATCTCTGCGAAACATCATGATCGAGGTGGAGCAGGGCGACGGCATGATTCACCAAATCATCTACGATGGGGAATCAGGCCAAAACCTCAAAGTGACCATGAACGAGATGGAAACCGCTTTAACAGCCTTGGCTGGCAATCTTGAAAAACTCGATCGCGTGA
The DNA here is from genome assembly GCA_002721815.1 of Myxococcales bacterium. GTDB lineage: Bacteria > Myxococcota > UBA727 > UBA727. Next base: position 104,391 of record PBLQ01000003.1, read on the forward strand.
TGCATGAAGTGGAATCGGGTCGCGGCTTGGTTCATGAGCTGGTCTATGGCCAAGATGGCCCCAAAACACTCAAGAAAGCCAAGGGCGTTCTGACCGAACTCGAAACCGTTGTCTCTGATATTCGAGAGGGGCCGGGTCTGCTTCATAATGTCATTTACCGTGACGACAATGGTGAATTTATTTCGAACCTCAACCAGGCCACGCATGAAATCCAAGTGCTCACTGCCGAAATCAAAGATGGTCGCGGCACGTTGGGGGCTTTGATTAAAGACCCCTCAATCTACGAGGACCTCAAACTCCTATTGGGGAACGTGCAACGCAACGCCACGGTGAAGGCACTGATGCGTTACGCCATCGAAGAGCGTGAGCGACAGGTGCTTCAGGAAGCAAAGAAAGCCAAAGCCCGGCAACAAGACGAAGATTAGATGTGCAGTGCAGCATCGGTGTGCATCAGGCAGGTGGCGGTTCGCGAAAAAGCGAGCGCTTGGGACCAGCTTTTTTAGACACCCAATTACAGACGGCATAACCCGTGTGGAGTTCGCCATTTAAGCCGAGGCCCGGGGCCAAGTCTCTGCCAGCACGCAGACAGTTGCGAAGGCCCGTTTGAATGCTCCGACCCATAAAAGGTTGGAAATCTTCATTGAGATCGTAACCTGGCGCAATGGGCCCTATTTTTTTCGGCAACAAACTGTCTTGGGCCACCACGCGACCCTTGGCAAAGGGCAAAAATTGGTCCAGGAATACTTCTAATTCGACCGCGGTATGGGCGCCTCGTTCTAAGTCGCAGGGGCTTTGAGCCAGCACCACGGCAAAACGTTTGGCTAACGCCGCCTCTGTGGTGGCATTGCTGGTTAACGATAAATTAGGGAAGACGCCGACACTGACCGATTTGAGTGGGTTGTCGGGCTCTAAAATGTGGATGGAACGTGCGGGGAGTCCTCGCGGCAAAACTTCTTTGGGCAGCAACCATCTCACCACCGCGGTATCTCGATTATAGGGGACCAAGTCTTCTTCAGCGTGGAGCATATTGGCGATGGAGACATTGCCTATTTTGGTAGAAAAGCTTCGGTCCATGGTGGCATCGATGAACATGCGACCACTGAACTCGTGAGGACTGTTGGTGAACACACGTTGGATTTTTTTGCCTTGGGCGTCCACCTTTTTCACCATGACATCTGGATGAACGCTGCCGCCGCGACGTTTGATGAATTGGATTAAGATCTGCGCCAAAATATCGCGACAACTTCGGTGTCCTTCTCGAGGTAGATAAACCCCTTCGAGGAGGGTCCGAGCGGCTTCTACCTGGCCGATGGGGCCCCACGAGGGGTGGTCTGTCCACTGGATAAAAGGACGAATGTGATTCAATAGGTGACGCAAGCCAATGTTGCCCATGCCATCAGAGAAAGTTTCCACATCACCTGATTGCGGTCGGGCACCCTGAAGTCGTTTTTTACGTTTGCGATTCGCCCAAAAACCTTGGTGGTGCAGATGCGTGCTTTCATCGAGCCAAAGATGCAGATCCGCTTTGGGCCAATTCGTGAGTTTTTGTAAAATCAGTTCAGCATCGGGGCCAAAAGCACGTTTGAGTTCGATGGTGCGGGCTTGTGGATCGGGGGACAGGCACAAACGCTCTTGGGGGTCACCAATCAAACCGAAACCTTCGGGGCCGTGGAGCTCTCTCCGGATTTCCTGGCGCAAGGCCAAATCACGAAACAGGTCTTGGTCTGCTTGTTGGGTGTTCAGTTGCCAAAGGTCGATGTGCTTTGGGGCCATAAAATCGCTGAGGGGCATGCTTTGGTTGGGGTCGGGACCCAGCCATGCCACCTTGAGCCCTTCATGAGCCAAGAGCGCTCCGGCTGCCAAGCCACTCAACTCATTACCAATGATGACCACATCACTTTGAAGTAAACTCATACCGATCCTATCCTTTGAGGAGGTCTTCTTAATGCCCTTTTGGGCCTGTCTCGTCAATTCGGCCCATGAGGTCTTCTTCGGTGAACAGTTGGAGTCCAGCTCGGTGAAGGGCGGCGGCGGTCACCCCGTTGGCTTGCGCGAGACCGGATTTGGTGTGGGTCAGGCCCACGCCGCAACTGGGCGAGCGCGCTTTGAGACACGCTTTGGTCGCGCCGTGATTCGCCGCTGCATTGACTGCAAGCGCAGCACCTTTCAGGAAGGCTGGGGTGACATCGGCGCCTTCATGGGTGGTCACATGACTTTGGCCATCCAAAACCGCTTCTCCGGAGGGCCCGGCTATCTGGGCCGCCGGGCGGGGCGTGGGAAGGCCGCCTTCGGATTCTGGGCAGATGGGGACCACGTTCTTATCATTTAATACGGGAAGCAGTTCATCGGGTATTTCTGCAAGTATTTCAGCGTTATAGCGGCAATTTTGGCCCAGTAAACACGCGCTGACCAGCCATGTTTCTCGGTCTTTTTTAGGGGGCGTATCATTTGGGACCATAAACGAACTTAAAACTTGGTTTGGCCCATTGCAATGTGAAAACCGCCCTTGTTGCACTCCGCTCAGAAGGGTAAAGACATAGGGCTCGGAGGGCGAAATGATTCGAAAATTAATATGGTTAGTACCTGCAATGTTGTTGCTCGGCGCGTGTCCTAAAACCGATGATGGGTCTGGCGGAGGCGCGGATGGAAGTGGGTCAGGGGCAATGGGCCCTGGAAATGCGGGTTCCACGGCTGTGGATGTCGGCTGTCAATCAGACCAGGCTTGTGGCACCGGTGAGATTTGCGACCTGGATACGGGCGAATGCGTCCCCGGCTTCGACTGCTCTCAGAATCCAGGAATTTGTCAATTTTGCGGTGAGGCACTGGAAGACAATGATTGTGGCCTTGGCAATGCCGAAGCCTATTGCGATGAAGAGGCAGGGGTGTGTCGCAGGACTGCAGGCACGTGTGACCCTTGTAGTATCGACGAGCAGTGCGGGGCTTTAGGGGTTAACAACCTGCCCAATAAGTGTGTTGAAGGCTATTGCGCCCAAGGCTGTGGGGCCTGTGCGGCGGGTTTTCAGTGCACAGCGGGGGCATGCATCCCGACGGCTGGCATTGAAGTTTGTGAAACGGCCATTCGGTGCAGTGAAGATCTGCAATGCCCAGATGGCCAGCGATGTTCTGATTACGGGATTTGTTTGCCGCTGTGCACCACAGATGCCGATTGTTCGGCCGGTGAAATTTGCTGGCAGGATGCCGGTCCGTTGCAAGGCCAATGTGTGGATGGTTGCCAAACCGGTGAGACGCGAACGAGCAATGGGGTGTCGGAAGTCTGTCATGGCAACGGTCGTTTTGATGTCCCTTGCGATACCCCAGGTTTTGTTTGTCCTGAGGGCACCGAATGTAATGCCGAAGGGATTTGTGAACTCACGGGTTGTCAAACGGACGCGGATTGCCCCTTGGTGCGAACCTATTGTGACACGACCACTGGAGAGTGCGTTCCTGGCTGCAACAGCGACGATGATTGTGGGGCTTTTGAAATTTGTGAAGAGGGTGAATGTAAGCAGCAAGGTTGTCGAGGCAAAGATGTGAGCTGTAATATCGGTGAATGGTGTTGTGGTCACGACCTTTATGATGACGCATCCAGCTGTCCTGCCGGTGTGGATGAAGGGTCTTGCTTCCTTACGCCCGATCCGTGGTGTCGAACTTGTAACGATGATAACGATTGTGCGGACATCGACGCCTTCGGCCAAGCCGCCTATTGTTACGAGCTTCAAGGGCAGGATGAAAACGGAAACGATATCTCATACGGTAAGTTTTGTTCGGTGGGATGCGAAACCAATGCCGATTGCCCTCGAGGTTTGCCTTGTGTACAAGAATTGCCGACACCAACCGAAGGTGTGACCACCAAAGGTTGTTTGGCCAGCATTTGTGCGCCCATCAGTGAAGCCAGATCATCTAATCCATAAGAACAGAAAAGACAAAATGGCCACAGTTTCAGACCAGCCGGTTCGAACCGCGCAGGTGAGGTATCGGGACCTCTTACGTCCTTATGCGCGGCATTTGCTGTTGGGTGCCTTGCTGTTGTTGATGACCAATTTATGTAATCTGATCGGCCCCCGTTTGATCAACGACGCCATTACGTTGCTTGATGACGAACAGCCTTTTTGGGCCCCTTATATCAGTGACTCGGGAGTGACGGTGGGCGTGGTGAGCGCCATTTTGGTGGTTGTGGCGCTGTTAAGCGCGCTGGTTCGCGTGTCGAGTCGGGGGGTGGTCTTTAATGTGGGGCGAGATGTAGAACGCGACTTGCGGCAAAATTTGTTTACCCATTTGTCTGTCTTGTCGCCCAAATATTTTCAAAACAATGAGGTGGGCGACTTGATGAACCGCATGACCACCGATTTGAACAATATCCGTCTGTTGGCTGGGTTTGCACTGCTCAACATGGTGAACAGCCTGTTTGTGTTTTCTGGGACTTTACCTCTAATGATTCATATCTCTGGTAAACTCACCTTGGCCGCTTTGGCGCCTTTTCCCATCATGATGGTGGTGGCACAGGGCATCAGTATGGAACTGTATCGAAGGGTCAGGAAGAACCAAGAAAACCTGTCCGTGCTGACGGCCAAGGTTCAAGAAAATCTCACTGGCGCCCAACTGGTTCGGGTGTTTGATCAGGGCGACGCGGAAATTCAACGGTTTGGGACGGTGAACGATGCTGTATTCGGTTCATCTTTGAGATTGGCCACCCTGCGCGCCTTGATGTTCCCATTCATGGGGTTGATGGCATTGTTAAGCACTGCCATTGCTTTGGCGTATGGTGGCCAGTTGGTGGTTGCCGGTGAAATGCAAGTGGGCGATTTTGTGGAAATCAACGCGCGACTGATGCAGCTCACTTGGCCAGCTTTGGCCTTGGGCTTCATTATCTCCGTGTACCAACGGGGGAAAGCCAGCTTAGACCGTATCAATCAAATCTTAACGTCAGCCCCGGAAATTACCGACGGCCCGCACACGGGAGAACTCGGTGGGCAAGTCACCGTCAATGACTTTTCCCTGCGATACAGTTCCGATGCAGAGCGGTCACTCAATGACATATCCATTTCGGCAGCAGCAGGACAGCTCATCGGCTTTGTGGGCAAGAGCGGTTCGGGCAAAAGCTCTTTGTTGCGCGCATTGTCGCGCCAGCGTCTGGGCGAATCGGGTCATATTTCTTTTGATGGAGTGGCTGCCGAAGACTGGAATCTCAAGAACCTACACCGTCAAATTGCATTGGTGCCAGATGAAGGATTTTTATTTAGCACCACACTGCGTGAAAATATTGCCTTGGGTAAGCCCAATGCCACCGATGCTGAAATAGACGAAGTGGTGGCTTTGGCGGGATTGGAAAACGACATTTCTTTATTTCCCGATGGCTTGGAGACCATGGTGGGCGAACGCGGTATCACCCTTTCTGGGGGGCAGCGTCAACGTGTGTGCCTGGCTCGGGCCATTTTGGTGCGCCCGCGAATCTTGCTTTTAGACGATGCCATGTCCGCAGTCGATGCCGAAACAGAAGCCCGGATTCTCACGAGTTTGCGTGAAGGCTTTGCCTCTTCCAACCAGACCAGGCCGACCGTGCTCGTGGTCTCTCACCGTTTGTCGGCCATGCCAGAGGCCGACCATATTTACGTCTTGGACAAGGGCCGTGTGGTCGAAGAAGGCAGACACGCAGATTTGATGGTTGAAGACGGTATTTATACGGACCTTTGGGGCAGGGCGCAGATTCAGAAACAATTAGGGGTTGAACATGACTAAAGACCCCTTACAGCAGGAAACACAAGACACGCTATCGGACAGCGAGGTAATTTTACGCCTGTGGGGCGAGATTAAAAATTACATTAAGGCCTTGTTGGTGGCTGCTTCTTTGTATTTGCCCTTGGTGCTGGGTCAATTGGCACAACCCCTGATTGTTGGAAAAGCCATCGATGACGGTATGCGCGCTCAAAACCTTAACGAGGTTTGGACCTGGGCTGGGCTGTTTTTGGTGGTGGTGATCGTGACTTCTGCAGTGCAATCGGTACAGATGTTTGTGATGCAATGGACGGGGCAGCGAATCATCCGCGATCTGCGCCACAAAGTGTTTAGTAAATTGCAGCGGTTGCACATCGGTTACTTTGAAAGCACACCGGTGGGCAAAATGATGACCCGTGTTATCAATGATACGGAATCCGTGGCCGAACTTTTCGCATCAGGAGCGGTGACCATCGTCGGTGATGTGCTGTTCCTTTTGGGGACTTTGGTTATGCTCATCGTGGTAGACGTCAACTTGTCGGCTTCCTTGCTCTTGACTTTGCCCGTGCTTGCCATTGGCGTTGTTTTTTTTCGGCGTGTGGCCAAAGAAGCATTTCAAAGGGTGCGCCGGCTCTTGGCAAAAATTAACGCTTTTTTACAAGAGCATCTATCGGGCATGACCACGCTTCAATTGTTCGATGCCACGGAGCGCAAACGGGGTCATTTTAACGATATGAATACCGACTACATGATGTCCACCCGAAGGGCGATATTTGTGGACGCATCCATTTATGCTTTTGTGGAATTCATCAACGCCGCTACGGTGGCCGTGGTTTTGTATTTTGGTGCCGGGCTCGAATCTGAAGGAGCGCTCACCATTGGAATTTTGGTCGCATTCATCGACGCCTTGGGACGATTCTTTATCCCCATTCGAGAACTGTCCAACAAGTACACCATTTTTCAAAGTGCCTTGGTGGGTGCTGAACGAATTTATGGGTTGTTGGATACGCACAATGCGATTGTTTCGCCGCCTCAAGCTGAAAGAATTACATTTCATCACGAGCTCCAAGTGAAAGACCTCAATTTTGCTTATTTGCCAGAAAAGGGGAACGTGCTTAAGGACTTTAGTTTCACCTTAAAAAAAGGCGACCATTTGGCGGTGGTGGGGCATACGGGCTCGGGCAAATCCACGCTGTCGAAGCTGTTGTTACGCTTGTACGATATTCAACAGGGAAGCATCACCATCGATGGCACCAACATTGCTCAAGCTGACCTGTCTGCTTTGCGAACTTTATACAGTGTGGTGCCGCAAGAAATCATGCTCTTTAGCGGTACGGTGCGTGATAATTTGTGCTTCGGGCAAGAACGAGACGATGCATCGATTTGGGATGCCCTGCGTGCCTGTCAGGCTCAAGATGTGATTGAAAAGGTGGGTGGACTGGATGCCATGATCCAGCCTCGGGGCCAAAATTTCTCTATGGGCGAACGGCAACTGTTGGCTTTTGCCCGTGCCTTATTGGCCGATAGACCTTTACTGATTCTCGACGAAGCAACAGCCAGTGTGGACCGGTCCACCGAACGAAAACTGCAAATGGCGACTCAAGAACTTTTGAAAGGGCGAACGGCACTGATCATTGCTCATCGCATGAGTACTGTGGCGCAATGCGACCGCGTTCTGGTACTGCATCGCGGTCGTTTGGTAGAAGAAGGCCACCATGATGAACTCATGGCCCAGCAAGGCAAGTATGCCGCTTTGGTGACGTTACAAATGGAAGCTGATGCCATGGGTATCAATCCCGCTTAAAGGACACCGCATGCAAAATGGCGAGATCACCACACGTTCTCAAATGGTTTTTGGGTTTGGCTATTTTGCGCTCTATTTTGCATTGGGCCTCGAAATTGTGATTGCAACGCCCATCTTGCAAACTCTGGGGATTGGCGCAGGTGAGGCGGGCACACTTTGGGCTGGCCGTTCATTGTTATCTGTCCTGGGTCCCGTGGTGTGGGGGTATTATGCGGACAAAACCCAAAAAGGGCCAAGGATGTTACAGGTCTCCTTTTTCGGTGCTGCCTTGTGTCATCTGTGTATGTGGCAGCTGCAAGGCCACGCTGTTGGACTCGCTCTCTTTTTTATCTTACTCGGCTTTTTTATCAGCGGCTCAGTGGTCCTTGTGGACGGGTTGCTCCTGAAATCATTGGGCAACGCCCACCATCGGTATGGACAGATTCGGCTTTTCGGCGGGTTGGGATTTGGGCTCGGTGCTTTTTGGGCGTCGCAAACCGAGCTCGCGCTCGTTTCGGAGTTTGTTCAATCCTTTTTCTTCGCTTCTTTTGGAACCTATTTTGCGGGCACATTGGCAGTGTTTTTTCTGCCAGCTATGGCTCTTTTGCCTCGAGAGCAAAACATTCTCAGAAGTGTGGCGCGGTTGTGTGGCAGTCTGCCGGTGCTGTGTTTGTTGATCATGATTATCGCCCAATGGGCCTCGCATGGTTTGTACACCGGCTTTTTGGCAGTGGCGGCCTCAAAGAACGGCATCTCTCTCGCCTTTGTGGGATATGCGGTGGTCGCAGCCATTGTGGCTGAAACCCTGTGCCTTTTTGCTTCCGCTCGCTTGTTGGCCGTGAAGGCACGGGTCATGCCGGTTTTATTTTTGATTCTGGCGGTGACGATCTTTCGATGGTTGTTTAGTGCGAGTGTCACCGAACCCTGGCGTTTTGTCTGGACCCAAGGTCTACATGGTATCACCTTTGGATTGTTTCACGCTTGGGCAGTTTTACAATTTGCTAAGATTTTCCCGGCCCAACTGCGGCAAACAGCGCAAGGGTGGCTGCTAGGCGCGGGTTATGGGCTCGGTGGCGCTCTGGGCATGGGAATCTCCGGGCGACTCCTGGAAAACGCATCGGTTGCTTCGGCTTGGCAAGCCATGGCGGCCTTTGCTGCAGTGGCTTTGGTTGCAGGCACGTTGTTTTCTTTGCTACAAAGAAACACCCCTTCTAAGGAGAAAGCCCTTGTCTGATCAACAGCAAATACACAATGTCGAATCCACCCGAGTCGAGATGACCGAAGTGGTACTTCCCCAATTCACCAACGCGCTTGGCAACGTTTTTGGCGGGCAGATCGTTTCTTGGATCGATATTTGTGCCGCAGTGGCGGCGCAGCGACATTGCCGAAGTGTGGTGGTGACTGCTTCCATCGACGAACTTCATTTTATTGAACCCATCAAACAAGGTGATGTGGTGATCCTGAAAGGCCAGGTCAATGCCGCGTTTCGAACCAGTATGGAAATTGGTGTCACCGTGGACAGTGAAGACCCGTTGACAGGCGAAAGGCGCAAGGCAGTCAAAGCTTATCTCACCTATGTTGCTTTGGACCGACACGGCAGGCCGCACCCTGTTCCTGGTTTGGTTCGCGAAAATGCAGATGATGAGAGACGTCACGATGAAGCCACAGAACGACGACAGTTGCGACTGGCGCAACGCGCAGAACGCATTCAGAAAAGAACATAAAAAGTGGTGCAGCTCTCCAAAGCATTTGAATTTTTGGAAGGGTTAGAGTCCGACTTCCTGCACAATGTGGTCCATTGGCTAAGGCATATGCAGGACCCCACCGATGTTTTGTTAGATTTGTCGCATGATCTGGGACAAAACCTCGGGCCTTGGGAAACGTTTCGCTTTTGCTCTCTGTTAAAACTCACGCCGGCACAACCTGTTCGCGGGTTGGGGGAAGAAGTACTGGCGGAACCTTACGAACCCGAGGAGGGCATTCCACCGGTGGCGCAAGCGTTTGCATTGGCCCATGCCCATTTTCACTGGCCAGAAATCGCAGCACCAGCTGCACCACAGATCTTGGCGGCGCTTCAAGCCTTCTCCGGCGGGGTTTTGCCCGCATCCGTTTTGGATGCAGCGCAAATGGCCTTGTGTGGGCCTGGTGGGGCTTGCCCCGATGAAATCCTTTTCGGGCAACTCACAGGTAACCGAACCGATGATCTGGATGCAGGGACGGAAGCGGCTGGCATTTCCGCTGTTTTTGAAGCTTGTCTGGTGACCCAACTGGGGGCCCAGCATCCGCTGCATCGCCGTTTCAGGGATTCTTTGGCTCAAAGTCAGCTGCCCGATGGATCTTTCCCAGCTTTCGCGACCCAGCGAATGGTCCGTGGGCTGGTGACGGTAAAAGCCTTAGCCTTACTGCGATTTTAAATGATCGGGGATCTCATGGTTTTCCACCATAAACGCGGTAAGACCCTGTAATATCGCAAGAAAACTCATTCTAATTCGAGGTTCGGAGCGATAGATTAGGCGGACGAGAGCTTGACAATACCGCTCTATTTGACCGACATTGATGGGGAAAAACCCAACGGACCTAAGAGGGAAACCATGTCTTATATGATTAAGGGAATCAGTATTTTAACGCTCGTTTTTTCGGCCACCGCAGGGTGGGCACAGGAAGGTGCCACTGAGGAAGCCGCACCAGCTGAAGCAGCCGCCCCTGCTGAAGCAGCGGAGCCGGCAGAGGCCACCGGAGCTCAAGAAAGTGAAGAGAAAAAGGAAGAGGCGTCAGAGGAAGAATCCCCGAACGAAGGTGAAGCTGCCGCTGAAGGTGAAGCTGCCGCTGAAGGTGAAGCCGCCGCTGAAGGTGAAGCCGCCGCTGAAGGTGAAGCCGCCGCTGAAGG
>PBLQ01000004.1 GCA_002721815.1 Myxococcales bacterium
TAAAACCCATTTTCTTGAGAGTGTTCACAATGACACCCATTTGGGCTTTTGATTGTATCACAGTCTATGCCTTTGGGTTTGTTTTGAGGAAGACAATATTCTTCATAACAGAAATTGTCAGTCCCACAGTCCTCTTGGTAACTGCAGCTCTTTAAACAAACCTGTCGGTCCACGCCGAGGAGTAAACCACATTCAGCCGATGCACACTGGCCAGAGACCTCACAAACCATTCCTGGTCCTAAGTACTTGTCTTTAATATCTTTTCTACAAATCCCTCGGGTTATCCCTGTAGTGGCATCGGGGACTGTTAACTCACAGGTAAAAGAAGATGGACAATTGGTGTTTTGATTGGAGCAGGGGAGACTGCAACGGGCGGTATCTTCCTGAACACCGCAAAATAAACCCTCCACACACGAACAATCATCTTCACAAATTTCATACAGTCCAAATGGGCCCGCGCAGGAAGAATCATCATTTGAAGGATAAATTTCCAACATACCCGATTCATCATCAGGCCCTAAATCATGAAACTCGCCACCCGTATAAAATGGAGAAAGGGCCGACTCGTGAATGCTAAGGCAATCGGTTTCTGCTTCATCCACACACGGATGATCGAAACCTACAAAATGCCCCACTTCATGGACTGCAATACTCTCAACATCTGTCTCACTGCCACCCACAGACCAAACGTGGTCATAACCATTAAATACGATATCCGCAGATTTACGAGTAATGGTTTCCCCTGAGCCATTTGGGACATCAGCCAAGGTAATTCCTAAGGTTCCAGGACCTAAGCCACTTTCACGGGCCAAGCTTTTGGTTTCAGCCCAAAAAACCGTATTGATACCATCTTCTAAATTAAGTTCCGCGGGACCGGCTTGGGTCATTTCATAAAAGCGTAACCCACTTCCAGCCACGCAAGACCATGAATAAAAAGCACGACCCACGGCATCCAAATCTTCATCTGAGTCTATATCGTCGGAACCATTAGGGTGTAATGCGAATGGAACCGCTCCAGATTCCAAAGACCAGGAAGCCCCCGCAAATTTATATGCGAGAGCATCAGCACTAAAAAAAAATATAAATATCGCTAAATATTTAAAAATAAACAAATTATCATATACGCATGGGCATGATCACACAGAGGTGCTGCGGGTCTTCAGCGCCGACCCACAAACCCGGTGATAAAGCATCTGTCATTTTAAAATGAAGATTGTGGTCATTGAGTGCCGAAATGGCGTCGATCAAATAGCGTGCATTGAACGCAATTTGGATGTCTGGACCATTATATTCCACGGGAACATTGTCTTTAATTTCGCCCGTATCAGGATTTGTACAAGAGACAGTGAGGTTATCTCCAGCAATATCCAAACGCGCATCTTGTGTTTTCTCAGACGCCAATACCGAAACGCGTTTGAGGGAATTTAATATTTCGCTACGACTAGAGCGAACGATTTTGTCGGCCACATTTGGAATGACCTGTTTGTAATCAGGAAAAGTGCCGTCGATGAGTCTCATGATTAAGGTAACATCTTCAGATTGAATAATGGCTTTATTGTCAGCGATAGAAAAAGTGAACGAAGGTTGATCATTCTCACCATCACTCAATAGACGTAAAAGCTCGCCCAACCCTTTTCGTGGTAAAATCACCGGTTTCATACTGGAGAAATCAGCATCAGCAAAAACACGGTCCACTTTAGATAAACGGTGGCCATCAGTGGCTACCATGGCAATTTGACTCTTATTTTCTTTTTGAGGCTCTAAGTAAACACCGGTAAGATTGTACCGACTCTCGTCGCTGGAGGCGCAGAAAATTGTCCTTTGAACCATTTCACAGAATTGTTTTTTATCTAAAGAAAAGGAGGCGCTGGTATCACTCTCTGGGAATGGGGGATACTCTTCCCCTGAAAGTGCAACCAAACGTGCCTTTGTAGAGCCACAGCGTACCTCTACATGCTGGTTATCCAGCAGCTTAAGGGTTACGTCTGGACCACTTAAAACACGAACCATGTCAGCGAGAGAGCGTGCACCGATGGCCACTGTGCCTGGTGTTAGGACTTCACAAGAATTAATGAGTCTAACGCTCACGTTTAAATCAGTGGCTGAAAAGACAATTTGTCCTTGGCCTTGTTCAGTGACACGTGTTTCCAACAGCACATTATTTAAAATGGGGTTGGTGTTTCGTTTTGGGATAATCCCCAAAACTTTTGAAAGACTTTTTGATAGTTCGTTAACGGGTATTCGAAGTTCCATTTGATTTGTGTCCTGACACTTTTTAGAAAAAATAAGAGCTGGAAGTGCTTCTACAACGTCATGATATAAAATTTAAATAGAAATTTAATTTAGTAATAGAATTATAGCCTGTGGAAAGGGTGGAAAACCTAAAAAGCCGATATAAAACCAATCTTAAGCTTATTTTTATTTCCACTTCTTTCAGTGGAAACTTGTTTGGATATTTGTGGAAAAGATTGGCAGGTCTTTTTCCACAGTTTGTCCACAGCTTTTCAGTAAGTTCTTTTGGGAAAACTTTACCCCGGCAAAGGGGCGCCGCTTATTTATTTCCCACAGGCCATGTGGAAAATATTTAGATCGCAAGCACCTGTTTTTGTTTGTCAAAATAGAATGCGTCAGAGAGTTTTCCACAGGGGTAGGCAAAGGTGCGGTTTAGACTTTAACGGTGGTTTCTAACGGAAACCCAAATCCCTATACGAATCATAAATAAACTGGATAAACTTATAAGTGGTTAGATTTTATAGGGAAAATGTTTGGCCTTCTTTTTGCTCTTTAAAGGGCATCAGAAAGGAGACAAGTGATGAAAAAAGAATATCAACAGCTTTGGATGGTGGAGGAAAATAAAAATTCCAACGGACAGAGTAAAAGTTTTTGGACAAAAGTAGGGGTGGCCTTCAAAAACCGGGATGACTCCTGGTCAATAGAGCTCCAGGCGATTCCAGTGAATGGTAAACTGCAAATGAGACCTCCGAAAAAAATGGAGGTGCTTTGATGGTTAAATCGTCTTTTTGCGCCTTTGTTTTGGTTTTTATTTTCGCTTCATCGGTGCTGGCACAAAAGCAGATGGTGAATCTCAATGAAGCGGATATTCCTGCTTTATGTGCTTTGCCTGGAATTGGACCTAAAAAAGCGAAGGCCATTGTGGATTATCGCAATCGCAGGCCTTTTACCCGACCGAGCCAGTTGGTGAATGTTAAAGGGATTGGTCGAAAAACCCTGAAACGGTTGTTACCTCTGATCGAGGTAGCTCCCATCGTTCATCACCAGGCCTTAAAAGCGAAAATAGACCCCAATTAACGGTGTGTATGCGGTGTGCTTCTTTTTCTTCTTAAGAGTACGAGAAGGCCTAAGGATGCCAGGGGGGTGGCCAAGTCAGTGCTTTGGCAGCCGCCCCCGCCGCCACTGTAATCTGCATTGGGATCGAAGGGTTCAGTGAGCTCCTTGCCTTCATACAAAGAACGCATGCATTCCTCGTCGCTGACGTTCAAATCACGTTTTTTATCTTCGAAACTTTGTATTTCACCGAACATCGTGGCGTCAGGAAATTCTTTGAGATCAGGAATACCTAAAACATGACCAAACTCATGCGCAAAAGCACTCTGTAAATCAAAGGCCGTGGCGTCGTCTTCTGGGATTTCATAGACCCAGTTATGGTCCGGATTTAAGGCAATGTCAGCCTCTAAAATTGTTTGGCTCGCCTTATCCACATGGGTAAAAGTCAGGGCCAACAGGCCTGGATCCCACTCCCAATTGGGATGGATAAAAATTGAATTCATTCCGTCGAAAGCGGGTGTGGTGACCTCGACATCCGTTTCACTTAGCTCGATGACTGGGCCGGCGCCAGTGACGTTCCATGGTGCGATGGCTGCTTCGAGCATTTCTAAAAATTTTCCTTTTTCGAAACCATTAGGCGGGGAGACCTGCATTTTAACGATGGCGAAATCCCAGGTCCCATCAACGGTGTGGTTTCCTGTGGCCCAGGCATGCGAGGTACTGAATGATACCGCAAGTACTTGAGTAAAAAGAAAAAACTTTAAAATAGATATAATGCGCAAAACAGCCTCCCGCTTATAATTGGTTAGACTCAGATTCAACAATTCGCAAGCATCCTGTATTTAAATAATCTTATTTGTGTGAAAGACTGGCATCTAACATTGATGCGGGTTTTTAATGAAATTGGTTATTCAAAGAGTTGCGAGGGCCAGCGTGGAAGTGGCGGGCGATACCGTGGGCCAAATAGACCAGGGCTTACTGCTATTGGTCGGCTTTGGGGCGGACGACGCAGAGCATCTGGGTGAATCTGAAATTGAGAAGATTTCATCTAAGGTATTGAAATTAAGATGTTTTTCCGACGAAGAGGGTAAAATGAACCTGTCGTTGAGAGACATAGATGGTGCGATTCTCGCGATTAGCCAATTCACTTTGTATGGTAATTTAAGGAAAGGGAATCGACCATCCTTCGGACCTGCTTTAGAGCCGGAAAAGGCGAATACGCTTTTTGAGCGCTTTTGTGAGATTTTAAATAAAGAGATTGAAGTTCAGAAGGGGGTTTTTGGGGCAGACATGAAAGTTGAATTACTTAATGACGGCCCGGTTACCTTTATACTGGACTCCTCAGAAATATTAGGGCCACGGAAGTGACTTCATTCATCTCCGCCTTGAGCGAACAACTGCATCATCAATCGGCAGAACTGACACAAGACCAGCTCCATCAATTAGGGGTTCATTTTGAACTCATGACAAAATGGAACAAAACCCATAATCTCACCCGCATCGTGGATGGGCGCGCCGCTGCCGAGAAACATTATTTGGATTGCTTGAAGGGTCTTGATTGGGTGCCAGACAGTTGCGTGGCGCACGACTTTGGCTCAGGGGCAGGTTTCCCAGGTTTGGTGGCAGCCATTGCCAGGCCCCACCAGAATTTTGTACTGGTGGAGCCCGCGCGCAAGCGAGCATCATTTTTAGAACGGGCCGTCAAAACCATTGGGCTAACCAATGCCGCGGTGGCGCATTGTAGAGCGCAGGAACTCACCGATTTGGAGTTGGTCATTTCTCGGGGGACCTTCAGCTGGCCTAATTTCGAGCCCTTGGTGGATTCGCTGAAGATTTTGGGTCAACTTGCTCTTTGGTTGGGACATACGCCCACAGAGAAGGAATTTCATGAAGGGATGGGGCAGAAAGGCCTACAGACCGATTGGTTCTCTTACGAACTGCCCCTGAGTGGCCTCAGGCACATGGGGCGGGCCATCAAGACCCAACCCTAATTCTCAACCAATTTTCGGGCTCATTGTTCCACGTGGAACATGCCATAGGATTTCCAGTAACGAAAAAATTGTTCCACGTGAAACATGCCATAGGATTTCCAGTAACGAAAAAATTGTTCCACGTGAAACATTCGTGAACAACAAAAAACCCATTGACAAAGATCTCCAAAATTAGGATTTCATTCTAAAGCGGAGGAATTCTTATGGGCAAAATTATAGCAGTGGCCAATCAAAAGGGTGGGGTTGGAAAGACCACCACCGCAGTTAATTTGGCGGCCTCTTTAGCGGCACAGAAAAAGAAAATATTGCTGGTGGATATGGATCCCCAAGGCAATGCTGGAAGTGGTTTTGGATGTTTTCCAGAGCCTGAAGAGCTGACAGTTTATCAGATGTTGGTGGAAAATAAGCCGGCCAAAGATGTCATCCGCCAAACCGAAGTTCCCGGTTTGGACCTCATACCGACGAACACACAGCTGTCTGGTGCAGAGGTGGAGCTGGTGAGTGCCTTGGCCAGGGAAAGTCGTCTAAAGAATGCGTTGAGCCCCATTGTGGATGATTACGACATGATAATTCTGGACTGTCCGCCTTCATTGGGCCTCTTAACGGTTAATTCTCTCACTGCTGCTGATGGTGTGGTGGTCCCGCTGCAGTGCGAATATTACGCCCTAGAGGGTCTGTCTCACTTGCTTCAAACCATTGATTTGGTGAAGAGCTCTTTGAATCCCAAATTGCACGTCCAAGGGATTCTTCTCACCATGTTTGACACCCGAAACAACCTCTCGCATCAAGTGGTGGATGAGGTCCGAGAACATTTTCCCGAGATAACTTACAGCACCGTTGTGCCCCGAAATGTGAGGCTTTCCGAGGCCCCCAGTCATGGCAAACCGGTCATTTTATATGATGTGGCGTCCAGAGGCGCACAGGCCTATTTGAAGCTCGCAGAAGAGCTGGTGGCCTCTGTGAGCGCTCCTGTCAAAACCCAAGAAGTACACGTCTAAAGGAGAAGAATGATGAGTGGATTAGATAAAAGAAGACGTTCTTTGGGACGTGGTTTAAGTTCTTTAATTCCCAGCGCGGAACCTATGTCAACCCAAGTGGAAACCCACACCAGCAAGCAAAGCATTGCGGATATTCATGTGGAATCCATCCTCCCGGGAGATGCTCAGCCACGCCAGGTATTTGAAAAAGAGTCTCTCGAAGAATTGACCCAGAGCATTAAAGACCACGGTGTTTTACAGCCGATTTTGGTTCGAAAACGGTATGCGGGGCAGTACGAAATTATTGCCGGAGAGCGCCGATGGCGAGCCGCACAGGCCGCAGGAATGCACTCTGTACCCTGTGTCATCGCAGATATGGCAGACGAAAAAGTGCTCACCGTCGCACTGGTAGAGAACATCCAGCGCAGAGATTTAAACCCCATTGAGGAAGCAGAGGCCTATCGCAGATTGGCGGATGATTTGGGGTACACCCAGTCAGAAGTGGCGGAAGCGGTAGGTAAAAAACGCTCAAGTGTGACCAATGCTCTAAGGCTTTTAAAGCTCCCAATTCAGGTTCGAGAGCTGGTTTTGGACCAAACATTAAGCATGGGGCACGCCAGGGCCTTGCTTGCCCTAGAGAGCGACGCCCTCATAGAGAAGCTGTCCAAGCAGGTGATCAACCGAAATCTCAGCGTGCGCAAAACTGAGGATTTGGTGAAGAAATTTAAGAAACCCAGCAGCAGTTCGGGTGCAAAAACCAGCAGTGATTCTGCCTCAGAACCCAAAGCCATCAAAGAATTGCGTTTGCGATTGGAAAGAAGCCTTGGAACCCGGGTGAAAGTCCAGGACAATGGCGAAAGTGGAAAAATTACAATACACTATTCCAACAGAGAGAGCCTGAATGATATTATAGAAAAAATCGATTCTGTATATTGATTTTTTTATTATATATTTTTAAAAAAACGGCTTTCTCAGATCCCTGCTAAGCCTTTTTTGAGCCAAATGTGACCCATGATGAGCCTTGATTACAAAATCTCTTAGATCAAGGCTCAGGAGCTCTCAAAAGGATTCATTTTAGGGCTTTATTTTTCTGATCAATCAGGCAAAATCGTCAGATCAAACCTTAGCAGGAGAAAATATGGCCCTGATTCGCAGAGAAGAACCCACCTTGCCGCCCTTGGACACCCAAAAAAAGGCTCAGACCCACACAATTTTAGGTCCCGAGTCTGTTTTTGAGGGAAAACTAACATTTCAGGGCGCCGTTCGTATTGATGGCAAGTTTAACGGTTCGATTTTTACTGAAGATACACTTGTCGTCGGTGAAAAAGCGGTTGTCGAGGCCGAAATCCATGCCGGGACGCTCATTTTGAACGGCACCGTGCGTGGAAATATTTACGCTAAAAAGGTTTTAGAACTCCAAGCACCCGCTAAGCTGTACGGTGACGTCGAGACTGAAAGTTTGATCGTTCAGAAGGGTGTTATTTTTCAAGGCAGTTGCCGAATGGAAAATTTGGGTACCGCAAAAGAAAAAATTCGTGTGGTCACCAAACAAGATCAGCCTGCAATGGCGTGACGACGAGGGCTAGGTGTTTATGACGTCGTCACGAGCAAGGCACGTCGTCATTCGGCCAGGCCACCTCGTCAGAGACAATTAAAAACAACCTCCTTTCGGAGGCTTTGAGAAGGGGCATGCCTCGCCAGCATTTTTGTGGGGT
This sequence comes from Myxococcales bacterium, assembly GCA_002721815.1. Lineage (GTDB taxonomy): Bacteria > Myxococcota > UBA727 > UBA727. The sequence continues at coordinate 7,969 of PBLQ01000004.1, forward strand.
GAGGTGTCGTGGCGCAATTGTTTTTGTTTACCCCTGTAAACACAGGACAACCGGGCCTCACAAAGAAGAAAACGCCTTGTTGTACCCGAACCGTTGGCTTTTAACGCACCAATTAGTTTAGAAATGTGAGTGGGACATACGAAGGGATTCGATCATGACGGACGCGATAAAGAAACTTCGATGGGGGCTTTGGGTCGGCTGGCTGGGGCTGGCCCTCATGGGGGCAATGGGTTGTGACCCCTCAACGGGCGAAGATTCAGCAGATTGCTCTGCCGAAGAAAAAGATGAATGCAATATATGCGGTGGTGATAATTCCTCTTGCATGGACTGCGCCGGGGTCCCGAACGGTGAAGCAACTCTAGATGAGTGTGACACCTGCGATGATGACCCCAGCAATGATTGCGAGCAAGATTGCAACGAAGAATGGGGCGGGACCGCCACCATCGATCCATGTGACGAATGTGTGGGCGGCAGCACTGGCGAGACGGCCTGTGAGCAAGATTGNAACGAAGANTGGGGCGGGACCGCCACCATCGACCCATGTGGCGAATGTGTGGGCGGCAGCACTGGCGAGACNGCCTGTGAGCAAGATTGCAACGAAGANTGGGGCGGGACCGCCACCATCGANCCATGTGGCGAATGTGTGGGCGGCAGCACTGGNGAGACNGCCTGTGAACAAGACTGTAATGGTGAATGGGGTGGTACCCACTGGTTGAGCGATTGTGGTTGCGTGCCCCAAGGCAATTCAGGCGATGAGTGTGATGATTGCAATGGGGTCCCCAATGGCAATGCTGCTTTGGATAATTGCAACGTGTGCGATTCGAATCCCAATAATGATTGCGTGCTCGATTGTAACAGCGAATGGGGCGGCGATGCCATCGAAGACATGTGCGGGACCTGTGACAATGATTCTACCAACGACTGTGAGAAAGATTGCACCGGTGAATGGGGCGGCACCCATTGGTTAAGCGATTGTGGTTGCGTGCCCCAAGACAATTCAGGCGATGAATGCGATGATTGTAATGGGGTCCCCAACGGCAATGCTGCTTTGGATAATTGTAACGTCTGCGACAGCAATGTGGCCAATGACTGCGCTGAGGATTGCAATGGTGAATGGGGTGGTGACGCAGCACTGGATGACTGTAACGTTTGCGACAATGACGTCAGCAACGATAACACCACTTGCGTTCAAGATTGCAACGGTGTGTGGGGCGGCGATGGCGTTTTAGATGATTGTAATGTGTGCGATGCTGACAACAGCAATGATAACAGTACGTGTGCTCAAGACTGTAACGGTGTGTGGGGAGGGCCAGCCCTCGAAGACAATTGTGGCACTTGTGATGAAGACCCTGAAAACGATTGTGTCCAAGACTGCAACGGCCAATGGGGCGGCATGGCCCAAGCAGATAACTGTGGGACTTGCGACAACGATCCAGACAATGATTGTGTTCAAGATTGTTTAAATGTGTGGGGCGGTACCCACTGGATGAGCGATTGCGGTTGTGTGCCAGAAAACAACCCTGGGGATGGATGTGATGATTGTGCGGGCACACCCAATGGCCCAGCCGAAACGGATAATTGTGGCACGTGTGACAGCGACCCCACCAACGATTGTGTCCAAGACTGCAATGGCCAATGGGGTGGTGACGCAGTGCTGGATGACTGCAACGTATGTGACAACGATCCGGGAAATAACAACAGCACGTGCGACCAAGATTGTGCGGGCGTGTGGGGTGGTAATGCGATCTTGGACGATTGTAACATTTGCGATGCCGATAGCTCTAATAACAACAGCACGTGTGATCAAGATTGTGCGGGCGATTGGGGCGGCGATGCGGTCCTCGACAATTGCGGTGTTTGTGACAGCGATCCTACAAACGACTGTGTTCAGGATTGCGCGGGCGTGTGGGGTGGAACCCGTTGGGAGAGTGACTGCGGCTGCGTTGCAGCGAATGCCACGGGCGATGAGTGTGATGACTGCCAAGGTACGCCCAACGGCACCTATTGGGAAAGCGAATGTGGTTGTGTGCCGCAAGACGACTCTGGAGACGCGTGTGACGACTGCTCCGGCACCCCAAACGGAATTGCAGTGATTGATAACTGTGAGGTGTGCACGGGGGGCACCACCGGACAAGAGGCATGTGTACAAGATTGTGCCGGTGTCTGGGGCGGTTTGAATTGGGAAAGTGATTGTGGGTGTGTGGCGGCTGAGAATACCGGAGATGATTGTGATGACTGTGCGGGGACCCCCAACGGAGACGCTTTGTTGGACAATTGCGGCACGTGCGATGCAGACGTCACCAACGATTGTGTTCAAGATTGCGCGGGCCAGTGGGGCGGCGGCCATTGGGAGAGTGACTGTGGTTGTGTGGCGGCCGATGCCACCGGCGACGAATGCGACGATTGCCAAGGCACACCCAATGGCACTTACTGGGCAAGTGAATGCGGGTGCGTGGCGGCCGACAATTCTGGCGATGATTGTGATGACTGCGCGGGCACCCCTAATGGATTGGCCGTGCTCGACGTATGCAACACCTGTGATGACGATACCACCAACGACTGCACTTTTGAAATCACGCCGGCAGCCAATGCAGTCAGCGTTCCATGGGAGCCAGAAATGGGCATTCGAATCAGAATTCCAAGCGAATCGGTGAATTTGGCGGGAACCGCTGTACTGAGCGATTTGGCCAGCGTTTTAACATTAACAGACCAAGCCAACGGGCCGGTGGCGGGGGAAACCAAGCTCTTTATCGATGAAGAAGAACGAATCCTGTTTTTTAGTTTTGTCCCTGAAAGCCCCCTCTTTGGCGACCATACTTACGATCTTGCTTTAGATTCTTCAGCCTCTCTCATGTTGAGCGACAGCGGTGGCACACCGTTTAATTTGGAAGAGGCCATGGGCGGCGAGACCAGTTGGACTTTTACCACTGCAGAAATGACTCGGTTTGTTTTACAGGTCTTAATGGAGTTTGATGATACGGTTTGCCATTGCCCCGCTTCGCCAGAACAAACAGCCTCGCCAGCATGTGATTCGGTAGATCCTCATCCGGGCGTTGCCTATACCGTACCGGGCCTGTGTTTGTCTGAAGCAGACGGGGATGCCATTGTGTTTGGCTCTGAGCCCAATCAGGTGCGAGGGTACTGGAGCGACATGAGTGGTGGCCGCTTGGTGGTGTCCAAACTTCGCGGTATTGATGGTCAGCTGATCGGTACTAAAATTGTTCGTCGTGAAGGGGTGAATACATTTTTCACGCTTGATGGAGATGATGAGCCTGACGACCATAGCGGTTATCTTCCATTTCGAAACGAGCAAGAAGCGGCGTCGTTTGAAGAAATGAAAACTATCATCGATTTTGACCGCTATACGGGGTTACAAAAACCCGGAGGAGGTATTCACGCAGTGTACAGTTACGTTCCCGAATCTTGGCGCGCCTCAATCGAAAATAATATCGCATTTAAAATTGAAAATGGCCACTCGCTGCCAGATCATTTTAATGTCTATGTTATGTACATTTCTGGCCGAAGCGATACTTCGACCTTTGGTTCTTCGGGTTCTCCGTCGGGAGGCAATTTCAGTATTTCTGCCAGCATGACCCACAACCACAAGCCTTATGAGGGCTATGTGTGGTTACACGAAACGGGGCATGGCTTTTTTGGAATGACCGATTTGTATTATCCTTTTACTTTCCCGGCCGTCGGTGGCTCCTTCGGAATTATGGGAGGGAATTATGGTACGTCGCCTCTGCCACAGCCCCCTAACGCAGATCATACCTTGAGCGCCGAACTTGTGGAGCCCACCGAGCCATACGACGATGTAGACATTGATAATATTTTGGCAGATGCGTCTGCGGATGCTCATTGCGGCTCTGCTGAGTCCCCCTGTGAATTGGTCCCCCGTTATTTGGACGGTAAAATTTGGAAGTTTCCCGCCGTGATCGAAAACGGAGAAGTGGTGGGGCATTATTTGGTGGAAATGTATGGAACGAACAGCCATGACGCCAATTTGGAATTTCAAGGGGTTCCTCATTTGGAGCATCCAGGAGTGGTGAGTATTTGGAAAACGGATAACTCGTTACAAAAAATCTATGATCACCATTGCTCAAGTTCGGACTGCAGCTCTTATATTTCAAACGACTTATTGAGTCGTTGGGGCTTTGCTGAGTATTACCCGAGCTGTCCCAATATTATGTCAGATTGGGGAGAGATAACCCCTATCTATAAAACCTTCCCCTGGTGGAACCATGAAAACTTACCTTATGTAACGCAGGACAATAGCGATGTCCCCGGTGATAGCATTCCCACCCAAATCGAATTGCCAGTGGTTGAGGTTCCCACCTACGGCACGCTCGACTGCGAAGATACGGACAACCCGGTCATGGACGCCACTTGCCGCTTTGGTGGTGGCTATAAAGTAGGTCTGATCACCCTGGATTTTTCGGACACGCTGGACACTGTTCAAACCCAAATTAATGCAGCACCGCTAGAGCGCAGTTCCTACCTGCTGCCCGACGCATTGCCATTCACCTTAAGCTTTGAGTCCCAGCCCGATACCCCTATGACCTACGCCGACCACATCTATGCGCAGCACGAGCAATACATCACAGACACCAGCGACGATTATTGTCATCAAATTTTAACCGACGGCTTTATGGCCCCCGATTAATTAGAGTCCAAGAAGGTTGCCTCTCGGTCTTCAGGGGCTGCGGGAAAAGATTCACAGTCGTTGGTCCCCAAACAGGCATCCGTGGATAAGGTTTGGCCACCAGAAGCCAAGTATTGACCGATCATGTTAAACAAAAAGCGCCCCACGTCGTAGGCTTGCACGTTCGCGCAGTCGCAAGGGTCGGGGTTTTCATCGGTGACATCTGTGGCGCACTCGGACTTACACTTATCGATAGCGTCATCGGTAAAAGCACCCGGTGGGTCAAAACCGTGTTGGCCGGTGGCATTGGTGAGCGGGAAAATCGCAGCGGAATAGCCACCTAACGCATCTTTGGTATCCATGCCGATTCGCAAGGGTGGATCGAGCCGTGGATAGTCAGCCCCCCATTTGTCGTTGGAGTTGCCGAAGTTTTCCACGTCCAAGTGTACCGGGTTGCCGTTTCCATCTGTGTAACGGCCCAGGGTATGTACCGCTTCGGCCACATGGGAATCGATGAGCACCTGATTTTGAGGCTTACCGTAGCGAGGGTCATCTTCAAGGTATTCGATGAGGCCTGCGGCTCTGGCATGGGTGACGCCCGAGCTGGCCGGTACGTTCATGTCACCGGTGGTGGTTAAAACCACGGTATGGGTACCGGTGGTTTCACCGGTGCCTTCGTAGGTCATGGGCTCGTCCAAAAGGTGTGGTGCGAGCACGGCAGGGTCTGCAGGATCGAGCACGAGCTGCCCTAAGCCCTGAAACCGTCTCAGGGCGGGCGAAGTACGTCTAAGGCCCAAACCTTCTTCCAGCGCCTCCAGGCGCATTCCTGCGGTGAACTCTTGGCCCTGATAGGAAACATCTTCTTCAAAAGTGTCCACTGTGCGATAGGCTTCCGCTTCCGGCTTGGGTTCGCATTCGGTGCTTCCCAAAATCAGTTGAATCCCACTGTAAAAAGAAATTTCCGTTTCATCTCCGTAATCGCTGGCCACGGCCACCCTGAACGAGCCGTCTTCGGCCACGTAACCACAACCTCGTTCACCTGTGACCATGTTTTCAGCGATCACCGTATCTCCGGGAGAGATGCCTTCAATATTGGCGAGGGTTCTTTTGCCGGTGGAGTTCAAGTCGGGCACCACGGTTTCAAGTTGGGTTACACCGGTTTCGGCATTCAATGTGCCAATGTACAGCGGACCCATGCCGCGCAGGATAAAAGCTTGGACCACGCCACCTTGAAATGAGCGGATACCGATATCGCTGAGCCCGCCGCCGCCAGCGATGGGAACGATGGCGTCCATGTGGGGCTCAACGGCACCCACCACCATGGACATCATGCCGCCCAGTGAGCCGCCGGTCATACCAACGATGGTATCTCCTCCAACATCTACCACGCCATCGCCATCAAAATCGCCTGCAAGGCCGTTGGAGGGAAGAATGTTGTCATCGGGATCGTCAGGGCCCAAAATGTTATCGCCCCAGGTGTTGGTGCCATCGAAGGTTCGAAAAATACGAATCAACTGCATGTAATCGAGGGCGAACTGACGCACGATGTCCCGGGTGTGGAAAAGGTAAGACGTCCAAAAGTCTGCCCCAGAATCTTTCACACCATCATTGTTTTGATCGAAAGCACGGTCTTCAAGCAACGCGGTCGCCATGGAGCTGAGTCCATAATTACCTAAAATACCCTTAACTAATTCTGTGGTAATCTCGTTAATGGAGATACCGTGAGAGGGGCCATCAATGGCGATAGAGGCGACCCCGTGTTTGGCCAAGAAGCCCGCGTAAGAAACCAGTTCAAACCGATTGCTGGTGTAGCCGTGACCCATGATCAACAAGGGCGCCGGTTTTCCTTCTCCTCTAACGGAGATTTCTTTTCTTGGTATGATGAGGGTGAAGTAAACAGTTTCACCATGTACTTCGTTGGCATTGTTATCTGACCCTCTGGGCAGCGGCACATTTTCCAAGTCACCAGGCCAGACCTGCATGTGGAGGCGGAGGTCATTGCCATCTTTGTCTTTCCGTTCAAACAATTGTGGCGAGGTGTAACTGCCAATGACGATATAATCGATGTAGCTTTGGCTTTCTACCAAATCCGCATAAGCCTGTGTGTCCGCATCCATATCTAAAATGGCCGGATCGGTGGCGATACCCCCGAGACCGTCGCGCCATTGTTCACCGTACAGCAAATAATGTTTTTTGGTATTTGGAAAGTAGTTCAGGTCCCGAAGGGGGTAAAGACGATCAATTTTAGCGGGAAAATCTTTACCCAAGTTTTTTTGAATGCCTTTTTCGTACAAGCCATCGCGAAGTGCTTTCCAGTCGGCCTCGATGGTTTGCGTGGTAAAACTAAAGGTATAAGCGATATCATCAACAGAAAGGCCGTCGGGTAGCTTTTTCAGAAGCGGTCTTAAGCTTTCGGTTTGTGTCAAGTGGTTGATGTAAGGGTAGGGAGAGCCCACACTGTTCCCCTGTTCGTCTTTGAGACGCTTGGTGATCACCACGGCGTATCGGGTACGCTCTCTAAGGGGCACCATGGGTTTGACAATAAGGGTGTTGGTTTCTCGCTCATAAAAAGGCATGAGCGCATCGGCACGCTCTTGCAGCGTGGTGGGGTTGGTGCCAGGTAAATAATTGCCCATATCCAAAATGCCGTCGGCATCGGTGTCTTCACCTTCATCCAAAACACCATTGCCGTTCGTATCTTCCATGGCGTCGTCAAAGATCAGGGAAGTGGAGTCTTTGCGCGGATCACCACCCCAATACTTATTTTTATTTTCCAAAACGACTGGATAGTTGCCATTGCCCACATTGAGATGGTGGACACGACCGAATTCTTGTGAGTTTTCATCAATGTTGATCAAATATAAAACATCATCCTCCAGTCCGTAGTTCGGATCGCGATGGGCATCCAAAATGGACTGAATGTCCAATGGGCCCGTAAAGGGAATGACGATGGGCTGAAAAACGCCCCAGCCATCTAGGGTATCGAGGAGCGTTCGAACTTCTTGCTCCATGTACGTGGGCGCCATCATAGAGACATTGAGTCGGCGTTTGGTGGGTGAGGTTTCGTCAAAGCGGGTGGCGATGTCATTGGGCAGGGGAATATCCGGCAGGGGGCGGTGTTCAAAGTCCATTTTGACGGTGACATCCGCGGGGTCGATGGGGTGCAGCCCTTCTGGTGTGGGGGACAGGCAAGCCATGCAGGTGGCACTCAAAAACAAAGCGAGGGCGAATCGTTGGTTCATGTTCATGTTGCGTCCTTAGAGTTGAAAAGAGAGAAAAGCGCGAGCGCCCATAATGGAGTTTAATGTGTCGCCGCTGGCATTGACGAATGCATCACCCGGTTGCAGCCAAGCAGCTTCGAGGCCGATATCGAGCGCGCCCCAGTCCGATAGCTCAAAGTGGTTTTTGAAGCCCACATCAATTTCTAAGCCCAACCAGTCGCCAGCAGCGCCATGAAATGCATTGGCGGGAATGCCTCCAGACATTTTGGTTTGAAAAGGGTCGGCCAGAGGGACATCGGTCCAAGCCAGTAAGGCGCCGCCATAGACTTTCAAGTCTTTGATCGGTTTGTACCACACTTTGGGGAAGAGGCTTTTGGTGTTGCTGATGGCCCCTTGGGTGGGTAGACGATCGAGGTCTTCTGCTGGAACGCCGGTGAGGTTGAGGTTGCTTGCGGTGACGGGAGCTTGGGCGGTGATATCGGTAAGCAGTCGATCGTGAAGTAGGAGACCTTGGTTGAAGTTAATGTCAGTATTGAATGCGTTCAGAGAGGCGTCATCAAAATTTTGGTCACCCGTTACCCAAAGTCCGTCGAGAATCAAACCAAATTGTTGTCCGCCCGCTGCCATTTGGAGTGCGCTGCCCATTTGAAGCACATCGTGTTCGGGATAAGTGGGGTTGCTGCCCAGGTCCGTGTTGCCAAAGACCACCAGGCTTTCTGATTGTGCGCTCAGTGTCCAACTGTCGCCAAGGCTCATGCTTGAGCTGAGAAATACATCGGCCACAGTAATCTCAAGAGAGCCACCGCCGGGTGCTTGCTGCCATCGGTGAACCCCATAAAAGCCACCCTGAAACACATTTCCAAGATTGGTTTTCCACGCCCCTACAATTTGTTGGGCATTGTCACCGGGCAAAAGAATGTCATCGCCAAGAACCACATGAGGCCCTTCTTCGCCCAATTGAAAAGAGGTCATCAAATCCCCAGATAAAACGATGGCACTTTTGACCGCAGGAATCGGCAACAGGGCCATGGCGCGCAACATGCGGTCACCACTTCTTGGATCAGAGAATAAATCGGTGTTCTTTTTTGGGTCTGTGAGCCCGTTATTGGCAACAAGCCCCATGCCCCATTGGCTGGTCATTAGGCCCAATCGCAATTGAAAAGCATCTTTGAAAATAAACCCGGCATACAAAGAGCGGGGGCGCCAATTGATGCCCTCAGCTTTAAAATCATTGAGTTCGAGATCATGCTCGGTTTCTAAGCGCAGATTGAGATCGTCCATGAGAAAGGGCGTTTGATAATTCGCTCCGCCTCGAAAACGGGGATAGTTGTGCAGGCCCGTGTGTCCTTCTGTTCCGATTTTATCCACCGGATAACTTTCTACCACTTCGGTTCGATGATCAGTGGTGAGTGAGAAGGAGCTGGCATGGCTGAAGTATGGCGCCATAACGGCTGCTGCCAATCCAAAAATAAAAAGGGGCATTCGCTGCATGAATTCTACCTCCAGGGTGAACTGAGCACAGTCCAAAAGGAACTAGAGGGATAGCAAGTTAGTAGCCCAATTTAAATGCTTGCAGGCGAAAGAGCATGGAATTCGCCCGTTTTCATTGGTGGTAGCACTCTCAGCAAGGCTGAGGCGGGTCTGTGAGCCGGGTTAGTTCGCCGTGGCGGAGGTGGTGGCCACCGTTCCATCACAAATAGCGGTGATGGTGGTGTTGCCCACGTTGATGGCCCAAGCCCTGCCCTTTGCGTTGTTTTCATCAAAAATGATCATCACGTCACTGTTCGATGAACTCCAGGTGCACAACTCAGTGATGTCTGATGTGCTGTTGTCTTCATACAGGGCGGTGGCATAAAATTGATGCGGCCGGCCCCTTTGAAAAACGTCATTGCTCGGGGTGATGATAATGTTGGTGGGGTCAGCGGCTCGCACCGTAATACTGGTGGTCGCTGAAACACCAACCACGGTTCCGGTGATGGTGGCTTCACCAGCAACTCCCGTGGACACCCAGCCAGGAAAAGCGGTGAGAGTGGCTGCCACCGATGCGTTGCTGCTTTCAAAGAGGGTGTCTCGGGTGACGTCTTGTGAGGGACCAACATCAAATGTCGCGATGGCCACAAATTCTTGGGAACGGTCTGGCGGAAGGATGGGATTTGGGGGCCCGAGCTCCAGCGAAATGACTTCCCTGTTGTGCACGTGAACTTCGGTGGTTGCAGTAAAATTACCCAAAGTAGCGGTGACAGTGGTGATACCGTGCGAGATGCCGGTAATGCGTCCGGCCCCTTCTGGGTAATTGTCAACGATGGCGATGGCTTCATTGTCGGACGTCCATACGGCTTGTCCGGTGATCCAGTTTTCCACGCCTTCCTGTTCGTAAAGCGCATAGGCATTGACCCCCTGGGTGAGGCCCGGACTCACGCCCACCTGCTCTGGCCATATACCAATATCGATCATGTCCGCATCAACAACGATGACTTCTCTGCCGTCTGTTTTGCCATCGAGTTGGGCGTAAATGACGGCGGTACCATTGCTGATCGATGTGATGCGGCCCGCTGTGCCTTCAAGATTGGAAACCTGGACCACTGCATCATTGCTCGTACTCCAGGTGACACGATCGGTGATGATACGGGTGGAGCCGTCCCCATACCTGCCTACGGCGGTGAGCCATTCATTTCTATTGGGGGTGATCTCGATATACCAGGGAGTAATGAATAAAGAGTCGAGCGCCGCATCGGTTACGGTCAAGCTCGCTTCATCGCTGAAGGCTTCGTAGGTGGCTTTAACGGTGGCGCCACCCGCGCTGCGGGTGTTGATGGACCCTTCTTGGCCGTCGGCATTGGAAATGGTGGCCACGGCCGTATCGTCGATGGACCAGGCCGCGTCATCCGTGACTTCGCGCATGGTGTTATCAGAATACACGGCAAAGGCTTTAAAGTTACCGTCATCGCCGGCGGGCAAAGCCACGATGGGTGGGTGCACTTGAACGCCCACCAGCGCAGCAGCGGTCACGTTGACGGTGGTGGTGGCGATGGTTCCTTCTACGGAGGCCGTAATGGTGACACTGCCAGCTGTTAAAGTGGTCAGCAGCCCTGGCTCTGGGGTGGAGGAAACAAAAGCAATGGCAGGATCACTTGAGGTCCATTGAACCATGGCGGTGAGCCCTGCTCTGCTGCCATCGGTGTAGGTGCCGATGGCGTAAAAGTTTTCAGAGTCGCCGGCGGGCAAAGTGAGATCGGTAGGCCAAATTTCGAGCATGTCTAATTCTGCGGCAGTCACGATTAAGGAGACTTCTTCGGTGACATCTCCGTAGGAAATGGACAGGGTCGTATTGCCCGGGGAAACCCCCTCGACGAGTATGCGATCGTCATTCATCATTCGGAGGACCGCAATGTTTTCATCTCCGATGGCCCATGAGCCCTGGTTGGTCACCTCGAGATTGCCACCCCCCACCATGACCGCGTCGGCCCGAACCCGAACGGTGGCGCCTGCGGGAACTGAAAGAAGCGGGGGGACGATGGTCAAGGAGGAAACCTGTTCGGCAGTGACATCAAGATTCGCCAAGCCAACGATTTGATCTTCTGAATAAGCTTTGATGGTAACACTCCCTTGCGCGAGCGCAGAGACCAGCCCTTTGCTGCCCACTTCGTTGCTCACGATGGCCCGCGCCGTATCGGCGGTTTCCCAAGTGAGCGATTCTGTGATGTCCAAAACATCACCGCCGGCAAAGGCGCCCAATGCTTTAAGTTGGGCGGAGGTGTTTTTGGGAATGGAAAGTTCGCTGGGCACCAGTTCGATGCCTTGGAGCTCGTTGAGGGCGACGCTCAATTCGGCGACAGCTTCCTGTTCGCCAAAGGTGGCCGTAAGCTGGGTGGTACCGCTGGCCAGACCTTGAACTTGAATGGCCTCATCGGTTTCGGTGGAGATGGTGGCAATGTTTTGATCGCCCACGGTCCAAGCCACCAACCCTGATAGGTTTCGGGCTTCGCCGTTTTCATAAAAACCCATGGCGCGCACGGTAATGGCAAACGTGGTGGGGATATCTACGGTGGGGGGATCTATGGAGAGCGTGGACAACCCCTCTGTTAAATCGAGAACCCGAAGCGTGAAGGTTAGGCTCTCTTCGCCATAGGTCACGGTACCGCTGGTTTCTCCGGGGTTTTGGGCCAAGAACGTCCCCGCAGAATCCAAAGTGGCCACGTTGTCATCTTCAATCAACCACTGACAATCGCCCGTGACATCATCGTCGCTGCGATCGCTTTCGTATGCGAGCTTGGCGCTGAACCGCAACAGCTCACCAGGGTAGCCGCTGTTTTCGTTGGGCGATAGGGTGAGCGTGCCCGTTTCGGGAGGCGGGTCATTCGAATTATCGTTGGGGTCTTTGTCTTCAGTTACCGGGCCGCCATCACTGTTTTCAATGGCGGCAGGGCCCACACCTGCTGGGGTATGAAGCAATAAGCCGCAACCCGGGCCTAAGACAAAGGTGAGTGAAACAGCCCAAACGCTCAGGGTCGATTTCAGTTTGGAAGTCATGACGCATTCCTTTTTTAGGGGCGTGCCCCTCGATAAATTTAATGAACCGTGGCTGAAGTCTCGGTGGTGAAACCAAGGCATTCTGCGGTGACCGTGGAGGTGCCGGCCTGAATTCCGTAAGCCCGCCCTTTGGCACCGCCTTCGTCAAACACCAACAACACGGAAGTGTTTGAGCTGGTCCAAGTACAAAGGTCAGTGACGTCGCTGGAAATATTATCCTCATAAAGGGCGGTGGCGTAAAATTGATGGGGGCCCCCAAGACCCAGAACAGGGCTGATGGGTGAAACCAAAATGGATTCTGGATCAACGGCCTGAACGGTTAAGGTCGTGGTTCCCGAGATTTCACCGATGGTGCCGGTGATGGTCACTTCGCCTGGTGATGCCGTAGAGACAATGCCCGGATAGGCGTCGATCACTGCCGCCACCGTACTATCACTGCTGGTGAAAGTGGTGTCGTCGGTCACATCCAACGTCGAGTCATCGTCAAATGTGGCGATGGCAATGAACTCCTGAATGCGATCGGGAGGGACCACCGGGTTTTCGGGTCCGATTTCAATGGCCACGATTTCGCGGTCCTTGACCGTGACAAACACATCGGCAGAAAAATCACCCACGCTGGCGGTAACCACTGCACTGCCCGGTGTAATACCGGTAATGCGACCGGGATCCACCGGCCAGTTGCCAACGGTGGCGATGGACGCATCAGACGAGCTCCAAACCGCTTCCCAGGTGAGCCAGTTTTCGAGGCCCTCTTCGGAGAAAATACCGTAGGCATTCACGTCGACACCGAGACCCACGGTCACGGTGGTTTCGGTGGGCCAAACGCCCATCCCAGTCATGGCGGAGTCTGCAATGGTGACTGTGGTTTGAGCTTCTCTGCCGTCCAGCTCGGCTTTCACTGTGAGCTCTCCCGGGGCCAAAGCGGTGAGACGTCCTTGTGAGCCCTCAATATTACTGATTTGGGCGAGTGTGGTGTCGCTGCTGCTCCAGGTCACGCGATCGGTCACCACTCGGGTGCTTCCATTTTCGTACATCCCGATGGCAGTCAGCCATTCGTCTCGGTTGGGTGCGGTTTCGAGCCCTTCAAAGGGCACGATGAAGATGCTTTGCAGCGGTGCATCCGTGATGATCAAGGTGGATTGATCGGAGAAATTTTCAAAGGTGGCGCTCACAGTGGTTTCACCCGCCTCAAGAGCACTGATTTCACCGCGGTGGCCTTCTGCGTTGGAGACCACAGCAACAGCTACATCCGCTACGGACCATGCCGCTTCCTGGGTGACTTCGCGTATGGTGTTGTTGGCGTAGACCGCGTAGGCGCGAAGTGCGCCATCGTCACCGGCGGGCAATGCGAGTACGGGCGGGTGCATTTGTACCCCAATGATTTCAGCATCGGTGACTTCCACCTCGGCGCTGATCGAAAGATTTCCAACCTCGGCGGAGATGGTAACGGTTCCAGAGGTGAGCGCTGAAACCACGCCGGGGTCGGGGGTGCTGGATACAAATGCAATGCTTGGATCGCTAGAGGTCCAGGTGGCCATGGCGGTTAAACCCGCCCGTGAATTGTCAGTGTAGGTGCCGAAAGCATAAAAGGCTTGGTAGGTGCCCAGGGGCATGGTGAACGTTTCGGGCCACATTTCTAAAGTCACCAGTTCAGCGTTGGTGACCTCAAGCGTGACGGACTGGGTGGTGTCCCCAAAAGTGTGTGACAAAGAAGTTTGCCCAGGAGAGATGCCTTCTATCAACATGCGACCGTCTTCCATGGGTCGCATGACCGCGATGCCTTCATCTTCGATTTCCCAGGAGCCTTCCCAGGTGACCTCAAGGGCCAAACCGCCTGACATCACCACATCCGCTTGCACCTCAATGGTGGCGCCAAGCGGCATCACGGGGAGGGCCGGTAAAATGGTGAGAGATTCAATCTCAGCGGGGGTGACCGTGAGCTCTGCGGTTCCCTGAATTTCATCATCGGCATCGGTGGCTGTAATCGCCACTGCGCCTTCTGCCACTGCGGTCACTCTGCCCTTAAAGCCTTCTTCATTGTTGACGGAGGCTCTTGCTGCGTCGAGACTGGCCCAATTCACCGAAGGGGTGATGTCTAAAATGGAGCCATCATCAAAAAGGCCCAAGGCGGAAAGTTGGGTTTCTACGCCCACTGGCAATGCCAAAGTACTGGGAACTATTTCGATTTCTAATAAGCCTTTGGCGTTCACGATGATTTCAGCAGTGGCTGTTTGTTCGTTATAAGTTGCCGTGAGGGTGGTTTCCCCGCTGGCGACGCCCCTGACCGAGTAAATTCCCAAATCACTGGTATCAATTTGAGCTACAGTCTCATCCGCGATATTCCATTGCACATCGCCAGTGAGGTTTCGTGCTTCACCGTTTTCATAAAGCCCCATGGCTTTTATTTCGGTGGAAAAATCCACAGGGACTTCAACCTCTGCGGGATCTACGGTGAGACTGACCAGCCCCGCGCTAAAATTCACAATCTCCACGGCGGCGGTTTGCGTTTGCTCGCCATAGGTGACAGTGACCACGGCTTGCCCTGGAGCGACACCTAAAATAACCCCTGGCGAATCGATGACGGCAACCTCGTCATTGCTAATCCGCCACTCGCTGGCGGCGGTAATTTCTTCCGCGTCTTTGTTTTCATCGGCGAAGTTCGCCATGGCGTGCACGCGCAACAGGTCGCCGGGATATCCCGAAATTTCTGTGGGGTTCAAAGTCAGGGTACCGACTTCATCCTCGGGCTCTTGATTGTCTTCCTGGTCATCCTGCTCGGCCACCGGCGTTTCTTCGATGCTGCGATCGACGAATAAGCCGCAACCTGTGGGTTGTAAAAAAAGGAATGATAAAAGTAAGGAGAGGCCGAAGGACTTGAAGGAAAAATTCATGTTCACATTCCTTTATATGGGAGACTTATTTGTATCAACGTAACTCCCGATTCACAGCGTGCGGTGCGTAGAAAAGCATTTCCACGCTTTTTGAGCCGTGTGTCTTTCTCTATGGCACGTTGAATCCTTTGGCAAAACCCCGGCGTTTGACCGAATGGGCGCACGGTGCAGACACCTTGAGACTGCCAAAAGTAAAAAAGTTTAAAATTTAGGCAGTTAAAGTGTGTAAAGCAGGGGGTGTAACGTTCATTCATACTTCCCGAACTTATGTTGAAATTTGTAGCGCGAAATTAGACTCCTTATTCTGCACTGAAAAAGGTGGGTTTCATTCAATTTTCACGTGGCTTGTAGAGGGTCATGAGCCAGCGCTAAAATGCAGTCATGACCTTTTTGAATGTCGACACCCTCAACCGTCACTATCAATTCCATCGCGCTTTACGTTGGCTGTTTCACCTGGGTGCTTTGTGGGGGTTGTTGCATTACAGTCTTTCTTTTTTTGGGTTGGTGATTTTAGCGCTGAACTATTTGATTTGCATTCTGTCCATTACCGTAGGCTATCATCGGTATTTTTCCCACAAAGCGTTTCAAACCTCACGGCTTATTCAATTTGCTATGGCATGCTTAGGGTGTTGCCAATTGCAGGGAGGCCCCATTGCTTGGAGTGCGGTGCACCGTCATCACCACCGGTTTTCCGACGAGAAAGAGGACTTGCATTCGCCGGTACAGGGATTTTACCAGGCGCACATGGGTTGGTTGCTGAGTTCAAAAACCTACGAAGTGGCATTTAAGCCGCTTAAAGATTTAACACAGTTCAAAGAATTGGTTTGGTTGGATCGATATAATTTTGTCCCACCCGTGATTTACTTTGCATTACTTTGGCTGGGTGGCTTTTGGGTGGAAATGATAAACCCGGCAGTGGGAATTGACGGTTTGTTCCTTTTATTTTGGGGAGGGATTTTGCGTACGGTGGTGGTGTGGCACGCCACTTGGTCCGTGAACTCCGTTTGTCATTTGTGGGGACAGCAGCCCCATCAAACCCATGACAACAGTAAAAATAACCTCTGGATTGCTTTATTGGTTCAAGGGGAGGGCTGGCACAACAACCATCACAAGTATCCCTCATCCGCCCGAAACGGAATGCATTGGCTCGAGCCAGATGTTTCCTACGGTCTAATTTGGTTGCTCGAACGGGTGGGTTTGGTTTGGCGGGTGCGCCGGCCACATGAGAATTCTGTTTGATTGCTACGCAGGCTTTTTACCGCCACCCAGTACGCGCACATTATCTGCAGCCAAATTGCCTTCGGGTAACAGGTGCCCCATACGATCTCGCTTCGTTTGTAAGTAGTAGGCGGCATGGGTGGGGGCTTCAGTGTGGTGCTCCACCCTTTTTGAAACTTCTATGCCGCCATTTTTGAGCCCGTTAACCTTAAGAGGGTTATTTGTCATAAGACAAACAGACGAAATATGTAAGTCTTTAAGTATCTCTGCTGCGAAAGTATAATCGCGGGTGTCGTCTGGCAAGCCTAACATGCGATTGGCATCTACCGTATCGGCACCTTGCTCCTGCAAACCATAGGCTCTGATCTTATTGCCCAAACCGATGCCGCGCCCCTCATCTCTCATGTAGATCACAACCCCTTCGTTCTTCGCCGAAATTTTTTCGAGGGCCAGGTCCAGCTGGCTTTTGCAATCGCATTTGGTGGAAGCAAATACTTCACCGGTGAGGCATTCAGAGTGAATTCGGCAGAGTACATCGGATTTACCCTGAATATCGCCTTTCACCATGGCCATGTGCTCTTTGCCGTTGCGGTCGCGATAGATCAGACATCGAAAATCACCAAAATGAGTGGGCAAGCGGGTTTCTGCGTAACGTTCAATCATGAGACGGATCATCCTTCACTTGGATTTAACGTTATGGAGCATTTTCTTCAGCGTCAATCGGGACCGCCCGGTTGATCTTTGTTTTATAACAGCTAAACGTAAAACGTTCCGGAGGTTTGGTTATGCCAATTTATGAATATGCTTGTAGCGAGTGCGGTGCTCATGTGGAATTGCTGCAAAAAGTTGGCGCGGCTGCGCCCGAAAGCTGTTCCAGCTGTGGTGCATCTGACACCATGAGCAAAAAAGTAAGCCAAACCAGTTTTCAGCTGAAAGGTGGGGGATGGTACTCCGATCTATACAGCTCCACCGGTAAAAGTACTGGGGGCTCCAGCGAGAGTAAGCCAGCTTCTGAGAGCTCATCGAGCCCGGAGCCTGCGGCCAAAGAAAGCAAACCGGCCGCAAATTCTGAGTAGGCATAAGTTATTCGCGAAGTGTTTCGAGATGCTTTTTGAGAAGCTCAGTGGTTTCTTTGGGCTCCGCTTGACCCTTGGTTTGCTTCATCACCTGACCCATAAAAAAGCCCAGTACTTTCTGTTTACCGCCTAAATATTGCTGTACCTCTTTGGGGTGATTGGCCACCAAGTCTGTAATGATTTTCAACAAGGCGCCTTCATCACGCTCCACTTTCCAGCCTTTGTCTTCCACAATTTGTTCTGGCTCGGCATTGGGGTTTTGCCACATTTCTTCAAACAGTTGCTTGGCGATCTTGCTCGTAATGATCTTTTGTTCGAGCATGGACACCAGTTGGCCGATACGTTCGGGCTTTAAGGGGCACTGAAAAATTTGCTCTGGTGACAAACCATTTTCGTTTAAGGCGGCCAGTAAAGAATTGAGAACCCAATTGGCCACGGCTTTGGCGTTGGGCTGTGTCAGGAGCGCTTTTTCAAAGTAAGCCGCCACTTGTTGCTCTTCACAAAGCAGGCCCGCGTCGTATTCAGAAAGGCCCAGGTCTGTTTGATAACGATCGAGCTTGGCAAAAGGAAGTTCTGGAAGGTTACATTTAAGCCGGTCCAATGTCTCAGCCTCGATGACGAGGGGAGGTAGGTCTGGATCGGGAAAATACCGATAGTCGTGAGCCTCTTCTTTTTCGCGCATGCTCCGGGTTTCTTTTTTGTCAGGGTCAAAAAGCCGGGTTTGCATTTTGATTTCTTCACCGGCTTTAACCATGCGAATGTGACGCTTGCGTTCAAAGTCGATGGCCTGCCCTAAAAACCGCGTGGAGTTGAGGTTTTTGATTTCGGTGCGTTGGCCCAGCTCGGTTTGCCCAACAGGCTTAACACTCACGTTGGCATCGGCGCGCATGGAACCTTCTTCCATGTTACCATCGCAAATACCCAAGTACATGACGGTGGCCCGCAGGCTTTTAAAAAAGGCCATGGCTTCTTCGGCGTTTTGAATTTCAGGCTCGGTGACCACCTCAAGCAGGGGGGTGCCCGCACGGTTGTAGTCCACTTGGCTGTAGGGGGCACCGGCCTCGTGCATGCTTTTGCCGGCATCTTCTTCCATGTGAATACGTGTGAGGTTAATTTTTTTACGGCCTTGAGATGTCTGGATCTCAACGCTGCCCCCTTCGCATATGGGCAATTCAAATTGGGATATCTGATAGCCTTTGGGAAGATCTGGATAAAAATAATGCTTACGCGCGAATACATTTTTTAGGTTGATTTTACAGCCCAACGCCAAGCCTAATTGAATGGCAAATTGAACGGCTTTCTCATTGAGAACCGGAAGAACGCCGGGCAGGCCCGCGTCGACCACATCTACATTTGCGTTGGGCGCATCCCCAAATCGGTTGGGAGCGGGAGAGAATAGCTTGCTCTCGGTTTTGAGCTGCACATGGCATTCAAGGCCAATGACGGTATCAAACTCAGCCATTTGTTTGTCTCTTCTTTTTGCGTCGTTGAATGTTTTGATTTAGCGCAGAGACGGTGTGAAAGAAATCTTTTTTGAGATCTTCGAATGAATGGTCGGCAATCTGTGGAAGTGCCATCACCACCAAATCCCGTCTGGCAAAAGTGTTTTTGTTTTCTCTCAAAATATGTCTGAGACGTCGCTTGATTAAATTCCGAAGATGGGCTTTGCCAACTTTTTTGCTGACCACCAAGCCCGCGCGGCCCTGTTCGTGCTGACCAGGCATGGCGATGAGGACTAAGCCATTTCCTTTGGCGCGTGCACCACGACGTTGCACCCGCAGGAAATCTCTGCGGCTGAGAAGGCGTCTTGTTTTGGGAAATGCGAGAGGAGCACTCAAGCTTGCGCTCCGCGAGTAAGATTATTTTTTGTAGATGGTCGGTGCCAACAGTTTGCGGCCCTTGGCGCGACGTCTTTTGATCACGTTGCGTCCACCTGGGGTGGCCATGCGTGCGCGAAAACCATGGGTACGGGTACGTTTGGTACGACTTGGTTGATATGTGCGTTTCATTGGAAGATCTCCCTGCCCAAAAATTGGTGGTGCCGTTCATGTGTCGGCGAAAACGAGCGGATCATGGAGATCAAACCTCGAAGTGTCAAGGGAGGATCTGCGCGCAGAAGCCCGGGTAACGCTCCTAAGGCCCTATTTTTCAAGCACTCTATGAAAATGGAGACCTTCAAAGGGTTGGCAGGATTCAGTATCGCGCGCCACAAGGATAAAAAGGCCAAATAAATTAGGAGGTTAATCAGTTTGGACGAATATCTACCGTCCCGAAGGAGGCGTCGTCACTGTCATTGCCAGTGTTGGAGTCTGTGGTGTCACCATCGCCGGTGGTGCCACCGGAGCCTGATCGGCTGGCGATGGTGGCGATTACAATGGCGGTCCCTAAGATGGCCACACCACCGATCAGGGCCCAAACGACCCATGATTCTTGATCGGCTGATTTGATCTCTGGAGGCTGCGGCGCTGCTTTGGGCACAGGAGCTGGCTTTTCCACTGCGGCGGGCGCGGCAGCTGTCTTTTTAGGTTTTTTGCGTTTCGCTTTTTTCTTTTTGGGTAATGGTTTCTTCTTTTTGGGTGGATTCGCTTTGCGCGTTTTAGCAATGGCCAATTTGGCGCGGTGTTCAGAGATCAAGTCTTCCACATCGCTGCGATTGGGGGCGTTCGGCAGATTTCGCAGATAGCCTTCAAAAAAGAAGATGGCTTTTTCGTGATTGCCCAGGTGTCGGTGGCACTGACCGATATTAAACAGAAATGCGCCGTGAGGCATGGTTTCGTAAGCGGTTGAAAAATGTTCGAGGGCTTTTTCAAACCGGCCTAAATTGTATTGGATTTGACCTTTTTTAAAAGCCTCTTGTGCGGCGCTTTTGTCGGATGCACTTTGTGCCCAAAGCATGCCTGGCGTCAAAGTCAACGCCGAAGCCAGGACCACCATTTGAATTTGCATGAGCATACGAGAAAGCATGAACCACCCTGAAGGCTAAGCCAGCCTTAGCTTTATCGGTTTTTTGATGTCATGCAATGACTTTACATGCTGAAGGGATCGATTAAGCCACTTTTGTCTTGGTTTTTTCCGGGGGCTTTTTTGGATTTACCGCTCTTTTTTAACCAATCTTTGGTGTTTTTTACTTTCGATGGCGCCGGTGCTGGTGCGCGCTTGTTGGCTTTGGGTGCTTTTTGGGCTTTAGGCGGTACTTTGGGTGCTTTCTTGAGCAGGCTGGCCTCGATTTTTGCTTGATCGGCAATCACAGCTTCTTTCTTCAGCTTGTGAAAACCATCTTTTACAAAAATAAATACCCTTTTTGCGTTGGCCTTGTCCGGGACCAAAGACAGCTGCATGGGGGTTTTCCCGAGCAATGCGTCTTCTTTTTCATCGTAGACCAATGCTCCGCTGGGCTGAGATTCGAGAAATATTTGTATGGCCTTTAAGGGTGCTTTTTTCTCCGGTTTCTCTTCGGCGCTTTTCTCATCGTTGCTTACAAACAAAGAGTCCCACTGGGATGCAACCCCTGAAACGCCCGTAATCAAAAGTAAGAAGATCATGGCTGCCCACAAAGTGGTTTTGGTTTGGTTTTCTTGAACCGCTTTATCAATGGCGCTCGCGTCCAAGCCGCCGGTGATCATGGTTTCGGGGGGGCGCGTGGGCACTGGTTGTAAACGGTGGCCGCCCGAGACCATCATTTCGGGTGAACGACGCTCCGTGTCTCCGTCCGTATTTAAGGTGGCGAGCAAACGCTCCTCCGCTTCTTTCATGCTGCGAGGGCGTTGGTCGGCTTCTTTCTCAAGACAGTCCGCGATCAATTGTTCCAATGCGCCAGGGACAGGAGGATCAACGGTGGAAACACTGTTCACATAAGGGGGAACCTTGGTCATGTGGGCAACCACCAATTCACCCATGTTGTCGTACTTCCAAGGCCGACACCCGGTGGTCATTTCGAACAGAATGAGGCCGAACGCGTAGACATCGGTTTGTGGGGTGACCGGCTCGCGCTTGAGCTGTTCAGGCGCCATATATTCGGGCGTGCCCATGATCACCCCGGTTTGAGTTTGGTGCAGCGGAATGCCCTCTACAGGCTCGAGCAGTTTGGCAACCCCGAAATCCAACAATTTTACATAATCGTCAAGATCGTCAGAATTTAACACGATGATGTTTTCGGGTTTGAGATCGCGGTGAATAATGTTTTGTTTGTGAACCGCCTCTAATGCTGATGCGATTTGCGCTCCGATGTGAACAATGTCTTGAGCGGGCATGGGGCCATTTTCCACCAAAATATCTTGGAGGGAGCGACCTTCCAAGTACTCCATCACGTAATAATTTTGCCCACCCGGTTGCTCAAAGAAATCTGTGATTTGCACGATGTGGCGGTGGGCGATTTGGTTCACGGCCCGGGCTTCGTTGAAAAAGCGATCCACAGCATTTTGGTTGTGGGTGAATTCGTAGCGCAACACTTTGATGGCCACTTTGCGGCCCAATTTCATGTGCTCCGCCAGGAAAACTTCGCCCATACCGCCTTCACCCAGCTTGGTTTGAAGTTTGTAAGACCCTAAAATACTACCGGGCGCAATGACGGGAAGTTCTTCGGCCTCTGTGGCATCGGCGTGCCCAAGATCTGATGAGAGTCCTTCGTGGGCGTCTACGGTTCGGTCACTTGTTTCGTGGTTGGTTTCTGTGGGTTTTTGGGTGCTGGCGTCTAACGAAACATTAAAGGTGTCTTCGACGTTGAGATCGATAAAGGTATCAGATCTGGCGGCCCCCAGCTCTTCTTCTTGGTTGGCTTCTTCTTGTTCTTCGCCAGCCAGTGCTTCCATCTCCCAGGGAAGCGTGATCTTTTTAACCATGAGCGCCGTGCCGTCTTCACTGCAAAAATCTTCGCTGTTGGCATATTGTTGTTGGCATTTGGGGCAGATTTTCATTTAAAATTTTTCCACATCATGGATTCTTGTGGCCGATCACTCTTGGCGGTGTACTTGGCCGACTCTTTTTGATCATAAGATGTCATAACACGACCGTGCGGTTGGAAATATATCAGCTGACCGATGGGCATACCAGCGTAGACCCGTACTGGCACTTTGACCGAGATTTCCAAGGTCCAATGGTTTTTAAAGCCAATATCGCCCTTTCCAGCCGTGGCATGGATGTCGATTCCCAGCCTTCCGGTGCTGCTTTTGCCCTCTAAAAAGGGAATATGGGCCATGGTTTCGGTGTATTCTTGGGTCACGCCCAGGTAAAACCCGCCGGGCTCCAATACCAAGCCCTCTTGTGGGATGGGGTAGACTTCGATGGGGTTATGACTCTTGGCATCTAAAGGGAGATGTTTGTACTCCGCCAAAAAAGGCCCAAGATGCACATCGTAAGAATTGGTACCTAGGGCAGAACGATCAAATGGCTCAATGGCAATGGTGCCTTTTTCCATTTCACTTAAAATTTCAGAATCAGTTAAAATCATTGGGACCTCGACAAAAACACAACCCACACCATTTATTCGAGATATAAAAACTCATGCAAGTGTAAAACAAAAACCATCTGAAATACAGTTGTTGCAAAGATCTTTAACGATAGATCACCCGGCTGGGTTCACCAATTTTTGTTCGGAGTTGTAAAATATTGACAGCAAAATACCTCGAGAAAATCTAAGTCCATGAAAATTGGAGGGTGAGATCTCATCGGAAAGGCGCAAAAAGCCAGGTGTGTGATAAGAACCTACCCAAAAAATATTAACGCTTTAAAATTAGTAACTTAGGAAAAACACTTAAAAGGTTCCTTGATCTTATTTTCTCAGTGGGGTTAATTCTAGAGTTCGGGATCACATCGATCCGATTGTCATGGAAAATAGCTTTAAAACCGGTAGGTTGAGCAAGTTAAAGGGCTCAGTCAATGCACCGCTACGAGCAAAATCATGAATCGGGTCCGGGGTTTTGATTTTACATACTGTCTTTTTTTGTAAGAAGGTGCGTTAGAGAGATGATTTTGCCAAAAGAGGAAATGACCCAGTCACCCCAACAAGCATGTGAAAAACAAAATCTTTCCGTCGAGCAACGGTGCAAAAGCTTGAAGCGCGCGGCGAAAGAAAAAATCTCTCTCTTCGTTTGGGAAGGTTTTTTTCGTCAGCTTCGTGGGGTGTCTTGGTCTTCGAACGTCCTCACTTTGTCTGCCGAAAGTGAATTTCATGGCAACTGGTTGCGAGATCATTACCAAGCCATGCTGGACGAACTCTTGAGCGCGGAATGCCAGGAGAAGGCCACGGTGGTTTTGGTTCACCAGCCTCAACTTCATGTGGAGCCCATCGTTGAAGCACCCGAGCCTGTTCCGCCGCTTTTGCCTCACGAAGAAGAAGAGACGGTGGCAGCAGATCTGATCGATTTACCCAGGCCTCAAGCCCGTCCCATTCAACGGCCAACGCGTTTAAACGGGCGCTACATTTTTGATAACTTCGTGCCCGGCCCCGCCAACCAAATGGCCTACGCAGCCTGCCAAGCAGTGGTGGAGCACCCCGGTTCTCAGTACAGCCCCCTCTTTTTATTCGGCTCTTCAGGAATGGGGAAAACCCATTTATTACACGCCATCGGTCACGCCACTTTAGCGCGCAACCCCAAGGCACGGGTTTTGTACATGAGCACTGAAGAATGGGTGAACGAATACATTCTTTCCATTCGAGAAAAAAGATTCGATGCGTTTCGCGCCAAATACCGTCGAGACGTGGATTTGCTTTTGATCGATGACATTCAGTTCTTGGCGGGTAAGAGTGCCAGCCAGGATGCCTTCTTCCACACTTTCAACGAGCTTCATGAGGCCCATCGACAAATCGTGGTGACGGCCGACAAATACCCCCATGAGATCGAAGGCCTGGAAGAACGGTTGCGAACCCGTTTGTCTTGGGGGCTCGTGGCAGATTTACGAATGCCCGATATCGAAACGCGNATCGCCANTCTCGATCGCAAAGCNCAGTTGTGCGGNGTGACCCTCGAGCGNGAAGTGCTNGANTATTTGGGNACNCATATTTCNTCTTCGGTTCGNGAANTNGANGGNGCNTTGNTNCGNCTTTCGGCNTTTTCNGCNNTGACTTCNCAGCCNGTNGGCNTGGCNGATGCNCGNGCCTATNTNAANCCTTTGTTGCGAAANGCNTCNGAGCGNATCACCGTGGATCGNGTNATCGANTTNGCGGCCTCTTANTTNGATGTNCGCAAAGAAGACATCNTTGGCAAAAGCCGNCAGCGGCAAATTACNTTNGCGCGNCAGGTGGCCATGACNCTNTGTCGNGTGCANCTNGAAAANAGTNTGCCCGAAATNGGGCGNGCCTTTGGNGGNCGNGATCATTCNACGGTNTTGTCCTCNGTTCGNAAGATCAAANGNGCNAAAGAAAAGGATATCAGCCTACAAACCACNTGGCGGCGGNTNGAAAAAGCACTTTTAGACACCGAAGCNTGATAATTCTTTAGATTTTCGNCAATTTGCGTAAATAAGAANCGAACTTANTTTCGGGGAGCTTTTCCATGGAACGCGCAGCGGTGGTGTTATGTGCTGGACAAGGCACAAGNATGCGAAGTGAGATCGCCAANGTCCTTCANGAACTNTGGGGNCANCCNATGGGNCTTTGGGCGGTGAAAGCNGCCATGCANGGCGGNGCTGAAAANGTNNTNGCGGTGGTGGGCCANCAGGCCGANAAAGTNGAAGAAGCNTTNANNNGCCGNGTNCCAGAAATTGAAACNGTGCTTCAATCNGAACAAAAAGGCACNGGNCANGCNGTTCAAATGGCGGTNCCTGCGTTNAANGANTTTANGGGNACNGTNNTGGTTTTATGCGGNGACACNCCNTGCCTNACNGGCAGCACCCTCAANCAATTGTGNATGGCGCGAGAAGANANNAATGCNCCGGTGGCTNTGGCNACGGCCATGGTGCCCGANCCNACNGGNTANGGACGAATTGTCAGAGATATGTTGGGGCGCATGCANCGCATNGTTGANCAAAAAGATGCCACNNNNGAAGANCGNNAAATCGATGAAATNAANACCGGNGTNTANGCNTTCGATGCACANTTNTTGTGCGCNCATTTNGANAGNCTNAAGTCNGAAAACGCCCANGGNGAATATTANTTAACNGANCTGGTGGAGTTGGCNGCAGGGCTCATTGANGANGAGCAGACANTGCCNACNCTNCANNTNCCTTTNGAAGAAGCCATGGGNGTNAACAANCGGGTNCAATTGGCNGANGCNGCNCAGCTGTTGCGGGCACAAATNTTACATTACTGGATGCAAAACGGGGTCACCATGTGCGATCCNGCGACCACNTATATCGANGCNGGNGTGGATCTNNNNCANGANGTCATNNTNGGNGCNAACGTGGCGCTGNGNGGNTGNACNCGNGTGGCNTCNATGGTGTCNATNGANAATGGNTGCGTNATTACNAACACNAAAATNGAGCANGGCGCCACNATTCNNNCCCANACCATTTGTGAAAATGCTCANGTGGGCGNNAATACCCANGTGGGNCCNTTTGCTCGNTTNCGNCCNGGNGCCGAACTCCAANNNGGNTCGAANGTGGGCAANTTTGTNGANATGAANAANGCNGTNTTNGGNGAAAACGCNAANGCNAANCNNTTNTCNTATATTGGTGANGCNCAAATTGGAGCNGGAAGCAATATTGGNGCNGGNACCATCACNTGNAATTANGACGGCTTTGGNAAAANNCCCACNACCTTGGGNGAAAANGTNTTNATNGGCAGCAACAGNACNNTGGTGGCNCCGNTTGAAATTGGTGNCAATGCNTACGTNGCGGCNGGNAGTACNGTNAANCANAACGTNGACNNNGNCGATTTGGCNATTGGNCGNGTNCGGCAAGANAACAAAAAAGGCTATGCCGNAAAATTGCGGGCNCGGTTTCAAAGACGGAAAAACAAAAACGGATAAAGTATGCCGAATTGGTTGCAACGNTATGCCGATTGGTTGCACCTGCAATGGCCATCGGGCCTTGTGGAAAACAGAGTTCAGNTAGATCACACCGNNCAAACATCCGTCCCAGGAATTTATGTNGCGGGCGATCTCACCGGGATTCCCTTACTNAAAAATGCGCTTCAAACNGGCCATGATGTCATTGATGAAATNGNCAANCANAAGCACGCCNATTTTTCACGGNCCAGCGACGTTGAGGTTGCAATTATNGGGGCGGGNGTNTCTGGCTTGTCNGCNGCNAGCCGAGCCAAAGANCGTGGGTTGNGNTACAANNTTTTCGAGCGGCGNCANGCACTCTCTACCCTGTCAGACTTNCCCAANGGNAANCCCATTTACACNTANCCTTTAANCTTTCANCCCAAAGGNAAGATTCANGTTACCGCCAAGCACAAAGAANGTCTGNTCGAAGAGCTNCTGGNGCAGCAGCAACAACANAATATNGAAGTTACCCAAACGGANATCTCAAANATCAAATCTGCGGGGAAGGGCTTTCAGCTTTTAGGGGNNCAAGGGCAGCGGGTGATCACGGCCGACCAAGTGGTGATNGCNACCGGGCAAACCGGTAACGTAAAAAAATTAAACATTCNGGGTGAAGCGCAAGAGCATGTNTTNCACNGCTTNTACGACCCGGCAGTTTTTTCGTCAGAGNGCATCGTCATTGTGGGGGGCGGCGACAGTGCCGTCGAGGCNGCGTTGGCTTGCGCAGCGGCAGGTGCGAAGGTGACTTTGGTGTATCGGGGCAAACATCTCACACGACCCAAGCCGGTAAACCAAGAACGTTTTCANANGGCAGTNCAAGCTGGNACCATCGACTATTTGAGTGAGTCCCAAACCAAACAGATCTNAAAGGGAAGCGTTTTGGTGGCAACCCAAAATGGAGATGTTGAGATTGAAGCACNGTCTGTTTTGGTTTTAATTGGGAGAGAGCAGCCACAAGATTTTTTTGAGCGTTCTGGCTTGTCGGTGCATGGCAAATGGGGGGCCGAAACCTGGGCTGCCTGTGCGGCATTTTTATCTTTATGTACGTTTNTTTATTTATGGAAGGCTGGTGGCNCGTTAACNCAGTATTTTTCTCAGGCCGGATTGTTTCCTTTTAACGTNGGTTTGCAACCTGGAATGTGGTCTCAAACCATCTTGGGTCGTGTGCTTGATGTTTCATTTAAGCAGCCAGGATTTTATTACGCTTTGCTCTATTCGTTTTTGGTNGTTCTGTTTGGGTTTAAGCGGATTTCACNNCGNCAAACGCCCTACGTGAAATGGCAGACCTGGAGCTTAATGCTCATTCAAGTGGGCCCTCTTTTTGTGTTACCCTATTTGTGTTTGCCAGCCATGGGCTACGCGGGCTTGTTCGATGGGGGCGGTTTGGGATGGTTGGCAGACCAGCTGTTTCCCGTGGTGAGCTACGATCATGGGCGCGAATATTGGCGCGCTTTTGGTTTGATTTTGGCTTGGCCGCTCTTCATTTGGAACGTGATGACCCATGAACCCATGTGGTTGTGGTTGAGCATCAGTTTGGTTCAAACGTTTGTGTTCATTCCATTNTTGATTTGGCGTTATGGCAAAGGGGNTTACTGTGGATGGATTTGCTCCTGCGGCGCGTTAGCAGAAACCCTTGGGGATGCCCACCGCGAGAAAATGCCCCACGGGCCAGGTTGGAACAAATTGAACATGGCCGGGCAATTCATTTTGTTGATTTGCCTGCTTTTGCTGGCTTTGCGTGTTGTGGCTTGGACTTTCCCGGGGAGCGCATTGGGGGATTGGGCCTTCGCGATTTCTTCGGGCCTTTTGTCCGAGTGGAGCCTGATGGGTTTTCCGCTGAACTACAAATACATGGTGGACTTGTTGCTGGCTGGAATTGTGGGGGTCGGTTTGTATTTTTGGATGAGCGGTCGGGTGTGGTGTCGCTTTTTCTGNCCACTGGCNGCCCTGATGAATATTTATGGCCGCTTTTCCAGGTTTCGAATTTTTGCAGAAAAAGCCAAGTGTATTTCTTGNAACCAATGTACTTCAGTGTGTCATCAAGGGGTCGATGTGATGGGATTCGCTGCGTTGGGAGCGCCCATGGCCGACCCCCAATGCGTTCGATGCGGGGCCTGCGTTCAATCTTGCCCCACTGGGGCGTTGACCTTTGGCCGCACCAACGGCTCTAACCCCCCGAAACTAGACANATTACCCGCATCATTGGTCCAAATTCATGATGGANAAAACNNGCCGCTATTGNCCAACAAAAAAGAACCATAAATCCGCCTTTTTTATGGCAAAACGGCTTTAATCCTCCATATTTTTCAACTAGAGTCGGCACGCCTTTTTCCAATGGCTCAAAGAGCCAATCAAGGGAGCTGAATCTATATGCTAATCGGAATNCCCAAAGAGGTTAAAACCAATGAAAAGCGGGTGGCCGCCACNCCAGACACAGTCGCAAAACTCAAGAANATGGGTTTTGATGTTTGCATCCAAGCNGGTGCAGGCGCAGCGGCCAGCTATCCGGACGCGTCTTACGAAGAAGCGGGNGCNCGANTGGAAGCGAGNGCTGAAACGGTATGGCAAAGCGACCTGGTTTTGAANGTNAACCCGCCCCAAAAATTAGAAAANGGCAGCGGTCANGAAACCGAATTNCTCAAAGAAAACGGCAATCTCATTTCTTTTTTGTGGCCTGCACAAAACTCNGAACTTATTGAAAGCATTGCGGCGAAAAANGTCACCAGNCTGGGAATGGAATCGGTNCCGCGAATCTCCCGCGCACAAAAACTCGATGCCTTATCCTCNATGGGCAATATTGCTGGGTACCGAGCCGTTTTAGAGGCTGCCAATATTTTCGGTAGTTTTTTCACCGGTCAAATCACGGCGGCCGGTAAAGTACCCCCAGCAAAAGTGCTCGTCATTGGTGCCGGTGTGGCAGGCTTATCTGCCATCGGCGCGGCGCGTGGCCTGGGGGCGATTGTTCGTGCCTTCGATACGCGGCCCGTGGTCAAAGACCAGGTCGAAAGTTTGGGGGGTGAATTCCTCGAGCTCGATTTTGANGAAGACGGTACCGGTGCTGGCGGCTACGCCAAAGTGATGAGCAAGGAGTTCATCGAAGCGGAAATGGCCTTATTCCGGGAGCAAGCCAAAGAGGTGGACATCGTGATCACCACCGCTTTGATTCCTGGCAAGAAAGCGCCAATTTTGTGGACNGACGATATGCTTCAACTCATGAAACCCGGTTCGGTGGTGGTCGATTTGGCTGCCGAGCAAGGTGGCAACTGCGAAGGGGTTGTGGCAGATCAANTCACGGTGAAGCATCACGTGAACCTCATTGGTTATACAGATTTAACCAGTCGTTTGCCCACCACTGCTTCTCAGCTCTATGCCCAAAACCTGGTGCACCTGCTCAAGGACATGGGCGGTGCTGAAAACTACANCGTTGATATGGAAGATGAAGTGGTGCGAGGTGCTTTGATCACGCACGGAGGTCAGGTGACTTGGCCGCCACCAAAACCCGAAGCCCCGCCGGCGCAAGAAACCAAGCCAGCGCCCAAACCAGAGCCCAAGCCCGTTGCGGCCGAAGCCCCGGCCAAAGAAGAGGCGCCCGCAAAGTCAGGACCTTGGTCGGCCATTTTTGGACTGGGCTTGGTGGGAGCATGGTTGTTTTTGCACATGAACGCCGGTGATTTGAGCGTNAGTGTAGGCACCGAAAAATTCTTACAGCACCTCACTGTATTTGTTTTGGCGGTATTCGTAGGTTGGCAAGTGATTTGGAATGTCACCGCCGCGTTGCATACCCCATTGATGAGTGTGACCAATGCCATTTCCGGCATCATCATCATCGGCGGTCTNTTTCAAGCATCGGGCGACATCACGCANCCGGCCGCTTACCTNGGTATTGCCGCTATTTTCTTTGCCACCATCAATATTGCTGGTGGGTTTTTGGTGACCAAACGCATGTTGGCGATGTTTCACAAATAATGAATGGAGTACTTCTTCATGGATAATCAAAGTCTTTTAACGATTGCTTGTTTAACTGCCAGTGTGCTCTTCATTTTGAGCTTGCGAGGCCTGTCTGATCAAGAAACAGCCAAACGCGGCAACACTTATGGCGTGGTGGGAATGATTTTCGCCGTTGGTGCAACGGTTCTCATCNCCCTTAACGGTAATTTTGTTCCGGTCATCGGAGCGGTGGCCATTGCGGTGGCCATCGGTTGGTTTTTAGCCGCTCGTGTCCAGATGACTGCCATGCCTGAGCTGGTGGCAGTACTTCACAGTTTTGTGGGGCTCGCCGCGGTGTTGGTGGGTTTTGCATCTTATTTAGACCCCAACGGCGTGCACGATTCCTTAACCATTTTTCACATTGAGATTTGGGTGGACGTGTTTATTGGTGCCATCACCTTTACGGGCTCGGTCTTAGCCTTTCTCAAACTGAGAGGTACGCTCAGTGGCCNGCCTACTTTATTGCCCGGTCGCCATTTTCTCAACCTTGCCATGTTGGTGGCTTGCGTGGTCTGTGCTGGACTTTACGTGGGGCAACCCACAGATGCCGGGTTGTTGTATTTACTTATCGTGGCGGTGATTGCTTCCGTTTTGGGCGTTCATTTGGTGGCGGCCATTGGCGGGGCAGACATGCCGGTTGTGGTTTCCATGCTCAACTCTTACTCGGGTTGGNCGGCAGCCGCTGCGGGCTTCATGCTGTCTAACGATTTGTTGATCATCACCGGTGCTTTAGTTGGTTCTTCGGGGGCCATTTTGTCTTATATCATGTGCCAAGCCATGAATCGCTCCATTTGGAATGTGATTTTTGGTGGCTTCGGCACCGAAGGGGCGGCGCCTGCCAAAGCGGCAGATGACGGNGAAGCCCGGGAAGTTCTGGAGTTCGACGATGGCGACACGGTGGGCGTTTTGCAGGGTGCTAAAAACGTGATTATCGTTCCCGGTTACGGCATGGCGGTGGCGCGCGCGCAACACGCGGTGAACGAAATGACCCAGCTCCTGCGCAAGCAAGGCTGCAATGTTAGGTTTGCCATTCACCCCGTGGCAGGGCGTTTGCCGGGCCACATGAATATTTTGTTGGCTGAGGCCAACGTGCCCTACGACATCGTGTTGGAAATGGAAGAAATTAACGAAGATTTCGATAATACCGATGTGGTGTTGGTGATCGGGGCCAATGACATTGTGAATCCGGGTGCGCTTGAAGACGAGTCTTCACAGATTTATGGCATGCCCGTTTTGGAGGTTTGGAATGCCAAGCGTACGATCATGATGAAGCGAAGCCGTCGAACGGGCTATGCGGGTGTGGACAATCCTTTGTTCTATCACGAAAACACGCGCATGTTGTTTGGTGATGCTCGCGAAACCGTGGAAAAATTGAACACGGGCCTTAGAAACTAGATTACCTGAAGAGGACATTAATGGCTGAATTAGAAAACCATTTGAAAACCGATCCCAATCAACTGATCACCACCGGTCCTTTTCCCGCATCCGAAAAGATTTTCGTTTCGGGAAACAGCCACCCTGATTTAAAGGTGCCCATGCGCCAAATCAATTTGTCCAATGGGGAGCGGCAAATTGTCTACGACACATCCGGGCCATATACTGACCCGAATGCGCAGATCAACATCCACGAGGGCTTGCCCACGCCAAGGCGGGAGTGGGTGTTGGCCCGAAATGACGTTGAGTCTTACGAGGGCCGACTGACGCGACCTGAAGACAACGGGCATCGCAGCGCCCAATCCATTCAATCCCCCGACGGTTTAAAGCGCACCCCGCTTCGAGCCAAAAGCGGGATGAACGTCACCCAAATGCATTATGCGCGCCAGGGCATCGTGACTCCCGAAATGGAGTACATTGCCATTCGCGAAAACGAAAAACGCGAGGCATTGGCTGATAAGTACTTCAACGGTGAGCGCGAAGCACGTTTGCGTGGTCACAGTTATGGCGCACATTTGCCACCTTTGATCACCCCTGAATTTGTTCGAGATGAAGTGGCATCAGGGCGCGCCATCATTCCTGCGAACATCAACCACACCGAACTGGAGCCCATGATCATCGGCCGTAACTTTTTGATCAAGGTGAATGCCAACATCGGTAATTCGGCGGTAACATCTTCTATCGAAGAAGAAGTGGAAAAGATGGTGTGGGCCATTCGTTGGGGGGGAGATACCGTGATGGATTTGTCCACCGGTAAAAACATTCACCTCACCAGAGACTATATTTTACGCAACAGCCCGGTGCCCATCGGTACGGTACCCATCTACCAAGCCTTAGAAAAAGTGGGCGGGGTGGCCGAAGACCTCAACTGGGAAATTTTTCGCGATACCTTGATCGAGCAAGCCGAACAGGGCGTGGATTATTTCACCATCCACGCTGGGGTATTGTTGCCTTTCGTGCCTATGACGGTGGATCGTGTCACCGGGATTGTCTCTCGAGGCGGCTCCATCATGGCCAAGTGGTGTATTGCACACCACGAAGAAAGCTTTTTGTACCGTCATTTCGAAGACATGTGTGAAATCATGAAGGCCTACGACATTTCATTTTCCTTGGGAGATGGGTTGCGACCAGGCTCATTGGCCGATGCCAATGACGAAGCCCAGTTGGCCGAACTGCGAACTTTGGGAGAACTGACCCAAATCGCTTGGAAGCACGACGTGCAAACCATGATTGAAGGACCGGGCCACGTGCCCATGCACATGATCAAAGAAAACATGGACCTCGAATTAAAGCATTGCCACGAGGCTCCGTTTTACACCTTAGGTCCTCTTACCACCGATATTGCGCCAGGCTACGATCACATCACCAGCGGCATTGGCGCTGCCATGATCGGTTGGCAGGGCTGTGCCATGTTGTGTTACGTCACCCCCAAAGAGCATTTGGGTCTGCCAAATAAAGACGATGTCAAAACGGGCATTGTGACTTACAAGCTCGCCGCTCATGCGGGCGATGTGGCCAAGGGACATCCTGGCGCCCGCTTGCGTGACGATGCCTTGTCGCGGGCGCGTTTTGAGTTTCGCTGGGAAGACCAATTTAATTTGGGGCTTGATCCGGATACGGCGAGGGCATATCACGACGAGACCTTACCGAAAGACTCGGCCAAGGTGGCGCATTTTTGTTCCATGTGTGGTCCCAAATTTTGCTCCATGAAAATCACTCAAGAAGTTCGTGAATACGCCAAAAATCAGGGTGTCTCTGTGGACGAAGCGCAGAACAAAGGCATGGCCGAAAAGTCTGCCGAGTTTAAATCCAAAGGGTCAGCTCTGTATGTGGTGGATGGTGCATCCAACTAGGAGGCAAGGTGCCAGCGCGCCTCAAAACAGTTATTGAACCACCTCGGGGTTTACAATTGCCCAAGCCCGCCGAGCTGTGGGCTTACCGTGAACTGTTGTGGGTGTTCATGTTCCGGGACGTACGGGTCAGGTACAAGCAAACGGTGCTGGGGGGGCTGTGGGCCATCATACAGCCTTTCATGATGATGGTGGTCTTCTCCGTTATTTTTGGGAAGTTCGCGAAGGTGCCATCTGACGGCTTTCCGTACCCGATATTTTTGTACTCAGCGTTGCTTCCATGGACATTGTTTGCGAGCACCTTGAGTCAAAGCAGTGGCGCCATTATCGGTGCAGAAATGCTCATCAAAAAAGTATATTTCCCGCGGTTGATCATTCCCTCGGCAGCGGCGGGTTCTCCCTTGGTGGATTATTTGGTGGCAAATGTATTGATGGTAGGTTTGGCGGTGTATTACGGGGTGACGCCCTCATGGCAAATTGTCTTTATCCCCGTGTTGATATTTTTCATCAGCGTGGCCGCCCAGGGGGCCGCTTTGGCGTTGGGGGGCATGTCCGTGAGCTACCGAGACTTTCGCCATGTGATTCCATTTGTGGTGCAGATTTGGATGTTTGTTACGCCGGTGATTTATGGGGCGAGTTTGTTGCCCGAAAAATGGCGTTTTTTACTCTTGTTAAACCCCATCGCTGGCCTGGTAGAGAGCTGCCGTTTTATTTGGCTGAACCAGCCGCTCGACTGGATGGGGCTGGGTCTGTCCATCCTTATGTCTCTTGCTTTATGGTTTGTGGGCCTGCTCATTTTTCAGGGACAAGAAAATAAAATGGCTGACAGGATGTAGAGTAATGACTTTGGCCATTAACGTAGAAAACATTAGCAAAGAGTTCTTAGTGGGCAAGGCGCACCAGAACGAAAATTTTCGTGAAGCGTTTCAGCGTTTTTTATTGGCGCCTTTGTACCGCTACAAAACCCTATCGGGCCAAGTGGATGAAGCCTTACGTTTCCAAGCCCTCGAAGATGTTTCTTTTAAAGTGAAACAAGGCGAGATATTGGGCCTCATCGGGGCCAATGGTGCTGGAAAAAGCACCCTGCTGAAGATTTTATCCCGCATTACGCCGCCATCGAAAGGGCGGGCCACCATCGAGGGAACGGTAGGCTCCTTATTAGAGGTGGGAATCGGATTTAACCGAGAGCTCACCGGTCGCGAGAACATTTATTTAAATGGGGCTATCTTGGGCATGCGGCGCGCTGAGATCAAACGAGAATTAGATGCCATTGTAGACTTTGCGGGAGTGGAAAAATTTTTAGACACACCGGTGAAACGTTATTCCAGCGGCATGTATGTTCGTTTGGCTTTCGCGGTGGCCGCTCACCTGAAAACAGATATCTTGCTGGTAGACGAAGTGCTCGCTGTGGGCGATAAAGCCTTCCAAGAGAAATGCCTCGGCAAAATGGACGATTTGTCTCAAGATGGGCGCACCATTATTTTTGTGAGTCACAACCTCGCGGTGATTGAAAATTTATGCGAACGGGTTTTGGTTTTGAACGAAGGGCGTTTGGCCTTTGATGGCCCAACCGACGACGCCATTGCGCATTATGCTTCAGAGGTTGCTCAAAATACCAACCCGGTTCACGTTGGGGATTTAAAGCGTGCACCCCATTACCGATCTGTATTAAAATCTGTTGCCATTCAAGATGAACACGGGCAAATGAATACCAATATTCCCGCATTTGAAGGCATGCAGTTGGTCTTTGATTATGATTTTGGGGAGACGGTACAAGATCCTTATGTGGGATTTTCCATTGAAACGCCCACAGGCTTAAAGCTGCTGACCTGCTCCACCCGGCAAAATGGATGCGAAGGCGCATTGCCCGCGAAGGGCAAAGTATTGTGCAATATCCCCTCGCTGTCTTTAGCGCCTGGTAACTATTTTATATCCATGGGCTGTGGGGAGCGCCGCCGACCCATAGATGGCCTGGAGCGCTGTGCCCAAATCGAAATTCGTGATGGAGATGTCTTTGGTACGGGGTTCGTCTATGACCGTCGCCATGGGCATTTAATCTCTAAGGGCGAATTCAAAGTGATGAGCGATTAAGGGGTTTCAAGCGCTTCAGTAGCAGCGGCCAAATCTGTTTGACGGGTGTTCTCTCGGTCTGAGTTGGAAACCTCTCGAGGTTGTTCAGCCACGCTCTTGGTGACATCCATCATGTCATCGTTATTGGAATCATCGTTACCGGTGATCTTCTGCAAGATGGCGTAGAGAACTGGGACCAGCACCAAAATTACGAACGTGGTGAACATGACGCCAAAACCCAATGAGATGGCCATGGGCACGAGGAACCGGGCCTGCATCGAGGTTTCGAAAATCATAGGCGCCAAGCCAAAAAATGTTGTGAGCGACGTGAGGATAATGGGTCGGAAACGCTTTTTACCGGCCATGACCAGCGCGTCTTCGAGGGACACCCCGGCTCTGCGGCTTTTATTCACCGAGTCCACCAATACCAAAGAGTCATTTACCACGACGCCCGACAGGGCCACGATGCCCATAATAGAAATCAAACTCAAACCATAACCCAGCAGGACGTGGCCCCAAACGGCACCGATGAGACCGAAAGGAATGGCCGCCATGATAACAAAAGGTTGGGTGTAGCTCTTAAACGGAATGGCCAACAGCGCGAAAATAACGATCAAGGCCAAAAGGTAGCCTTTACCCAGCTCGCTCAGCGATTCTTGCTGGTCTTTGGTTTCGCCCTCGAAGGAATAAGAAAGCCCCGGAAATTGGGCCACCACGTCGGGAAGAACGTTGTTTTTCATGTCCCTTAACACGGCGCCGGAGTTGCCTTTGCCCGAGACCAGATCGCCGGTGACCTCTACGACCCGGCGGCCATTGGTGCGCTTAATCTGGCTGTAAGCACGACCCTTATTGATGGTGGCCACTGAACTTAAAGGCACCAGTGCGCCCTGGGGCAAAGCGATTTTCATATTTTCGAGGGTGTGCGTGAGAGAGCGTTCTCGTTTGGGGAAGCGCACCACCGTTTTCATTTCAAGTCGGCCTTTTTGCTGCTTTTCAGCCTCTATCCCGTAAAACGCATTGCGCAGCATCATACCCAGCATGCCCTCGGTAAGACCGAGCTTGCGCCCTTCTTCGGTGAGTTGAAAATCAAATTGTTCTTTACCCAGGGCTTTGCCGTTGTCCAAATCGATCACAAATGGATATTTTTCGAGGTGCCGCGTGACCACATCTGCAGCGTCCGCCAGGACATTGGTGTTGACATGGCTGAGTCGAATGGTGATGGGCTTACCCACCGAAGGGCCCAAAGAGGCTTTGAACGTGAGGCTTTCCAGCTGCGGCATCTCACCCGCATTTTCCCGCCAACGTTCAACAAACTCGGCGGCGGTGAAACTGCGCTGATCGATGGGCACCAAAAAGAGCTGCATGTTCATGATGTGAGCGCCCAGATCACTGGCCCCGACGGCGACCGGGCCGGCTTGGGTGCCCTGTGCGCCGATCATTCCCATAAGGCCCCGAGAAGTGTTTTTTCCTTCGCTTTTTTCATCGAGTGTTTTTTCAGCGGCATCCATCAGCTGCCGGATGACTTTGTGCGACTCTTCGATGGGGGTCCCAATGGGGAGCCGTGCGTTCACAAAGACCACATCTGATTCGATGTTGGGCAAAAAGGTGAACGGAATACGCCCGCCCGCAATCAAGCCGATGGTGGACAAGAAAACGAAAATACATAATGCAAAAATCCAAAAAGGCTTTCTGAGCGAGAAACGAACGATGGGCGCGTAGTAATCGTCGGTGATGGTGTGCAAGCCTTTCTGAAAAGGCTGTTGGACTTTGGATAGCGTTTTGGTGCCGGTTGCTTGTAAGTGGGTCAGCGTGCGTGCCAGAGGCAGCGTGAATTTGTTTTGTTCAAGAAATCGGCCCAACATGCCTTTTTTCGGCTCATCACTTCCGTGAGATAGGTGGGCGGGCAAAACGAACACCGACTCAATCAAAGAGATGGCCAAGACAGCCACCACGATGGCCGGAATGTTCATAAAAAACTTGCCGGAAATACCGGGCACAAAAAACATCGGGGAGAAAGCGGCACAAGACGTGAGCACTGAGAAGGTCACGGGTCCGGCAATGTCTTTGGCGCCTTGAATGGCGGCTTCGAGGCGATCGAGTCCTTTTTCCCGGTACTGGTAAATGTTCTCGCCCACCACGATTGCATCATCGACCACCAGTCCCAACGACACGATAAATGCAAAAAGACTGATCATGTTAATGGAAATGTCGAAGCCCGGAATGAGCAAAAATGCACCCAGGAACGAGGTGGGGATGCCCATCGTGACCCAGAAAGCCAATCCGGGCTCCATCAAGAGGCCTAAGATGATAAAAACCAGTACGAGTCCTAGGAGGGCATTGCTCAGTAACAGGTTGATACGATCGCGGTACATTTCGGAACTGTCGTTCCAAAAAGCGTATGAAACCCCGTCGGGAATCTCCGGCGCCAGTTCGGCCACCACGGCTCGGGCTGCTTGCGAGGAGTCCACAGGGCTTGCGTTTCTAGGTCGAAAGACTTTCAGCATGATGGCGGGTTGGTTGTTGAAGGTCGCTTGTTCTTCGGTTTCAGCGTAGCCGTCTTTAATTTCGGCCAGATCGCGGAGTAACATGCGGCCGCCATCGGGCCGGTTGAGGACGACGATGTTCCCGTATTCTTCTGCGGTCTGCCTCCGGTTTGAAGTGCGTAGAAGAATTTCTCCATTTTGTGTTTTCAGGCCGCCGGCGGGGATTTCAACTGAAGAACGTGAAATGATGCCCGCTAAGTTTTCGAGGGTCAGCCCATATTGCTCCAGACGTTCCCGAGGCACCTCGATGGCCATCTCTAGCGGGGGCACGCCCATGGTGCTCACTTGGCTGATCTCCGGTTTTTGGGTGAGGGCGTCGCGAATCTTTTCGCCTACAGACTGTAGCGTTCGCAGGTTTTGCTCGCCGTAGACCACCAAGGAAACCACTTCCCGTTTACTTTGCACGATGGAGACAGTGGGTTCTTCGGCATCTTCGGGAAATGTGCGAATGCCATCAATGGCATTTTTTACATCGGATACCGTACGGTCCACATCGGTACCCAGTTCCAAATCAAAATAGACCACACCGGCATTTTCTTTGGCTTCACTGTTGATATTCTTGATGCCTTCAATACCTGCTAGCGCTTCCTCTATAGATAAGACCACACCTTTTTCAACCTCGGCAGGGCTGGCCCCGGGGTAAGGAACGGTCACGGTGATGATGTCTAGTGAGAATTCTGGGAAGACCTCCTTGCGTACCTTCGAGGTAAATACGAGCCCGCCAATGATCAAAAAAGCGAAAACCAGGTTGGCCGCCACGGAATTTCGCGTCATCCATGCGATGGCGCCTTTATGCTGAGTGGGTTCAGTGGACATTATTGGCCTTTGCTCGCTTGTTCGGCTTGAAGTTGCATGCCCTCAACAGGAAGCGCGATGGGAGAGGTGATAAGCTGGTCTCCGCTGGTGAGCGAACGGGTCCAGATATCAGTTTCGTCACGCCAAACGGTTTCGATTTCTTTCTTGAGCAGACGGTTTTCGGGACTGAGGATAAAAACAGAGCTGTTTTCCCGGATGGCCATTCGGGGAATTTTATAAATGCCTTCGAGGCTCTTACCAGAAAAGGACACGGTGACCCGGGCGCCGGTGAGCAATGGCAATTCCGATTTGGTCTTGAGACCGAGAGGATCAGGAATTTCTACCAGGATTTGGGCCATGTGCCCCGTTCCGTCCAGTTCACCCAGATAGCGAATGATTTGTCCTGCCTTCTGAATCGTGACGTTGTTCTCGGCGGTGTGTGTGACGGTTACTTCGCTACCTTTTTCTGCATTTAACCCGGGGATGGCCAAACGACTGAGGGAGGAAACCGGCAGTGCTGCCTGCACCCAAAAAGCATCGGTTCCCACCAGGGTGGCCACGGGGGCACCAGGGCCGACCACCTGGCCCACATCGATATTTTCTGATTGCACGACCGCATTGAAGGGAGCGAGCAAGGTCGTTCGATCCAAGGCGAGTTTGGCTTGTTTCACCGCGTTCTCAGCTGCTTGATAGGCCATTTGCGCCCGTTGCACTTGGGGTTCCTTGAGCGCTAAAGCGCGGGCGTTGGCATCTCCGAGACGATTGAGTTCTTTTGGGGACCAATCCTTTTGCGCCACCGATTGTTGGGCCTTGTCGATGGTGAGCTGCAGGCCTGCGCTCTCAGCGTTCGCGCGACTTTGCCCCAGCGCCAACTGGTAATCCCGTTTATCGATTTGTGCCAAGAAATCTCCCTTGCGGAAGTGTCCACCGGGTTGGAGGTTTTTTGAGATGGAAACGATCTTGCCGGAGACCTGCGGATTGATGCGGACCATTTGGGCCGGAATGACACGCCCCACCGCCGAAAAACTAACTTGGGGGTTTTCGGGAGCCATTTTAGACACTTGCACCGTGGGGATTCTTTTTTGAGGTTCTTTTTGTTCCGCCTGAGGCCGCGTGGCGAACATCACGCCAATGACCACGAAGCCTGCAGCAACGAGCAAAAGGGGCCCTAAGGCCGAAAAAATTTTACGAATCATGTGGTTTCCCAAAATCTGAGCAGGTTTGTTCGCGGGTTAACACACCGCACAATTTTAAACAATCTTTAAGCCCCCGGCATTCCGGCTAGATCCGCTAAAATAAACAATTTCTCGGATTTTCAAGGGCCCGAAAGCATTGAACCAACCGGCTTTTCGCACTAAGGTCACCTTGCCTTTTCTTAGGGGTGAGCACATGTCCGAAACAGTTTTACAAGTGAGGGATTTGGTTACCGCCTTTTCCACCGATCGCGGAACAGTCCGCCCGGTCAATGGTATCTCTTTCGATGTGAAAAAGGGCCGAACATTGGCCATTGTGGGAGAATCGGGCTCGGGTAAAAGCGTTACATCGCTCTCGGTCATGCAACTCATCCCTGAAAACGGCCGGGTTGAACAAGGCGAAATCCTGTTTCGAGGGGAAGACCTGGCCGGGGCGAACAAGAGAAAAATGCAAGAACTTCGGGGCAACCGCATGGCCATGATTTTCCAAGAGCCCATGACCGCCCTCAATCCTGTGTACACGGTCGGCGAGCAAATTGCCGAAGTGCTGCGATTGCATCAAAACCAGACACGTAAAGAAGCAGCCCAAAATGCCATTGGGATGCTGGAGAAGGTACACATTCCAGATCCGGCGGCCCGCGCGGCCTGTTACCCACATGAACTCTCTGGCGGCATGCGCCAAAGGGTGATGATCGCCATGTCCTTGGCGTGCAACCCCCAACTTCTAATTGCCGATGAGCCCACCACCGCTTTGGATGTGACCATTCAGGCTCAAGTCCTTCGTCTCATGCGCAACCTGCAAGAGGAGTTGGGTACTGCGATAATTTTTATCACACACGATTTGGGGGTGGTGGCTGAAGTAGCTGACGATGTGGCAGTCATGTATTGCGGTAACATTGTGGAGCAAGGCACGGTGTACGAGGTGTTTGAA
The DNA here is from genome assembly GCA_002721815.1 of Myxococcales bacterium. Lineage (GTDB taxonomy): Bacteria > Myxococcota > UBA727 > UBA727. The sequence continues at coordinate 49,274 of PBLQ01000004.1, forward strand.
AACCCTCAGCACCCTTATACGAAAGGGCTCATGAACTCTCTGCCCAAAATGAGTGATGACAAAGCCCGACCTCTAGAAGCCATCAAGGGCATGGTCCCCAGTTTGTTTGACTTGCCCAAAGGATGTCGTTTTACCACACGCTGTGAACACGTCATGGATGTCTGCGACACCATGCCTGGGTTGTTGAAAATTGGTGAGACCCACGCGGCCGCATGCCACCTCGTCCGCCAGGAGGTATCATGACGTACATTTTGGAACTCAAAAACCTCACCAAGTACTTCCCGGTGATGGGGGGTGTTTTTCGTCGAGAGGTGGGTCGGGTTTACGCCGTAAACGACGTTACATTATCTGTAAAAAAAGGTGAAACCTTAGGGATTGTGGGTGAGTCGGGGTGTGGCAAAAGTACGTTGGGCCGGGCATTGATTCGCCTGTATGAGCCAAGCAGTGGCCAGGTCATTTTTGACGGTGAGGACTTTACGGCTCTTTCCCAAAAGGAATTAAAAGAGCGACGCAAGCGCATCCAAATGATCTTTCAAGACCCTTACGCTTCGTTGAATCCGAGGATGTCTATTGAAAAAATTCTGAGCGAACCTTTCGAACTCCACGATGTGGGCACGAAAGAAGAGCGGCAAGTTTGGGTGCGTGAACTTCTAGAAACGGTGGGGCTTCCCGCTGAAGCAGCTCAACGCTACCCGCATGAATTTTCAGGGGGCCAGCGTCAACGGGTGGGGATTGCACGAGCACTGGCGTTGCGACCCGATCTCATTATTTGTGATGAAGCGGTATCGGCCTTGGATGTTTCAATTCAGTCGCAGGTGCTCAACTTGTTGGTACAGCTACAAAAAGAACGAGGTTTAACCTATTTGTTCATTTCACACGATCTGTCGGTGGTGAAATATATTTCAGACCGTGTGGCCGTGATGTACCTGGGCAAGGTGGTCGAAACAGCCGACGCTGCCGCGTTGTACGATCAGCCTACTCACCCGTATACCCAGGCTTTGTTGCAATCGTTACCGGTGCCCGATCCACGTAAGCGAAAAGAATTCGTTCCATTGCAGGGCGACGTACCTTCGCCGCGGAATCCGCCATCAGGGTGCTTTTTTCACCCACGATGTCCCAAGGCCATGGACCGCTGTAAGGATGAAGAGCCCCTGTTGCAGATCATCTCTGCCGAAAAAGACCACCAAGTGGCCTGCCATTTGGTCGATGGCGCCACCCATGGAACAGCGGAGGCCCAATCATGACAAAGAGTCGCTGCTTGTCTCTTTTCTTTCTGTTTCTATGTTTGTCTGGCTGCACCAAAAGCATGACCGAGTACAATCCGGATGGCAGCATCAAAAAAATCTTTCACTATTTTAGATCAGCGGCACATAAGAGTCTCGACCCCCAAAAACAATTTGATTCGGCATCGGCAGATATTATCAATGTGGTTTACGACACTTTGTTGAGCTACCACTATTTGAAACGACCCTACCAACTAACGCCCAACTTACTGACCCAAATGCCTTCTTTATCTGAAGATGGACTGACCTATTCTTTTGAATTACGACAAGACGTCTTCTTTATGGATGATCCTTGTTTTGAGGGGGGTAAAGGCCGGCAGCTCACAGTCGACGACGTCATATATACCCTCAAGCGTTTTGCGGATTACAATGTGAACACCATATCCTATGGCACCTTGATGCAAGGTTATATCAAAGGGATGGATGTGTTTCGTGCAGAAACAAAAAAATTAGGAGAGAGTAAAACCGATTACGCAAAACTCGAGATTGAAGGCATAAAAAAGACCGGTCAATTTGAATTTGAAATGACCTTGACCCAACCCATTCCCATGGCATTGCTGCCATTCGCCGCCTCTCAATTAGCGATTGTGGCGCGCGAGGCTGTGATGCATTACGGAATCGACTTTAAACACCACCCGGTGGGCTCAGGGCCGTTTTATATCTCCCAATATTCCCGACGCGGTGAAATGCGGCTGGCGAAGAACCCCAAATATCATCTGACGTACCCTTTAGAGGGAGACGTCGGCGATGCTGAAAATGGATACTTGAAAGATGCGGGCAAACGACTGCCTCTGATCGATGAGGTACGGCTGCCTTTGATCGAAGAAAGCCAGCCTCGAATGCTGAAGTTTCGACGTGGTCGTCTCGACTGGGTGGGGGTAGACAAAGAGAACTTCACCAAAATGGCCATTAAAGAAGGAGACACTTTTCGGCTGATCCCTGAGCTTGCAGGATCGTTTCGACACTACTATGCGCCCTACCTCTACAGCGGGTACTGGTCCTTTAATATGAAAGATCCTGTGTTGGGTAGTGAATGTAAGCCCGAGCAAGGAGACCCTTCCGATCCGGAGAGTGAGTGTGCCAAGCACCAAGCGCGAACCAAGGCCCTACGACAGGCCATGGCCTATGCATTCGACATGGAAACCTACATCGACAAAATGCGCAATGGTCGCGGTTTGAAGTCGAATACCATCGTTCCCATCCCCATTGCGGGAAGTGAGAAAGACACGGGGGCGAAGTGGTATCCTTTTGATCTGAAAAAAGCCAAAGAGAAGTTGGTCGAAGCGGGCTACCCAGGTGGTGAAGGACTTCCGCCCATTAAAGTTGAGTACGCAGGCACATCCAGTGGATCCCAGCAAGATGGTGAGTTTTTTCGGCGGGCATTTGCGGCCATCGGTATTGAGCTGCAGCCCCAGTACCAAACCTTTTCTGCTTATTTGAAAAAAACGGACTCGGGGAATTTTCAACTCGCCAGTTCTGCATGGTCTGCTGATTACCCGGATGCTGAAAACTTCTATCAATTGCTTTATGGTCCCAACGGTCCACCCGGGCCGAACCATGGCGCTTACGCCAATCCAAGGTACGACGCGCTTTACTTGAAGAGCAAGTACATGTCCAACGGGCCCGAACGCTACCAAGTGTTCAAGGAAATGGCGGATATTCTTAAAGACGAGGTCCCATTTCTATTAACGGTATCGCCTATTTCTTTTGGGCTTTATCAAAATTGGCTGCTGAACATGAAACGGCACATGATGGTGGATTCACCTTACCAATACATCAACATTGACACCGAAATGAAAAAGAAAGGACTAAAGTAAATGCTGGCATACATTATTCGCCGTGTCCTTTATATGATCCCCACCATTTTGGCCGTAGCCCTGTTGGTCTTTTTACTATTTCACGAGGTGGGTGAAGACCCTGTTCGGGTGGCGCTCGGTCCCCACGCCTCGCCCGAAAAAATCGCTGCACTCGAGGCCAAATGGGGCTTGGACCAGCCCATGCACGTTCAGTTTGGTGCGTTTCTCAAGGAGATCGCCACCATGGATTTTGGGCGTTCTTATGTGACGGACGAAAAACTGAGCGGTTTGTTTAAAGAAGGTGCTTGGGTATCTCTATCGTTGACTGCGCCCCCATTTATTTTGGGTTTACTTCTGAACGTGGCTTTGTCATTGCTCATCGCTTTTTATCGAGGTTCCTGGTTTGATAAATTGTCTACCGCTGTTTTTATTATTTCCATGAGCATTTCCTACCTGGTGTACATTATTGGATTCCAATACCTTTTTGCGTTTCAGTTGGATTGGTTCCCCATCAATGGGTACTCGTGGGGAGTGGCGAGCATCCCCTATCTCACGTTGCCCATTTTGATCATGTTGTTTGTTCGAGCCGGCCCAGAAATTCGTTTGTACCGAACGGTTTTCCTCGATGAGACCAGTGAAGACTATGTGCGAACGGCGCGGGCGAAAGGGCTGTCCGAAAATAAAATCCTGTTCAAACATATTTTGAAAAACGCCATGATTCCAATTTTGACCAATACGGTTACCGCCATTCCATTTTTGGTTTTGGGAGCGTTTTTAATGGAGCGTTTTTTTTCGTTGCCCGGTGTGGGTGATCTCATGATCACGGCCATCAATACCGGTGATTTTCCGGTTTTAAAGGGTTTATGTATGTTTATCGCCATTGGGTACTCGGTATTCATGCTGTTGACAGATATTCTTTACGCCTACGTAGACCCACGGGTAAAATTGGGTTAGGCCCAGGAGTGAAAAATGACCACAAATGTGCAAAATAATTCTCTTGGTCGACGTGCTTGGCGAAAGCTTCAGACCCAAAAATTCACTATGGCCTGTTTTGCGGTCATCGTGCTGTACTTGTTTGTAGCCCTCTTGGGAGCGTTGGACTTTTTACCGGATCATCGGGTCGAAGTGGGCGAAAGTTACACCAAGCCCACCTGGAGTTTGGCAGGCATCTTGGGAACCGATTTTTTCGGCTATTCGGTCTTGTATAAAATTTTGGCGGGCACCGAAACGGCTATGGCCATTGGCTTTTTGACCACGGCCATTGTGATTCCTCTGGGCGTCATTATCGGTGCGATCGCAGGGTACTACGGCGGTTTTATTGACGACGCTGTGGTTTTTCTTTGCACGGTGGTGAACTCGGTCCCCTATATTTTGATGGTGATCGCCATTGCTTATCTGCTGGGCAAAGGGCTTGAATCCATGTGTGTGGCCATGGGGGTTGTGGGCTGGGTGCCATTGTCGCGTTTAATCCGCGCGGAGTTCATGAAACACAAAGAACGGGAATACGTGTTGGCTTCTCGTTTATTGGGCGCCAATGACTTTTTATTGATCTTTAAACACATTTTGCCCAACGTTTTTCATTTGGCCATCATTACAGCATCGCTCACGGTGTTGAGCGCTATTAAGTCGGAAGTGATTTTAACCTATTTGGGGGTTGGGATTACCGACGGCTCATCATGGGGTTCCATGATTCAAGCAGCTGAAAAAGAATTGGTGACGGGTGTTTGGTGGCCTTTGATGGGTGTGGTTTTGGCCATGTTTTTAATTATTTATGCTCTCAATGTGGCGGGCGACGCCTTGCGCGATGCCTTGGACCCCAAACTGGTAGATTAATATGAATACCTTGACCATGATCACCGCAACCACACGTCGGGCCTTGAGTTTGAAGGGGTCGGCCAAAAAAGTGGTGTGGGACGTGGCGCGCAAACAAATCTTTTTCACCGGCGTGGACGCCATTCCTTTGATCGCGTTTTTAGGTGCTGCGGTGGGCATTTTGGTCATTGTGCAGTCCGTGTCTTACTTACCGCAGGTGGGCGCAGCGCGCTTCATGGGCGATCTTTTTGTGTTGCTGATCCTGAGAGAATTGGGCCCCATTTTGGTGGCCTTCGTGGTAATTGCGCGTTCGGGAACGGCCATTGCTGCCGAGTTGGGAACCATGACCGTACGCGGTGAAATGGTAGGCATGATGGGGGTGGGTGTTGACCCGCTCACCTACATGGTTTGGCCACGCATGGTGGGGGCGGTCACGGCGGTGATGGGCTTAACCGTCATATTTATTAGTGTGGCATTTGTGGCGGGTTTTGGTATGGCGGCGTTCATGCACATTTCGGCTTTTGGTTATTTGTTCGACACATTGTTTCGCTCTATGGCGTTGGGGGACATTGCCATGGCTCTGGGTAAAACGGCCTTGATGGCCGTAGCTGTCGCAGGGGTCGCAGCTCGACAAGGTCTTTCTGCTGAAGGGGACAGTACCGATGTGCCGCGACGTACTTTGGCTGCCGTGGTGAATTCATTCACGGCGGTGGTTGCCATTGAAGCCGTGGTGATGGTGGTCTGGTTATCATTTTAAGGATTGCAACGTGAGTGTATGGTGCCGGTTAGACAATTTAACGGTTAAAGAACTGGGACGAGGCCATGTTCACGAGCTTTCTTTAGAGGTTAACGCCGGCGAGCTGGTCTGTTTGCATGGGCCACCTGGCGTGGGCAAAAGCCTAGCCCTTCGAGCGTTGATGGGGTTTTGCGCTGAAGCCCAAGGGAAGATTTACCTTCATGACGAAGACGTTTCTTCTTTGGACCACGATGAATTAATGCGGCTGCGACAAACCATTGGATACTCTTGTATTCACGCACCCCCTCTTTCGAATCTGACGGTGCAACAAAATTTAGTGGTTCCTTTATGCATGAATGGAATGACCTTCGATGAGGCCAATGAGCGCGCTTCTGTGGTTTTAGAAGAGTTCGAGTTGTCAGAGAACGCACAACAACGCCTCACGGCCTTAACGGCTCAGAAAATACATTTGTTATCGGTGGCGCGATGCTTTGCCATGCCGGTAAATTATTACATTTTGGCAGAGCCTTTTCGCGCCATGAGCTGGGCTCAAATCAAACTTACAGAGCAAGCCATTTACCGACGCGTAGAGGACAATAAAAGTATTTTGGTGTGTACCGATAACCGAAAATTTATTGAGCACGAAAAATGCCGAGTGGTAGAAATGCCAGTCGTCCCTTAAGGAAGGTCTGCATAGCCCACCAAGGCACGTTCCATGGCGTCGCCCTCAACAACCTTAAGGCGCACCACCCGGTAGCCCACGGTTTTTCCTGCATCGAGAACAGGCCGTGTCAGCACCACCTGAGAGACCGTGTTGTTGTCCGTTTTTAAAATGACGCCACTCCGATCGGGCTTGAAGTTAAACCGACCGCGATCTTCCCATTCAAAAAAGCAGACCATGCCAGGGACGGGTGCTGGTGCGCCCCCTCTAGGGATGTAGAAATTTTTGCGCTTGAGATAATGGATGAGATTGTGCTGACTGCGAAAGAAATAGGGCATGGCAGGCGAATTGGCACTGCCGCCGATTTTTTTGTAGCCCGCTTCATCTTTGATGTAGTCACGGGCCAGTCCATCTTGGAGCCAGGGCGCCCCGGCCACCATCACCACATCCACCGCGCAGAGCTGGTCGTGGACAGGGTCGAAGCCTTCACTGGTTTTCGCCCCTACGAGAGCGTGGGCGGCTTTTAAAATGTGCGCGCGCCGCTTTTCTCGTGCGTTGTTTTTTTGGGTTTGGTCGTGGAAAAGATCACTCATAACCTACAATTGACAAGATTGGACTTTGGTACAAATTCTTTATCTAATTAGTCCATATTTTCGAACGAGAATCGACGTGCAGGCCCCTTTTCAAAGCTTTCTGAAAATGTTTGAATGGGGTCACTTTTGCAACCTAAAGGACCCCCTATGAAAACCATCCCTTCATTGATTGGCGGGCGCTGGATTGGCCCAGAGAACCGGTCGCAATTCGACAATTTCAATCCTGCTTTGGGCGTGCCTTACGCCAAGGTGGTGAAAAACAGCATTGAAGACGTGGACGAGGCTGTTCAGTGTGCCAAAAAGGCGCTTCATGGTCCTTGGGGTCAAATGAGCCTGGGGGATCGGGTGGCCTTGCTTGAAAAAGTGGCCGACACCATCATGGAGCGTTTTGATGCGTTCTTGGCGGCCGAAATGGCGGACACCGGAAAGCCCATCTCCTTGGCCAGTCAGATCGATATTCCAAGAGGGGCCGCGAATTTCCGCATTTTTGCCAGAATGGCAGCCTCCATGGGTTCCGATTCCTTTTTTACCCACACCCCAGACGGCCAGGGTGCCGTGAATTATGTGCAGCAAATGCCGGTGGGCGTGGTGGGGGTGATTTGTCCTTGGAATTTGCCCCTTTTATTGATGACATGGAAGGTTGCCCCTGCGTTGGCCATGGGGAACACCGTGATCGTGAAGCCCTCCGAAGAAACTCCCGCCACTGCCACCTTACTCGGGGAAGTGATGGAACAAGTGGGCGTGCCCGCAGGCGTGTACAATGTGGTTCACGGGTTTGGACCTGAATGTGTGGGGGATGCTTTGGTGACCCACCCAGATGTGGCCGCCATTACCTTTACCGGCGAAAGCCGCACGGGGTCGGCCATTATGGCGCGTGCCGCTGCCCACATTAAGCCCCTTTCTTTTGAGTTGGGAGGGAAAAACCCGGCAGTGGTTTTTGGTGATGCTGATTTTGATAAAGCGCTCGAGGGGACCACGCGATCGGTGTTTTCCAATTGCGGTCAAGTTTGTTTGTGTTCTGAGCGTGTTTATGTTCACGAAAGTATCTTTGATCGTTTCGCAGAAGCACTCACCGAAAAAGCACGCGGGTTGGTGTTGGCCGATCCCCAATTAGAGACCACCTCCATGGGACCCCTTATTTCACAGGTGCACAGAGATAAGGTGCAGTCTTATTTCGATTTGGTGAAGCAAGAAGGTGGCACATTCCTTACGGGTGGTGTTACCGCGCAACCCCAGGGCTTTGAGAACGGTTTTTGGGTTGAACCCACCATTGCCACTGGCTTATCCGAAACGGCCCGGGTTCAAAAAGAAGAAATCTTTGGCCCCTTTTGCCATCTCACCCCGTTTAAAGAAGAAGAAGAAGTCATCCACATGGCCAACGACACCGAGTATGGGTTGGCGGCGGCCATTTGGACTGAAGATCTCAAAAGAGCACATCGCGTGGCCCAGTCGGTAGAGGCCGGCATGGTTTGGGTGAACACGTGGTTCCTGCGCGATTTGCGTACCCCTTTTGGCGGTGTCAAAAACAGTGGCATCGGTCGTGAAGGCGGGCGGCACTCTTTAGAGTTCTACAGCGAAAGTAAAACCATTTGTATCAAGATGTGATGTATGTCCACTGAAAGTATTATTTTAGAGAACAGAGCCGGGGCCTTGGCCCAGTACCCCCACGCCAAACGGGTTGGGGATTTAATTTTTGTTTCTGGCGTTTCTTCGCGACGGCCTGACAACTCGCATGAAGGGGTGACGCAAAATGAAGACGGCACGGTCACTTTAGACATCGCGGCACAAACCCGTGCGGTCATCCAAAATATTCAGGTGATTCTTCGGGCCGCCGGTGCCGACTTGGAGCATGTGGTGGACATGACCACCTTCTTGGTGAACATGGAAGATTTCAAGGGATACAACCAAGTATATAATGAATTTTTCGAGGCGCAAAATGGGCCGTCTCGCACCACGGTGGCGGTGAAGCAATTGCCGCACCCTAATTTGTTGATCGAGATGAAAGCCATTGCACACTTGCCGAAAGCTTAGGGGAGGAAAAGTTGGACAACGAAAATATATTACCTTTGGCCGAGATGCTCTGGAGTGCACAACAGTCAAAAGTGCCTTGCGAGCCCCTGACACAGCACAAAGAAGATCTGTCGGTGAGTGAAGCGTACGACATTCAAATTCACAATATGCGCCAACGGTTCCGTCAGGGGCTTCATGGTCGCCCCGCCCGTTTGGTGGGACGAAAAATAGGCATTACCAGTAAAGCGGTACAAAATTGGCTCAATGTGAGCGAACCTGATTTCGGATTTTTACTCGATGACATGATGGTGACCCACGGGGAGGTGGCCCCCATCCAGTTAATGCTCCAACCGCGCGTGGAGGGCGAAATCGCTTTTGTTCTCAAGAAAGACCTTGAAGGACCCGGCGTGACGCCATTGGATGTGATTTCAGCCACCGACTATCTGCTGCCGGCCATTGAAATAATCGATTCGCGCATTACCGATTGGAAGATCAAATATGAAGACACCATCGCTGACAATGCTTCCAGCGGCTTTTTTGTTTTGGGCAATCAGCCACGGGCCTTGAGCAAAGTAGATTTAGATTTGTGTGGTCTGTCGCTCTTGCAAAATGGCCGGGTGAAAAGCACTGGTGCAGGTTTGGCGTGTTTGGGCGATCCCATTCATGCGGTGGTATGGCTGGCCAACACATTGGGCAAGATGGGTGTCCGCATTAAGGCGGGCGAAGTAATTCTGTCGGGGGCGTTGGGCCCTGTGGTACCGGTGGCTCAAGGCGATCACATAGAGGTTCTCATTTCGGGCCTGGGCAGCGTGTCCTGTCGTTTTGACGAAGAGGAGTGGGCAAGATGACCACCAAAAAAATGGGATGTGCCATCATTGGTTCTGGAAATATTGGAACCGATTTGATGGTGAAAATACTCAAGCAAAGCCAGCACCTCGAGCTCTTGGCCATGGTGGGCATTGATCCAAATTCTGACGGTTTGGCCCGGGCGTCGCGCATGGGCGTGTTCACCACCCACGAAGGTTTAGAGGGGCTGATGTCGGCGCCCTGCTATGAAAATATTCGTATCATTTTCGATGCAACCTCAGCGAAAGCTCACGTGGCCCATGCCAAAATGCTGGAAGGGGAAAGTCGTCATTTGATCGATATGACCCCGGCAGCCATCGGTCCTTATGCGGTCCCCATTGCCAACCTAGAGACACATTTACAGGCCGAAAACGTCAACATGGTGACTTGTGGGGGCCAAGCCACCATTCCTATCGTGTGGGCCATCAGCCAGCACACCAAGGTTCACTTGGCAGAGATCGTCGCATCGATCTCATCCAAAAGTGCCGGGCCGGGAACCCGGGCGAATATCGACGAGTTCACTGAAACCACCGCCAAAGGGCTCGAAGTGGTGGGCGGGGCCACCCATGGCAAGGCCATCATCGTACTCAATCCGGCGGAACCACCCTTGATCATGCGCGATACGGTGCACATGTTGTGCGATTCTATGGAGCAAGAGGCCCTTACGGCCGCGGTCAAGGATGCAGTAATGCGTGTTTCAGAATATGTACCCGGATACCGTTTGGTTCAGGAACCCGTTTTCGAAAGTTTTGAAGAAAACGGTTTGAGTCACCCCGATCATGGCACGCAAAAAGGCTTAAAGGTTTCTGTCTTTTTAGAGGTCGAAGGCGCAGGGCACTATTTGCCAAAATATGCGGGCAACCTCGACATCATGACCTCAGCGGCGTTGCAAATGGGTGAGCTGAAGGCACAACACCAACTAAAGGCAGGTGTTTGAGATGAGTAAAAAGAAGGTCATTATTCAAGACGCCACACTCCGTGATGGCATGCATGCTTTGGGGCACCAGTACACCATCGAACATATGGTCACCATCGCGGAAAAGCTTGAAGAGGCAAAAGTGGATTTGATCGAAGTCAGCCATGGGGATGGTCTTAATGGTAACTCGTTCAATTATGGTTTTTCACGCCACAAAGAATCAGACTATTTGTTAGCCGTGAGAGAGGTCCTTGATCACGCCAAGTTGGCCGCGCTTTTATTACCCGGCATTGGCACGGTTGAAGATATGAAGATGGCCAAAGATTGCGGGGTCCATACCATTCGCATTGCCACCCATTGCACCGAAGCGGATATTTCAAAACAACACATCGAAACCGCGCGCCAAATGGGATTCGATGTGGTGGGCTTTTTAATGATGGCCCACCAAACTTCCACCAGCCAATTGGTGGAACAGGCCAAGCTCATGGAAAGCTACGGCGCTCACTGTGTGTACGTGGTGGATTCTGCGGGGGCTTTGTTGATGGATGAGACTGCCGAACGCATTCGAGCCTTCAAAGACAACTTGGGCGTCGAAGTGGGTTTTCACAACCACAACAACCTCGGGCTGGGTGTGGCTAATACCATTTTAGCCATTGAAAATGGCGCCGATCGCGTTGACGGTTCGGTGGCCGGCATGGGCGCGGGTGCGGGCAATTGCCCGTTAGAAGTCTTGATTGCGGTTTGTGATCGCATGGGTATTGAAACCGGCGTTGGCTTGTATCCGCTCATGGATTGCGCAGACACGTTGGTCAGGCCTTTGCAGCAAAGACCCGTGCAAACCGATGGCAATGCATTGATGCTTGGTTTTGCCGGTGTGTATTCTTCATTTTTACTGCATACCGAAAAAGCGTCTCGACAATTTGGGGTGGACTCCCGGGATATTTTAATGGAATTAGGACGCCGCAAAATGGTGGGGGGCCAAGAAGACATGATTGTCGATGTGGCCTTAGATCTTCAAAAAGGAACAAACCGATGAGCTTAAGCACAGAACAAAAAAACAGCTTTGCGTCACAATTGCACGCCGCCGCTCGCAGCGGACATCAGGTCCCCATGCTGACAGCTGAAACCTCTTTTTCGATGGTGGAAGCTTACGACATTCAAGAAGCGTTAATTCAAAAACGCATCGATGAGGGTGCACCTTTGGTGGGCATGAAAATGGGCCTCACTTCCTTAGCAAAGATGGAGCAAATGGGGGTGGACTCACCCATCTATGGGCATCTAACTTCCGATATGCTTTTGGATGACGGGGGCACTTTAGATTTATCTGTTTATGGGCACCCCCGTGTAGAGCCCGAAGTTGCATTTATCATGGCCGAAGACATCAAGGGGCCCACCACGTCTGCGCAAGTGGCCTTAGCGGTTAAAGGGGTTTGTGCGGCCTTAGAAGTGATCGATTCCAGGTACGAAAATTTTAAGTTTACCCTAAATGATGTGGTTGCCGATAACGCTTCGTCAACCCGTTTTGTCTTGGGCACCGAGTTGCATCCAGTGGACAGCGTGCCACTGGGTAATTTAGGAATGGTTTTAGAAGTGGACGGAGAGCCGGCACAAATCGGTTCGTCGGCAGCCATCTTTGAGCACCCATTGAAATCTTTGGCGGCATTGGTGAACATGTTGGCCACGCGTGATCGCGGTTTGAAGGCCGGCCAAATTGTGTTGGCCGGCGGTGCCACCGCAGCCGTAGCACTGAGCGATAACCAGAGAGTGAGGGTCCGAGTTCAAGGACTCGGTGATGCGAGCTTTTTCACTAAATGAGTTGAACCATGAAGATTGATTTACACACCCATATTATACCTCCAGACATTCCCAACTATGCTAAAAAATTTGGGTATGGCGATTTCATCCATTTGGATCATGATCCCACAACTTGTACCGCCTGTATGATGAAGGGGCCCGAACGCTTTCGGGTGATTGAATCCAATTGTTGGGATGTGGAAAAGCGGCTCGAAGAATGCAACAAAGATGGGGTAAGTGTGCAGGTGTTGTCCACCATTCCCGTGTTGTTCAATTACTGGGCGAAACCCGAACACGCCAGCGAGACCTCCAAATACATTAACGATCATTTGGCACAAGTTGTGTCGGAGCACCCCACGCGGTTCATTGCCTTGGGCACAGTGCCGCTGCAGGAGACGCAACTGGCCTGTTTTGAAATGGAACGTGCGGTCAAAAAACTAGGCATGCCTGGTATTGAGATCGGATCGAACGTGAATGGACGCAATTTAGACGATCCAGCGCTCGATGAGTTTTGGGCCACGGCTCAAGACCTAGGGGCTTCCATCTTTATTCATCCTTGGGACATGATGGCTCGGGACCGCATGAGCAAGTATTGGACCCCGTGGTTGGTGGGCATGATGGCGGAGACTGCTTTGGCCTACTGCTCTCTCACCATGGGTGGGGTGTTAGATAAATACCCAGACCTCAAAATCTGCTTCGCACACGGTGGCGGCTCCTTTCCGGCCACCATTGGTCGGATCGATCACGGATTTAATGTTCGTCCGGACTTGTGTCAAACCGACAGTCAAAGCCTGCCCTCTTCATGGTTGAAAAAAATCTATATTGATTCTTTGGTTCACGATGAGGATGCCCTTAAGTTGTTGATCAAAAAAGTGGGTGTGCAACGTATTGCGCTGGGGACGGATTACCCATTTCCGTTGGGAGAGCACCGACCAGGCGCATTGATTGAAAAAATGAGCCATCTCACGCAAGATCAACGTTCCTGGCTCAATTATAAATCAGCTCTGGCCTTCTTAGGCTTGGACGAAAAGCATTATTTGTAGGTGAATGTAATGTGGGTGCGTTTTCAATTTGAAAACAATTGGATCATGGCAGATACGAGTAAGCCCATCTCGTTGGCGCACCAAATTGTTCCCAACGAAGAACCGACGGTGTCTGCATTTTATTTGTCCGCGGCCACTTCCACCCCCGTCGAAGCGGGTGAGTTTGTCGGGGACACGCGCCGGGGTGGTTCGGTGAATTGCGAGGTCCTTCACATTGCCCCCCATGGAAACGGAACACACACCGAAGGCGTTGGTCACATTACCGACGCACGAATCCCAGTGACCAATGCTTTGCCAGCACCTTTGATGCTCACCATGCTTTTGGATGTAGCGCCAGTGCGGCTGAAAGACGTGAAAGAGACTTATTCTGGACAACACGACGGAGAGGATTGGGTGATCACTGCGCGGGCGTTGGAAAATGCTTGGCAAAAAAGCAACACCTTTGACTTGTCTCCTCCTGCTTTTGTCATTCGCGCTTGCAAAGACTTTTTTAGGGATGAGGCTGCGTTATTTAGTGGTCGAAATCCGCCCTACTTCACTGATCAGGCCATGGGTTGGATTCGAGCCATGGGCGCCTCTCATTTGCTCACCGATATCCCCAGTGTGGATCGCGAAGATGATGGGGGAGGGGTGTGTGCCCATCGCATTTTTTGGGAACTCGAAAATAAAACCGATGAGCCCACAGGCGAAGCCAAAGCACGCACCATTACAGAGCTGTGCAACATTCCCAAAGAGTTGTCAGAAGGAATTTATTTATTGAACCTGCAATTACCACCGGTGAAAAGTGATGCCGTGCCTTCTTGGCCCATGCTTTACGAAGCCCAATTGGTAGAAAACGACGGATAAACCCATGGTTGAATTTGCCAACACCCGCTCTTACGCTGAAACTCTCGACGATACAGACCCGCTGCAGTCGTTTCGAAAGCGTTTTATTTTCCCAACGCAAAAAGATGGCACGCCTTACCGCTATTTCTGCGGCAACTCTTTAGGGTTACAACCTCAAAAAGCCAAAGACGCGCTTTGGGTCGAATTGGAAGATTGGGCAAAGTACGGGGTTGAAGGCCATTTTGATGGGCGCAATCCTTGGTATGGTTATCACGAACGGTTTGCTGAACTGCTAATGCCGGTGGTGGGGGCCAAGCACCCGCATGAAGTGGTGGCCATGAATGGGCTAACAGTGAACTTACACCTCTTGCTGGTTTCTTTTTATCGCCCCACACCAGAGCGCTATAAAATTGTCATCGAGGAGAATGCTTTCCCATCTGATCGCTATGCTGTGGCTTCCCAGGCCCGTTGTCATGGGCTCGATCCTGACAAAGCGGTGGTGATCTTAAAGCCAAGAGAAGGCGAGCATACGCTTCGCACCGAAGACATTGAAAAGTATTTAGAAGAAGAGGGTGATTCGGTGGCCACGGTGATGCTCGGGGGTGTCAATTATTATACGGGTCAATTTTACGATCTCGAACGTATTACGCAGGCCGCCCATCGGGCAGGCGCCATGGCTGGGTTCGACTTGGCCCACGCGGCGGGTAATGTACTTTTGGAGCTGCATGACTGGCAGGTAGATTTTGCTTGCTGGTGCTCCTACAAGTATCTCAATTCCGGTCCGGGCAGTGTGGCAGGTGCTTTTGTTCATGATAACCACCGCAACAAACCCGACATGCCAAGGTTTGAAGGCTGGTGGGGCACAGACCCGCAAAGCCGATTCAAGATGGAGCATTTTGAGTTACAAGATGGTGCGCCGGGTTGGCAACTTTCAAACGCGCCGGTTTTGGCCATGGCGGTGCATTACGAAGCACTCAAAGTTTGGAATGAGGCGGGCCGGGAAAACCTCAGAGACAAATCCATCAAGCTCACGGCTTATCTGGAGCACTTGTTGTCACAAATTGAGAATGCACCTTTTGAAATTATCACGCCCAAAGATCCTGAGCGACGTGGTTGTCAATTGTCTTTGAAATTTAAAGAAAACGCCAAGCACGTGAATGAGCGCATGTCCGCCGAAGGGTTGATCACTGATTTCCGTTCCCCCGATGTGATTCGGGTGGCACCGGTACCACTGTACAACTCTTACGAAGATGTTTGGGTTTTTGCTGACATTGTGAAGCGTGCATTTGAAGACTAGAAGACCGTCACGTCTGACAAAGTTGGCGGTGCTCTTTTGGGCTTGGGCCATTGCAACACCGGGCCAAGCGGGCTTGGGGCCCCATCAGGTGCTTTTGGTGTACGATGCGGAGCATCCCCAAAGCATTGAGGTGGCGAACCGTTACGCCACCCTTCGACAAATTCCAACCGCTCATTTTTGCCCGATCATCCTTGGGGATTTGGAAAATAAAACCATATCCATGGCAGCGTTTATGGAAAATTGGGTGCCATCTTTAGAGGGTTGCTTAGAAGGTCTTTCGCCCCAAGATGTTTGGGCCTTTGCCTTGAGCTCCCATCTGCCGCACCGTGTGGTCTTGGCCAATGAAACCCACCGCGTCAGTTTGGTGTCGCTGTTACAAACATTTTTTCTGAGCCACGAAGGCGAGCGTTTTATGCCTTCGGCCCATCTTATGGAAGACAACGTCCAACTGCCCACTGTGCGAAATCCGCTTTTTGTGGGGACCGAAAACCCGGTTCCCGACTTTGCTTGGCGTTCCTTGGGTGATGAAAACTACAATGCCACCTCTACCTTAGTGCGCAGTTTGTTGTTGCCGGGCAACGCGGATTTTGTTGCAAACACCGAATCATTTTCGGGCCAAATGTCTGTGGCTTTTCATTTGGAAGGCATGCGGCATGTTGACAGCTTGTCGTTGTTAGAAAACGCACTTGCTGGTGAAACCGCGGAACCTGTGAGTGCGAAATGGGTTGCCATGCGTGGTGTGTCCGAAGCCCGGCAGGTACGCGATCCCGAGGCCAATTTTTTAGCAGACGTATTAACTGCCAAGGGCAGAGCGAGTGAATTCATCAGCACCCACGATGGGGCTTTATTGCCCGACAACCTGGTGGGCTTTTTTACGGGGGCGGAGTTGCTCCACGATGTGTTGCCCCAATTAAATTTTCATCCGGCTGCGATGGTCGATAATGTCACGTCTTATGGTGCAGTTCCCGCCAATTGGCAGTGTTCGGATGAGGGTTGCCCGGAAAATGAAATCCAGACGGCCATTGGCCATTTCATTGCTCTTGGCGCTTCTCAGGTTCATGGCACGGTGGACGAGCCACTCAATAACTCTTTTCCAAACATGGGCGCCTATTTCCTTTACGATGCCGGCTATACGGCGGCGGAGAGTTGGTTCTACAACCAGCCATATTTGTTTTGGCAAAACGCGTATTGGGGCGATGGTTTGGCCGCACCTTTTGCGCAACGGCCAACGGTGACGTACGCACCGAAGGGCGCGTCTTTGCTGGTGACGGCTGAGCACGGAGCAGGGATCACATGGTTGGCAGCCTTTCAAGATGGACAATTGGTGCAGGAAACAACGCAGTCCACTTTGGAGTTACAGATCAATGAACTAGGGGCCGGCGAAGTGCTCTTGGTCGCCCAAGCGGACGTATTTGAAAGCCGACACGAGGGTTTAAAAGTTTCGGCCCAAATAAATGCCAGTGGTCCCATGGGCTGGCTTCAAATAACTGAGCAGGACTGGATATTTTCGGCGTCGCAGACAGAGCCGAAAACACCAGGGTGTGACTGTCGTTCTTCGAACGCAGCCAGTGCACCCCTCACCCTTCTTTATTTGTTTGTGTTGTGCCGATCGCGACGATCGAGGCTTTAAAAGCCCATGGCCTCGCCCTCTGCGCGAGGATCGGCACAGCCTTCGAGTTGACCGTCTTTTCTTTGAATGATGAGGTTCGCATTTCCCCAGGGGTCTCGGTTTTTGAAGGTGTGGCCTCGTTTTTCTAAATCTCTCTTGGTGGCCGCATCTAAGCCGAAGGGTTCTACGTCGGTATGATCGGGGAGCCATTGGTGATGTATCTTGGGTGCGTGGATGGCTTGGGCTGCGTTCATGTCGTAGACCAACGCATTCAAAATCAATTGTAAAGAAGTGGTGATGATGGTGCTGCCACCGGGGGAGCCGCCGGCCATGGTTAACTTCTCGTCTTGGGTGACCACAAAAGGCGTCATACTCGAAAGCGGTGTTTTGAGAGGTTGAACGGAGTTTGCCTTGCCACCGACGAGTCCGTATGCATTGGGAACCCCAGGGGCGATGGCAAAGTCGTCCATTTCGTCGTTCAGTAAAACACCTGTTCCTTTGGCGACAATCCCCGAGCCAAAGGGGTAGTTGATGGTAAAGGTAATGCTGATGACGAGACGGTTTTCATCCACCACCGTGAGGTGAGAGGTGTCGGGACTTTCTGCGCGTTGTGCAAAAGCCTTCATGGCTTCACCGGAAAGCGCGCTCACCTCGTTGGAGGCTTTGGCTTTTTTCGGGTCGATTTCTGCCAGTCGTTTTTGTGCGTAGGCATCTGAAGTGAGGCTGCGAATGGGCACCGGGTGAAAATCGGGGTCTCCCAGATGGGTGGCCCGGTCGGCGTAAGCAATGCGCATGCTTTCAATCAAATGATGAAGCGCATCAGGATCATGCCAGCCTTGTGCTTTCATTTTTTCACCGTCCAAAAGGTTTAAAATCTGAATGAGATGAACCCCGCCAGACGAGGGGGGCGGCATGGAACAAACTCGGTGTTTCAAAAAATCGCCACAAACGGGTTTACGCCAGATGCTGCGGTATTTTTTGAGGTCGTTAATGGTGACCAGCCCGCCACCATTGCTAATGTCTTGTGCGATAAATTGGGCAATTTGCCCACGATAGAAATCCATGGGGTCTTGTGCGATTCGCTTGAGCGTGTTGGCCAAATCTTGTTGGACCAAGACTGAGCCTGGTTTTTTTGGTTTTCCATTGTCGGTAAAAATACGTTTTGCCTCTGGGTTTTTGTTCAATAAGTCTAAACGCCAAATCGACATGGCTTCGTAGCGCCACCCCACCCGAAAGCCCCGTTCTGCCAACAAAATGGCAGGGCCCAGAAGTTTGCGCCAGGGCAGCTTTCCGTTTTCCTGGTGCAATCGCCACAAACCGTAAACCGTGCCTGGCACAGCGATGCTGTTGTATCCATCACGGCTGGCGAGGGGATCTGGCCGGCCTTCTTTGATGTACATGTCTTTCGAGGCGGTTACAGGCGCGCGTTCTCGAAAGTCCAAGGCACGAAGGGTGTTTTCATTCTCTTTATAAAAGAGCGCAAAACCACCGCCGCCAATCCCCGCAGAAAAAGGCTCCACCACCGAAATGGCAAAGGTCGTGGCAATGGCTGCATCAACTGCGTTGCCACCTGCTTTCAAAATGCTCAATCCTGCCTTGGTGGCCAGCGGGTTACCGGACACCACCATTCCTTTATCGCCCGTTACGGGCTGGGGAAAGAAGGCTTGCAAGGGCAGCGCGAAGAGCAAGCAAAAAGAAAATCCGAGGAAGGAGGAGCGCATGCGGTAAACCCTTAGGCCGTTTGGTTTTGTTTAAGGTTGTGGATGTTCTGAGCGTAGTCGCCTTTAAACACCGCAGAGCCAGCCACCAAAACATCTGCGCCCGCCGCCACGCACTCCGGCGCGTTGTTGGGATTCACGCCACCGTCCACTTGAACGTGACATTGCGTGTTGCCTGCTCCATTGAGCATTTCTCTTACCCGAGCGATTTTTGTCAGTTGCGATCTTAAAAAGCTTTGACCACCAAAACCAGGATTCACACTCATGACCAAAACCAAGTCGAGATCATCGAGAACGTAGCGCAGGGTTTCTTCGGAGGTGGCTGGATTCAGGCTGACCCCGGCTTTCACACCGAAGCTTCGAATGAGCTGTAAGGTGCGCTGTAGGTGGGTACAGGCTTCTTGGTGGACGGTAATTACCGATGCACCGGCTTTGGCAAAAGCTTCAATCCAATTTTCGGGTTGAACGATCATCAAATGCACATCGAGCGGAAGTGTGGTCACCGGTTTGATCGCCTGAACCACAGGAGGACCAATGGTGAGATTGGGAACGAACTGGCCATCCATGACATCCACGTGTACCCAGTCCGCGCCGGCTTTTGCGATGGCTTGAATTTCTTCACCCAGTCGGGCGAAATCGGCGGAGAGAATGGATGGTGCGATAAGGGTCATAGAAATCCTCCTGGCCCAATCTAAGACCGGGCTACTGCTTTTTCAAGACAGCCATAAAGAATCCGTCCGAATCATGCAAATGCGGCCGTAAAGAGACAAGGCCTTCAGATGTGACCGCATTATCAGGGAGATAGGGGGCGTTTTGATGGGCGTTTTGGATATTGAAGTCGGGGTTTTGCGTTAGAAATTGATGGATGACCTCAGGGCCTTCTTGGACGAAAAGGGAGCACACCGAGTAAACGAGCTGCCCGCCGGGCCGGACCAATCGAGCGGCTGCGGTCAAAAGCCGGCTTTGCAGGGGCTTTGCTTCGTCTGCATTTTGGGTGGATTTTTGCCACTTTATTTCGGGGTGTCGTCGAAAGGTTCCTGTTGCGGAGCAAGGTGCGTCCAATAAAACCACATGGGCTTTTTCGTGAAACTGGGGATCTGCGGCAAAGTCCAGGGCGTCGGCAATGCGGGGCTGAAAGGGGAGTTTCATGCGTTCAGCATTTTCACGCATCCGTTTTTCTTTGGCCGGTGAAATTTCAACGCTGGTGACGCGATCTTTTTTACCCAACTGGCTTTGGAGGATGAGACTCTTTCCGCCGGGGGCAGCGCACAAATCATAAACGGTCGCGCCCGGCTCTACCGAGCAAAGCAAGGCACACAATTGGCTCGCTGCGTCTTGAACCCAAAACCTCCCCTCGGCAAAGCCCGGTAAATTTTGAATGTTACCGGTTCGGTACAAAACAAAGGCTTGGGGACACCAAGGGTGCGGTTCGACTCGGACTTTTTTTTGCTCAAGTTGCGCCACCCATACTTTGATGTCCTCGAGCGTGCCCTGAGCGCGAACGGTGAGGCTCGGTCGCTGGTTGAGCGCTTCGCAGGCTTGTGCCCATTGGCTTTGTGGGGTGCCAGCCAGGGTGGTGGCGAGGATGGTGGGAGAAAAAGAATATGATTTTGCGAACTGATCGAGATGCGCATCGTGGGCAAGATGGAGATGGGTGGGTTGCGGGAGGTTTCGTAAGATCGCATTGGCAAAGCCCGCCAAGGGGGCTTTTACTTTTTTAACGCAGCGCAATGCTTCGTTGATGGCGGCGTAAGGGGGAATGCGTTCTTGAAGGTGGTGCAATTGATAGGCGGCCAAAAGGAGATGGGAAAAAATTTTTTTATGAATTTTAGAGTTGGGTTTGGTGCATGCTTTGTGAAGACTTTCTTCGAGCGCTGTTTTCCATCGCAGCGACCCGTAAAAAAGCTCAGTGGCAAAACCTTTGTCTTCAGGGGACAGTGCGTGTCCCGACAATTGTTGGTCTAAAACCGCACCCGAAAACCCGCCATTGTGGATGACTTCATCGAGCGCCTTGGCGGCAATAAATCGAGGGGTTTGTTTGATGGGGCCACTCATGGGGTTCGTATCGCTTCTTTTACGAACAACCGAAGGGCTTGCTTAAAACTTTGTTGTTCTAAATCGAGAGGCAACACATGACCAGACGCAGGAAACCGGTGATAGGTGACCTCCGGTGCCTTTACGAGTCGCTCGCTCACTTCCACTGAAATGCGTGCGGGAATGGTGCGGTCTTTTTCCCCGTGGGCAATAAAGACTGGCACGCGAATGTTTGAGAGGGCTTCAATGGCCAAGTGGCGTAAGTGGTCGAGCTCTTGGAGGGCCCGGACGGGAATTTCCGACGTGTTGGGATTGTGTTGTTGCGCAGAGCCATCAACCATATCCCCACCTTTTTCCGATTTTTCTAAAACAGGGATTAAGTGGTGCGCCCCCATTTTTGAAAGGGCAACGCCCACTTTTCCATCCGGAAATAATTCAAAGGCCGGGGCGATGAGGATCAGGGCGTCCACCGGCTGGGCTGCAGCCAGACAAGTCGCCAGGAGGGCGCCCATGGAAACACCTGCGATGACAGTAGGTTGCTGAGCGGGCAAGGTGTCTAGGGCCGTGCGCACGGCGTTGGCCCATTGCCGATGGTCGGTGTTGTTAATGGCTGCACCGTCTTTTCCGTGACCAGGCAGCAACGGTGCGGAAACGGCGAAACCCAATTCCCCGAAGACGTCTGCCACGGGCCGCACTTCATTGGGGATGCCCGTGAACCCATGAATGAGCAGCGCCCTGCCTTGAGTGCCGCCGAAATTAAAAGGGGCTTTGAGATCTTCAGGAAATGAGAACTGGGGGCTCATGGCAGTCTCAGTGGGACGCAATTAAAAAAGAAGAATTGGGACAAAAGTAGCTCCTGAGGGTGTTGCCACCCACCAAGACGAGGGTTAGGCTTTAGAGCATAGCGCTCAGCCAACCAACTTTCAATATGGGCGGAAGGATCCTTGCATGCACGACGACGAAAATACCAACTCTCAACCCAAGCGCAAAAAAGTCAAAATCGAAGTGGATGAGGCCATTGCTCAGGGCACGTATTCCAATTTCGGCGTGGTGAATCATACCGACACCGAATTTGTGATGGATTTCATTTTCGTTCAGCCCATGGATGAGCGTGCCAAAGTGCGATCTCGAATTATTTCCAGTCCTCGGCACGCCAAACGGTTTTTAATGGCCCTGCAGGACAATGTCCGCCGTTATGAGGCCCGGTTTGGCCCCATTGAAATGCCCGTTGGACCGCCGCCGAATGATCCTTCGGTGAACTAGCTGCTTATTTTTTGAGTTCCACACCCACAGAGGCCAGGCGGTATTCTTGCGAGGTTTTGGTTACCTTTTTGGCTTTTTTGCCGGTGCCCTCAACCCGATCATCTTCAAGGTGCTGTCCCTCTGCAACGCTCATGGTCTTGACCTCGAATTGGCCTTCAACCGTGGCGGTTTGACCTTCACAGTCTTTGGGGACGAAAAACTTATACCCCAAAGATGTGATGCGAATTTCCTCGTTGGATTTGGGGTCTTTGATCACAAACCAGCAACCTTTTTTCTTGCAGACGCTTTTGACTGCCCCGGTGACTTTAACGTAGTTGCCCGCATGCTTTTTGGCTTCGGCAATTACTTTTGCCACCGAAAGAGGTGCTTTTTTAGACAATGGTAAGCCTCTGCGAATGATGCCATCTGCTGGCTGGGAAGTGGGACCACCTTGATCGGCCAGAGTGTCAGTGGCTGTAAAAACCGTAAACATCAAAAACAATAATAAACCCATACGCATAAAAGACTCCTTTAAATGTCTTAAGCCGCTTTATCCCCTGATGGCGGGGATGCAAACCCCTCTAAGGCAAAAAAAACCCCGGCACACAGGTCCGGGGTGATTTGAAAACACTTTGTTTCGGGTGTTTAAGCGGCCATGTCTGTGCAATGTGCTTCGACGACCCCATCGAGCAAAAGATTCAATGCATCGGCAGCTTCTTCTGCAGCTTGCAGTGCGCGCTCTTCTTTTTCTGGCGTGCTGCACAGATCGGTCAACGCAGAACGGGTGGCTTCGCTGTGAAGCACATCTGCGGTTTCGTGTTCGGTGAAGAATGAAAGGCTGCGTTCATCGCTCACATCGTAGAACTTTTTCAAGCCGTCAATTTTGGTGGTAGAAACCTCTGGGATTTGGCTTTCGTAAGCGTAAAGTGCGGCCATGCCCACTTCAGCATTTTCACTTTGCGCCAACTGCTTGAGGATGCGAACGCTTTGCAGTGTTTTTGGCAAGGCTTTGTGGCTGCGTACTTCTTCTTTTGTGGCGCCCATGCGCTCTGCAAATCGCAACCATAATTCGGGATGGTTGTCTTCGCCTTGCTCTTCTTCGATGAGGTTTTCTAAGAGCATTTGACGAATTTTGATGTCGTCACAAGCAGCGTGTGTGGCACTTACGTAAGTTGGAAAAGCGTGGACTTGGCGATAGTATTCTTTGCTGTACTCCAGCAACGCTTCTTGGCTGAGTTTGCCTTCATTCCAAGCCTGATAAAAAGGGTGGTTGAGCAAGTGGCGCTCGCTGATGATTTTGTCGAGTCGCTCCAGAAAGTTAGTCATGTTATTCTCCTGTGCAATTGCGTATTGCGATGTCTGATTTCGTAAATGTTTTAATCGAAGGTCCTCATGAGAAACAAGCAAATGCGAAAAAAAAAACCCTGAAAACCTGGGGGATAGGTTTTCAGGGTAAAACCGCCGGGTTGAAAGGGGGAGGTCCCAGCGGACATTAAAAGCTCTCGGGGAAGAACTTTCCCTAAAGGCTGTGCATTTATTTTGCCAAGTGCCGAAAGAAGGCTAACCCCTCAAAAAAAAAGCCGATATGGATTTTCTGGCTCCGGAAAAAACCGCCCATTTGTTGGTAAAAAAGCCTCACCGTTTGCGATTTCCCACATATGGACTCTAAGTATCTCAAAAATAAAGATAAAAAATGTTGGTAAATACTCCTCATGAGGGCAAAAAGACCCTGTGCTGGAAGGAGCCCTGTATTTGGAGGGCTAAAACATGTGGAGTGGGGGTTGACAGAATGAGGTGATACTCATTAGGAAGGAGCTGCATTTCAAAGGATGTAAATCCGCTTACTGGGGCGTCGGCAAGCGGCAAGCCAACGGTTTTTGGTACCGTCATTCGCAGGTTCGAATCCTGCCGCCCCAACCATTGGTAGGGCCGCCCGGCACATTTTGCTGGGTGGTTTTTTTGTACCGCACCGGCGTCGGAGCGCCTCGAGCACCCAAGGGAGTTAAGCCATGCCGACCTCAGACATTAAAGTTTTCGCAGGGAGTTCCAATCCCAGTTTGGCTGAGCAAGTGTCTGCTCATTTGGAGTTGCCCTTGGGGCGCGCGCAAATCGGACGGTTCTCCGATGGCGAAGTGATGGTGGACATCGACGAAAGCGTTCGTGGTCTTCATTGCTTTGTTTTGCAGTCCACTTGTCCGCCGGCGAATGATCACTTGATGGAACTGTTGGTGGTGATCGATGCGTTGAAGCGTGCCTCTGCAGGCGAGATCACCGCGGTGATTCCGTATTACGGCTACGGCAGGCAAGATCGAAAAGTAGCGCCTCGTGCCCCCATTACTGCGAAGCTGGTGGCCGATTTGCTTGAGGCGGCAGGCGCCACCCGGGTGATCTCCATGGACATGCATGCGGGACAGATTCAGGGCTTTTTCAATGTGCCTTTTGATCATCTATATGCGCGACCTTTGTTTTTGAATCATATCAAGGATAACTTCTGCCCTACCGCCGCCGATGCTGAGGATTTGGTGGTGGTTTCTCCCGATGCAGGCGGGGTGGAGACAGCCCGTGCATATGCCAAAAGGCTGCATGCGGGTTTGGCGATCATCGATAAACGACGTACCGGGCCTAACGTGGCCGAAGTGATGAACATCATCGGGGATGTGGATGGTAAAAGGGCCATTATTCTCGATGACATGATCGATACAGCAGGAACGCTGACCCAGGCCGCAGGCGCATTGAAGCAACAAGGTGCGGTGGGCATCTGGGCTTATGCGTCCCATGCGGTCTTTTCTGGTCCGGCGGTGGAGCGATTGATCAACTCGGAAATCAAAGAAATTGTGGTGACCGACTCCATCCCACTGGCCGGGGAAACAGAAGTAAGCAATAAATTCAAGGTCTTATCCTGTGCGCCACTGGTGGGCGAAGCCATCAAACGGGTTCACAGCGGTGACAGTATTTCCACTTTGTTCTATTAAGAACCCGGTTGACCTTTAGGGTTCAACCCATCACAACAGGTAAGGTCGGGATCCCGACTTTCACCCCAAATCCCTGCGAGGCCAATGATCGGCGTTATCGAGGGGAAAGGAAAATATAATGAGCGAAAACAAATTAGACGCCGTTGTGCGCACCCTGACCGGAAAGGGCGCTGCCCGTAAATCTCGAAAAGCTGGCCGTTTGCCCGCAGTGGTTTATAGCAAAGGGCAAGAGACCCTCGGCGTTGAAGTTTCTCCCCGTGAGTTGACCCATATTTTACGCCGTCCGTTGCGCCGCAACGTATTGATCGAGCTTGCAGTAGAAGGGGATTCCACCCGACACGTGATGGTGCGCGACATTCAAAAGCACCCTGTTCGTCGCGATTTGGTTCACGTGGATTTTGTTCAAGTAGATCCCTCTCAAGAAGTGATCGTCGAAGTTCCGGTGGCTTTGCAAGGTCGTGCCAAGTCCGTTGTGGCCGGTGGTAAGTTAGAGCAAGTTCGTCGTTTCGTGACCGTGTCCTGTTTGCCAACAGTTATTCCTGCGCAGATCGACGTGGACATCACTGATTTGCCTTTTGGCTCCACCCGAACCGCAAACATTGCACTGCCCAATGGTCTGACACTTCAAGACGATCCAGCCTTGTCGGTCATCACCATCAAAGCACCTCGTGGTAAGCAAGCCGCTGAGGAAGAAGAGGGCGAAGCCGCTGCAGCACCTGCTCAAGGCTAAATCGGAAATACGCGTTCCCACAAAACCGCCATCCCACCTCTTGTAGGCCCGGATGGCGTTTTTTTTGAGGTAGACCATGTGGATCATTGCAGGTCTGGGCAATCCTGGCCCAAAATACGATGGAACCCGCCACAACATTGGGTTTGAGGTGGTGGACGCCATCGCCCGCCAGTTCGGCGCCATGGGGTTTCAAAACAACTTCCACGGTGAGGCGGATAAAATTCGCATCGCGGGAGAAACGGTGTTGCTGGTCAAACCCATGACCTACATGAACCTATCAGGAAAGAGTGTTCAAGCAGCGGCCGCATTTTTCAAAGTGAAACCTGAAAATATTTTGGTGGTTCATGACGACTTGGACCTTCCTTTGGGCAGTGTTCGCGTCAAAAAAGGGGGTGGGCATGGGGGCCACAACGGTCTGCGCGACATCAGCGCGAAGCTGGGAAACAACTACGGCCGCATTCGTATGGGCATTGGTCGCCCCCAGTTCAAAGGGGCCGAAGCAGATTACGTACTGGGCCGCTACCGAGGGGAGGAGCAAGCCAAGCTCGATGCTCAGGTTGATTTGGCGCTCAAGGCCATGGAAAAAGTCATCGGCGAATCCTATGAAGATGCGCAAATGCTGTTCAATCAAAAAAAGAAGAAAAAGCCAGCACCGCCGAAGAAAGAAAACAATGATGGTAAAGGTGCTGCGGATCCCTAAGCTTTTGTCGTGAAGGCTCTGTTCGTTAGGCTGTGGGCGGGTTGTTTTGATCTTGGATACGAGAAAGCAATTATGACCGAGTGGATTCGCTTCTTTGACCTTCAGGCGCTTGATTTCCCCGCTTTCTTTCGTTAAACCCAGAATCCCTGCGGAGGGGTGGTCGAGTTGGTCTAAGGCACCGGACTTGAAATCCGGCGTATCGGCAACGATACCGTGGGTTCGAATCCCACCCCCTCCGCCAACTTTAGATTAAACCGGTTCTTAGGAATCGGTTTTTTCGTTTTGGCTCTAAATTTCGATTTTTGTGACTCGGTAAGAAAAATATTGGTCGATCATTTTCATGGCAACACTTGAAGGCATTATTTTGAAAAAAAAGTTTCTCAAGGCAATCAAAATCGGATTTGAAATTTGACCCATGGCGCCAAGCTTTAAACTTTCATTGATGATTTTTTTTGAACGCGGAAATTGGTGTTTTTCATAAATGCCATACGCTTTCGTGGAGAGTCCATATTTATTGATACACTTGGCCAACAGATAAGCGCCCTCAATGGCCATACAACCACCTTGCCCCAAGTTGGGTGTGGTTGGATGAGCTGCGTCACCCAATAAAACCATATTGCCTTTGGTCCAACCTTTATGGGGGACGCGATCGGACAAGCTGTTTTTTAAGATAACTTCCGTGTTAGCAATGAGGTCTGGGATGGGGTGATGCCAATCCCCAAAAAGACGTTGAAGCTTTTGTTGGGTTCCTTCCGGTTGGTCATCCTGTAAGAATTTTTCATTGCAAGTTGCCCACCAGCCATAGGTACCGTCTTTAATGGGGACAATCCCCACACGTTGCCCTTTTCCAAAGGTCTCACTTGCATAGCCAGTATCGAAGGTCGTTTTTACCACGCCACGCCAGATACTATAACCCCTGTAGATGGGGGCACCATCATTGATAATGTCTTTTCGGACAACAGAATGAATTCCGTCGGCCCCGATAACTGCATCAAAAACAGAGGACTCGCCATTTTCAAAGGTCACTTCGAGTTGTCCGTTTTCAAGATGTGTAAAACCCGTCACAGCCTTGTTGTTATGCAAATGCGCCTTTGTGCCCTTGAGCAATATGCCGTGAAGATGAGCGCGGTGAATGCAAATAACGGGGTAATCACTCTTTGGGCTCGATTTGCTGAGCACTCCCCCTTTATGTGTTTTTAAAAACACATTTTCGAATTTCCCGGCTGCGTTTAATATCGTATCCAGCAGCCCAATTTCGTCCATGACGCAAAGGGCATTGGGGAAGACGCTGATGGCGGCACCTATTTCTCCGAATTCGTTCTTTTTTTCGAAGATGTGCACATCGTATTCATCATGTGAGAGGCAGTGAGAGAAGGTGAGCCCAGCAATTCCCCCACCGATGATCGCAACTTTTTTTTTCATTTTTTCTTTCATCTTTCTCAGAGAATCAATGCCTGCCTCCAAAATACCCTTACCCACTTTTTTTGTGAAGCGATAATTGAGTGGGTCACGAACTCTTGGCTGAGACGATACCCTCATTCAAAGAGGGCATGGGCCTTGAGCAAAGATACGAAGCCTGCCTATGCTGATGTCATGAGTAATCGTGCATTGGCCCCATTTGGGACCACCATTTTTTCTGAAATGACGGCTGCGGCCCTGGAGCACCAGGCCATTAATTTGTCCCAGGGGTTTCCAGACTTTAACGGGCCCCAAGGCATTATGGAGGCGGCCCAAAAAGCTTTGTCGCAAGGCCACAATCAATACGCGCGCAGCATGGGGCACCCCGCACTGGTGGAAGCGGTGGCGAACCACGTGAAGACGAATTACCAAATCGACGTGGCGCCTTACGAAGAGGTGTGCACCTTTTCAGGGGCCACTGAAGGCATTGCGGCCTTTTTGTTGGGCTATCTTAACCCGGGCGATGAAGTGATTTTGTTTGCGCCTTTTTATGATTCGTATCAAGCCGTGGCCGCATTGGCGGGCGCCAAGGTCAAAACCTATTTTTTGCAGCCACCGAATTTTGAACTAGATCTAAACCTCCTCGAGTCATTGATCACACCCAAAACAAAATTGCTATTGTTGAACAGCCCGCATAACCCCACGGGCAAAGTTTTTACCAAAGAAGAAATGACAGACATTTCTGAGCTGGTGAAAAAGTATGACCTCACCGTGTTATCCGATGAAGTGTATGAACATCTGACTTATGATGGGGCGCAGCACATCCCTTTTTGTTCTCTGCCAAACATGTGGGAACGAACCTTTACATTGTCGTCGACAGGGAAAACATTTTCATTCACAGGGTGGAAAATCGGCTGGGGATATGGTCCCCCTCATTTGGCGCAAGCCGGGTTGCGCGCACACCAATTCCTGACCTTTTGTGCGGCCACTCCTTTGCAGGTGGCTATGGCGCACGCTTTAAATAATTATCAAGAATCGTATTTGGCCGAACTCAAAAGCGAATATTTAGAACGGCGAAATATTTTAGCTCAAGGATTGGCCCTGGCAGGTTTTGAAGTGTTCATGCCTAAGGGCACCTACTTTTTATTGGCTGATTTTTCGCGGCATTCAAAGAGTCCTGATCGCGTCTTTGCCCATCAACTCACCCAGGAGGCCAAAGTGGCCACTGTGCCCCCCAGCGTATTTTACCCTCAGGATGAACGCACACCCAAACACCTGCTTCGGTTCGCTTTTTGTAAGCAAAAATCCACCATGGAAGAGGCGGTTCAACGCTTAAGCCAATGGGCGAAAAAAACGGCCTAAATTCAAAATCAGATCGCCCGCAACCGGCTGTTTTATAGAGACTTTCCAGTGGCGGGCCCGCTTGACCGGATCTGGGGCATCCGCTAAGGTTTTTTCTTTTAATTGGCGTTCCAATTGAGCGAGGAAAAGACCCCATGGATGTGACCGAACAAACAGGAAATGATGGCAACGGAGCTGTGCCCAACAACGGTGAAGACGGCCCTCCAGAGCCCATGCACCCACGCGTGAGCATTGTAGATGAAATGCGTGGGTCCTTTCGCGACTATTCCATGAGTGTCATCATTGGTCGTGCCCTTCCCGACGTTCGCGATGGTTTGAAGCCCGTTCACCGACGTATTCTGTACGCCATGTACAAAGAAGGTTTGTTGGCCAATAAAAAATACAGCAAGTGTGCCGGTGTGGTGGGTGAAGTGCTCAAAAAATATCACCCTCACGGTGACTCAGCGGTGTACGATGCTTTGGTGCGTCTGGCACAGCCATGGAACATGCGAGCCCCATTGGTGGACGGCCAAGGGAACTTTGGGAGTATCGACGGTGACCCTGCTGCGGCCTATCGTTACACAGAGGCAAAGCTTACCAAGATTGCCGAGATGCTCCTGCGCGACATCGAAAAAAATACCGTAGATTTTTCCGACAATTTTGATGGCACCACTCAGGAGCCTACGGTGTTACCGTCCCGGGTGCCCAACTTATTGGTGAATGGGTCCGAAGGCATTGCAGTGGCTATGGCCACGCGGTGCCCACCGCACAACTTGGGTGAGGTGGTGAACGCACTTTTGGCCATTATCGCAGAAACCTACGAAGGCGGCGAGCCGGTAGATGTGAAGCGTCTTTTGGAGCTGGTCCCCGGCCCAGATTTTCCAACGGGGGGCTTAATTTGTGGCTCGGGCGGTGTCTATAAGGCTTACACGAAAGGCCGTGGCTCCATTAAGGTGAGAGCGGTCTGTCGCATCGAGGAAACCAAAAAGGGTCGCCAACAAATCGTTGTTGATGAAGTGCCTTACCAGGTGAACAAGGCGCGGCTGTTGGAGCGCATTGCGGAGTTAGTGCGGGACAAAAAAATCGAAGGTATTGCTGATTTACGCGATGAGTCCGACCGAGACGGCTTGCGTATTGCCATTGATTTGAAGAAGGACGCCATTGGCGACATTGTTCTTAATCAGCTGTACCGTCATACCTTGTTGCAAACGTCTTATCCGGTCAGCTTTTTGTCCATCAGCCATGGACAACCTCGTACTATGGGGCTGAAAGATATTTTGATCTCCTTCTTGGATTTTCGCCGAGAAGTGGTGACGCGGCGTACGCGATTTGAATTAGAGGAAGCCCAGGATCGTTTCCACCTGGTTGCAGGTTTGGTAACAGCATTAGATGATATCGATCGCATTATCGAAATCATTCGATCCTCCAAAGACACCGACGAGGCCAAGCAGCGAATTTGTGCAGAGCGTTTTGAGAGCGCCACCCAAATAGGCTTGTTCACTGACTCTCCTACGACCCAAGTGGGACAATGGCTAGAGCAAGGTTACGCCCAGCTCGATGCCAAGCAGGCGCAAGCGATTTTAGATATGCGCTTGGCGCGCCTGGTTGGTTTGGAGCGCGACAAGCTAATTGCGGAAGGCGAAGAGCTCTTGTTGGCCATTAAGGGCTTCAAAGAAATTTTGTCTGATGTCTTGGTGCTCATGTCTGTGATCAAAAAAGAGCTCGAAGAGGTTCGGGACCTGTTTGCCACACCTCGCCGGACCCAATTAGTGGGCGACATCGATGAAATCGAAGTTGAAGATATGATCGTGGAAGAAGACATGGTGGTCACCCTGTCGCACCAGGGGTATATCAAGCGGTCACCCCTGAGCAATTATCGATCTCAACGCCGAGGTGGGCGTGGAAAATCCGCGGCCAGAGCCAAGGATGAAGATTTTATCACCGAAGCGTTTGTGGCATCGACCCATGCGTACCTGCTCTGTTTCACCGATCGTGGCAAGGTTTACTGGGTGAAAGTACACCGATTGCCCGAGGCGGGCCCGCAGGCTCGGGGTCGTCCCATCATTAATCTTATCCAGGTGGAAAAGGGTGAAAAAGTGTGTGCGGTTTTACCGGTTCGCGAATTTCCCAAAAATGAAGGTGAGCAATACGTGGTCACTTGTTCAAGACTGGGCCGCGTGAAGAAAACCGATTTGCGTGCTTATGCCACGCCTCGCAACAGCGGTTTGATCGCCTGTGGTATTGCCGAGGATGACGAGCTGATCGAAATAGACATCACTGACGGCAAGAGCGATATGTTGATCTCCTCTAGAGAAGGCATGGCCATTCGTTTTGCCGAGTCTCAAGTTCGGCCCATGGGCCGCGGGGCTGCCGGGGTGAAAGGCATCAATCTTCGTGCCGGTGACGAAGTGGTGAGCATGCTCATCGTGGAAGAAAACACCTCTATTTTGACCATTACTGAAAAAGGCTTCGGCAAGCGTACCGCTGCATCAGAGTTTCGCGCACAGGCGCGAGGCGGCCTGGGCTTGATTGCCATGAAGGTCACTGGCCGCAACGGCAGAGTGGCGGATGCGGGACAGGTTCACGATACTGATTCGGTAATGTTGACCACCAACCAAGGGGTTTTGATTCGCGTTCAGGCCAATGAAGTGTCTGAGTACGGCCGAAACACCCAAGGGGTTCGAGTGATGAACATCAGTGGTGCCGGCGAATCGGTGATCGCCATCACCCGAATCGCTGATTCCGATTTGGAAGAACCTAAAGGGTAAATGAGCGAAACAGACTCCCATCCAACAGCACTTTTGGTGGCTTCTGACCTCAAGAAAAATTTCGGAAACCTGCAAGCGGTGGCCGGATTGGATTTGGTGGGACACGCTGGCGATGTGATTGGGGTGTTAGGACCCAACGGGGCCGGCAAGACAACTACCTTGCGGATGTTGGCAGGCACCTTGGCACCTTCGTCGGGCGAGATTGAGTTATGCGGCTTTTCCATGAAGCATGCGTCTCGCCAGGCCAAAAATAACATGGGCTATTTGCCAGAGACCCCGCCGTTGTATGAAGAATTGTCGGTTTTAGAGCAATTGAATTTGGCCGCGGCTTTACGACATTCTTCGTCGAAAGCAAGACAAGACAAAGTGGAACAGGTGATGTCTGAGTGTGGCTTGCAGTCAGAGTCGCAACGTTTGATTCGGTTTCTCTCTAAAGGGTTTCGTCAGCGGGTGGCATTGGCACAGGCTTTGGTCGGAGACCCCAAAGTCTTAATTCTTGACGAGCCCACCGCGGGGTTAGATTTGGCCCAGTTGGTTCAAATGCGCGCGCTGATAAAAAAATTATCCGGGGAACGACTAATTCTTTTGTCTACTCATATCCTTCAAGAAGTGGTGCAGAATTGTAACCGTGTGGTGATGCTGTCTCGCGGGGTGAAAAAATTAGATGAGTCGCTTGCAACTTTACAGCAGCGGCATACCGATCAAAGCCTCGAAACTGTCGTCAGCCAAGAGTTGGCACTTCATATGGGGACGTGATGACAGCGTTTTGGGGTTTAACGATAAAAGAGCTCAAGTGCCTTTGGGGGTCGTTTTCGGCTTGGGTGGTTTTGTTTGCCTTTAACTTGGTGGTTTCGATCCTTTTTTGGCTGCGTTTGCTCCAGTATGAGAAAGTTGTTCAAAATTACGAGCACTATCAAGATCAGGTACTGCTCTCGCGACTGAATTTTGACGATGTCATAATAAAATATTTATTCATGAACATGGCGATGGTGTTCCTTTTCGTAATTCCCGTGATGACCATGCGAGCCTTTGCCGAAGAGAAACGATTAAAAACCTACGAATGGCTTCGGGCCCAGCCCATTCAAAGTTTGGTTTTACTGATGGCCAAATTTACGGGAATTTATTCTTTTGTAGTGATGCTGTGTTTGATGGGATTGGTATATCCATTGGTACTTGAGGCCGTAGGGAGCACCTCGTTGATTCAAGAGTCCGTCATTGATTGGGCGGCCACTGTTGTTGGTTTTATCGGAGTGGGTTTGCTCGGTGGCTTGTTCGTGGCTATTGGCATTTTCTTTTCCGCTTGTAATGAGAATCAGTTGCTTTCAGCGTTGATGGCTTTTTTGTTTTTGTTGGTGATTTGGTTTTTGAAGTCAGCCGGCAGTGAAGTCGGTGGGCTCGCCGGTCCAGTATTGGCTTATTTGTCCCCACTTGGACATTTGGATTCTTTTTCTCGAGGGACCTTGCGCCTGGAGGACTTGACGTACTTTACATCGACCATCTTTTTCTTTTTGTGGTTAAGCCACAAGCGACTCGAAAGTGATGGTTGGGGCGGATGAGGCGCGAGGCGGTACTTGAAAGTTTAGGGCTGTGCGCCTTGGTGTTGATGGGCTCATCAGCCACCTTGGGCCTGTATCTTTTTGGGGTGCAGTCTTGGTTGTTTTGGGTACCTTTGACTGCGGGAGGGGTGTTACTTCTACTTACTTTGGTGTTCGGTTTTTCGTCGTTTAAAAAGCGCCTTCAAGGTGCGCCCACTCTTTACTGGGGCGTGGTGATCGCTCAGGCTTTGCTGTTGTTGCTGGTTTTGGGCTTGGTGAATTTCGGGGCCGTGCAAAGACACAGTTATTGGGATCTGACCTCTCGTGGTGTTTTTTCATTGGCCCCACAAAGTCTCAAGGTGGCGCAAAACCTAAAGAGCGATATCAGCGTGAAGGCATTCTACGGGGGCCAAGAGCCAGAACTTCCCAATATCAGGGAACTGGTTTTAAGGTACCAACAGCACACCCCATATATTCATTTTGAATCCGTCGACCCCAATGTTGATGTGGCTTCGGCAAGGCGTTTTAATATTCAAAAGGACGGGGCTCGCGTGCTCTTGGTGCGCCGAAATGAACATGGGCAAGAGCAAGTAGAGCGATTGCGTTGGGATTTGGCTGCCTACGACCACGAAATTCATTTCACGCAAGCGCTGCTTCGAATCAACAAGCCCGAAAATAAAACTGTTTACTTTAGTATTGGGCACGGTGAACGATCGCCCGATGTCATGGGCCCCGCTGGACTTGGGGCACTGAAGAAAGCGCTGGAAGCCGAAGGCTACCGGGTCGCTCGATTAAGCCTCAGCCAGGAGGGGCCACTTCCTCACCCCATGGCCGCCTTGTTGATCATGGGTCCGCAACTGCCGTTGGGCCAGGCGGAGCGACAAAAAATAGAGTCTTATTTACAAGAAGGCGGTCGTTTGGGTTTGGCGTTGGAGCCTGGACATGAATCGCAATGGAATGGGTTTTTGGGCCGGTACGGCATCCAAATCAACCAGGATCTCGTGATCGATCAAGCCCAGATGGGTAAGATGGTGGGGCAGGGACCCACCACGGCCATCGCTCTGAATTACCCTAGCCCTCATGTGATCACGGAAGATCTAAGGGGGGCAGCGACCGTTTTTCCGGGCGCAAGCAGCATCTCACTGAATCCGGGCGGGGAAGGGGAGACCCATATTTTGGCTCAAACAGGCAACCGGGCGTGGGGTGATAAAAATTTATTGGGCGAGAGCCCTTCCGCAGGGACATTGAGGTATGATCCTGGTGAGGTTCAGGGACCGATCAATTTAATGGTGGCGGCAGAAAAAGAACATATGCGTTTGTGGGTGACCAGCGATGCCGATTTTTTAACGGATGATGTTTTGAATCTATCGGCCAATAAAAACTTAGCATTGAACGCCTTTTCGTGGCTGGCTAATCAAGAAACCACCATTGGCGTTCGGCCCCACCACCGGGGCCACCATCGGATTATGTTGTCCTTGGCCCAAAAGGAAAGACTCGCTTTTGCTTTGGTTTATCTTTGGCCTCTGCTGTGTTTGTTTTTGGGAATCATCACGACGCAATACCGTCGCTACCGTTCTGGAGTCTCACCATGAAACGGCAAACCAGACTAATTCTAGGCTTTGTTCCAATCTTAGGTATGGCAGGTGTAGCCGCCTTTTTGCTGGGACCGACTGAGTCAGAAGAGAAGCCCGTGGCAGCAGTCAAGTGGCCTTTGGGTGAGTCTTCTATTAAGGCTGTCGATCAAATCGAAATTCAAAAATCACAGCAGCGCGTTGTATTACAACGTAAAGAAACCCTTTGGCGCGTGGCACAACCAATTAATACCGATGTGAACGCAGAAAAGATGGAGAGCTACCTACTTCAGTTAAGTCAAATCAGCCCACAGAAACAATTGGCTGCCTCTCAAAAACAAAAAGAATGGGGCTTTGAAAAACCAACGGCCTCTGTCGTGGGCAACAGTGCTCAGGGGGAGCCTCTTTTCGCGCTTACATTTGGTGCCCTTAACACTTTCGACCAGACCGTTTTCACGGCGTTACAGTTACCGAACATGGCGATAGCCTACTACAGTTTGCCTCGGCTGATGGCATATCGGTTGGGGCTGACCTTGGATGAATTACGGGAAAAACGAATTTGGCCTGTCTCGGATATGCAAGGGCTTCATGTTCAATTCGAGAGTAAAAAACCACCCTTTTCATTCATCTTTACGAAGTCTGCTTCTTCCGCCCAAGGCAGACGGGTGAGTCCGTATCGGCTCTTGGCACCCATCGAGGGAATGGGCGATGAAATGCGGCTGGGCCAGCTGCTGCGGTTTTTAGGGCAAGTGGAAATCGATCGCATTGAAACTGAAAACCACCAAGACAAACTTGCCCCATGGGGACTTCAAAAACCGGCTTGGAAAATTAAAGTACAAAACGGATCGATGAACCTGCCTTTAACGATCAGCTTCGGTCAGCGCCCGCAAAACCCAAATGATCTCTACGTAACACGCGGAGATGTGCCTTGGGTGGGTCGTTTATCCATAGAGCACTTGTCCGCGTTGAACTATAACTTGGAACAGATCACGGATAAGCGTCTATTCACCTTTGAAGTGAAAAAAGTAAGTCGGTGGGAGATCTTTTCAAAGTCTGTGGGTCGCATCATTTTGGAAAAAGACAAAGGGGAGTTCACCATGTTGGCCCCTCAGCCCGCCTTGGTTAAAAAAGACGCCGTGCATCGATCCTTGTTGGCCTTTGCGCGGATGGAGGGGAGCCAATTGGTACCCACCAAACCTGAATCCTTCGCCAAAGAATTGCAGAAGGCCCAAAAAGAGTGGGAAGTTAAAATGACGTTTTGGGATCGTCATCAAAAAGAAATGGATGCACTATATCTTTATCCAAAGAGCGCAGACGTTCTGTATGGAATCGCCGTCAAATCCAAACGCATCCTGGTGATCCCCAGACGCCAGCTCAATAATTTGCCAGCAAACATCGAAGCCTGGATCGAGCTTTAATTATTGAATCTCAACATTTAGGGTGTAGCGAGCTGACACATCATTGGCCAGCGAAAAGACCCTGAGGTAATAGGTACCGGTCACGGGCGCGGCCATCACGATTTCTTCGTAATTATTGGTGGTGTCTGAGGCCGCCATCACTTGAACGCCATCAATCCCCCAAAGAATCAGATCTAAATCGCCATCCGAATGAATAAACTCAATGCGGGCACTGATGATTTTGTCCTCGAGGGCTTCGATCATGAAGATATCCTCATCGTTGTTACACAGGGTCAACCATGGTGTATTTTCGGGGATGGACACCGCAGATGCCAAAAGATCGTTTGGCTCAGAGCCATCGGCCAGGCAGGTCAGCTGTGCTTCTTTGAACACTTGAAGGTCGATTTCTCCCTCGGTGTTGACGTAACCCCAAACCTTCAGTTGAACGGTTTCTTCTTGCCAGGGCTGGTAGGTGATGGAGCCTTGGCCGTTGCGGTAAATAATTTCTTGGTGGGTTTGACTGCCGTCTTCACTTTGTACCGCCATGGCCAAAGTTAAGTCTGCGCGGTTAAATGAAGCGAGAGCCACCAAGCGTTCATAAGGCTGAACGGTTACGGTATACACACGCGGCACGTCGCGGCAAAGCGCAAGCTCCGTGGCATTGAACGGCGTGGTGAGATCAAGTTGTTGGGTGGTCACTTCTTCATCTGGACAGACAAAGGGAGGCAGACGTTCCAGCTTAAGGTTATAGCTCCCTTTGTTGTTGTGATAGCCGCGCACACGAACGATGATGGTTCGCTCTTCGATGACGCGGTGGGTGAGTGTTTCGGTGTTGCCAGTTCCGGAAGAACTCAGAATTAAATCGCCGTTGGAGGCGTCTAAGAATGCCATATCCAGATCTGTGGCGCTTCCGTCGATGGTTAATGTGGCATTCAGTGCTTCGCCAGCCGCTAAAGTATAAGCATAGTGATCCACGTCGTTGCTACAAATGGCAGCGTCCAGGGTGTCTAGATCGTTGCCGGTGGCAATGACGTGGGCTGTAAGATGGTCTTCATTGCCAGACTCACCTTCATAATCATCGGTGGTGCATGGCAGCCCAGGTGTGATTTGGATGGTGAGATTATAATCTGTGGCGCCCAAAAGCGCATTAATGCGAAGGTAAATGACTTCGTCTGCATCGGCCACGTAATCGAGGGTACCATCGCCCCGAGGAGGTGCCTCAACATATTGTAACGAGGTTTCACCTTGGCTGTCCAATAACCAAATTGTGGCCCGGGCCTTGCTATCGGTATCGGTCACTTCTACGTGCAGTTGATCGCCCGCGGCGAGCGCGATGGAAAAGAGGTCATCGTCATCTGGACAAAGCATGAGTCCATCGTAAATTCGTTCGGTGGCATCGGTGGGCAGCGTGACCGTTTCGGCGTTGCTGGGACTGTCTGAATCTTCGAGGTAGTCATCCACGCAGGCCCCGTCTAACAATTCACATCTTCCGGTGCTTCGGTTACAGATTTCGGCCACTTCACAGTCGAAGTCATCTTCACAAGCTGGCGGTGGGACCTGACAAAGGGCCGTGGTGGGTTCGCAATACAAGTGGGGCGGACAATCGGAATCGTCGTAACACAGGTTTTCTGACTCACACCGACCTGCGCGGGTGTTGCAAACGAGCCCCGCTCCGCAATGAGCGTCTTCCAGGCATTGGACACACCGGCTGGAAGCATCGCAATACATGTTCGGACCGCAATCCTCATCGACGGTTTCTGGGGTGCACTGACCGCTGTCCTCTCCGCGACACAGGCCGCTGATTTGATCGCAGACTTGATCGGGCTCGCAAGCCAATTCGGGGTAATACTCGGCCAGGGTACAGGGGCCTTCCTCAATACAGTAAAAGGTTCGCCGGTCACAAATTTGTCCTAAGGGGCAATCGGTTCTGCGCCCGCAAGGGATGGCGTTGGTGGTATTGCGGCATTTTCCTAAGGCGCAAAAATACCCGGGCTCGCAGGGTTCTTCATCAGAGCACTCTTCAGCAAAGCCGTCGCGCACTTCACAGCGCTGGGCGGGGTAGGTGCAGAACCAGGCGATTGAGGGGCAGTCTTCATCGTCTTCACAAGCATCGAGGAGGACGCATTTATTCTCTTTACAGGATTCGTCGGACAGGCAGTCACCGTCCACTTCGCATTGGATGGGGGCTTTAGGCAAACCACTGGTGTTGTCTTGGGTGCAGCCGCCGGCCAACGCAAGCAAAACGCTCATGATGCCAAGGGCGCGCCAGTGCGACATCTGGAAAATTGACGTTAGGTGCTTCATTAAAATGGCCTCGGATAGGGAATGGTATTGGTAAATAGGTTGATGACAGGCAAGGGTTGAGTGCCTGCATCTGAACTTTCGGCCCATATAATTTCGGCCGCTTGCCACATGGTCTCATCGGCTTCAAAAGCCAGTTGGTGCTCGCCCACCATCTGTCCGTAAGCAAAAACCCGAATGGTGGCAATGGCAAAAGCGTCACCGTCGGTTTGTGCGTCCCAATAATGAACATAAATGCTGTAGCGCGCGCCGGGCAGCGGGGTTTCGACATTGATATTTTCAGGACCGTAGCCTTGGTTGTCATCTAAATCCAAAATGGGGTTGGCGCCTGGGTTTTCGGGATACCAATCGGGTTCGCGGTTAGAAAAATAGGTGTCGCTTTCATGATCAAAAACTTCGCCGGATTCTTTGAGCAAGTGCAGGTCAAAGTCGGCGTAGGGGTGATCCCATACGAGCTGAACATGAAGTTCTTCGGTGGGCACGCAGGAAAATCTCAGGGTATCATCTTCACAGGACCGTAGCCCGCGGTCGTCGTAAACAGATAGGGATACTTCATACTCTCCCGCCAAATCACATTGGATTTGGGCACGCGCACTGGTGGGCTCCATGATGGCTGTGGACCCTACGGGCCTTTGGAGCAAACGCCATTCGTATTCGCTGATGCTGCCACCCGCCGTTTGGGCGTAACTGTCGGTTCCGTCTACTCGGATATTGTCTAGAGGCTCCAGTCCATCGATTTTATCTTCATCCAAAAATTTCGCGATGGCCACTGGACAGGTGTATCCTTGACCGCTCAGATTGACCACCACCACAGGCTCGTCAGGGTCGTTGCTGAATATTTTTAGTTCGCCCGAATAGGCCGCAGCCACTTCAGGTGAAAAGGCCAGTTCCAGGGTGAGGCTTTGCCCTGGGGGCAAAGGCCAGCTGGGGGGTACGGAGGTGATGAGGTGGAAAGGTGACGCGCCGGCGGATGTTCCTCCGTCCATGTCATTGCCGCTGTTTTCAGCACTTGCGCCCGCCGACCCTCCACCGGTGGCGCTCCCTCCGTCGGGTTGAGAGGGGCTGTCGGAAGGAGGCGTCGTGTTGCCGCCATCAGAATCGGTGGCGGGCAGGCCGCCATCGGTGGCTACCTCGACCGGTGGTGGAGGTTCATTCACTTGTGCCCAGGTGAGTTGGAAATCGTCTAAGAGCAAATCCCGAACCCCCACATTGGTGATGATCACTTCGGCCCGGGCCACATCGATCCGGGCCACTTCTGCAAAGACCACTTCTAAGGGGTCTACTTCGATGTCCGGTAAGCCCATATCCGCGGAAGTGGCAGAGATTTTGGCTTCGAGTTCCGGGGTCACATCCGCGTCACTTTCGACGATTAAAGTGGCTTCGATGGTGGTGGGGAACATGGGCCGTACCTTCACTTGGATGGTTTCGGTACTTTGTGGGGAGACGGACT
The DNA here is from genome assembly GCA_002721815.1 of Myxococcales bacterium. Classification (GTDB taxonomy): domain Bacteria; phylum Myxococcota; class UBA727; order UBA727. The sequence continues at coordinate 89,652 of PBLQ01000004.1, forward strand.
CGGGTTGGTCCACGATCACAAAAGCTGGATCACTGTCATCGCTCAGCCGAATATCTCTGATGTTGAATGAAATGCTGGACGGGTTGCCCACCTCAAAGACTATCAATGTGTCTGCTGCCACGGGAACTGGGTTGAGTTCGACCTCTTGTGGGTTGAGCGTCATTTTTGAACGGACTTGGCTGAGTTCTTCATCACAGCCTTGGCAGCCGCCCAGTCCGAAAAGACCGAGCATGGCGGCACCGATGAGCTGGTGGCGGAGGTTTTTGGATGTCATTTTGGCTCTTTGTTTTCCTTTTAAAAGTAATGGTACCCTTTCTAACGCTTTTCGCCCCTTTTTTCTAATAGAAGCTGTTTCAAAATGGGGCGGAAGACTGGATTTTTATCAAAAACCAGGATACTGAACATAATTACCGTGCTCAAAACTGTATCATCGGGAAATTGTGTGGTTTTTGAAAAGCAAATGGCCCTCGAAAAAATGCTCACACCGGTTCAGGTGGAGGCGGTCACCTGCGCTCAGGGACCCTTGTGTATTTTGGCCGGGGCAGGAACGGGCAAAACCCGGGTGATCACCCATCGCATGGCCTGGCTGATTCGCGAACAACGCGTTGCACCGGAACAAATTTTGGGGGTTACTTTCACCAATAAGGCCGCACGAGAAATGGCCAAGCGCGTTGAAGACTTGGTCCCAGGCACTGGCCGGCGGGTGCAGCTGGGAACATTCCACGGAATGGCCGCGCGGTTTCTCAGGCGCTACGGATATTTCATTGATGTGGCTTCCGACTTTGTCATTTACGATGAAGACGATGCGTTACGAATGCTCAAGGAATTATGGGAGCAAGACCCGGGAACGCGGGTGAATGCCGATCACAAAGCGGCCTGGCATTTTTTTGAAAACTGGCGCCACCAAGGAGAAGGGCCGCCCCCTCATTTGCTCAAGAGTGACGACCCATTTATTGCCAAATGTGTACGTGTTTTTGATGCTTACGAAACGGCACTCAAGCGGATGAACGCGCTCGATTTTAGTGGTCTGCTCATTGGCTGGCTTCGATTGCTCAAAAGTCCCGGCGGTGCAGCCCGATTTGGTGCGCAGGTTCAGCACCTGTTGGTGGACGAATACCAAGACACCAACCCTGTCCAGGCCCAAATCGTTTATGCGTTAGCCGCCACCGCCAAGTCCGTGGCGGTTGTGGGCGACGATGACCAAAGTATTTATTCTTGGCGTGGTGCCGTGGCTGATAACATGAAACATTTTCTACAAAAATGTGACGGCGCCAAGCTCATCAAGCTGGAGGAAAACCACCGCTCCACCTCACATATTCTACATGGTGCCAACACGGTGATCGCCAATAACACGCAACGGCTTGGTAAAAACCTCAAAGCCATGGGCGAAGACGGCTTGCCCGTTTTGTTGCTTCGTTGTCGCGACGATCGTTCGGAGGCCCAAAAAGTGGTGCACCTCATCGAGGAGCAGTTGATGCGTGGCATTCCGCCCCATGAAATAGCCATCCTGGTACGGACCCATGCTGACAGTCGGGTGTTTGAAGAGCGTTTGCTCAAGGCGGGGATACCGTATCAGTTGGTGGGCGGTACACGGTTTTACGCCCGACGTGAAGTGAAAGACGTACTGGCCATGTTACGAGCGGCAGTGAATCCCGCATCGAACGTCGATCTGCTGCGCGCGCTCACAGCCATCCCCAGGGGGGTGGGCCCGGCCAGTGTGCAAAAAATGGTAGACGAAGCGCACCGAAGAAGTGTGCCAGTCTACGACGTGATGTCCAATGAGGCGCATTTGAAGTCAGCCTCCATTTCACCGGCCATTCGTAAAAAGATTGCACGTTTCATGGACACCCTTTCGTCATTAAGTCAGCAGGTGTTGGGGGTGGGAGATCCCAGCATGCCTTTGCTGAGCCAAGGCTCTGGGCAGGCCATCAGCGCCAAGGATGCGGTGGCCCTGGCGATCGACCTCAGTGGTCTTTCCGATCATTTTGAATCACAGCAAAACGAAGAGGCCGCCGATCGCTTGGAGAATCTTCAAGAATTGGTTTCTGCCGCTGCTGCCTTTGTTGAAGAGGCCAAAGCAGACGATGAAGATATCACCATTAAAGGTTTTTTATCTCAAGCGGTTTTGGCCACCGACCAGGGCAACAACAAAAACACATTTCAGGGACCGCCCATTCATTTGATGACCCTGCATGCGGCCAAAGGCCTGGAGTTTGAATCGGTCTTTTTGTGTGCGCTTGAAGAGTATGGTTTCCCCCATGCGCGCGCCCTGGCCGACGACGCCGACCCTGGAAACTTAGAAGAAGAGCGGCGCTTGGCTTACGTGGGCATGACGCGCGCCAAAAGGGAACTCACGCTGACCTGGGCGGCTCGTCGCATGGTGCGCGGTGAAGTCAAACGACGTAATTCGAGCCGGTTTTTAGCGGAGTTGGATCCCGTCAATTGCCGGGGGGATTTTCATTTACTCAACCGCGCCCGCCGAACGCCCCGTTGGGAACAAGAACACTCTTTTGATCCTTACCCCGAAGCCAATTCACCCATCGCAATGCCAACGCGACGGCAACAGGCCATCCAAAACGTATTGGCGCGCCGCAAACAATTACGAGAAGAAAGTCAAGAGATGCGGGTGGAACTCGAACCCGGTTTTGGGGCCGTGGCCGATGAACAATTACATTCCGGTGATCGGGTACGTCATCAGGTTTTTGGGACGGGCGAAGTGGTGCGGGTTTCTGGCAGTGGAAAATTGGGACGGGCCACGGTTTTGTTCGACCATGAATTGGACAGTCGAACGATTATTCTCAAACACCTTGAGGTCATCGCCACCGTGAAAAACGTTTAAGCTAAAAACTGAGCCACCGCTTCTGATATTTTTTGGCTGGGCTCGAGCGGTAAATCACACCAGGCCGGCGCGGTGTTGGCCTCCAAAAAAACGAAATCATCTTCTGTCCGGATGAAATCGAATCCCAGGAGTTGACAGCTTTGCCCGTGGACAAAGCGTCGAAGCCGTTCTTCCGTTGGCTCGGAAAGTTGTATGGACTGCCAGACAGGCATGGCGTCGGGTTGTTCGAACAGTGCGCGCCAATCCACTGTGGGCGTTATGGGAAGTTCAAAAGCCCCCAGGCAGCGATCGTCCAGCCAAAGAACGCGGCAGGGTTTTCCAGTCACATGCGCCTGTACCATGATAGGGCCAAAATCACGGAGCATTTGAGTGATGTTGGTTTTATCGGCTGTTTGTGCCAAGGCCCCGCCGATGATGGGCTTAATGATACAGGGGGTCTCGTTTTCCTGGGTAAACGTCATGGCCGCAGCATTGTTATTGGTGCAGTAAGTATGGGGGACCGAAAGGCCGGAACGCCGAGCCAGTTGGAGTTGATGCCCTTTGTTTTGGTCGTAGGAGCCTTCTTGTAGGCGGGGCAAAAGACGTGTTCCAATTTCTTGTTGGTGGATGAGCCATTGCAAAAAAAAGCTTCTGAGGGAGCGCTGTTTGCGAATGGCATTAACATGGCAAAGACCATTGGATTGGATGTGGGCAGAAGGAAAGAGTGGAGGCAATTGTCTCACCCAAATGGCGTCCCACTTCGAGACACTGTTGTTTTTTGGGATATTCCATTGGAGCTGCTCGATTGTTTGAGGGTCTCGACTGTTCCATATCGTGATGGCATGCCCTGAACGTTGGAGCGCGTTCCCCACTTGCTGCAGATGCGGGTCTTCGAGGAGACCACACAGCAAAATATTTCGTTGACTCATGGCGAACGGTCCATGGGTTTTAAATCTAAAGAGCGAAGTATTGTTTCTCCCAAGCTTTGATAGTCTTCAGAAAAAACATCGTAATAAATGATTTGTATATCTACCAGAGCGTTGGGTTGGGTTTGTGATAAATTAGTTTGTTGCAGCCCGTTTGACCAAGCGATTTGCCGCCTCCAAGAGGGGAAGAGAACATTTTTAAGCCAAGTGAAATCCTCGGTGATTTGGGCCGTGGCGGGGAGTTTTTGTTTGGCTCGTTCTGCTTGTACTTGCTGGGCGGCTTCTCGCTGTGAGGCAGTATCACCTAACGTGTCTGAAAAGGGCAGCCAAGAAACAATGATCATCGCTGGATCTGTTTTAATATCACCCAATGTGTATCGCTGGGCTTGGGGCATGGGATTGTCTTGCTGGGAGACCGATAGAAATGTTGGCGCGTCGAGGACGAGTCGGAATTTTTCTTTTCCTTCAGGAAAGGAAAGGGGCAGAGATTTTTGGGACAGATCAGGTGGACCTAAAAGCTCTTGAGGCTTTTGCTGGAAAAGAGGGATGCTCAAGGCCACCAATGAGATAAATACAAAGAGGCTCACCAGTTGAAAGAGCCACTGTTTCATGATGCGTGGGACGGGATGCTGGGGCTGTACGGGCAGTCCACGGGTGAGCAGACCCGAAGCAAAAAGAAGCAACCCCATCAGTCCGCCGCCCAAGTGTGCCGCAAAATCAATATTGGCTAAGGTGGACAAATAGAGGTTGATGGCCAGGTTGATAATGGTGTTTTTTCGAAAGCTTTTCACCCATGGGGTGGGAAAAACTGGGCCGGGAAAGAGCGAGAGGCCCAGGCTCGCGCCCAAAAGTCCCCAAAGTGCACCGGAGGCACCCGCACTGAGCTCGGCGCCTGAAAAGGTCGCTGAGGCCCAAGAACCCGTGACCCCACACAAAAAGAACAGCAAAAAATAGCGCTGACTCCCCACGAGTTTCTCGAAAAATGGACCGAGTAGAGCCAAAACCATGCCGTTGGCAAAAAGATGAATCCACCCGATGTGCAAAAAGACGCTGGAGACCAGTCTCCAATAGTCTCCCTGAAGCGTTTCGGCGGGTAAATTAGCCCCCAATCGAGTCAACACCGGACCGATTTCACTGCCCCCCAACAGGGTTTCGAGCCCAAACATGAGGCCAATGAAGGCCAGCAGCGCCCAGGTCACACGTGCATGCCCCTGATAAAGCACTGGAATTGCCCGTCGCTGGGGCGGTGGAGGGGGCGGCGCAGAGGGCTGGGTTTCGGTCATCCATTTCTCCGGGAAAACGGGTGCAAAGACGCTCTCTAAAAAACCTCAAAAATCCCCGAAATTCAAATGCTTTTTTTATGATGAAGCCCTTGTTTTGATGGGTGGTTGGGGTATGAAAAAGTGTTGCCCCAAAACGCATCAGGTGAGTATGGAAACTGTGACTTCAAACCCGACCAATGACCAACCTAATTACGACGCTTCAGCCATCAAAGTGCTAGAGGGCTTGGAGGCCGTTCGCAAGCGTCCCGGCATGTACATCGGCGATACCGATGACGGCTCTGGTTTACACCACATGGTGTACGAGGCCGTAGACAATGCCATCGATGAAGCTTTGGGCGGGTACTGTGACACGGTTGAAGTGACCCTTCACGTGGATGGGAGTGTTTCGGTTTCAGATAATGGACGTGGCATCCCTGTGGACATGCACGAGTCGGGCAAGCCCGCTTGTGAAGTGATCATGTGCGTGTTGCATGCGGGTGGTAAGTTTGACCAGAATTCATACAAGGTGTCGGGAGGTCTTCACGGTGTGGGGATTTCAGTGGTGAACGCCTTGAGTGTGGAGCTCATCTTAGAGATCCAACGCAGCGGCAATTTGCACCGACAATCGTTTTCTCGCGGTGAGCCAGCATCGACGCTTGAGGTTGTAGAGCCCACCGAGTCAACCGGTACCCGCATTCGCTTTAAGCCGGACCCAGAAATCTTCTCTGATGTGACTTTTCACTACGAAACCCTTTCTGCCCGTTTAAGAGAACAAGCGTTTCTCAACAAAGGCGTGCACGTGAACATCTACGACGAGATTCACGGCAAAGAACATAAATTTTACTATGAGAATGGCATCAAAGAATTCGTGACCCACTTAAACCGCTCCCGAACCTCTTTGCACCGTGAGCCCGTTTGCATTCAAGGCGAGCGCCGCATGGGTGAAAATGAAACGGGCGCGCCTTGCGCGGTTGAGTTGGCTATGCAGTGGAGCGATGCCTACCAAGAAAACGTGTTTTGTTTTACCAACAACATCAAAAACAGTGATGGCGGAACCCACTTAGCGGGTTTTCGTGGCGCATTGACACGTACATTGAACACCTACATGCAGCAGCAATTTCCTAAGCTAGCATCGAAATCCACCATTTCAGGTGAAGACATGCGTGAAGGGCTCACAGCGGTCATTTCGGTCAAGCTGCCCGATCCCAAGTTTTCTTCGCAAACCAAAGACAAACTGGTGTCATCGGATGTCAAAGGCGTCACGGAGAGTTTAATTTCTGAGCATTTGCGAGCTTGGCTCTTAGAGAACCCCCAAGAAGCCAAATCCATTTGCAACAAAGTGCTTGAAGCGGCGCGGGCTCGGGAAGCGGCGCGCAAAGCTCGTGAGCTCACCCGCCGAAAAGGCCTTATGGAAGGCAGCGGACTTCCGGGCAAGCTCGCAGATTGCCAAGAAAAAGATCCATCCCTTTGTGAAATCTACATCGTGGAGGGTGATTCGGCCGGTGGCTCCGCCAAAAGCGGACGTGATCGAAAATACCAGGCCATTCTGCCTTTGCGTGGTAAGATTCTGAACGTGGAAAAAGCGCGCTTTGACAAAATGTTATCGAGCCAGGAGATCGTCACATTGATCACCGCCTTGGGGACAGGTATTGGCCCAGACGAATTTGACGCCCTCAAGGTGCGGTATCATAAAATCGTTCTGATGACCGATGCCGACGTTGACGGCTCCCACATTCGAACTCTATTGTTGACTTTCTTTTATCGCCAAATGCGCGAGCTCATTGAGAGAGGCTATCTCTTCATTGCTCAGCCGCCGTTGTATAAAATTTCGAAGAGCAAAAAAGAAACTTACCTCAAAGATGATACGGCTCTGGAGCAATATTTGGTGGATGCTTCGGTGGAGAGTGCAACAGTCACTTCTTCAAATGGAGCCATCGAGAAAACAGCATTGCGGGCGTCGGCCTTGGCGTTCTATTCTTATCGCCGATTGCTTTTCAACCTGCGTCGGCGTTATGAAGTTCGAATCCTAGACGGCTTGGTGCGTTGCATGCACATGCAAGAAGCAGACGTACACACCTTGTCTGCAACCGCTACCGAGAAACAACTCACGGCCCATTTCAAGGCGTTTTACCCAGAGGCGTTGCCGGTCACCGTTCAAGAAGTACAGGATACTGCCGATTCTGAGAGCAAACACTTGCGGGTCACCATTAACCACAACGGTGCAGAAGTTTCAGAGGAGATCACATCTAAACTGGTCTCATCACCCGAAATGAAAGAGTTACAGCGCCTAATGGATAAAGTGGAAGAAATTGGAGATGCCCCGTTCAACATCCTGAGGGGACAAAAAGAATTTGTCGCCGACAGCATCGACGACTTGGTGGACTTGCTGGATAGTGAGGGCCGCAAAGGATATTCCATTCAGCGCTACAAAGGATTGGGCGAAATGAACCCCGACCAGTTGTGGGAAACCACCATGGCCCCCGAAAACCGAACCCTGTTGCAGGTCACCATTGAGGACGCCGTGGAGGCCGATGAGGTTTTCTCTAATCTAATGGGCGATGAAGTAGAGCCTCGTCGAGAATTCATTGAAAACTCGGCGCTCGAAGTGGTTAACTTGGACGTATAGTTGGCTTGGGCCAAAAGTGTTCGAGGGCATGTTGAAATTGTTCGGGAAATTCCCACAGAGCGTAGTGTGATCCGCCTTCAATGGAATGAATTTCGGCTTTGTTGATTTTCTCTGCCATTCTTTCTGCTTCTGAAAATGGGACCAAAAGATCTTTATTGGCGTACAAAAGCAAAGTGGGGCAAGTGATTTTGGGCAAAACCTGACACGCTTGATGCTTTTGCAATTCGAGCAGTTGTTCGATGGACAAGGCCAAATCCAAACGCGAAATATCGTAAAACATGTTTTTCATGTGGGTTCGATCCAGCTTGGGGTGAAACAACCCCACTTGCGTGAGGGCTTCGATGACCCAGTTTTGCTGACTGGCAGATTTTGCAATTTCCTTCAGCAGCGAGCCTTGGGTGGCCACGGCCTTGAGCGCTTGAATGACCACCTGAAGCGGAACGAGATTTGGAATCCCTTTTTTGATGGTTTTGCCCGAGTAGCCGTTGTGCAGGGATAAACTTTCGAAGGAAAAAGGTAATTTTTTGATCATTTCCAAGATCACCTGGCAGCCCATGGACCAAGCGATGCCGTGACAATGCTCCACACCCTCTGTTTCCAGAATCATCATGCCGTCTCGTGCATGCCTGAGAATGGAAAGATCTGGTTCTTTTTCTTGGGGGCGTCCACTGTTGTATTGGCCGCGGTAATCCCAAGCAATAAAGCGAAAACGGTCCTCAAAGTGGGTGATGATGGGTAAAAAATAGGTGTGTCGCGCTCCCCATCCGTTACAAATCAGGACTGTAGGCCCCAACGGGTTGCCCCGAACATAGTAGGTGAGCGGGATTTGGTCATCGGTCATGACCTGCTTTTTTTCGAAGGACATGCTGGCAATAGAAAGTGGGGCAGAACCTGACATGGTACCTTTACAGATAGGGCAAAGAGCGACAGTTTAAGGGTGCAAAAAGGAGACTAGCAGATGGGCTTTGGTGCCGCCAAATTTGAACTTCCCGCCCAGCCGCGTGTTCGGTTACCAGGCAGTTTTTTGGCCACAGATGCTTATATGCGATTTTTACAGGCCACCCACCCCGACCTTCATTTGGACCTTCAGGGGCCTTTGCCCAGCTATATGGCCCCTTTGTGCTTTTACGAGCCTCTCAAAAACGGATGGATACGCAGCTGCTTGCGCTTTTTAGCTCGCTATGGCTCCCGGTTGGGGGCTCCTCAAACTTTGTTTTTGGGTTCACCCTTTGAACCTTACGAGCAAACCGCAGGGCTGCACCAATCGCCACGTTCTTGTCTTGCTTACGCGCAACAAAGATTGCGTCAGCGGTCTTGTGGGCTGGTGGTGGTGACCAATGTGTGCGCCGAAAGCTCACACTTGCCCCAATGGGAAAGAGCGGGCTTTAAAGTCTTGCCTTCTTTTCCCGATATGGTGTTGAACTTGCCCGGCACTTCATTTGCTGATTTTCTGAAGGCCAAGAAATCGAAGGTCCGCAATTCAATTTTACGAAATATGCGTAAGTTTGATGATGCGGGGTTGCGCATTCGCAGCATTAGCGGTGCAGAATTAAAAAAGCATGCCCACCACTTTCAGCGGGCCTACCATCACATGTTTGCCCGTGCCCAAGTGAAATGGTTGCGACACACCGCCAGCTATTTTGAATGCCTCGAGCAACTGGGTGATCATCTTTTTGTGGAAGGCGCCTTCGATGCGAAAGGCCGACTCGTGGGCTTTGTGATGGCCTTTGATGATGGTGACCGACTTCATGGTGGCCGAATCGGGGTGATTCCCACACAGCACAAAAAAAATTCCATTTATTTTCGTTTGATTTATGCCCTTTTGGAAAGAGGGTACCAGGCGCAGAAAAAGCAGGTGGTTTTAGAGCCCACATCCTATGCTTTCAAAGGGACTTTGGGGGCGAACGCGCGACCCATGGTCAACTTGGTGGCGGGAACCACGCCATTTTGGCGGGTGGTGATGTTTTTGGGGTTAAAGTTTGGCAAAATGTCGCTTCGCCATTTAGAAAGTCCATCATGGCTCAAAAGAAACATTTAAGACTTGTCGTTGGATTCATTCTCATGGCCGGCGCGATGGCCTGTCAATCCTCAGCGCCCCCCATCAAGGTCGATCGGTTTCACAGGGCCGATCGCATCACTGCGGCGGCTTATCCTGATGCTGACGCGGTGGTTTTGCTCAACCGGTTTCAAGCCCAAATGGGTTTCTCAACTGCCAAAAACAGACCTTATGCGCACGTGGTGCACGTGCAACGCATTCAGGTGCTTAATGCAGCCGGTTTGAAGTATGCCAAACAGACTGTGTCCTTCGATGATTTTTCGAGAATTTTAAATGTCCAGGGCCGGGTCTACAAAGAAAACGGCAATATTATTGAAATGGATCCATCTCATTATCGCGACGTGCCCTTTTTTGCGAAAGAAGATCCCGCCCTTTCTATCTACAGCCAAAAAGGATTGAGGGTTTTCAAAGTGCCCGAAGTAGAAGTGGGGGATGTGATTGAAGTGGCCACGTTACGCGTCTACCGCGACGCGCGTTGGCTACAGCCGTTACAGTGCGACGGTCGTTTGCCTGTGGTTCGCACCGAGGTCGCTTTAGACGCCCCAAATGACTTTGATTTGGATTTTCGAGTAATCAAGGGCGGCGAAGTTCAAAAGGTCTCCCCCCAAAATTTTCCCAACCGATGGCAGGATCACCACGGCGTGGAAATCGAGGGCCGACGGCGGACACTCCTGATGGAGAATAAAGCCCCTATCTTTTTTGAAGAAAACCAAGCCCCTTTGTCGTTCCTGCAGACCCAAGTGTTTATTTCTTTGCGAAACTACATGTTCCAAGGAAAAAGCTATCGCGGCTTTTGGTCTTTTGAAGATGTTGAAAAATGGTTTTATGCACTTACCCAGTCGCAGCAAAAAGAAGATCAACGTTTAACTGATGCTGTTCAAAAAGCTTTAGGCGCCGGACGGAGCAAAACCGAAGTGATTAATTTTGTGCAACGGTTCTTACAGGATCGGGTGCGCGATGTTCCCAGTTACTCTCATTTGGGCGTCTTTAAAGGCCGCACCCCTTGGGACATCTGGCGCTTTCAAATCGGCGACAGCAAAGACCAAGCCATTTTGGGACAACACATGCTTCGTGCCATGGGGTATCAAAGTTTATTGGTTCTGGTGGCCGACGATAACAGCAGCGGCCAAATCACTGATTTACCATCTCCAGCCCCTTACAATCATGTGCTCATCGCGGTTCCCGAAGGTGGGGCTTACACATTTATCGACCCAGAAGGGCAGTATTTGCCCCGAGGTCGTTTAAGTCCGGCGGTTCAGGGCAAGCAAGGTTTGTTGCTGGGCGTTAAGCCTGTATCCTTCATTGTGCTGCCGCAGGAGAAGCCTTCGGACAATCAGGTGAACATGGAATTCAATTTTCGCTTGCAGCCGTCGGCCCATGGGGTGGGAAATATACGTCTTGAACTCTCGGGCCAGCCCGCTGCCCAATTGCGATCCACGCTTTACGGTTCACAAGATAACTGGGAGAAAGCCATTGCCGGTTGGTTGTGGCCCCAACAGACACCGCGGGCGAAGCTTGATGCCGTTCAAGTCATTCACCTTTCAGAGCCAGATAAGCCCTTGGTGATCACGGGGAGCATTGGTGAAATGCTGCTGGGTGCGCCGAACAACGGCGGGCTCAACTTAAAAAAAGCACCTTTGGTGAGCCGTCCTTGGGGTTGGGCTTGGCGACAAAAAAGGCAGACTGCGGCTCAGCTGGGTTACCCAATGGGAGTGAGTATCAAAACTTTTTTCACCCTTCCTCAAGGATGGGGGGTGATGACCATGCCAAGCAACTGGGAAATGAAATCCTTTGCTTTTGAAACGTCCGCCAGTTGGTTCTTGGCGGATGGGCGGCTGGAGCACCAGCTCAAATGGGCCACCACTGCGATGAATATCTCGCCCCAGCGCTACGGTGAAGCAATCATTCCGGCAGGCGTGCTGAACCAGCGGCTCAAAGAGGTGGTGCCCTTGGGACTGGGGGGGGATCGTGGGGAGAATTACCAGGGAGCTCCCTTTTGAAGCTGGGTAAAAACACACATCCCATGGTTTACTTTCGGTTCGCGGCGGGCATCATCATCGCATTTCTACTGTTGTTACTGATGATGGGTGAACCAGAGCCTCCTTTGGTGGCAGGGGCTTCAGCGCCGCCTGCGCGGGTGAGCTCGTATGATGGTAAAATTTGGAAGCTGAGCGATTTCTACGGAAAGCCCATCGTGGTTAATTTTTGGGCCACCTGGTGCGGCCCTTGTCGCTATGAAATCCCTCACCTGGTGGATTTGGCCAAGGAATACCCCGAAGATCTACAGGTTGTTGGTTTCACTGTTAATTCGCCGGTAGATGAGGTGGTCAAAGCGGTTAAAGATTTTGGGATCACTTACCCCATTGCCCGGGTGGATGAGCCTACCATCGACCTTTGGCGGGCGTCAGCAGTGCCGGCCACCTATATTTTGGACGGAAATGGCCAGATTGTATGGTCCACACGGGGGGCGATGACCAAAAGCACGTTACAAAAAAAGGTATCAGAACACTTGTTTAGCCCTAAATAAGGCGCCTTTGAGCAAAAATGGGATCTCAAATTAGAAAAAAATTTGGCGAATGACCAAAAACCATGGCAAACCCCTATAACTTAAACGATTTAGGGGTTGATTAATCTTCTAAAGCGTTTAATAACCCGGACCGCACTCGGGTTAAGGAGATGGCTCGAGAAAAATTAATGAGATTCTACTGGGTAAAACCAGTTTCAACCTTCAAAGTTACATAGGAGCACCAAATGAAAAAAACTTTGAGTCAATTGGCAGTATTATTTGCCGCAATTTTAGTAGTTTCTGGCCCGGCATTCGCCGACGATCATGATGGTGGCGTACCAGCCGCTGAAGAGCCAAGCAGCGATGAGCCAAGTGCTGATGAGCCAAGTGCTGATGAGCCAAGCGAAGATGACACCAGCTCAACTGACGCAGGCAACGCTGACGGTACCACCGACGGTACCACCGACGGCACCACCGACGGCACCACCGACGGCACCACCGACGGTACCACCGACGGTGATGACGATGATGACGACGATGATCACGACGACGATGATCACGACGACGATGATCACGACGGTGACGATCACGACGATGACGATCACGACCACGATCACGACGATGAAGACGGTGGTTGCGGCTGTAACACCCAAAGCAACAGCGGAAGCGCCGGTTTCGTTCTCGGCGGTATGTTCTTGCTCGGTTTAGCCTTGCGTCGTCGCAAGTAATCTTTTCTTCACAAGCTTGAAGAAACCAAAAAGCGCCCTTTAAGGGCGCTTTTTTTGTGCTCGCGGTTAAAAAAAGCTATCAGAAGAATCTCAGCAGTGCACCCGCTGAGTAAGGAGCACCCATGTTTTTCAGTAAAAATTTCATTTTGATCACAGCCATAGCCTTGTTGAATGCAGAGGGCCTTTGGGCATCCAGCAATGGTGCCCAACAAGGACTGTCCGGGAGGCCGGGTGATGGGAATGGATGCACCCAATGTCACGATGCCGTTTCGCAAGCCGCTTTGATTCCCACCATTGCTTTTACGGCACCTGATACCATCAACGTAGGTGAAAGCGTGCTTTTTACCTTGGATGTGACCAGCAACGATTCAGACAAATCGGGCTTTGGTTACGACATCGCGGTGGCAGACACCGCAGTGGGGACATTTGGTGCAAGTACAGGGGTTCGGGTGAATGATGATGATGCATCAGAAGTCACCCACCAACAAACCGTATCTTACGAATCGGGGACCAGCACCATCACGCTTTCGTTCACGGCCGCATCGGCAGGAGAGCACACCCTATATATGGCGTTTAACGAGGTGAATGGGAATTGGAACATCACTGGTGATGGGTGGTCGGCACATTCTTGGACGTTCACGGTGGAGGCAGAAGACGCTTCAGATGCGGGTGCCTCAGATGGCGCCAGTGATGGTGATGCCGTCGCAACAGATGCCGGTACATCAGATGGCGCCAGTGATGGCACCACGGATGGCGATTCTGATGGTGATTCTGATGGTGATTCTGATGGTGATTCACAAGGCGGTAATGTCGATGATGAAGGCTGCGGTTGTGCCACCCATTCTTCGGGGAGCCCTATGGGCACTCTGCTGAGTGGCCTCTTTATTTTGGGTTGGGCCTTGCGCCGCCGCCGATAAGTTTGGTTTTTCCACCCCAGAAAAAAGGCGCTCACTATGGGCGCTTTTTTTTGAGCCAACCTCTCAAAAAGGCTACCGTTTCATAGATTTCTTTTGGGAGGTGCACCATGAAACCCCATTCACAGCTGATATTGGCTTTCATTTTGACGCTTGCTTTTGCGGCAGATGCCCAAGCCTATAGCAGCTACATGAGCCGAATCCCCAACACACCGAACAGTTGCAACACGTGTCATTCCTACGGTGGTGGTTCCCCCCGAAACGCCTTTGGTTTGGCGTTTGATGGCAATGGGCTTGTGTGGAGCGATGCCTTGGCCAATGCAGATTCCGACAGTGATGGGCAAAGCAACGGTGAAGAATTGGGAGACCCTTGTGGCATTTGGTCACAAGGAGAGACGCCTGCACGCTCCAACGATTTAAGTAATCCGGGTGATGTCGGCTCTACATCAGTAGACGGGATGGCGGGTTCACTTTTGTGGTTCTTTGATAATGATGGTGATCAAGTGGGAGATGATGACACCACGCAACAGAGTTGTACAGCGCCAGATGGCTACGTGGCCCTGGGCGGCGATTGTAATGATGGTGACAGTGGATTGGGTGCTATATCAGCAGACCTCGATTGTGACGGATTGTTGAACGATGCCGACGATGATGCGGACGGCGACAGCGTTGCGAGCGCTGACGATTGCGATGATGCGGACGCCAACTTGGGGGCCACCAGCGCGGATTTGGATTGTGA
>PBLQ01000005.1 GCA_002721815.1 Myxococcales bacterium
CGGCAGATCCAGACGCTGTCGATGGCGTGGATGGTTGTACTTTTGGTGGCAAACTTATCGAAACAGGTTTAGATGACGGTGAAGGGACCGCGAACAATGGCGTTCTGGATGCCGACGAGGTGGATGAGAGCATCTACCTTTGTAACGGGAGAGATGGCAACGCGATGCTCGCCGCCTCTGGCACAATTGAGCCTGGCGCATACCTGTCCCTTGACCTCCCAGAAGATTCAGAAAATCTGAGCTATCACGCGCAGGTGTTGGTTAACGGCCAAGTCATTGATCACGCGGATTACGGCCAGCTCTTTAGCCCACTTGTGTCGCAAATCACCGTTGTCGACTCAGTGCACATAGCCGGTGATCTGGGCGTTACCGAACTCATCGATGGAAACTTTGCGCTTATTTTTTGCGGGGCATCTTTGGACGCTGATCTGGATAACACCAACTCAGAAGACTACGAACTCTATTTTACCGTTATTGACCCTGCTGGAGCGACCACAGTTGCTCCGAAAGTTCTTCCGGGTAATCTGAAGTGCGACAGCTGGGGAGCTTCTTGGCAAGAAAGGACGCCACTGGTGACCCTAGCGAATGGCGATATTTTGATGGCCGTGGAGCAGCCTGCCGTCGATGAGAGCGTGGATGCAGATACGGGCGAAACCATCCCTGCAGCCCCTGCCCATGCGGATCTTCGTCGCTACGATGCAAACGGTGATTTTATCTCCTCAATCACATTTGATGCCGCGTCGAGTAGCATCAATGACGAAGTGTCTCACTTTGGCCTTGCTGCCGTCGGCGATGGTTTTGCATTGCTGCACAGCATCAGCGAAGAAGCCGAAGGTGAAGACTCGACCTATGAATACTCTGTGCAACTCGATATTTATGACGCGACAAATACCATTACGGCCAGTCAAACTTGGGCTGGGCTGGGGCTTGGATCCGAACCAGCAATGAGTGTGAATGCAGACGGAAACATCAACATTTTACTAGAAGTCGTGAGTGCGCTCCAAACAGATATCGACAACAATCCGAATCAAGAAACTCGCGCCATGGTTGTGGCCCCCAACGGCGAACTTTTTGCTGATGTTTTACTTTCGAACACGTACAGCCACCTCAACAGTATTTCGCAAGCACCCAACGGCAATTGGCTTTGCAGTTTTGAGTATGGCGGCCCCGACAGCACGGCCTATGCTGTGTTAAACTCTGCAGGGGAAATCCTGAGTGGCCCCCAGACCTACACAGAGCATGAGCCGACAGAGATTTCTTCAGTGGCTTTTCCAGACGGTTCTTTTGGCGCTATCTTTTTTGAAGATGAAAGTCTGGTGGGCAACCTCCAATGTTTGACCAATCAAGGACAAACAGTCGTACCTTACACGCAGTTCACCGGCCCCATTGGACCGGGCTACGACCGGCCCTTCGCCAAGGCCCTCTCCAACCACGAGTTCATGATGCTTTTTATCCCTTATGAAAAGCAGAGTGGTATCCAGTTATTGCGTTCAGCACGCGGCCATCTGGAGCTTCGCGTTGAGAATGCCACAGAGGTCCGGCTCTACAACTGGTCCGCCTCAGCGGTGGACGCGGTTCTTTCGGCGAACTAACGATTGAGAACATGCAGCTGACTGTTCATCAGCAGGTCGATGGTTCGAGCCCGACATACGGAGCCATTTTGAGGGCCCACGGACTTTTTCGTGGGCCCTCTTTCTTTTTGCCCCTTCCTGCATCGCCCGTTGCCAGGCTTCTGCTTTCTCGAGCAAAAAGATCCAGGCGTCGCCATCCTGGTCCACATGCAGGGAGTCGATGACCGAGCGCAGCAGCTTGTACTGCTGGTCCGCCGGGATTTTCTTGAAGTTATCAGTCAGGCCGGCGCATCAGTTGTGTTAAGAATCGTAAAGATCCTAACGGTGTTGTTGGGGGCGTCGCAGTCTCTAACCAACAAACGGGTCGACCGACGCGTTTGGCCAGCGAACGGAGTTGGCGTTGAAGAACTCGACTTTTGTGATGGGCATCATGACCTGGGCGCTGCTAACCGCATGCAACCTAACGAGCGACGGAACCACCGCCCAGGATACCGGCCGTGCCGAAGGTGGAAGAACGACTTTGGACGGAGGGACTGAGCGCGTGCATCTTCTCTCCGCATTTTTTGGACTGGACAACGGTGTCCCTGGTCTGTTGTTCGGGTGTGAATTGTTCGGCCTCCAGGATGGAATGCCGATTGTGCTTGATCGGCGAATCCCCCTACCCTCACTGCTTGATCCTTCCGTGTTTGTCGTGCATCACGCTTCCGGAGCAGAAAGCCCGGTTCGCTGCGCCACACTAGCGCCTGCGGACGAGGCGGAAGAGCGAAGGACGATCCTGCTCGTTGGGGAGTTTGCCAGCGATGATGATCCTCCTGTTGGTGTCACGATCGTTGGTACACTGTTGACCGACGATGGTGTTGATGCGAAGGGGACCCGGATCGAAACGGTGGTTCCTCTCGCCGCGGGTCCTTCCATCGTATTGGCGGAACACTACCTCGTCTCCGAGCTCCCGACGGGGGGCACAGATGAATGCCCTGCCAATACGGATCACATCATCAAAACCACTTGGGAAGGGGGCGTCTCAGGACCTGCAGGGTCAGACATTGACGAGTCGCACCGCCTTGGGACCACGGTGAAGTATGCCAGCGGCGAGGTTCGGGTTGCGACGCTGCTTGCGGACGCGTTCGACAACGACAATCACGTGGAGTTTTGTATGAGTGCACCGGGCGAACCCGTTGCCATCACCGCCGGTTCCGGTCTCTATGAAGACCCGAACGGTGACCTCAATGTATTGCATACTCAGGTCGTTACGGACGCCCACGAATTGACGCCATAACGGAAATGCAATGCGTACCCCGCTTCGATTTTATTAAGATACGCCAACCTCTAGCCTCTCTCGCCCCCCACGTCGCCGTCTTACGTGCAACCTCAGGCGCAACTGAGCCGGACCGAAAACCCAACACAGGCGTTCTCCGCGGCATCACGGGTAAGAAGCCCCTGCGTACTCGTATTGGTGGTACGCCTGCTCTTTGGCGTCGCGGATGATGTTGTAGAAGCACTCGTCGCCCGTTCCAAACGGGTGCAACACGAGCGGGCCGGCCAGCGAACGTTCCTCGAACGACCACCCGGCTGGCAGCGCCACGCTCAGGTCGGGGTTGCCGTCGGTCGTCGCGTGCATCACCGCGCGCTCGCCATCAGGACCGACGAGCTCAATGACATCTTCACGAAAAACGACTTCATGACATTTCTTGGTCACGATGAACGCGAGTTCACCAGGCCCCACGCTGAACGGCTGGCAGCCGGCCTCAGCCGGGACGCAGTCGGCGGCTGTGATCTGCGCCAGCTCAACCCAGGTGTAGCCATCGGCCTCGACAATAACCTGGCACTCGTCTCCTTCGCAGTCGCGCCGGCTCGAGGGAGAACGCCAAAAGCACGAGTCCTCGAACTCGAGGTTGCGGTTGGAGTTCTTCTGGTTTCCAAACGAAGGCCAGTAGCGCTCCCACGCCTCGTCTGAGATTTCATTGTCCCCGCCTGAAATCACAACGGTACTCGTGCTGCCGATGACGATCTCCTTCGCAAGCTCCGGTGTCTCCTCGTTGAGGCATGGCGCGTTTTCGGGCCAGTCGATGGGGGCCGTCGCGTACGAAATGCCGGCCTCCTCTGAAGAGGGCAAACTGAAGCAGGCGGTGCTGGCCAGCAGCGCTAGCAAAACAAGCACTGTCATTGGGCGATTCATGTGGGTGCTCCATTTTTTGCGAGGGGCAGTAGCCCGTAAACGTTGACGGACGCGACCACACCTTTCAGATTCTGGCTCCCCAAACAAACAGTGGAGGCTCTCACTTGCTGGGCGAAAAGTTCAGACATCAAAACGGTCTGATTAAGGCCGCTGCACAGCGCTTCGATGCGCGACGCCATGTTGACGGCGGGCCCGATAACCGTAAAGTCCAAGCGGTCGGGACTCCCCACGTTACCGTAGTTGACCTCACCCATGTGCAACCCGATGCCCTGATGGATCTGAGCCTTGCCCTGTTGCTCTCGCTGCTCGTTCAGTTTCTTTATTTCGGCATCCACCGCTCGTGCCGCTCGGACCGCAGCCTCACAAGCCTCAGCGGGGCCACCGTCCTGTACCCGAAAGATGGCGAGCACCGCGTCCCCGATGAACTTCAAAACTTCGCCACCCTCTGCACGAACGGCTTCCACCACCACGGTAAAATAATCACCCAGCAATTCGAGCAACGCCTCTCCGGGGAGTCGGTCCGACAGCGCCGTAAAGCCGCGCAAATCCGACATCCAGACGGCGGCGGAAATGGTTTCCATATCTTCCCGGCGAATCCGACCGGCCAAAACGTGTTCGGCAGCGTTTCGACCCAAATAGGCACCCAAGATGGTGTATGACAACTCGCGACGAATCACGTTTTCGAGCCGGACCGCGATGAGTCTTTCTAGACCAAAAAGCAATTCCTGGTCGTCTTCGGAAAACCCGCCCGCAGCATCGGTGGCAAAACTCGCCGCGTGAGTAGACCCATCTGAAAAGCGAAAACGAAACGCCACGTAATTGGTGACGCCTTCCGTGCGTAACTCTTGCATCATCGGAAAATCTTCGCCGGCACTTGGATCTCGCAGGTCAAAGTGCATGCGATCAGGCGCGCTGCCTTTGATCAATGCGTGAAAGACATTGGCGGTCCATCCCGGCTGGTCCTGCAAGCCGTGGCGCCAATTCTCTTCTCGAATGCCCTCTTTTTCGCTCCAGATGATGCTGCGCCCGTGATACAACGGGTGTAAAAACATCACGAGCACATGGGCCCGAGTAATGGGCACGCCGAATTCACGAAGCATCTGGCATAACCGCTCGCCCGTCTTCACCGCCCCCTGGCCATTGAGCGATTCATCCATGAACCATTGTTTGATCTCGTTAAGTCGCTCCGAGACATTCGTCATGACAGTACCATCTTCCAAACATAAAAAAGGCCAACAATCATTCCAGTCGCAACCAGCAATCGCGGACCTAATACTCTGGCAAATAAAGGAAGCATGGGGCCTATCATAAAACGGGGGTACAACGTTGCCGCCTCGTAACTCGGGCGCGCCTGCATGCGTTGGTAGTACGCCAACAAATGAGGGCGGGCCTCAATCAGTGCGTCTTGTTTTAAAAATGACAGACGCGTTAGAGACACGGTCCAAATCACATCGGCCAACGAATAGGTGGCGCCGGCAATGAAAGGCTGCTGGGCGAGCAGCTCGTTTAACGCATCAAACTCCCGCTCCAAATCGGCGCGCTGCTTTTGCGCCACGGCCGGGTCGTGTGACTGCGCTTTCAGACCCGTCATGTCTTGAATCTTAGCCTCGTATTCGGTGCGCAGCTGAGGGTATTTCTTGGCGTAGGCACGCAGTTTCTTCACCTTCATTTTTAAACCAAACCCGGTCATGCGTTTGTTCACGGAGGCAAATGTGAACAAACGAAAATCCAGCGATTCGGCAAGGGCGTACCAATGCTCCATGCGGTCACGCTCGGCGGGGTCAGTGGGGATTAAGGCAGGCCCTTCAAAATGCTCGGCCACGTAGCGCATGATCACAAACGAATCGGTGATCACTGTATCTCCGTCCACCAAAGTGGGGACCACGCACTTGGGGTTAAGTTTAACGTACCAAGGTTGATAGTTTTCAGCGGTAGGTCCAATGTCGACCCAACGGTTTTTAAAGGCCACCCCTTTTTCCACCAGTGCAAGGCGCACCTTTTGGGAACAAAGCGAGGGGGGAATGTTGTAAAGCAGCAGATCTTTCATGAACTTCTCCCATTCAAACATTAGGAAAAAACAGGTGGAATTACAAACCGTTGTTAATTCTTACTGATGACTGGTTTCACAGAGACAAAACATGGTAGTGTCCGCCAGGCCAATGTCCCGAAATATTTATCAAGACTGTGGAGCTTACAAACCCATGAAAAAACCAATGATCACCACCCTCACCTTTCAAGACAATAACGCCGAAAACGCCATGAACTTTTACGTGGCGCTTTTCAATAACTCAAAGGTCATCAAACTCCAGCGATGGCCTGCAGGCGGCCCAGTCGAAGAAGACAGAATCATGCAAGCCACTTTCGAACTCGATGGCAACTTATTTATGTGTAGCGACAGCCCCGCCGTTCACGATTGGGATTTCAGTCCGGCCGTTTCTAGTTACCTTGAATGCGACGACGAGGATGAAATGGAACGACTCTTTTCCAAACTGTCTGAAAACGGCAACGTCACCATGCCCCTCAACAACTACGGCTTCAGCCAAAAATTCGGCTGGGTGATCGATCAGTATGGGGTGTCATGGCAGCTTAATTTGGAATAAAAAAGACTTGGTGAAGCCCCACAGCCGCAACAGACCATTTAAACCATATCTGCCCAAGAGCGTTTACGTGGCTGGCTCGGTCATACTCAAGACAGTTATCTCCTCTAATCCATCGTTAAGTAACCATCAATGCATTCACCCAATTGGTTAAACAAGGTGCATCAAATTGCATTTATGTATTCAGATAACGCGCATCAATAAATGCGTGTATGGCTGCAACACTTGATGCAGCATGCTGGTGCCATCGGCGCCCTTTGCCAATAAAAAAAGGGATCCCTTCAAGAATCGACAATAATACTAAAGCATCAGAACGCGTTTCTTTTACGCCCATTTCACGCAGCCGTTCCTCGATAAAAGTCAAATAGAGTTCGTACATTTCATCTAAGAGTTCTCGAATCACCGGCTCAGTAAGCGCCATGGCCCATAATTGATGAAACAATTCATCCACGTCGAAAACCTGCACCAGAGGATCGTCGATCAAGAAATCCACCATGGCATGCAAATCCCGTTTGTCGGTATGAGCTTGGGTCTGGTATGCCTTAAAATTGGCAGCGGTTTGCTCTGCAATCCAATGCGCAAGCGCCTGAATCAACTCCAAACGCGTGGCGTAATGATACTGTAAAGCGCCAAGCTTAAGCCCACTCGCTCGCGCGACCGCCCGCATGGTTAAACCAACGTGCCCTTGCGTTACCAAAATATTGACCGCCTCACTCAAGATTTGATGTTTACGATCAGTCATTAATCTTGCCCTTTCAACAATCGATCGACGGCATCAAAACCTGACAATATGGCGCCAGGCACACCTAATTGTCGACGCGCATCGTTTACTTCACCCGCAAAATAAACCTTATGCGCTAAAGAAGCATTAAGGGTCTCAAGGGTTGCGTTTTCAATTAGAAAACCTTCAACCCAAGTACCTCGAACATGTTCTTGTCGCCCCCAATCCAATAACATGTACTCTTCCGTATAGGTTCTGGAGGCAGCCCCATCGAACATCAAATCTAGTTCTTCTAAAACCGCAGTGACGATGGCTTCTTCAGACCCAAGCGCGTAATAATTTTCCACCGAGGGCGTTCTGGCGAGTAGGCCCAAAACATGATCATTAACGTCCTTACCAAACGTCACATCCCAGTATGCTTTATCTACAGCCTCACCGGTACATTCAATGGCATCAGGATAAAATTGTTCTGAAAACTTCAGAAAGAGTTTAAAACCTTGATCAAATTCAACTTCTTCAAATGCAGCGCGCTTTGTAGCGCTCAAGGGTGGGTTGAAAGCGATGACGTCAGCTTTAAGTACCCCAACAGAAACAGTGACGAGTACCTTATCCGCCACAAAGAGTTGGCCCTCTTCGGTTTTGACCTCAACCCGCTCGCCGCTGTAATCAATGGCGGTCACTGGAGATTCGTATTTTATTTTTTCCTCGACCGGCACACCAAAATGCGTTCGAACAAAATTAAACCAAGTGGAATTTTTGAACTTGTACTCGGGAAAGTACGAAAACCTGGCGTCCAGCTCCCATTGCGAAACCGTCTCGTAAGATTCGCCGTCCCATCTGCCGGCGTTTTTTAAATGATACGGAATCAGTTCGATGCTAGCGGCGGTGCCCGGCTCCCCAGTGAGCACATCCAGAATTTCAGCGTTGTTGTGAATCCACTCAGCGCCCAAATCGATGGGAAAATCCGCAAACTCTGTGCTTTCACCAAGGCGGCCACCCAAGCGGGCCGTGGCCTCTAAGATGACATAAGACACATTATTTTCTTCGAGCACGCGAGCGGCGGCAAGACCAGCAGCGCCTGCACCGATGATGATCACCTCACCATCGTAGTCGTAATGTTGCTGTAGGGCGGTGGTCTCGGGTAAATACTTTGATGCTCGAGGCCCCCATGCAAAACAACCCATAAGGCCAAAAATCATAGTAAATTTAACTATATACCTAATTCGCACCTCAGCTCCCGATTCACATGTCATATGACAGGTCAACGGACATGTCAAGCGACATGTGTATTCCTCGAGCCCCGTACGGTTAAGAATTTAAATGCACTGTAGTTTGGCGTTTCATGGGATCGCGAGACATTCAACCGATTTCTGCCGCACCTTTGGCTTATTTTTGATCGTCCCTGAGAGTCTTGTCGCCTAATTGCCGTTTTACTTTAGTAACTTGAGGAGATCCCGCACTTACGCAACCCGCTTGCATTTGCAACTTCGTTGCAATACAGGCGTTGAAATAAAACTCAGTTGTATGGCCCCTGAGGAAACACAGGACGAGGATTCTTATGACAACGAATACTTCAAACAGCGAACACACGTACGACGTTGTGGTGGTGGGTGGCGGTGCCGCAGGTGTGGGTGTTGGGGTGGCCCTCAAGCATGCGGGAATCGAGAATTTCGTGGTGCTTGATCGCCACATGATTGGTTCATCATTTGCCTTATGGCCAAACGAAACGCGTTTCATCACGCCATCTTTTCCAACCAACTCCATCGGCATGCTGGATATCAATTCAGTCGCCATCGGATTTTCACCAGCTTACAACCTGGAAGTCGAGCATCCGACCGGGCAACAATACGCATCCCACTTGTGTAGTGTCGCTGATTTTTTTGACTTACCGGTTCAGGAAGAAATCGATGTGAAGCAAGTGCGCGAGCACGACGGTCTCTTTCATTTGGAAACCAATACCGGAACCATCAAAGCCCTGCACGTCATTTGGGCGGCCGGCGAATTTCAATATCCCCGAATGAATGGTTTCGCTGGCAACGAGCATTGTCAACACACCGCCACAGTACCAGGTTACAAGAGCCTTGAAGGAGATGACTTCATCATTATTGGTGGCTACGAAAGTGGTGTGGATGCAGCTTATCACCTTGCACACCGTGGCAAACGGGTACGATTGTTTGATAAATCCGGTCCTTGGGAAGACGAAAGTTCCGATCCCAGCGTCGCACTTTCTACTTATTCGCTTGAACGAATGCGTACCCCTGGATTCATGGAACAAGTGGAGCTTTTCCCCCACACAGCCATTGAGTCGGTCAAGTACACAGCTGGCGTTTACGAGGTTACAGCTAAGAATGGAGACGTATTTCAAACCCACACCCAACCATTATGGGCAGGTGGCTTCGAAGGGGGGCACAAGTTGGTCGCCGATTTGTTTGAAAAACGTGGCGATGGCTTCCCATTGCTGAATGAAAACGATGAATCAACAATGGTACCAGGCCTGTTTTTGTGTGGGCCCGCCGTCCGCCATGACAATCACGTTTTTTGCTTCATTTATAAGTATCGACAACGTTTCGCCGTTGTGGCCAAAGCCATTGCAACCTATCTGGGGCTGCCAGCGGAATATTTAGAAACCTACCGCAACTGGGGAATGTACCTAGATGATCTTTCCTGCTGTGGAGAGGAGTGCGTATGTTAGTAAGAAGCGATGACATAACAGTCGAATCTCGTCCGAATAAAAGCCGATTCAAACGCGTATTTCGAATTGAATGGCTGGGGCAAACAGTGGCCAGTCTTTTTTGGATCTCCAGCGTGTTCGCCTATGGCATCAGCTCCACTGGGGATGGCTTGCAGTTGCTTGCGGCCACCGCATGGTTGGTGGCAAATGTGGCGGCACTTGCGTCAAACGATAAAGATGAAGATTAAAAGACGAAGCCCACTCAATATTTAGACCAAAGCTGCAGACGAGTTTTTTAGGATGCTTTTTGTAGGCCAGCTTTATCTTTGCGGGCCACTTCAACCAACCGACTCGCAGCTCGTCTTGCACCGGCAATATTGCGAGACACTGGGCCAATCTCTAATTCTGCAAGAGGACCCGTCACAAAAATATTGGAATGCCAACGCAATGATTCGTCCACCACAGGGTAACCACATTCAGCGCACGGCAAAGAAGCGCTTTCAATCAGGTCGTCCACCAGTGCGCCCCCCGGACGCTTCTTGGAAAATCCGGTGGCAAGCAAGATGCGATCCACGTCTAATGCGCACCCATCCTTCAGTTGAAGTCTTAACTCCGTCTCTCCTTGGCTGACTTCTTCCACCGCGGTCGCGTGCCATTGGATTTGAGAATGGTCGATGGCACGACGAAGCGCACTGCTCACATCTGGCGGCATGGAGCCACGATGCCGTGCATCATTGATCATGCGTCGTCGGCGATTTAAATTTGATTCCTTATCAAATTGCACCATGTTTTTCGGTCCCAACCAACCTGGGTCACTGTCAAAATTCTCTTCTCGAAGCGCATGTCGTACAACCATATGAACTTCGTGCCCTGCCCTCGCCAGCCTCAACGCCACCTGAGCCGATGAAATACCTCCCCCAATCACTGCCACGGCCTCAGAAGATGACGGCCAACCATCAAAACCCGGAGCAAAGATATGATGTACACGAGCGTGATCTTGAGGCGCCCACTCGGGCCAATGGGGTTGTTCAGCGGCGCCGATGGCCAGTACGAGATTTTTGGCTTTGACTTCGTTGCCACTGACAAAGCTAACATTCACTTCTTCACAGCCTACCGAGCACGCAACCGCTCGGTCTTGAATGTGAAGTTTTGAAAGACCGTATTGGTGAATCACCTTCTCGCAATGGGAGTTAAACAAAGAAAGTGCGGGTTTTCGGTACTTCCCTTTCATAAGACCCAAGCTTTGCCGCTTTGGTTTTCCAGCAAAACGATTCAGTGACCACGCATCCAAATCCAAATGATGAACAGCCGGCGAGCGCAGGTGCGTCATCCCCGTTATGGCGGTGCAGGTTTCCCATCGCTCCAGCAACTTGCTTCCTGGATCCACAATTCGGAGCTGATTTGGCGCGATCTTCGCCTCTGCCAGCAAACACGCAGCAATGTGGACGCCATGAATACCGCCCCCTATGATCAGCCAATCTAGACTCGCCGTTGTCACGCTTCGGTTCCTCTCTCATTAAGCAACAAAGACCTAATACGGCCTTCCCATTACTGCAAGTAGCTTGCAAAAACAACCCTTTTGCAGTAACGACCGATCGACTATGAAATGGCGTGCAAAAGGTAAAAATCATGGGTCACCAAAGAGATATGAAAAAACCGGTAAAAAGCCGAATCCCGGTGAATCTTATTTCAGGGCCACTTGGAGTCGGTAAAACCACCACCGTCAACCACCTTTTGAGAAATCGGCCCGCTGGTGAGCGATGGGCTGTTTTGGTTAATGAATATGGGTTGATCGGCCTGGATGCAGCGTTAATGGAACCGGAAACAAAGGCTGGTACCCCGGTCGGTGTGGATATACGAGAGGTAGCCGGGGGGTGTATCTGCTGCAGTGCGGGGTTGATGTTTGAGGTGTCACTGGTGTTATTGCTTCAGCGCCGTCCGGATCGACTTTTGATCGAACCCACGGGACTCGCGGCCCTCTCAGGGATTCTCGATACGCTCGATCGGCCCGGTATTCGAGAGTCTGTCGATGTACAATCCATCCTTTGCCTGCTCGATCCAAAAAGCTTTCGTGAAGATATGCTTCGTGAACACGTTCAAGACCAAATAGAAGCAGCTGATATTATCATCGCGAGTCAACCGGACCTCGCGTCTCCCCAACAACTTGATGCTTTTCAGGAATGGGCACATTCTCTTTTTCCTGCCAAGCGCTGGATCGGCCCCATTGAGCAAGGACGTATTCCAATCGAGCATCTCGCTTTGGTGGCCGACCGTAAGGGGTCTATCTCACGAGGTGGGCATGCCCATGGTACTGATCATCACCATCACCACCAGAGTACCGATGCGAATGCATCGCACGACGCAGATTTAGAAAAGTCGGACCTGGTATGCGATGCATCCAATCCCATTATTCAACGCGCGCATCACTCATTAGATATATCGACCCTGGGGTGGGTGTGCTGGGGAGAACTCGTGTTTGACGCCAAAGCGATGTCATGCTGGCTGGCTGAAATCAGTCGACAACCTGGTGCCATACGCACCAAAGCAGTTATTCGAACGAACGAAGGTTGGTGCGCTTTCAATTTCACGAATGATGTCCAAGAGGTTAGGCCCAGTGGCTACCGCCGAGACTCGAGACTGGAAATAATTTTTGAAGGTGATGGGCGTTCAGATATCTCTAATTTAGATAAAAAACTACGACAGAATGTGGTAAACAATGACATTATGCATCAGTCCAGTACTCTGTCAAATGTACCGAACATCGCTGAGATGAAGCCAGCTCGAGGCTAACTAGCACTCGCGCTTAGAGGAAGAGACCATGGATAAA
This sequence comes from Myxococcales bacterium, assembly GCA_002721815.1. Taxonomy (GTDB): domain Bacteria; phylum Myxococcota; class UBA727; order UBA727. The sequence goes on from PBLQ01000005.1 coordinate 12,564, forward strand.
ACAGCAGAGGCAGAACAATTTTTGCCCGTATTTAAAGGCAGTCTCGATTCTGCGAAGAAAGCCGCATGGCATCTGAGCGCAGCCGGTGTTCCTAATGAGATAGGGATCGCCCCTAATTGTCATCCGGATTCCTGAAAATGCTGTTACTTGCTCGCGGTCGCGAGCCACGACTTAAAAAAAGCAAAAACGGTCCTTGCCAGCAAACATTCAGAGAAAAGACTGACGCCGCAACAAATACAAGCTGCCGCAAAGGCGAAAAAAAGACAAAAAGCCAAACGCGCCGCGAAGGCTCGAAAAAAAAACCGACGATAATAGGCGCAAAATCGGCATCGCCCCCCATAATAAAGCTTAAACCCTTGGTCAGATCGATTGAAATGCAGAGGGTAACCCTTACGCAGGTGATTATAGCGATCACATCAACGACAAAATCAATAACGCGCCATGGTGGTGATTTGACTCTTCGTTTTGTCATGTGGTAACTCGAATTCAATGTCTGTGCCCATTCCCAAGCGCCAAATTGTGGAACCAGCCTCATCACTTGAAACCCACGCGGGGATGCAATTTGTTTTTAGAAATGTTGGCACCGATGCACTCATGAACAGTCTGGCTCAATTTTGCTTAGAAGCCGAACAACACATTGTCACTCTCGAACCCAATTGGCCAAATGACGTAGACGATCACCCCACCACGTCACGAAAAAAAAGTTATAACTTTCTTTCTTTCGACCACCCCGGGTTAAAGGCATTGGCCATCACTATTTTGGAGGCTTATTCTGAATATGCGCCCCGACCCTCTAAAGACCTTTGGGTGGAATGTTGGCTGAATGTGCACCGAAAAGGGGTGGCACTTCCCAAGCATTCACACCCCGGATACCTTGCCGCTGGGCACCTGGGCGTCTGTACGGATGGCAGCAGTACTGTTTATGTGGGTCAGGACGGCCAAGAAATTGAAATCCCCGCCAAAAATGGTCGCCTCACCCTATTTGGGGGCGCCGAACATTTTGTACCGCCTTGGTCGCCTGGTAAAATGCCGCGAATTTCCATTGCCTTCAATTTACTTCCCGGTATTGTGGCGCGTAAATATGATCAAATCACGTGGCGTTCCTTATCGGTTGAGCACCTGTGCGGGGATACCGCAAGCAATGGTAATAAAAGTGAGTGATGCTTCAGCTCGAAATCTGAAGGTGAGCATGGTGAGAACCAAAGAAATGTATTATTTGAACCCAACTATCATCAAGGAAATCAAGTGAGTCTCGAAGCTAAGGATTTAGTTAAGCACTATGGAAACAACATCGCACTTCGTGGCTTGAACCTGCGCGTGAATGCTGGCGAGGTCTTCTGCCTTTTGGGCGCCAACGGGGCAGGAAAAACCACAACGATTCAGCTGTTTCTTGGGTTTCTCGATCCCACTTCGGGGAGCGCGAAGATCATGGGGAAGGATGTCCAAGAACACCCGCTGGAAACCAAACGTTTTCTGGCCTACATCCCTGAAAACGTCATGCTTTACCCCAACCTGACCGGTTCTGAGAATCTCGAATACTTTGTCACCTTGGCAGGTTGCTCCGACCGCGATCCGGCCACCTTAACACAAACGCTTTTGCGGGCCGGCTTGCCCGAAGACGCGATTCATCAGCAGGTAGGCGCCTACTCAAAAGGGATGCGACAAAAGGTGGGAATTGCCATCGCCATCGCGCGACAGGCCAAAGTTCTTTTGCTCGATGAACCCACATCTGGGCTCGACCCCAAAGCCTCCAATGAATTTTCAGAGTTGGTCTCGTCGCTTCGAGACGAGGGCGTGGCCGTGCTGATGGCCACGCATGATCTCTTCCGTTCACGCGAGATCGGCACCCACATTGGAATCATGAAGCGCGGACAAATGGTGTCCCAGTTCCAAGCGAGCGAAGTGTCCCACACGGACCTGGAAAAGATCTACTTGGAAAACATGAGAGACTAGGTTTTGAATTCTACCCTTTATGTCGTCGCTCAAAAAGAACTGCGGGAAATCACCCGTGACGGACGGGTTCGTGTGCTCTTCGCTATTGTGTTAACGCTGACATTGGCCGCCCTCGTTTTCGGAGCTCAGCAAACCTACAAAGCCGCCCAGGCGCGCCAACAGGCCAAAGAACGGGCACAGACACAATGGGAGTCTCAAGGCGAAAAAAACCCGCATGTGGCCGCCCACTATGGCACCCATGTTTTCGCACCTACTTCCGTCGCAACGGCCATCGATCCCGGCGTGTCAGCTTACCTCGGTCGATCCATTCGCATCGAGGCCCACAGACGCAATCTGGCCAGCCATGCTTCGGCACAAGAGGGCGCCGCCTTACAACGGCACGGCGGCTTTTCGGTGGCACTGGTTCTCTACCTGTTGGTCCCTTTGCTGCTCATCGCTCTTGGCTATGGGATGTGGAGCCGGGAAAGAGAGCGCGGGACCTTAAAGCAAGTTCTCAGCACGGGCATTGATCGGCGTACGCTTTTATGGGGTAAGGCGACGGCCCTATTCGGTGCGCTCATGGCACTGCTTCTTCCCGCTGGTATTCTTATTCTCGGGGTGCTTTGGTGGATCGGAGGGGGTGGCAGCAGCGTCGTCTTCCGACTGGCATTGCTCGCCCTTTGTTACATCCTCTATTTGGGCACGTTCGGTGCCCTTGCTTTGTACGCATCAGCGGTGGCCACGACCTCTCGAACTTCGCTGGTGACCATGATTGGGCTGTGGGGGTTATTCTGTCTGATCATTCCTCGATTGGGAACAGAAGTGGCGGGTTTTACGGTGCCCTTGCCCAGTCAAGCCGAACTTTCCAACGCGATTGCCTCCAGCCTGGAAAACGGGATTGATGGAAAAACAACTCAAGATGACGCGGTGGAGAAAATTATCACCGCCCTCATGAAAGAACAGAACCTGGCGAATGCAGGCATGTTGATGGATGAAGCGGAATTGAATGGAATCGAACTCAGAGCCGAAGCCCGTTGGGAAGATCAAATCTACGATCATCACATAGCCGAATTTCAACAACAGCTGACCAACCAAGAAAAGGTAGGGGCAATGGTGGGACTTCTGTCGCCCTACGTTGCCATTCGAAACCTATCCGCCGGGCTGTGTGGTACCGATCTTGCGCACCACCAGCATTTTTCGGCCCACACCGAACAATGGCGCAAAATCTTTGTGGATTATCTCAACAAAGCTTTCGCTAAAGACAGTGGGGCTGAGGGTTGGGACTACCGCGCCGGCCCTGAGTTATGGAAAAAAGCCCCTCCCTTTTCCTACCAAGAACCTGGGACTGACTTTGCCATAGGCAACCATATGCTGAGCCTCGGGGCGCTTCTTTTTTGGTTCGCCCTTGCATTCTTTTTGGCTTTGGCTTCATCGCGAAGGGTTCGGGTGTAAGCATGTGGCGCACGGTCATGAAATTGGAGTGGCGCATACTCCGAAAAGAACGTTCCACATTTTGGATTCTCGGGCTTTTTTCTTTTTGTCTGATGTTCGCAGCGATTTCCTCTGGCCGCCACGCGACACAACTTGCAAATGCCATGCAACACTCCCAGGAAGCCGAAACAACGCGTTACACGGAGGCGGCCGTAAAAATCGATACCCTCACCAACGCAAAGAACCCCCTTCAATCCAAGGATCCCCGTAACCCTCAATATATGGGCAGTGAAGGGGCTGCTCGCATCGCCATTCTACCGCCCGCCCCCTTGGCAGCCATGGCGGTGGGTCAGCGTGATTTATTGCCACAGGCAGTTAAAGTCACCAGCGGCATTGAAATCGCCGCAGATCGCGAAACTGAAACCCCCATGATTGGCCCCACCCGATTGGCAACCGGACCCTTTGACCCCGCCTTTCTATTTGTTTTTCTCTTTCCTCTGGTGGTGATCGCCCTCTCCTATGAACTCTTGGCCGGCGAGCGTGAACGTGGCACTTTGGCCATGCTGCTCTCCCAACCAGTGACCCAACGTCAATTGGTTCTTGGCAAAGCAGGCGCACGCGCCACACTTCTCATCTTGGTGGGTTTGATCTTTACGCTGGTGGGTTTGCTTTTTGCCGGCGCAGAGCTGTCATCGGCAACCGCTTGGATTCACGTGAGCTTGTTGGCCATGATGATTCTCGCCTGGGGCCTCTTTTGGTTTGCGGCAGCGATCTTCGTGAATTCCAAGGGTCGCAGCTCGGCAGGGAACGCCCTCAGTCTCGTCGGCTTATGGCTGTTACTGGTCATTGTGGTGCCGGGTTTCGTCCAGGTGGCCGTCGATATCATCCATCCCCCCCCCTCAAAGGTCGAGTTTCTTCATGAAGTGCGCGAAGCCACCCAGGAGGCCAAACAAAAACTCGATGGCATTCAAGGTCGCCACGATGTGGACCAAACCACCCAAGATTATGCGAAACGGGTGACAACGATGCAAAAAGAGTTGGCGACCAAAATGGAACCCATGAGCAAAGTCATGCGTAAGCAGCAATCCGATCGTCAATCCTTTCTCAGTTTACTTCAGTTTCTTTCTCCCGCCGTGGTGGTTCAACTTGCGGTGGAAGACATTGCCGGAAGCGGTAACCTGCGCCACAACCGGTTCGAATTGCAGGTGGAGCAGTACCACGATCGCTATCGTGCCTTCTTTTTTTCGAAGATTGAGCAAGACCAACGACTGGAATCCCAAGACCTGAAGGCCATTCCCAAATTTGATTTCATCGAAGAGTCCAACTTTGATCTCGGGTCGAGGGCACTTTTTGGGGCATTATGGCTCTTGCTCCTCAGCACGCTCCTGGTGGGGTTGGCGCTTCGAGGGTTAAGAAGCATCGGTCGTTTATCCTAATGGCTAAGACATTTGACGCCCAAGTGTGGGTCATGTAGAGGCGTTTTATGATTAAGCGAATGATTCCCAGTCTTTGTACAATTCTCGTGTTGGGCTTGGTCCCCTACGGGTTGGCCTGTGTCCCTAAACCCAAAACGCCTCCGAAGGCCGAGACCAAGGCCAAAGAAGGCAAGGATGACGCGCAGACCATGTCCATGGCAGAGGTCGTCTTCGATCCGCGCAATCCGCCTGCCGGCTTTACCAAGTGCCACCGCAATCACTGCCATCGATTAGGTGGTGGTGTGGCCTCGTACCAGCAGGTCATGCAAGAGATTGGGGCCACCAAGGCCATCAATGTTCCCAAGCCCAAACCCATGCCTCAAGCACCCAGCGATGTCGCATCAGTCCCCGCCGATGCGCAAAAGACCCAAAGCGGCTTAGCCATGAAGGTGCTCCAACCAGGCAACGGTAAAAAACCTAAGCTCGAGAACACAGTGGTCATTCATTACACGGGCTGGACAACCGCGGGCCGAGGGTTTGACTCAAGCGTGGCCCGGGGAGAACCCGCCATGATTCCATTGTCCAAGTTAAACATCAAAGGACTGGCCGAAGCCTTGCTTTTGATGTCCGCCGGTGAGCAGCGACGTCTTTGGCTCCCAGAAGCGCTCGCATTTGAAGGCAAACCAGGTAAGCCCAGTGGCATGATCGTATTCGATGTTCATCTTCTTGAAGTGATGTAACCACCGAATCCACCAGCTGGGCCTGAACAATCTCGAGATTTAAATGATGCCTTCAACTGGCACCAAAACTGTATCTGTTTCCACTTCAGCGCCAGCTAACATCAAACCCACATCACCGAAAAAGATGCTTTCTGCTCGATTCAAATGGAGGCGTTTACCCTCATAGGTATGTGCACGCCCAGAACATTCTCTCAGCATCAAAGTCACCGCGGCCAGGTCCCAAATGGCGCAACCGCCCAAGGTTTTCTTGGGGTGCTTGATGTAGACACCGTTGGGATGACTCAGCAGTTGAATACAATTCATCACGGCGCCGCCTGCAAACTGAATATCAAAATGCTTTTGTAATTGTTCGAAGCTGGGGTGTTCCCGTAGACTGCTATCGGCGAACCATTTCGTTTTTCCGGAATCGGTACCGGATAGCGCGGCGACCTCAATGGGCTCACCATTCAGCGTAACGCCCCTGCCCGTGACTGCTTCGTACAACACATCGTCGATGGGGTCATACACCACACCTAAGATAGGCTGACCAGACTGAGACACCAAAGCAATAGACGTGGCATAACCTGGTTTACCTTCAATAAAACATTGGGTGCCATCTAAAGGATCGATGGTCCAAAAAGCGTGTTTGTGAAGGCGACTGTCGTCTTGCTCGCCCTCCTCGGCCAACAAACCCAAATCATACCGCTTGAAAGTGGGTTCGAGAATATCGAGGATGATGGCTTGGGCCTTCAAATCAATCTCAGTCACAACATCGGATGCTTTGCTTTCAAAGCCTTTGGACTTGACCTCTAAAGGCCGATTCCGGTTTTCTTGAATGAAACGCCCGGCAGCCAAACAAGCATCGCGCGCAGCTGCCATGAGTTCATTTGTGATTACATTAATGGCGCGTTCGGTGGTGGCGTCGCTGTAATCAGTGAGTTTTCGGTGGCCCGGGTTCCAACCCCACATGAAACGTTCGAAATCGGCCCAAGCCACAGGATACAATGAGCGCCATTCTTTTTCTAAGGCTTGCGCATCGACTTCGTTTGGCAAACAGCGATGTAACGTATCAAAGTAAACACCGAGCAATTTAGACTCTAAGCGCTCGCATTCAGAGCCATCTAAACAACTGCCCACAAAATAAGCCACGTCTTTCATGGCCGCCCCGCGACCTACGTATTGAAAATCTACCGCAGCGACCTGAGTTCGTTTGTCGGTAAATAGAAAGTTGGCCAACTTCGCGTCACCGTGCACCAACGTTGGGGAGCCCCCACATCGTAATCGCGCATCGAGCAAAGCGGCAAAGCGATGCAGTCGGGTGCCTTCAATATGGGCCAACTCTTCAGGGCGTGTGGCCAAATGCCAATAGGTGCCGCAGGGCCAGAGACCTTCACCCGCATCATTAAGAAATTGAGCATGAAATTGGGCCAACCAAGACAGCACCACCGTAATTTCCAACCATGAAACCGAATACAGTACCTGATCAAAGCCACGCGTACCCAGATCTTCGAGCAGTAAAAACAGCTCTCCACCATCGGCAAAGGCGTCTAAACATTTTGGCGTGGGCGCTCCATCAGGCATCAACTGGTTTTGATGCTGGTACCAATGCGTTTCAACTTCATAAGAACGCACCTTACGATCGTTAGAAATGCTGCTGACGAAACCACGGGGGTGGTTGGCTTGTTTGGGAATTTTGATGTGTTTGACGATCACTGATTCATGCTCGCCCGCCTGTAAAAATACGCGCGATAACGTGCCATAATCATTCCATAAGGGCTGAATGATTTCTTCCCGAACGATGTCGTCGGCTTTGGTGAGTTCAATAATTCGATGACGGACGTGTTTCTGCATGGATCTTCGCTATTCAATTGAGGTGAGCGACTCAAGATGAAAGACACAATTTATTCGGCACTATCTCAAGCAATCGTGACTCACGCTTTCCGACGACTTCGCTGAACGGACACATTTCAATGCGCCAGGGGGGATTTTACGTCCCGCACATGAGACAATTTGTTTTCGGTACCGGTAAGCAAAGTCCACCTGCCTGCGTTCTTCGAGTGCTGGGTCGTTAAAGCCCATTTCGGCCAACTCAAGCGCGAGCAGGCGGTTGAAAATGATGCGACATTGCTCTGGCGTTGCACGTTCCGATTGACAACTGGAGGCGCTCACCATGACGAAAAGCATGAAAAATGAGAACCATTTCATCGCGTGAACCTCACACGAATGGCCGGTGATGTGGCACGAATGGGATTTCCATTGGCATCGAGGGCGGGAGAAAAACGCGTCCGCAACGCACAGCCTACCGCGGCATCTCCGAAGCCGTATCCCGGATCGGTCAATACTTTGGCGTTCTCGACCTTGCCATTAGCAGCCACCACCACACGTAAAACAACAAATTGCTCATAGATGTCTTCAGCCACGGCTGAAAGGGGCCATTCGCAACGCCATGCATTGGCAGAAAGGTTTACTGGACGCGCCAAAGAAGGTCGGTCCATCGTGGGTTTCTTACCCGTCCCTTTACTCGACGTGATACCGCCCACATAGGTTTTTGAGTTACCGATAATAAACGTGTTGTCCGTGAGATCAACCGGCCCCGCTGGTTTGGCCTCCACACTGATTATTTTACCAGCGACTGCCGGCGTTGCGGGCTTTGGTGCTGCTTTACGTCGAACAACCCGTTTCGGTTTTGGGGGAGGCTCGGGGTCTGGCTCAGTAGGCGGTTCGATGGCGATGGGTACTTGTGCATTCAATTCCTCATGAATCAACGTGGCCATCCGAGCGCTCCAGAGCTCTAAAGACGGTTCGGTTCGACTGGCTGCATGCCAAAGTCCCAAATGTACCGCAACAGCAATAAGCCATGCCAGCCCATGCACAGGTAAACGATCGCGCATTCGCCTTGACCGCCGATCGGCTAAAACCGTTTCAAATAAAGCGGTGGGCTCAGAAGGCATCATGGGGCTTGCCCTTCTGCTGGGTCGATGGGCAGTGCACCAAAAGCAATCCGTGAAACACCGGCTCGTTTGAGCGCATCGAGAATCGCAATCACTTCTCGGTGCGGGACATCCCCATCGGCTTGAATAACTGCCCGCAGTGTATCATCGTCTTTAAGCGCTGCACTGGCGCGCTTTTCGAGGGCATACTGATTCGCTACAACGCTGCCATTCACCAAAATACGACCATCTTTAGGGAGCAGTACGGAGAAGACCACTTGAAGTTCTTGACCTTCGCTCGCACGCGGCAGGTCCAAGGGTACTGCGGGCGTCACGACAATTTTCGCCGTAACTATAAAAATGATCAGCAATACCAAAGTGACGTCCACCAAAGGTGTCACATTAATACCGGATATAATTCCGCGCCGTGGGAGATTGGTACCCGCCATCGCTCGCTCTACGAATCTACCTGAGCAGGTGAGGTGTTCGGCTTGATTTCGCCCGGAGTGTCAGGCGCATCTTCGCTTTCTAGATAAGCAAGAATTAAATTGGAGAGGACTTCAACCCCTGCCAATACATGCTCTACCCGACGCTGGAGATAGTTGTAGGCGGCTACCGCCGGTAATGCGACAGCAATGCCCACGGCGGTCACCACCAAAGCCTCTGCAATGGCTGACATCACGGCCCCCGAGGCAACTTGACTGGCGGCACCTGCTGCCGCGTGGCCACTGTGACCCGCAGCGCTGTGCCCCAACTCTTCGAAGGCCTGAATAATACCGATGACGGTCCCGAAAAGTCCGATAAATGGCGCGTTGTTTCCCAAAGTGCCCAAATAAGCCAAACGTCGGTCGAGGTCTTCCCGCTCAAGCGCCGTACGGCTCACCATGGCTTTGTGCACCGCTGCCGGGCCCCTTTGAGCAAGCTTTAGACCTGCGGCAGCAACCCGTGCTGCCACGGAACCTGAGCTTTGTAGCCATGCCACCGTTTCAGAACTGTTTTCAGTGGAAAGACGCTGCTGAAGGCCCATGGAAAGCGCATGTAAATCCCCCGCAGCGCGCAAGTAATGAAGCCAGCGTTCAACCACAATGGCCACGCTGGCAATAGACAAGCCGGCAAGAAGCCACAAAACCCATCCTGCGCCCGTCTCTAAAAAAAGATGCTTGATGGATTCAACGGTATTCATGCCCTTGCCTTTCTTTTTGCCGTGACTGGCAAAACAAGGTCATTCATAACCTTGCACAAAAAAACGCACAAGAGGGTCAGTGACACGAACAACCGACCCCCCTGTGCGTTACGCGCAACTAGTGATCGTGATCATGCCCGTGATCGTGCTCTACGCCATCTACGGGACACTCTCCCTCGCCTTCAAAATGACCTTGGGTCTTCAATTGAGCTGAGAGGTAGTCATACATGTCATTTAGCGGTGTGATCGGTGAACCACCCAGCTGGTAACGATCGTCAAAAACAGGCAATTGTGAAGGTGCGATGGCCTTGAGCTCATCATTGGTCACCGTGCCATCGAGGTTCAAATCGCAATCAGCCACCCATTGGGCCAAACGCATGACACCGCCTTCATCACCTTCTGGAAAGCCGTTGAAGAAAAGGTGATCACCGTGAAGCGTTAAAGCAGAGGTCTGAGTGTTGTCGGCCGTAACAGCCACACCGGGTACACCACCCATTTCGCACGGTCCAAAAAGCGTCTCAGCAGCCACACCAAAGACAAAGCGAACGCTCGGTGCGTCGTAACAAGCATCACTGCCTGAAGTATTGCCGTTCGGTGTCTTATCACCTGGGGTCGCTAAATCGGTAGGAGGACAGGATTCGCCATCGGATTTCGTTAACACACCATCGATGTGATAGGTCCAATCGTTAGCCACCATTTCGTCGTAATCAGCTTCTTCCACACTTTCGTGACGGGTGGAACCATCACCTGCACCTGGCGTGTTGTAGTTGAATTCCCAACGACCTTCCGTCAGGTTTTCAAATGTCCACAGGGAAAGACCACCTTCTGGCACTTTCGTCATGTCAACCACATAAACATCTGCAGCTTCAGCTTCCATTTCTTCATCCGTTGAGAAATGAAGATCGATGTCACCGACCGTAGCAAGATATTTGTTGAACTCAACGGTCCATCCGTCTTTGATGTTTGCCGCGTCGTCACCAGGCGTCAAGCCATCAACGATCACGTCTTCGGTCTCCAAAAGAACCGTTAAAGAACCTGTACCCAATGGTTCACAACCAGTGGCGAACAATCCCACAACACCGAGCGCACCGAGCGCTTTTTTCCAGTTTTGCATTCTCTTATTTTTCATGCCGTTTCTCCTAGTGTGCCTCACAAGAGGCGTTTATTGTTTGTAATCCCATGTAAAAGAGGGGCGTTCTCCGCTGTTCAGCGCGTTACGCAAGCTGCGATAGGCTTCGCTGCCCTCTTCAATCGTCAGCCGATCCTGACATCCAAGCGATGCAACACAAACTTGATTCAAGCTGCTACAATCGCGACTCGATACAATCGTTTCATCTTCGCAGATATGTTCGGTGGCCCCTTCACACACCATCGCCGGACCTTCATTCGTGCAAGTATCGTCGCTAACAAAAGAACGAAAATCCATACCGGTTATCCATGCAGACGAATCGAAACGAACCAACAAGGATTGCTCTGAGGTGTCGATCTCCCGATAAAAGGAATCTGAAGAACCTTTCCGAATCACCGGTACGCCCAGTTCGGTATCCTCTGTTTGCTGAATAGGCACCGTTACTGAAAAGGGAAGTGCAAGCCCCTCCACAACAGCGGTTCCTTCTAAAATAAACGATGCATCGCCAAGTTCTTTGGCTGCCTGTAAAACGAAAGGATCATCGCGGGTCAGCTGGGAACTAAAGCCTAAATCATACATCCAAGAACGAACGGTGCCCGTCGTCCCTGACAGCTCCCCGACCATTACCGATTCAGACAAGGTGGTATCCACCACGACAGAGTCTAACCATTCGTATCTGGCCGTATCACAAAGGTCACCTGCTGTTGCCCCAGCACAAAGATACAAAGGTCCGAAAGCCAAATCAGCGCGGTCAATGGTAACGGACACATCGCCCATAGCAACGACAGGCTCAGCGATATCCGTTCCAGCGACGTAAAGTGGGAACTGTGTTCCAACCAGACCCACATCGGGGCAACCCAAAACACCCATCAAGAGGACTAAAGAAAGATGACGCATCATAGCTCTACTCCTAAAGATAACATCCACGCTAAGGGAGAACCTGCCGCGGTATGTCGCTGTGGGACGCGTGAACGAACCCCATCGTTCGGACTCCAATCTGATGGGAATGCATATTCAACCGCCGCATATTGAGCGTTAAGGGCGTTAAAAATTTCGAACGACAGTTCGAGTGGCCCCCAAGAGAGTGCGGCAGAAGCGTCTAGCAAAGAGACCGGATCGGCAAAGCCGCCGTAAGCCAATGGCCTTGGAGATAAATAGGAATAGCCGAGACCCAACCTGCCATCTAGTGGGTTTCCACTTACGTTTTGGAGCAAGGTATTTTGAAATCCTTGGTCGGCACGAACGACGATGGGGGGTACGAAGGGTAGATTCTGGCCCTCGATAAATGGCGGCTGCGGCTCTTCGGCCGTCGGTGGCGGTGGCTCGAGCAATGTTGCATCCACGTAGGTGAACGAGAGCGAGCCCACCATCCAATCAAAAGGACGCGTCACTGCGTGCAGGACTGCCCCCAAACGTTGGGTGGCACCAATTCTTTCGAGGCGACCTTCTTCGGCATGAAAAGCTACATCGTCAGATAAATGCGTATAAAATCCACCAGCCGTTATATGAAGCGGAGCTCCCCTGTCATAACGAAATCCCACATCAGCGGAACGAACTTTGGAAAAGGGCGCTTTCTCACCATCGTCTAAAATTCGCGCCTGGGGCGAACGATATCCTTCGCCATAAGCCGCCAAGAAAGACAAATCTTCATTGGGTTTCAACTCAACACTGGTTCGCGGCCCTGCGGCAAGACCAAGGGCGCTTCTGCGGTAACCTTGAATGAAGCTTTCTTGAGGTCGAGTAAGCGGTGCAAAATTACCAAGTCGATCATCCACATCATAAGAAAGCACATCCCCCCGAAAGCCTGTTCTCAATCTTAAAAGTGGCGTTAAGCTAAAATCCAAATCGCCCCAAAAGCCGAGGTCCAAAGCTTTGATGCTGGTATCCACCCTGCGGTCCCAAGTTTGATTGCGCACCGCTGCATCGAGCAGATTTTGAGTTTGATCAATATTATCGATCCGGCCATCGGCCCCTACCTCAATGGTCCCATGCGCCCAGGAAACAGGGCGTATCGGTGAGGATCGATAACGGCTTGTAAGCCCTAATGACAACGTTCGGTTTTGTTGCTCAATCAGATCGCCACGCCCACCCACACGCTCGAGCATCTGCGAAATCTGAAGAAAGCCCGTGAAGTTACTCTGAACGCGGAAATTGTCATAACCCAACCACAAGCCCATTTGACCGTTGGCACCGTCATTGCCTTCATAATCTGCAAAACCGCCTGCGAGGAAACGATTGGCAAGCGCATTTTGAGACTGCGCTGTGGGATACGGGTAAACACAAGTGAAACACACCTGGCCGCTCGTGACATCATCCTGCCTGAGCACCCCGGCCATGTTCGAACGTGCCGCATGCAAAATACCAATGGTTCGAAAAGTCAGTTCGCCTTCCCCGAAACGGTGTTGAAAAATACCGCTCCCCGTTTCTCCAGCTCGGTTCTCACCAAAACCATCGCTCCCCATATACTGTACAGCGCCAAAAGTATCTTCTGACGCATCTTTGGGCGCCCAAAGCATCAGTTGCTTATAAGTATTAAAAGCACCGTAACTCGACCGGACGCGCACACCCCGCTCACGCTCTTCAACACCCAGCTCTAAATCAATGGAGCCCGCAACGGCAAAATCGCCTTGGCGAGGATCATAAACCCCTTCGGATACCCGCATTTCGCGTACGGTATCTGCCACTAAAAAGCTTAAATCTGAATAACCCTGGCCATGAATGTGCGAAGGCATGTTGATAGGAAGCCCGCCCACACGAAATTCAATATCTTGACCATGCTCTGCATCAAAGCCCCGCAACATATAGTGATGGGCAACTGCAGGACCTTCAGCGCGACCAATATAAACTCCGGGTGCGGCACGAAGCACCTCAGCGCCCTCTTGCTTCGGCGCAGCAACGATGACTTCTCTTTCAATGCGAAAATCTCCGGCACTTCGTTCTTCTGTTCGCAAATTTCGTTCACCACGGACGGTCACATCAATTACATCTTCATCTGAACCAAGAGGTGCTTGTGGTGGTGGTGTGACATCTGGCGCCGGCGCTTCAATGACTTCAGGCGTTATGGGAGGTGGTGTAAACTGAAACGGTACCTTAATACGACTGTCTACGGGTGCCCCATCCTGCCTGGCAGGTTCAAATTGCCATTGTCGCACAGCCGCCGTAGCTGCATCATCAAACTCTTTACCCCCCGAAGTCGCAATGGACACTTCACCCACAGCTCCATCAGAAACGATCGTTACCAAGAGTACAACGCGGGCGGCGATTCGGTTTTCTAAGGCATCAGGAGGATAAAGCGCCTCTACCGACTGCAGCACACGTGGCGGCGAAAGACCGTTCGGCTTTTCGGCCGAGGGCTGTTCGGTCACATTTTCTTGCTCTGAAGAAGCACCCGTCTCTTGCGCGTGAACAGCCGGTGTCCCAAAAACACAAACACACAAGGTCGCACACAGCGATAACAGGCATGTCCCCTTCGCTGCTCTTTTGGGGCAGCAAGGAAGCCGACCTTTATCAAAGCCGTTGCAACTCTCCATTTTATGCCTTGGCCCGAAAGGAATCACTCGCAACATTCCTCCCGACACCTGCGTAAAGCACGCAGATTAAAAATATGACCGAAGAAAAGAGTTAAGCCAGCCAAAACACCAATGCCCGCGCCCAATCCATGACCTGCGCCACCGTGCTCATGGTGATCCGATTCGTGATCCGACTCCTCTTCCCCATGCTCAGCGTCAGCATGTTTGGCTTCATGGTCATCCGCGACCTTATGGTCGTCTTCATGGCCTTCTTGTGCGTGATGCGCCTCGCCGTGTTCTTCGTGATGCCCGCCACTCATTTCGATCCCGCGAGACGTTAAGAGACCAACAATCCCCACACACAAACAAACAGCGACCAAAACAGAACGGTGCTGTCGCCACCCCATCAGCAATGCGCCAAGGCCAAAAGCAACGGCTGTGAGGGTGAGTGCCCACTCGGTTTCCTGTCCCAATAAAAAGCCCACCCCTAAGGCCCCAAATGCAGCAGGCAATAGAGCGCAAATGGCACAATGAACGGCACAAAGGCTGCTCACGGTGGCACCAATTCGGTCGGTCCAATCAGATTCTGGCGCGACATTTGGTAGGTTATTTGCAGATTGATTCATGCGTCCTCTCTTTCGATAAATGCACATGATTTGCTCTTGCAAGGGACTTGCGAGTGCAATATATGCAACCCACTTGCAAATGCAAGAGGAATTGATAAGGTCCTCACCACATTGGGTTCAGATAGAAAAGGGTCATTAATAACATGACGAAAGAGCAAGCTGTACAATTGTTGCGCGAAAAAGGGCTACGCAGCACCGCACCGAGAATCGCTGTGTTGTTGGTACTCTCCAAGGCAGAGGGTCCGCTTTCCCACACAGAAATGCTCGAGCGTTTAGGGGATACCGATTGGGATCCTGCAACCATTTATCGCAATCTCGTGAAACTTCGAGACGCGGGACTGGCTCCCGTAGCGCACCGAACCGATGGCATCGATCGTTACGCACTGGCCGGAAGCCATGGACACGACCATCAACACCCTCATTTTGTGTGCGATGATTGTGGTATCATTACCTGCTTACCTGCAGATGTCAGCCCTCCTTTACCTAAGGACGATCGCTGGGGGCCCTCGGTAAAACAAGCGATGATTCAACTGCGCGGTGAGTGTCCGGATTGCATTGAAACGCCTGCCCAAGCATCTTCGTAACACCCCAAAAAAGTGTTCGGGCGATGGAGGAATTAATTGACCTTCAGCCACCAAATTCCGCCGCTGTACTCCCAAACCAAGTGATGGGTACCAGCTTCAAGGGTGATAATGGAGACTTCAGGATCGCTCGACGCTCCCACGCGGTTCCAAGTTATTTGGCCATCAGCCAAGCTGATATTGATCGTCATTTGGATTTTACCCATGGTACGCAACTCTAGTCGGTCGCCCTCTTGGACCGTCCCCGAAAAATCAAACTCGCGAAGTGACGCTTCCGAATCGTCAAAATACCAAATGTAGCGGCTGCCCAGGGACAATTCGGTTGGTTCGTTTGCAGATTCCTCTTCCTCCGTTCTGTTTTCAATCCATTGCGCAGTCTCTGGGACGTTCTCCTGGGCATCCACCGCAGTCTTGAGGCCGTCAATTTTAAGCCACCAATGACCATTGATGTATTCCCAAACCAGTGTGTGATAACCAGCTGGTAACGTGTATTCAGATGCCGAAGTACCCAATGCACTCACACAAAACCCTTCACACGTGGCTGAATCAACAGCCTCACCTTCGGGACATTGACAACCCTTATAGCCCTCTGGGCAGTCCTCATGTTCTTCTTGTGCTCCAATGCAACCAAAGACGCCTAAAGGTTCGAGTTCACCAGTAATTACCGACTCTGGAAACCCCAGTGTGACTTGTCCCGTCGACATGGTTCGCAGCTCCACCCGTTTACCTTCTTCGAAGCGCCCTAAAAAGCGAAGGACCCGATCACCACCACTTTCAAAATCTTTGAAGTAACGTCTGCCTATCCACAATTCGGATTTGTCCCCGAGGTCAGCCGGGCTATTTTGAACATGCTCTAAAACATCGACTTCATAACCGCGCATCGCGCTGGTGAGATTTCCGTTTGAGTGAACAAAAGACTCCCTGGGATTTATCTGATGTAATCTAATTTCAGGTGTGGCATTGGGGTCTACGGGAGACGCCCAGTTGCGTTGATACACCAACTCATCTCTTATTTGTCTTGCCTGCCCTGTGGCATAAAAATTAGAGAGGCCATCGGGCAATGCAAACATGGTTGGTTTTGCGCCACTGATGATTTGACCTTTTTCATTGCTTTCGCTGTAATAAGGGCTACAATCCTCGTCATCCGCAGCACAGGTGTTCATTGGCGTGATATTTTTAACGCTTAACCCCATAAAGCGTGTGTTTCCAGTGTAACCCCGCCGAATCAAGGGAATGCGAATGTTTTCAAAATAAATTCCCATGCCGTAATGGTCGCCGTAGTCAATATCGAAACCCACCTCGATGCTCTCTGCTTTGCACGAAATAAACGAGGTGCCCACAACGTGGGTATCCACTTTGAATCCGGTGGTGCCTGGACGAGGCGAATTACTGGTCCACTCCCCATCGCACCAAACAGACTCGACGATCATGTTATTGGTGCCTCTTTGTATCAAAACACAAGTCCCATTTGCGGGGATGCCTTGTACTTCTACATACTTCATGGAACTGGCCTGTGCACCGCCCCATGCAACACCATTGGCCATATTATTGCCGAAAAAATGGACGTTTTGTAAATGCTGAAAAAAGTTAGCGTTGACGTTGGGGGTGTCACCAGAGTAATGCATGCGCACGATATACTTGTAGTCATCGTCGGTATCGGAATCGTCGTCGATCCATGTCTCACCATTACTACTGGCCACCGCTTTGAAGCGGGTACCGCTGTCACGCACGTGACGACTGGCCCCGATTAAGTTCAACCGTGCCGGCCAATCGATTTCTTGATCGATTTCATAGGTTCCTAACTGAAAGCGGATTTCGCCCTTTTCCCAAAAACCATGGTGATACGCAATGCCATCAAAACGAGGGAACATGGCAATGGCCGCTTCGATCACCTCTCGGTGGTTGAGACCCGCTGCGGTGAGATTTTCAGGATAGTCTACAATAACCAATTCAGGATGCGGCATGAGTAAGTGAGGCGCTATTTCTGGTGATGGACTGGTGCCGCAAAGGTCATCAATATTGCCATGAGGCGAATTAATGTCCCGATCTTCAGCCAACAGCGCATAGGTGCAGTACTGGATGTAGTTATCTAAACCTGTCCACGGTGCATCTGGATCCCCGCGCGAAGTAAAAGAAAAAGGCCGCCACGACATATTCGTATTTTGAATGGGCCATTCAACCGAAGTACCGTCTGGGCAAGATATGGCAGCAGAACCACCTTCAATCTGGGACACCGTACACGATTCACCATCAGCCCCATCCAAACCGTTTTGACCATCAAAAATATCTGCGCTGGTGCCATCTTCACATACAATCACCGCTGGACCGCTTCCCGACTGACTCACCGAACAACTCGTGCCATTCAAACCGTTGGCTCCCGTTTGACCTTGTTCTCCTTGTTCTCCTTGTTCTCCTTGTTCTCCTTGTTCTCCTTGTTCTCCTTGTTCTCCTTGTTCTCCTTGTTC
>PBLQ01000006.1 GCA_002721815.1 Myxococcales bacterium
GGTGATGCCTGGCGACAACGTGAAGATCCAGGTCGAGCTGATCGCGCCGATCGCGATGGAAGAAGGGCTGCGTTTCGCGATTCGCGAAGGTGGCCGTACCGTTGGCGCGGGCGTTGTTTCAGAAATTATTGAGTAATTTTAGCTGTTTACAGCTTCAGATGGCCCGTCCGCCTCAATTTGGGGTGTGGCGGGTTTGTCTTGACCAAATCAATTAAAACCTGCACAAAAACCCCTCCCCAAAAGGGGTTTGTTGATCTATAGGTCACTAGCTCAATTGGTAGAGCATCGGTCTCCAAAACCGAGGGTTGGGGGTTCAAGTCCCTCGTGGCCTGCCAAGATATTCTGTTTTTCGTCAGGATAATCCTGCCGAAAACGGTGTTTGAAGAAGGAAGAAGGCGTATATGCCAGGCAAAAATACATGGGTTTGGATCTTTTTTATCGCGGCTGCGTTGGTGGCGGCAAAGATCCTTGATTTCGCGTTCGCCGATATCTTTTCGGTGGCAAAGTGGCCGAATACTGCCGTCTTAGGTGAGAACTTTACGCTGAGCACTTTGCTGGGCGTATTGATTTCCGTGGTGGGCACTTTTTACTTTGCCGTGTTGCACACCCAAAGCCGTGCCTTCGTAGAAGAATCAGTGGTGGAGCTGGATAAAACAGCTTGGCCCACCCGGGAAGACGCTTGGAGTTCAACCATTGTGGTTCTCATCTTCTCCTTCATTTCCGCAGGGATTTTAGGATTGTTCGACACAGTCTTTCACTGGCTCACGAACAACAATTTGTTTTTGTATTAAGAAGACGCTCAAGGCGTCCTGGATAAAATGATGATCGAAGAAACAAACGTAGAAAATACCGGTACCGACTCCGGTGAAGTGCAAGCTCAAGCCGAAGCACCGGCCCCTGTTGAAACCGTGGAAGCTGCACCCGCAGAAGAAACTGCACCTGCCCAAGAAGCTGCACCCACTGAGGCTACGGGCGGTGAGGAAGCAGTTGAAGAAGAGGCTGAGCCACCAAAAAACACAAATCCAAATCTCAAATGGTACGTGGTTCACACTTTTTCCGGTTACGAAAACCGCGCCCAAAAAGCGCTGCAAGAACGCATCAAGCAACGTAACATGGCAGAAATGTTTGGCGATGTTTTGGTGCCCACTGAAACGGTAGAAGAAGTGCGCGGTGGCACCCGCCGAACCAGCAAAAGAAAATTTTTCCCAGGCTATATGTTGGTTCAAGTGGAGTTGAACGAACAAACTTGGCATTTGGTGAAGAACACGCCCAAAGTCACTGGCTTTGTGGGCGGTACGACCAATCCCCCGAGCATCACCGACAAAGAAGTCGGTCGTCTGCTGGGCCAAATCGAGCAAGGCATTACCAAGCCCACGCCGAAGTATGCTTACCACGAAGGTGAGACAGTACGCGTGATCGAAGGGCCTTTTATGAATTTCAACGGAACCATCGAAGAAGTGCGCCCTGAAAAGCAGAAGCTTCGCGTGACGGTTTCGATTTTTGGAAGAGCGACACCTGTAGAATTGGATTATATGCAGGTGGAGAAACTGAGTTAACAACCAACGTGGGAGTTGGATTTTGTCCAACGTTCGCACCACCAGGAGTAAAAAATGGCAAAGAAAATTACGGGGTACATCAAACTCCAAGTGCCAGCAGGAAAGGCCAACCCATCACCACCGGTCGGACCTGCATTGGGTCAACATGGCGTCAACATCATGGCTTTTTGCAAAGACTTCAATGCAAAAACCCAAGACCAAATCGGCATGAAAATCCCAGTGGTCATCACTGTCTACCAAGACAAGTCTTTTTCCTTTATCACCAAGACCCCCCCTGCATCCACGCTGATCAAAAAAGCAGCAGGCCTGAAATTCGAAGGTAAGCCCGGCACCGGCGCTAACAATCCAGGTCGTGAAAAAGTAGGCAAGGTCACTTGGTCCCAAGTGGAAGAGATTGCAAAAGCGAAAGCACCTGACTTGAACGCATACGATTCAAAGCAGGGTGCAAAGATCATTGCTGGAACCGCACGTTCCATGGGCATTGACGTCGTAGACGGTTAACGACTTTACCTTCGCTTCGATGCCCATTGGCCTCAGCGAAGAAGGGAAATTCAAAATGGCAAAATTAGGTAAGAAAAGAAAAGAAGCATTTGCGCGCGTTGATCGTAACAAGCGTTACTCCTTGAACGAAGCTGTGAGCTTGGTCAAAGGTTGTCAAACAGCAAAATTCGATGAGTCCGTAGACGTGGCCTTGAACTTGGGTGTTGACCCACGGCACGCTGACCAAATGGTACGCGGTGCAGTGGTATTGCCTGCAGGCACTGGAAAAAGCGTTCGCGTGGCCGTTTTCGCCAAGGGCCCAAAAGCCACCGAAGCTGAAGAAGCTGGTGCTGATGTGGTCGGCGCTGAAGACTTGGCAGAAAAAGTCCAAAACGGTGAAATTAACTTTGAACGCGTGATTGCAACACCAGACATGATGGCCGTTGTGGGTCGTTTGGGCCGTGTTTTGGGCCCCCGTGGTTTGATGCCAAACCCCAAAGTGGGCACGGTGACCATGGATTTGGCCAAAGCTGTGGGCGAAGCCAAAGGCGGCAAGGTACAGTTCAAGGTGGAGAAATCCGGTATTGTACACGCCCCCATCGGTCGTGTTTCCTTTGAGGAAGGCAAGCTGCAAGAAAACTTGAACGCGATTCTCACCGCGGTGATGCGCGCCAAGCCTGCCGGAGCAAAAGGTCAATATCTTAAGGGAGTTACCATCTCCTCCACCATGGGGCCGGGCATCAAAATCGACCCCGTTGAAGCGCAAGCTTCGGTGAAAGACTAATTCTTAGGACCAGTTGACAAAACAGCTGGTTATGCGAGGAAAGGCCCAGAAACGATGTTTCTGGGCTTGATCGCCTCTTTGAGGGGATCACCTTTGTCGAAGACAGTCGGTCTGCTCACGCAGGTAATGGTACGCCGCCGACCGAGATGGAGAACAGCATATCGAAAAGACAGTGTTCTATTTCTGTCCTTTTCCATGCGACTTCACTTCGACGATTGATGGGTTGAGGTCGCTTTTTTGATCTCAACACATTTTGGAAGCGCGTCATCATCGGTGACGCACGTTGGCCGCTTTGAGTTTTTCAAAGCACAATTCAGTTCTCTTTTAGAGAACTGTTGAGTTGAAGGAGGTGTCCGTTGGACAGAGCAACAAAAGAAGCTCGGGTAGATTACTTACGTGAAGCACTGTCTTCTGCAGAATCCGTGATTTTGACCGGTGTGTCGGGTTTAACCGTCGCCGAGGTGTCTGATCTTCGCGGTAAACTGCATGAAGCTGGTGTGAACTACAAAGTGGTCAAAAACACCCTGGCTAAGCTAGCGATTCGTGATGGCGATATGAACGTTATTGCGGATGACTTTAAAGGACCGACGGCCATCGCTTGGAGTGACGACCCGGTAGCACCCGCTAAGATTCTCAAGAATTTCCAAAAAGACTTGGAAAAGTTTGAAATCAAAGCTGGCTTCAACGCCGGTAACCGTCTTGATTTGGATCAAATCAAGGCATTGGCTGACCTGCCAAGTCTCGACGAATTGCGTTCTCAACTGTTGGGAACCATCGAGGGCGTGACTGGCAAATTGCTTGCACAGGTGAATGCACCTGCGAGCAACTTGGTTGGCGTACTTCAAGCCAAGATCGACAAGGACAAAGAGGCTGCATAAGCCTGATGACCTTGTGGCTGTCGAAACATTATCTTTTTAACTATGGAGAGTAGAACAATGGCAGATTTAGAAACATTAAAAGCAGAACTCGGCAAGTTGACCATTTTGGAAGCTGCTGAATTGGTGAAGTCCCTCGAAGAAGAGTGGGGCGTTAAAGCAGCCAGTGGCGGTGGCATGATGATGGCCATGCCTGCTGGTGGTGACGCTGGCGGTGGCGCTGGCGAAGAAAAGACCGAATTCGACGTTGAGTTGGCCGAAGTCGGTGGCAAGAAAATCCAAGTGATCAAAGTGGTTCGCGAAGTGACCGGTTTGGGTCTGAAAGACGCCAAAGACATGGTCGAAGGTGCACCTAAAGTGATCAAAGAAGGCTTGCCTAAAGCAGAAGCCGAAGAGTTGAAAGGCAAGCTCGAAGAAGCTGGCGCCAAAGTCAACTTGAAGTAATCTGACTCAAATGTCAGTCAAAGCCACCTTTTCCCAGCCGGGAGCAGGTGGCTTTTTTCTTTTTGGCCGCCAAATTTGTTTGAATGTGCGGTCTCGAGTTAAAAAGGGGCATTCGTAGGAGAAACATGCACGGAACAGGCAAAGATCTGGGGCATTTTAGCGAAAAAGTGCCCCCTCAAGCACTCTCGCAGGCCCGCAAAGTGGCCGCCGCTCTGGCCAAAACCCAAAAGGTATTGGTTTTGGGACACGTGGGGGCTGATGGTGATGTGGCAGGCTCCTCTTTGGGGTTGGCTCAGGCCCTTCGTGAACTGGGGAAAAAAGTCACCGTCTATAACGAAGCGCCTTACCCAGAAACCTTTCATTGGTTGGCCGGTGGCAAATCCGTGAAACATGAATTGGGGCCCAGGGTTCGCTTTGATGCCACCGTCTCTGTTGATGCAGCCGACCCTGCACGACTGGGTAAACATTTTCCCGATCCCGAACGGCGGGGCACCTTCATATGGGTGGACCACCATCGCATCGATCCGCCACCGGGAGACATCAATTATATCGATTTGACGGCCGCAGCTGTGGGGGAGCAAATTGCCCAAATTCTGCGTGCCATGAAGCATCCTCTGAGCAAGAAGGTGGCCGAATGCCTTTATGTCTCACTGATGACGGATACGGGTACCTTCCGTTATGCCAATACGTCGGTTCGCGCCTTTAACTTGGCGGGTGAGCTGGTCAAATCTGGCGTGAATCCCTGGGATATGACCGAAAAGGTCCTTGAGAGTCAGGCCCCACAACGAATGCTCTTATTACAGCGCATCATGCCTTCCTTATTTTTGTCCGGCTGTGGTCGTTATGGCTCGTTTTATGTGAGGCAAATCGACCAAAAAGCCGTGGGGGCGAAGCTGGAGCATGTGCATGGTTTGGTGAACCACATTCGGGCCACCAAGGGCGTTGAGGTGGCGGCCATTTTCGTGGAAAACGATGCCGGTATTAAGGTGAGCTTTCGCTCCAAAGGACATGTGTCCTGCCAGCCCATTCTCAAGAAGCTGGGTGGCAATGGACACCGTAACGCTGGTTCTATCGTTCTCAAAGGCAGCAAAAAACAGGTGGTCGCCCAAGTCTACCAAGCACTTGAGTTGGCGATGCCCCAACGAACTTGAGTTCAACATGACCTCCAAACCACACGGCATTCTACTCATCGACAAAGAGCTCGAATGGACATCCCATGATGTGGTGGCCAAGCTGCGAGGTATTCTGGGGACCAAAACCATTGGCCACACTGGAACCCTCGATCCTTTGGCTTCAGGGCTGCTGGTGATTTTGGTGGGGGAGTACACACGGCTCTCCAATTACGTTTTGGCGCAAGAAAAGACCTACGAAACCGAAGTGACATTTGGTCGCAGCACCACCACGGATGATGCTGAGGGTGAAATAGTAAAAATGGTTGAAATGCCAGCCCTTAATGAGAAAGCTTTAAAGGAATCACTTGAACTATTTAATGGCACAATTTCCCAAAGGCCGCCGGCCTATTCAGCCATTTCTGTGGGCGGCGAGAAGCTCTACAAAAAGGCCCGTCGCGGAGAGGAAGTGGATGTTCCATTGAGGCAGGTACACGTGTCTGAAATCAGTCTTTTGGAGATGACAGCGGAGACCTGTCGGCTGCGGATTCGGTGCTCAAAAGGCACCTACATTCGGTCCATCGCCCGGGATTTGGGTGAAGCCATGGGTGGTGCTGCATTTTGTTCGGCACTGAGGCGTACTGCGGTGGGTGAATTCTCGGTCTCAGAAGCGCTTAAAATAGGCAGCACCGCTGAGGCGCATCGGGCATCTTTACTGACAGGGCTGAGCGCCAAGGTGGGTTTGCCACCGATTCAGCTTCAAAAACAAGAAGCCATGGATTTATCGCACGGTAAAAAGATTGGCTGCCGTGCAGATGTACAAATTAAACCTGGAGAGTTGGCTTTGGCCTTTTATGGGGATGAAATCTGGGCCATTGTGGCCGAGCATCAGGGTGAGATCATTGTCAAACGCGGGTTTGGCAAACAAGTCTAGGGAATGACCCAGGAGTTCATATGAGTGAGAATCTTTTGTTGACCGAAGAAGCCGATGGCGTTTTGACCCTCACGCTCAACCGAACGGATGTGCACAACGCACTCAACAAGCCGCTGCTTTTGGCACTATCAGCAAAGCTTGAAGAAATTGCGCCAAGACAGGATATTCGCTGCGTAATTATTGCCGGTTCTGGTGAAAAGGCCTTTTGTGCAGGCGCTGATTTGAAAGAGCGAAAAGGATTCACCATGGAGCAGACCCGCTCCTTTGTTCGCAAGATTAGAGGGGTGATGGACCAAATCGAACGGTTGCCCATGCCCACCATCGCGGCTTTGGATGGGGTGGCCTTTGGTGGTGGTATGGAAATGGCATTGGCTTGTGACATGCGTGTGTTGAGCGAAAGGGTTAAAATGGGCCTTACCGAATGTGCTTTGGGGATTATTCCCGGGGCCGGGGGCACCCAGCGCCTGCCATATTTGGTGGGGGCCTCTAAAGCCAAAGAGCTCATTTTTACAGCCAAGCGCATGACCGCCCAAGAGGCGCACGAACTGGGTTTGGCCAACCGCTTGGTCCCTGCGGGTGAAGCACTCAAAGCCGCCCAAGATTTGGCCTCAGAGGTAGCGGCATGTGCTCCGATTGCCGTTCAGTCCGCCAAAGCCGCCATCCAGGGGGGTTTGGGTGTGGGCATGGAAGAAGGCCTTTTGCTGGAAGCCCGTTGTTATGAAGTGACGCTATACACTGATGACCGTAACGAGGGCTTGCGGGCATTCGCGGAGAAGCGAAAACCAAACTATAAGGGTGTTTAAACCGGCCTGTACACCTTACCGTTAAAGTGCTTTCTTGTGATCGCGGCGGACAGTGAATCAGGGCGTTACATTAAAGAGTTAAAGTGGTTTTGCAGGGTTCTTCTCGCTCTTTCGGCTTCGCGTGACGCATCGGTCATTCGTCCCTCTTGTTGAAAATGGCTGGAAAGGTAGCTTTTCTCTTCGGCTGACAGAGCAGCCTTTGGGGACAGCAGTGACAGACGATATTGAGCAATTGAGTGAATTGGCTGCGATGGCAACCTATGTGGTGTCAGTGAGTGCAATCGTTTTAGAGCTCGTTTGGTTGCGTTTGACCGGTACAACCGTGGATCATCAAGAAGGAAGGGCCAGCGTATTTTCTGGCCTTTTGGCTTTCGGCGGCTTGGGGTTGGCCAATCGCTTTTTCTTCATTGGGCTCATGCACGTTTTTTGGTCCGTTCGGTTGATGGATTGGGGCACATCTTGGTTGGGGTTCCTGCTGGTCTTCATTCTTTATGATTTCATGTTCTATGTGGGCCATGTGGCGGGGCACCGCATTCGGCTGTTTTGGTGTTTTCATTCGGTGCACCACACCAGCGAAGAAATGCGACTGACCACTGCCATTCGGGGGTCCATGTTCGACTTCGTGTATTTGCCCTGGTTTTTCGTTTGGATTCCGCTGTTGGGGTTTCATCCGGCTTTGGTGCTTGTGGTAGAAGCCATTGGGCGTCTTTGGGGGGTGATGGTCCACGCACATCCCAGTTTGGTGGGCCGATTGGGCTGGCTTGACCTGCTTTTGGTCACCCCAAGTGTGCATAGGGTTCACCATGGACGAAACTCGGCTTACATCGATCGAAATTATGGAGAAGTGCTGCTGCTGTGGGACCATTTGTTTGGATCACACACTCGAGAAGAAGAAGAGCCCGATTACGGGATTTTAGGGACAGTGGATTCGAAAAGCTTGCGCGAAATTCAGGTGTCGCCCTGGAAATCATTGGTCGGAGATTTAAGGCGTTCAGGCAGCCTGCAAGAGCGGTGTCATCATCTGTTTGCGGCACCTGGTACACCTTTTCAGCCGAAAAAGACGGTTTCAAAGACCATGTCTTCTTCGCCAGGCTGAAACCTGATTTCGGAATGAGGAATAGACCTCATCGAACACCCGTTATGCTCATTGATGAAAAGCACCAAGTTCCTCGCAGCCCTTAAAAAAGCCCCGAAGCCGGACGGTATCAACCGCTGGCTCTTTTTGCCCTATGATCAAATGAACCTCCGGTTTATCGATGGAGCCATTTCAAATGGGGACGTTGGCGTGATTCTCATCGAGAGTCAGTGGAAGGCAGCCCAGCGACCTTACCACAAGCAAAAGCTGGCCTTTATTTTGGCGAACATGCGGCATTTTGCGCTTTCACTGGTGAAGCGGGGCATTCCCATTCATTACGTTTTGTCGGACCAACCCTACGAGACGGTTTTGCTCGAATTGATCGAAGACCATCAGTGGGAAATTAGCGTTCATGAGCCCGCTGAATACGAGTTGCGACAAGCGCTTGTGAACTTGGCCCACCACGACTTTTTCACCATCTGCCCACATCCTGGATGGTTGTCTACCGAAAATGATTTCAATGAAGCATCAGGCGGAAAATGGCCAGTGAAAATGGACCGATTCTATCGGTTCATGCGGCAAAAAACCGGGATTCTCATGGAAGAAGGAAAACCGGTGGGCGGAAAATACAGCTTCGATGTGGACAATCGGTTGAAGTGGAAGGGCGATCCAGCCATTCCGGAGGTTCCCAAGTTTAAACCAGAGACCATCACGCAGGAAGTGATCGAAATGGTCGACGATGTTTTTGCGCATCACCCAGGCCAAGTGAACCCAGATGTCCTGGTGGTGGGTCGCGATCAAGCGCTGCAACTTTGGCGGTGGTGCCTCAAAGAATGTTTGCATCATTTTGGGCCGTATCAAGATGCCATGACCTTACACAGCAGCAGTCTGTTTCATTCCCGTATTTCAGGCTTGTTACATTTGCACCTGCTGCTCCCAGAGGAGGTGGTGAGAGACGTCGAAGCAATGGCGCTGCCCATCGCGAGCAAGGAAGGATTTATCCGTCAGGTTTTGGGGTGGCGGGAGTACATGTTTCACGTTCATCGAACCACAGAAGGGTTGCGCCAGTTACCCATTGAGATTCCGCACAAGCCAACCAATCGGACACGTGATGGCGGCTATTGGAAATGGAGCGGTCAAACGGAGCCGGATTCAAGCACGGCCATGGGGGCTGCTCCGAATTACCTCGGTGTGAATGAGGATTTATTTCCCGTTTATTGGGGCACCCAAAGTGGCATGGCTTGTATGGACGCCTGCGTGAAAAGTGTGTGGGACGAAGCTTATGGTCATCACATCAGTCGATTGATGGTGCTCGCCAACTTTGCCACCCTCATGGACGTGCATCCCCGGCAAGTGACCGATTGGTTTTGGGTGGCTTACCACGACGCTTTTGACTGGGTGGTAGAGCCCAATGTGTTGGGGATGGGGGTATTTGCTTTGGGCACGATGATGACCACCAAACCCTATGTGGCGGGGAGCAGTTATATTAATAAAATGTCGGATTTTTGTGGGGGCTGTGCTTTCGACCCTAAAACGAACTGCCCATTTAAAAGACTTTATTGGCAGTTTTTTGAACGACATTCCGAAAAACTGCAACACATCCAGCGTTTAAGAATGCCTCTGGTTCAAATCAAAAAAAGAAAGACAGAGGAAAAAGGCAAAGACGCCAAGGTGTTTGATGTGGTTAGGCGACGCCTTCAAAAGGGGGACATGGTGGCCCCTCATCACTTTGAATAGGGGCTAACCAAATAAGGGCAGCACCGTTTGAAACTCGCTGGGCAGCTTGAATTGTTCGGCCAGGGGATGACAATTAATCCCCAACATGTCCCGAATCGTATAGTGAATGTGTGACGGGGTAATAAAACTACCCCCATCATCCAAAGCCAGCGTTTCTAAGTTCACGGCCCGAGGCATCATCCCTGATTTAGGCTGTTGAGCGCTCGGGTTGGGGTCGACGTAGGTACCACCAAATTCACGGTTCCCTTCGATGAGACCTCCCATCATCATGAAACTGGTGATGGGCCAATGGTCTTTACCATCAGCACTGCCATTCAGTCGGGTCCGACCGAAGTCAGAGTGAACCAAAATGAGAGAACGTTCCCAAAGCCCTTGGCTTTGCAAATGGGTGGCCACAAAATCGATGGTCTCAAAAAGTTTTTGGAGCAGTGGCAGGTGCAGGGAATAGTGATCGGAATGCGTATCGAAGCCACCCGCTTGGAGCATGGCGGCATTACAAATGCCAGATTTCATCCCAGCGATGAGCAAGGCCATTTTTTCTTTTCCCTCATCTCCATTGGTATGGCTTTCCATACTGGGCCAAGTGTCGGCCAACGGCTTCAGATCTTTTTCTGAGAGACGCGCATCTCGTAGTTTTTGAATGTTACGTTGCACATGAGGGGGGAGGTTGGCTTGAGCGAGCATGCGTTCAGTGCGGCTGTTTTGGTAGTTGAGTACTTGGTCTATAATGGCATTGGATACGTAGGGGTGTGCCACATTATCGCTTAGGCTCAGCGGGTAAGCGAAGGGCTCGGTGAGGTTGAGCAGTGCGCCTGGTTTGGATGCGCGCGCGATGGGGACGATTCCCATGGTGGCATCATAACCTCCAGTGGAAGTAAAGGCCATGGGCAGGGAATGGGTGGAAGTGTCGCCATAGATGTCTTTGTTGCGAATGGCTGCCCACAAGGCACCGATGTGTGGTGCGCCCACGCCAAGTCGCCCGCTCCATGCATAGCGTTGACCCACCCCGTGCGCGTTGGTTTGGGTGTCGATACCTTGCACAATCACCAAATCGTTTTGGTATTTTTCGAAGAAGTCTTCACCGTTGACTTGGTAATAACTGGCAGTGCCACCCTCCGTACGACCATTTGAAAGCTGGGTGCCCCCAGAAATGGATTGAGGGGCAATGTGAAAGGGGCCTACATTTTTGACGTGTTCGGGGCCATAAAAAGCGAATCTGTGTTTGGGACCGTGGCGTTTGCCTTCAAACCAAGAGGCATCGCCAAGAATATCATCGTGCTGGAAATCGTCCCCTAACAGGGGGTCGCAAAAAGAGGTGGTGTCGTACGCACCGTTGGCATCGATACAGAACAACAAGGGATGTTGTGCGTTGGTCGAGCAAAGATCTGTGTTCGCAAAACTCCGTTGCGTATTTAATAGCGCCAAGCTTCCTGATGATAAACCCACCAGGCCCAAAGCTGCTTTCTTTATAAAATCGCGTCGATCCATCATGGTTCCTATTCGTACAAAAAGTGGTAATCACTGAGCAATGCCATCAATACTGCTTGCCATGCGGCGATGGTACCGTGTGTGTCCATATCGGTGGTGACCCTTCTGCGTCCTTCCACATTGTCTAAATCCGTATAAACGTCATCGAAAAGTTTGAGTGCTTCACATTTGCTCGAAAGGGTGTGGGTGTCATCTCGGGCCTGGTTGATAAAGGATTGGGTGTACTCTTCTACAGATTGGTCGCCCAAATCCACTGCCGTTGGGACCAACCCACTCTCATTCATTAAATATGCGTCGATACAAGTAAGAAATTGTTCGTTGATGGCCTGGGTCGAAAATGTCGAAACATTGATGGTTTCGAGTTGAGGACACTGAAGGCCATTGTTGTTGAGGGCTGTTTGTTTGGACATCACGAGGTAGTCGCCATTTTCATAATCGTCGGCTACTTCGTAACCCAATAGCGTTAAGCCGGTGCTTTGGATGTAAGCATGGTACCCTGCTTCTGAGTCTATGGTCGAATCGCTTTCTAAGAGGTAAGCGTTATCCAAGGGGAAATAATCAGCGATGCCGGGTGCGTATAAGCTGGGGTCTGTGGCGCAGAGGTTAAACGCGGTTGCGTCAAGCGTATCAGTTCCTGCTTCAATCGCTTGCCAATAAGTACGAGCATTCAAATGGCCAGCTTGGGTGATTAAACATCCCATGTGGTATATGGATTGAACGACAAAGCCAAAGTTCATGTCGTTGAGCAGGGTTTGTTCTTCTTCGATAATATCGTCTCGCAATGCTTGCGCAGCCTGATCTTGGTAGGTGCCCTCATTAAAGATGGCGGTTTGTGTCACGACGTTGGTAAAGAGATTGTAGAGCGCTTCAATCTCTGCATCATTGGCATCTAAATCTTCACCAAAGAAATTGAGGTAAAGCCATTGGAGCTGGGAGCGTATTGCACTCTCACCGTCGTCTGCATCGCCCAGGAAAACACCATCATCGAGTGTGCTGGAGGGCAGTGTCTCTATGTCCACATACTGAAAAAGTTTTCGTTCACTCGGGTTCCTGTATGAGAATTCGTAGGGGGCCACCACACACGCCATATCTGCACTCATTTTACGGGCAATTAAAGTACTGATCACGGTGGGCTCGCGTTCACGAACAATCACATCTCGATAATCGATACCGCCGTACATGAGGCGGTACCAACTGGTCTCCAGTAGCATGGGCAGACTGTTGTACCAGTGGTTGTTGTTGCGATAGTTCCATGGGTACCCTGTTGTGGCCAAAATGCGTCGATGCAGTTGCTCGGGGATGATCCGTTGACCACCCCCCACGGCAGCAATGTCTAACGCTAATTTAATATCCTCATCTTCCACGTTGACCTTCTTAATATTATAAAGGTTGCCGGTGATGATGCCTGTAATGGCTGCACGTAAGTCGTTGCCGTTGTTCACGAAGATTTGCCGTACTTTTTCAATCTCATGAGACTGCGCCATGTAAGCCATGACCTGAGCGCGATAGTTGGGGTGCGCCCGGTCCTGCGGTGGAGACAAGACCGTTAGGCCCAAATAGGACTCATGGAGCCACCGAGCGATGGCCAGTGAAAAACGTTCATCGGTGACGATCTTTTCTCCCATGGAACGCAGGGCGGTTTCTGAGCTGCCGTAGTAGTCTACGCTGTGGTCATTGGCCGTATCGTGAGGCCTGTCGGTGAGATTCAGCAGACTGCCTTTATAGCCAGGTCTGCGCACACAAGGGGTCTCGCCTTCTTCGGCCATGGCCCAATCGCCGTCCGCACACAAATCGTAGTAATAGCCCACACCATGCCCGAGCCAACTAACGGAATCTTCGTTGTAAGCCCGGTCGCTCCACAGAGGGTTATATGTCCAATTTACGAAATGACCAGGCCACGAGTAGTTTTTAAAGTGGGCTCCGAGTGGGTCCATGGCGGCATGACAGACCCGGCACGAAAAAGCCTCGAACGTCGGGTTCGCGGGCAAGTCATCATCGGCACTGACTGTGAACTCCACCAAGTCAAGGATGTCGATATCTAGGAATTTGTCGTACACTTCTTTAGAACGTTGCCGGTTGTGGTTGGTGATCATGTTTTGGTAGCGTCGTAAAAACGTGCCCATGGTCAGCCATCCCGCATGCTCAGGGTGAGATTTCCATTCATTGGTTTTGGTATCCATGAGGGTGTTGCCATTTGCAAAAAGGTTTTCTTTAGCAACCCATTCATTGCGGCTCATGGGATCTTCAAATAACTTGTCTTCGCCGTCATCATGGTGCCCCTGGGTGATATCCATTCCCATGACGAAGGCCGTGTAAGGGTTCATGACGTAATGCTCAGATGTGAGCACCTTTGAAAAGTCATTGTTAAAATAGGGGTCGTTGGGGTGTTCTAAAATATAGTTGGCCAGTTCGTTGCTTTGGGATTGCATGTCTCTGTCGGCCCAATCAAACCCATTCGCGCAAAAATTGTGGCGGCATTCTCCAGGAACGGGCAGGGTCGCTGTGTGGTTGGCGTAGTTGCCCCTCTCATCAAAATCACGTTGTATGGTATAAAAGATGGCGGTTTCCACAGGAAGTATGATGTCAGCGACCCCCAAGGCACCATCGTTCTCCAGGTAATCCAGGTTTTCGGCCCAGGTGAGTACCGCGTCTTTGTAGCAGAGCAGTTCGATGTGACTGTTGCCCGCTGGGTAAGGGTAGGGGTCGCTCCAAAAGCAATAGCCGTAGGTTTTATCGTCAGCATTTTCTTTTTCGTAGTACTTGATACGAAGATATTCCATTTCATCTTGCCCGTTACCCACCGGCGTGAACAGCCCGCAGCCATCATCATCTTCACAGCCCTGGCCATCTTCAATGGTACAGCCGGTTTCGCTGGTGCAGTTGTAAAACTGGTTAAGATAGTTGTCGAGAGTGTCATATTCACTGTGGAAATAGCAGCCTGCGGCATTGTTGCAGGATTCCGCATCTGTAAAGACATCACAGGCACTGACGTCATATTTTTTAGGAATCAAATGGCTGGTCGCAGGGTCATTGCCAATCTCTTCGCAGCACCCGTATCGTTCTAAGCATTCGGCATAGAGATCGCCAGTGAGATCGATGGCTTGATTTTCTTGGGTGGGCGCCTCGGTGGGAATATTTGGGAAGCACTCGGCCTCTCTTTGGTCGGGGTGACCGCTGTACCAATCAGCTTTGGTGAGGCACGCTTTCGAATACACGCCCCGATCGTAGCGGTTACGAAAGGAGTTTCGTCTGGGATAAACGCGTTCGTAAAGACTTTCGAGCCCCGTCAAGCTGACTTCTTTGGTATCTCGCAGCATGAGCATGTCTTCAATGACTTCACCCAAACGGGTGTAAAACTCGGGCCGATCCAAAATGGGCATGAATCCAGAGTTCGAATCGGTCTCACTTTCAGAGCCCATGTTACTCGTATCTCCCAAATTATTTCCCGCGCCGCTTCCCGGATTTGGATCGCTGCTTAGCGCGTATGCGGGGTAGGTTTTTTCGATGAGTGAATTGCGGTTGAAATTTGACTCATTCAGCACTGTTCTAAATTCGTTGGGTTCGGGATAATGACTGGTGAAGGTAAATGTGGCTCTGCGGTAGAGTTCAGTGTCAGAGTAGCGCGTGATGCCAATATCTTCGCGCCCCAAAAGGTCGTAATTGGTTTCGCCGTCTGGGCAGGTTTTGTAGGAACGGTTGACCATTTCCTCTAAAACGGCTGTTTCTCGGTCATCGATAATTATGCCTCCACCATGGTCATCAACGAGATCGAAGTAGACTTCGGGGCCGTAACTTGCGGTGGGGACGAGACCAGCGGGTTTGGTGTACATCAAGGACCCTTTTTGCTGAAAAAAGCTGATGTTGTGAGCGATGGCCCCTGGCGTGCCTTCAAATTTACCTTTCCAAATATCGACGCCAGTATATTGCGTCCACTCTTGGGCGAGTCCGTATTCGTTGTGGCAACCCAAACACTTTTTAAAGATCGGGCCCATCACTTCGTGTACAAAATAGTCTTTGGCATCCACGCACGGCGAAAAGGAAAGCGCCACATAATCAAAAACCAAAGTCCAGCCTTGTTCTGCATTGCTATAGGCTTCTACATCCACCCCTATTTCACCTGCTTGACTGCTTTGTAGCCTGCACAACACTTGGCCCGCCGTATCGGTAAGCCCCGGGTCGTCTGTCCCGCAAGAAACGACGGTGGTGGTACCGATGCGAGGAAGAATTCTGACTTGAGCACCAGGGAGAACGGATCCATTGGCATCACTGATGGTGATCAGCAGTTCATGGGTCATCTCATCATCGGCTTCAGGATTATCGCCACTTTCATCGTCCAGCGGGGTTGTGGGTGACTCCCAGCCACAGTTGAGGGGATCGATGTTTTGGGCATTGGGCGTCGCACTGCCCGCATCCGTGTCCCCAGCAGCTGGCCCGGCATCGCTGGTTTCACTCGAAGGTGTTTCAAGGTTGAGGATCCAATCGTACACATTGTTGAGAGAAATGTGCGTTTCGCCTGAACTCGCTAACGCTTCAAAGGAGGGGTAGGGCGGCATTTGCGTGTAGCCCTGATTTGACGTGGCCATCCCTTGGTCGACCAGCAGTAAGTAAAACTGGCTCGACTCAGGAAGTCCTGGCGCTATCATCAAGGGGTCTTCGACAATTTTTGTTTGGAATGTTTGTAGGTCTTTAAAGTAGTCCATATTGCCCGCCATGTGACAGGCGCTGCAGTTGTGGGACAGGGTTTCGAAAACACATGCGGTGTTTAAGGCCCCATCGGTGTGGGGCGCACAATCTTCGACCCAATCCGATGGTAAAGAAGTCCCTGCGTCTTCAACAATTTCACTGTTATCGTCTGTGCCAGCATCGAGAAGTCCAAGGTGAGGACTGGGGCCCGCGTCTTGCGGTTCTGCCGGCAATTCAGAACCTGCGTCGTTCGTGGTGGTCGGCAATTCAGGACCTGCGTCGTGCGTGGTGGTCGGCGCATCCGTGCCTGCGTCTGGTGTTTCGGATGGCGCATCAGACCCAGCATCGATCGTCACGAGGGGGGATTCATTTCCTGAATCTGCGCCATTGGTAGAGCTGGTCGCACCTGCATCTGAGCTGATGGGGGTTGGAGTCGCACCTGCATCTGAAATGGGGGTGCTGGTTCCCGAGTCGAGAACAGGTTCGGGCGGTGGGTCTGGGTCAGGTATTGTTGTTTCTGGATCGGGCGGGGCCGGTTCCGCGGGGCAAGCCAACAGAAAGCACGTAAGCAAAAAACAAAACGGGATCCGTACAAGATTCATTGGTGCCTCTGGGTTTAAATTTAGGGTTCCAGTGCGTATTTTGTCAAATCGTCGTAGCCATCTTGCAGGAAAACAACTTTGGTCATCCAAGGCTGTCGCACTTTTACATACAAGTAACCTGGAAAATGGGCACTCATCAACGCCAAACTTGAAAGGTTCGTGCCACACCCTCATTATGATCCTTTGGGAGGCACCGTGATCTACAGGATTTTTGTTTTCTGTTCCTTGGCGGGAATATTTGGGGCTTGTACGCCCGAAGAGCAGGCGCCCGGGACGGAAGGGGCACCTTGTTACGGAAATAACACCTGCAATGAGGGACTCGCTTGCTTAAGCGATTTGTGCGTGAATGCCGGTGACATTGTCGGCAGTTCTGATGGTAGTACAGACGACCACAACGATGGGAACCCTGATGGCAGCTCCGATGGCGTGTTCGTCACAGACTCCGGCGTAGACGAAGGTCAGAGCGATGGTTCTTCAGTGGTGGACTCTGGAACTTCGGAGGGCCCTTTACCTGGAACTGAACGTGGGCCTTGTTACAGTAATGGGACCTGTAACGAAGGCTTGGTGTGTTTGAGTGATCTGTGCGTTGATCCCGGTGACACTGACGAAGAAGAGGCGGCCGACGCTGGAAGTGCTGATGGAGATGGTGATGATGCGCAAGCCGATTCTGGGCAGTCGGATGGTCACTCGGACGGCATGGTTGCTTTGGACGCAGGCAATGCGGACGGAGCGGGCAATGGCACACCCACCGACGCTGGAGAAATGAGCGTGGATGGTGCTGAAGATGCGGGAGCGGGTGATGGAAGTATCCAGTCAGACGCAGGTCATGATAATGGACCCCCTTCTTCAAACCCCGATTCGGGCATGGTGGCGCACCTTGATTGCCATGGTGATATGAATGGTTCCGCGTATCTCGATGATTGTGGCTCTTGTGTTGGCGGAAACACCGGCGCAATGGCCTGTGTACAGGACTGTGAAGGCCAGTGGGGTGGGACATCAACGCGCGATTGTCACCAAGAATGTAATGGGACAGCATTCACAGACCCTTGTGGTGATTGTGTTGGGGGCAACACTGGGGCCACAGCGTGTACTGAGGATTGCAATGGTGAATTCGGTGGAACAGCCACCCTTGATTGCAACGACGAATGTAATGGAAGCGCGGTCATGGACAACTGTGCCACTTGCACTGGCGGCACAACGGGTTTGGTGGCTTGTGTGCCCGATTGTAACGGAGCGTATGGCGGTACCGCTTTCGAAGATGTATGTGGCTTTTGCGTTACAGGGTCTGGTGATTCATTGCCCTGCGAACCCTCTACAGAAGACGTGTTCAATGGTTTGGCGCCCCTTTGTGATAGCTGTCACGGTGGGAACGGAGATATGGGCTTTTTTGGGAGTCTACAAGCCTTTGAATCCATGGTGGCATCGAACCCCGAGCATGTGACCCCTGGCAACCCTATGGCGAGTGAACTTTATTTGTTGCTGCTGGGCCAGGGAACAGGGGTTTATACCCAGATGCCCACCTACGGCGACACATTTAAGGACCGTTCAGATAATGGTAATACCGACATTACCATTGAGGCTATTGAGTATTGGATCCAAAACCTCGGTGACGCTGAGGTGCCTGCCTTCGACGCTGGTGCTGACGATCACAGTGAAGTCGCCGTTGATGCGGGAGCAGATACGGTTCCTGCTAACGTCGTAGATGCGGGCAGTGTTGTAGATGCAGGCAGTGTTGTAGATGCGCCCATTGATCCACCTGTGATGGATGGCGGCGTTAGTGCCCTGGCCACATTGTGTGAAATTAACGAACGCATCTTTCAGGGTCACAACTGTATCGTCTGTCACTCCGATACCAATAATGGGGTCAACCTGTTATCAGAGGCTTGGCCCACCGGTTTGGTTAATGTGAACTCCAGCTTGTACCCTGAAGAAGTTTTGGTGGTGCCAGGTGACCCTGAGTCATCTTTGCTGTATCGAAAATTAGCAGGGACCTTACCTTCGGATTTTTCTTTGGGGAGCTCCATGCCTTTGGGGTCTGAGGGTGTTTCACAAGCGGACCTTCAGATGGTTTATGATTGGATTGCAAACGGGGCAGATCTGGACTGTGAGGCAGGCGCTTCGGCCTGGGACCCAGGGCCCAATGGATTGGATCAAGATGCGCTGTTTCAATGCTCGGGAGATGGCACTGGCGGCTCATCGCCAGCCCGGTTACGTCGCATTGAACGTAAAGAGTGGACCCATGCAGTGGGTAAGCCCTTAGGGGGAACCTGGTGGGGCTCAGTGGCACAAAACAACCCGTTTGATGCACCTTTACACCATCAGTATAGTTCTTACGCCAAAGATGTTTCTGTAGATGAAGCGGTTTTGGAGCTTTACTTTTTTGTCTTACCTGAAGCCGGCGCCAATTGGATCTCTCGCAGTCCCAACCCCAACGAGGGGATACCAGGAACAAGGGCCTATGAAGCGTATACCAACCAGGGACTTCGTTGCATGTTTGACGATGCAGTCTCAGAGCTCACTGACGAATGTATCAACTATTATATAGACACTTTTTTACTTAAAGGGGCCTTGTTTCGAGAACCTCGAACAGAAGAGTTCAATCGAGCACGAGTCTTTATGGACACACTGCTCGCTCAAGAAGACGAAAGCGATTTGGTAGCTGCAAGAAAGACCACTTTGCGACTGTGGACTTCAGGGGTTTGGCTGACCACAGGTGCCTTGTTTAAAGAGGAGCTGGGTGACGACAACGCTGGCACAGGCGATGGCCGTTATAAGCTGGCTGATGAAGAATTGGGACGTGCATTGGCAGGCGCCTTAAGTTCTTTTGCCCCTGGCTCCCAAGGCATATCGGCACATCCGGTTTATACGGCGCCACCAGAAGGTTACCTCGGAGATATTGTTGCGGCCGTTGCCGATGGCACCATTCAAGAGGAATCAACCCGAAATACTCTGATCGACACATATTTCGGCGGTCTCGAAGATATTGTCGAAGCCACCGATGCGGGCGTGGTTTATAATGACCCTATTCGACACGATCTGTTGCTGGATTTAAGAGAGGGGAAATATCGGGCCGCACGAGGTGAATACTGGTTGGGTTCTAAAGTATCGGATTTCTTTAGAGAGTGGCTTGATTACGGAAATCTTGCGGCAGCGTTTAAAGATACCCCGCATGCAACGTCAGAGTACTCAGAGGAGGGCGAAACACATTATCATTTTCATCCTTTTAATTTGGGTTATTCTGCCATGGCGTACAGTGCCATGGGGAGTGCGAGCGAGTCCAACCTCATCGAGCAACTTGACGATACCATTGCTCGAATTGTTGTGGAAGACGAAAACGTGTTGGAAAAGTTGTTAACTGCTTCTGACAACTGGCATTTGGCTTCCAACCAAGCCGAATCCTACAGCCTTCCACCCCTGCCAGCCACCTGTGAAACTGCTGATGATTGTAAGGTGATGCATTGTGATACTGAGTTAGAAGTCTGTGTGAACACGCATGATAACTCTACAGAGGGACCGTGTATTGGTGATGTTTGCCCCGGAACAACCTCCTGCCTGAAAAATAATGGCACGTTGAGTGATACGCTTTGTCAACCGTTCAGCAATACTTGTCATGAATTTGGCGATGGTCAAAAGCGTTGCTCAACCCATCACGCAAAATATGTTTCAAGATCAAACTTGTTGTACAACTACCCGCAAGATACGCAAAAATCACCCGAAGCCCGGTGGGTCTCCATGGATCCCAATGACCGCAAAGGGGTTCTCACGCATCCCGCTTGGTTAGCGGCCCATGGCAGTAATTTTGAAGATGGTGCCAGTATTGTTTATCGGGGCAAATGGATTCGAGAGAACTTATTGTGTGAAGTGATTCCACCTCTTGAGTTTGTGACAGTTGAAGCACAGCTCATTCCAAGTGATCCTGAAAAGTCCGCGCGTCGCAGAATGGAAGAAAGCGTTGAAGGCTTAATCCCTTTGGAGGATGGGTCTTACGACGATCAATCTGGGGTGGCGCCATACGCTACTTGTATGTCTTGCCATGATAAAATGAACTCATTGGGGAAACCCTTTGAAATGTATAACCATGCTGGTTTTGTTCGAGAAAGAAACCACGGCGATGAACGCTACGGCGATGGTGTGACCATCACTAATTTTCCGGGTGCTTCAGGCGACGTGAATGTGGATGGCGCCATAGAGCTGACCGAGTTGTTGGCAAACTCCAGCCACGTTAAAAAATGTTTTATGCGGCAAACTTTTAGATACTTTATGGGACGTGATGAGACGCCAGCGGACAGTTGTACACTCAGCGCCATGGAAGCGGCATATGACCAACAAGGTTCATTTAAGGACGCATTAAAAGCGTTGGTGAACAGCGATACCTTCTTATATCGCCACCACGAAGTGGAAAACGGAGGTGGCCAATGAAATTGAAATCCAACTATCAAGCATTGCCTTTGTTGAAGACATCAAAAACCGATATGACCCGGCGGCGATTCATTCGTAACCTGGGGCTCGGCGCCGGTGCTGCCTTGTTGTCGCCCAGTTTCAACCCGCTGAGTTTTGCAAACACGCCCGGTGTGACAGCCCCTAAGCGTTTTGTGTTGGTTCTTGAAGGAAACTCCTGCGAGCCAGTGAACTTCTTGAGCAATGAAGCCAGATCCGCTCTTGAGTCTGCCAGCGGGAATACCTTAGGAGATGCCCGTTGGTTCCACACGAAATATCCCGCGGTAGAGAGTCCTCTGTTGGTTGATACCGATTTTGCCTCGGCGCCAGCTTTGGCCGCTTTGAGCACTGGCGGTACCTCTTTGGTCAACAAAAGTCGCGTTCTGTTGGGATTGTCCAGCACCATCACGGGTGGGTCGCATTCAACTTTTCATGGGGCACTGGGCTGCAATCGCTCCACCTCTGGAAATCCTGCAGGGCAGACCATTGATGTTTGGTTAGGTCAACAAGAGCAAGTAATTCAGCAAACACCGTTTGACGTACTTCGGGTGGGTGTTAA
The DNA here is from genome assembly GCA_002721815.1 of Myxococcales bacterium. Taxonomy (GTDB): domain Bacteria; phylum Myxococcota; class UBA727; order UBA727. Next base: position 21,567 of record PBLQ01000006.1, read on the forward strand.
CTCGTCATCTAACCCCCTTTCATACAGCACTTGTGCCTATGACGTGGGTAAAGCGGCAGCGCTGGTTTTAGATCCGAATATGGTTTTTAACGCCCTGTTTGGCTCGGTGAGTTCGGACCCTGCCGTCACAGCGGCATTTCAAGAACGAAATATGTTACTGCAATTTGGCCTTGATGACGTGGACGGGACGCTCGGTTTAATGACCCGAAACCCCAAGGAAAGACAAAAACTAGAAACGTATCAAACCGGTCTACAAAAATTATTAAATCGCCAATTGTTACTGCAAAACATGGCAGGTACTTTGGCAACTCACAAACCAGTGGACCCCAACGAGAACCCACTTTATGCGGATTCTGAAGACAAATTGGACTTGTTACGTGCGCAGTTTGAATTGGTCACCAATGCCCTCAAAGCAGGGCTGACCAATGTCGCGGTGGTGGGGTCTGGAACGGGTTACGAATTCAACATGATCTACCCATCGGTGAACAGCCAGGTGGCACGACACGACATGCATCATGGCTCTGCGGACGATTCTTCTTTATTGGCAGACATTCATGAAATCACGAAGCTGCAGGTGGAGATGACCATTCAGTTGGCGCGGGATCTCGATGCCATTCCAGAAGGAAACGGGACCATGCTCGATCATACCGTGATCGTGTACATGTCAGATAATGGCGAACAGCACCACTCCAGTGCACAAGACTGGCCGATGCTGGTTATGGGTGGTGGGGCACTGGGCCTCGGCCAGGGTGGTAAAACGTTAATTTACCCCCACATCAACGCTGCGCCCGGTCACCGCCAGGTATCGAACTTCTTCAATACCTTGGGCTACTGCGCGGGTGTCAACCTGAACGACTTTGGTAAAGAGGGGCCACGACGCTTCAAAGAAGGGCCTTTAGAGCATTTGCTGCTTTAAAGGGGCTCGCTGAACACAAATCTTTATGGCTAATCAAAAGGGTTATCTGGCGCTTCACAAGATGCATCACAACTCGTGCAGTAATTGGGTGAGCCGATGGGGCCTATTTCTTCACACATGAAAGAGCCATCCGTTTGTTGCTCACAGCTCCTAAAAGTGAAATTCGCCTGAAAGCCCATTTGAGGGACTTCATCACATTCAAAGGTCGTGACGCAACCGTCTCCACACGGGTTTTCTGAAACTCCCGCATCAGCCACAGCGTTCATACAGTCTTCACCGGAGAAATTTTCTGTGGTTTGATTGGTTTCGCAGGTAGGTCCAATAGCGACGAGTTCTTCACAGGTGGCAGTGGTGATGGTTTTGGTGGAGGTGCCATCTCCGTTATTCACACAGTTCTCAGTGTTGAGGTGATTACAGGTCGCATCATTTTGTGGATCGCAAGGCTCCACGTATTCTTCCCAACAGTTTTCACAGGTGGCATCGTTGCACCTGAGTGCCTCCACTTGGGTCTCTTGGCAAAAGCCATTGCCACTGAGCATCACACATTGACCAGTGTAGGTTTTTTTCCAGAAATAGTTGGGAATCCCTGTTACTTCTGCCGTGCATTCAGTGCGGTTCATGTAATCGCATTCGTCGCCGTCGCTCGTGCAGCCCGTGTCCCCTGGCTCACCACAATCGGTACAGCTGGCATCGCTGCAGGCGCGTTCTTCTTCGGTCTCAGAGCACACCGGAACACCCTCATTGTTATTGGCGCAGCTTCCCGTTTTTGTCACTTTGAGGTAGGGCCGGCCACCACCCGTCAGGTTGTGCTCGCAGGATTCTTCGTTCATGTAACTGCAAGCCTGAGGGTCATCAAGGATGCATTGGCCGTTGGGGGATTCACAGTTCTCACAGGTGGCATCTGTGCCGCAGTCCAAGTCTTCTTCGAGCACGTTGTACTCGCACCGGTCGCCGCTTTCGAGGTTTTTACATTCACCTCGCCACAGTTTGTGCCGGTAATGACCTGCAATGGATTCTTCGCAGGTGGTGTAGGGCACGCAGTCGTTGTCGTCGGTGCATTCGTTATGAGGGCCAGGGTAGCACCGGCCATCGCTGTAAGTGGCGCATCCGTTGGCACAGGTTTGAACTTCGGGGGTGTCGGCCCATTCACAAGTACCGCTTTCACAGGTGCCCACAGTTTCGGCAGAACGGTTATGGTCGAGACATTGTGCATAGTTGGGACAATCATCGTCATTGGTACATTTGATCGACGGGCCATCGGCACACAAGGCAATACCTGGCTCTTCTACGCATTGTGTTTCGGGCGGGCAACAAATTTGTTCAGACGGAAAATAACCGCAGGGGGTGTGTCCCGTGGGGCAGGCGTTGGTACCGTCATAAAAACAGCGATTGAAGCCATTGCCTTCGGAGGCACCTTTACATTCATAGGCCACATCTTGGGAGCAGCAATCGGTCACCTGTTCGTCACCATCAACTTCGGTGGTGCAGGCTGTGGTACGAGGGGGGCACGATTTGATGCAGTAAGCTTTGCCATCTTTTTGGGCACAGGTGTCATTGGCACCGCAACAAATACTCGAGCCCAAACTGGAACCGCAATACTGCGGGTGAGCTGTTCCGTCGCATTGGTCTTGGCCCATGGGTGCACAGCGCACGTTGTTTTCATCCATGAAGCAATACTCTTCGCCCGTTTTGCAGCAGGTGGCCACATTGCCGCTGTTGCTTGCACAGTGCTCGTAGCCATCGTTACAATCAGAATCGTCTTCAGGGGCGACGGCCAGGGAGCCAAAGCTGTTGTCTGGACTCAGGCCCCCATCACTGCCAGCCCCGTAGGTGGGGGACTCCCAGTAGTTGTGAATCATAAAAGGAAAGAACACGCCCGCATCGGTGGGCTCGGTGGGGGTCATGGTACCCGCATCGTTGGACTCAGTGGGGGGCATGGTGCCCGCATCGTTGGTTTCAATCGCTTCTGGCATTCCCGCATCCACGTCGGTTGGCGTGGGGGATGTGCCGGCATCGACATTGGCTGGCGGGTTGTTGGTCGGTACCCCGGCATCCAAAGTGACCTCTTCTTGCTCTGGGTCAGGCTTTGGTTTGTCCTCAGGTGGCGGCACTTCTTGTGGACACCCCATGGCTGCGATCAGTAACAAAGGAAAAATCAGTTTGCTTAAATTCATATCTACCCCTCCGAATTCAACGTTTTTAGCACAAAAAAGCCCGTGAAATAAATAAAGAAGCACAGGGAGACGCTTCCACTGAGATGAAGAATAAAAATAATCCCCCAAAAAAACGTAAAGCATTGAAAAAAAACGAGTATTAATCATTTTTGTCGGGGCGTGACACGTGCTACACGGGCAGATTTATAAGGGATGAGCTGGGCTTGGTCCGTGCAATTGTGGCAACCCCACCACATCAAGTTTGATGGCAGGGGGGCATGATGAAGCACCAGTACATTAATGCGATGATGATCGTTGTTGTGGGGTTGCTTATGCTCTCTTGCGGCGTGTCTGTAGCGCCGAAAACAGCCTGTGACACAGAGTCGGTGAGGCCGTTAATTGGAACACTGCTTTGCGCATGAATGCTGATGGGAAAATGGGTGTCGGTGGAAGCCCTTCGAGCGCCAATTATCAGCTGAGGGTCGAAGGCAGTGCTTATGCCACGGGTTCATTTATAAATAGCTCCAGTCGAGCTCTTAAACAGGAGATCAGCGAGCTCCCTCTATCAGAGGCCCGCAAGGCGGTTAAGGCTTTAAAACCTGTGACCTACCAATACAAAGCAAACCCCGACGAAGATGAGGTTGGATTTATCGCCGAAGATGTTCCCCAGCTGGTGGCCACCAACAACCGCAAAGGACTTTCCGCGCTAGACATCACCGCTGTACTCACCAAAGTGGTGCAACATTTACAAACCGAAAACGAGACGCTCAAAAAACGCTTGGATGCTTTGGAATCGCGAGAACCCTAATTTTGTAGGCTCAGAAACGCTTGTTTGGGCGGCAGCACGTGAAGGGAAGCGCCTACTTCCATCCCTGAATCCAATGGGCAGGGTCTTGGAGTTCTGACAAAAGGATTTCCATCCGGCGTCGGGTAAGGATGGCTTCTAAGACCACCCTGGGCTGGTCAGACCGTTGGTGCGTCACGTCCACCAAAAGAAAATGTTTCTCTTTGTCTTTTGGGGCCACAGCGGTCCATTTTTGGTTGGGGCCTCTCGTTTTTTTGGTCATATCAGGCCACGGTGGTGTGACCGGGCAGGCCCGCCAAATGAACTTTACGAAGCTCCCGCAAATGTTCGGTGACCGCACGGGTAATGGACCACTCGCCATCATCCCAATCTCGTCCGGTGACCAACTCCATGGCTTCTTCCAGCGTTTTGGCGGTATAAACCCTGAAAGCGCCATGCTCCACAGCGGCAAGCACTTCGTCGTTGAGCATGAGGTCTTTGGAATTGGTATCGGGGATGATCACCGAGTAGGGGCCTTGGTCGATGCCGCGACTTTTACAGACCTGGTAAAAGCCTTCGATCTTTTCATTGATGCCGCCCACGGCCTGCACGTTGCCACGTTGATCCAAAGACCCCGTCATGGCAAATTCTTGTTTAACAGGGATGCGGCCAATGGCAGACAGGAGGGCGCAAGCCTCAGCCATGGTGGCGGAATCCCCATCCACATCCATGTAGCTCTGTTCGAAACAGTTGGTAGCGGACAAACAAAGGGGATGCTCTCGACCGAAGCGATCTGAAATCAATCCCTTGAGAATCAGGTTCCCCTTGGTGTGAATGGGACCACCCAACTCGGTTTCACGTTCGATATCAATGAACTCACCGCGACCGGCACCTACCTTACAGGTGAGACGGGCGGGCATACCAAAAGAATAAGAACCGCTTTCCAAAACCGTGAGGCCATTCACTTGGCCGATGACCGCACCAGAAGTTTCAATGCGGACCTTGCCCGTGGTGATTTCTTCAAGAAAATGTGCCTCCAGCCAGCCTTCCCGTTCTTGGCGTTTTTTTAAGGCTTCGTTCACATGAACAGCGTCAATCTTTCGGGATTTGGCGCGGGTGGCCCAAAAATTAGCTTCACGCACCAAGTCGGCGATTTGTCCAAACTGCGTGGTGAGTTTGTTTTGGTTGTCTGACAACCGTGCCGCATGTTCTAAGACGCGCGCAGCGCCCTCAGGGGTGAGTTTTCGGAGCTTTTCTTGATGGGACAGCCCCACCAAAAAACGCAGGTACTTACGAATGTGGTCTTCGGTGTTGTCCATTTCGATGTCGAAGTCAGCTTTGACTTTGAAGAGTTTGCCGAAGTCTGGATCGCCACTGGTCAAGAAATAAAAAATTTCTGGTGTACCGATGAGGCAGACTTTCACCGTTAAGGATACGGGTTCAGGCCGCAGGGACACAATGTTCAGCATCCGGCCAGGTTCACCCGGGTCGTCCAGTTCCACCTGTCGGTTTTTTAACGCGCGCTTGAGGCCCTCCCAAGCATTGGGCTCGCGTAAAAGGTCTTGGGCTTCTAGAATTAAGTAACCCCCATTGGCGCGGTAAAGGGCACCCCCTCGAATTCGGGTGAAGTCGGTGATGGTTTCACCGCTGCGCACGCGGTGCTCAATGCGACCAATGATGTTCGAGATGGTGGGGTGGGTCTCATGGACCACGGGGGCGCCGGCGGTTTTGGACCGGGTGACCAGCACATTGACTTTGTACCGGAGCAGGGCAGGCTCGTCCTCGTCGCTTTCCTGCTCTTCTTCGTGGGGCAACCTCATGGGCGGCATGGCATGTTCTTCTTCTTCGTGTCCCCCATGTCGATTGAGAGAGGGGACCAGCCGGTTCAATCGGTTGAGAATGTCTTCGTGAACTTCGTTTAAATGTTCAATGATGGCATCCACGTCTCGGTATAAGGATTGGGCATGCTCGACGCGTGGGTCCACCACTTTGTCCGCTGTTTCCCTCGCCAATTCGTTAAGGGCCTCTTCGGCTTCGCGGTCCTCGGCGGTGATCTTACGAAGGGTTTCTTCCAACTGTGCTTCCAGTTTTTCGGCTTTATTTTCCAGTGCAGCTTGCGCTTTCGCGCTCATGGCATTGTATTCTTCTTCGGTGATGGGATCGCCTTCTTCGCCTTGGGGTGTGATGGTCAGTGCGGCCCCGCTTCTTGAAAGCAAAAAACCTTGTTCTAATGCCTCATCTTCAATTTCATTGAGCAACTGGTCGGTCCGCTTTTGAAACTGGTCTTCCAATTTTTGGCGTTGTTCGATGTAACGATCAGAGTCAAAGACTTTTTCGAGGTCGGTCAGAATGTTTTTAATCATGGCTTCGTAGGTCTTTTTGAGCCGAGGACCTCGAGAGGCAGGAATGGGAATGGCGTGGGGCCGGTCGCGGTCTTCAAAATTATACAGCAACACATAATCATCGGGTGCAGGTTCCGCTGCGGCCCGCTCTTTGAGCAAGTGCTTCACGGTGGATGTTCGGCCGGTGCCGGAAGAGCCCACTACAAAAATATTGAAGCCACGCTCTTTGATGCCCAGGCCCATTTCGAGGGCGGACAGCGCGCGTTCTTGTCCCACTGCCCCTGGGTGACCGTGTTTTTTGAGTCGCCGGTCCCGGAGGACTTTTTCAATGAGGGTCAGATCAGCGGCACGCCATCTAAGTTCTTCAGGTTTGAGCAATCGAGCCATGGTTTGCCTCCTTTAAGGCGCTGCGGATTCGGTTGGTGCCTCATCGACAATGTCAGAACCCGCCTTGAAAAAAGGGTGACGTGACAAAGATCGACTTGCATATTTCATGAGTTTATCGACGTAGGTTTCAAAGTTGGGGCACATGATGCCAGTGCCTTCGAGGTGGGCCAGCGTGTTGGTGCAGTTATAGATGGCCAAGTGGTTCAGGTAATCAATGGCCTGCGCATGCATACCGGTCACATTTTGTAGTCCTGGGACGCGAAGCAGTCGGCGAACCCATTTATAGTTTAAAGACCGCTCTGCTAATTTTCGCCCTGCTTTTTGGGCGATAAGTTTGTAGACCTTGCGACTGCTCAACGGGTTGGGATCGACCAAATGATACGTTTGGCCCAAAGAACGCTTGTCGGTGGCCAGTGCAATGGTGGCACGGGTGACAAAGTCCACGGGCACCAAGTTAAGAGGCGCAATGCCTTCACCGGGGAGGGGAATGGGAATGGTCACAGGACTGGCGGCAATGGCGATACCCAACGTGTAAACACCATCAAACTTGTCGATTACCCCTGTTTTTGAATCACCCACCACAATTGAGGGGCGAATAATGGTGATGGGCAAACTGTTTTTGGCCCGTTGGACTAGTTTCTCTGCGTCAAACTTTGAGGCTTCGTAGGCGTTGCGAAAATGTTGGCCCTCATCGAGTTCGTCTTCGGTGATGACCCCTCGACGATCACCGGACACGTAACACGAGGAAAAATGTACCAATCGCTTGAGCTTGGGCAGGCTTTTGGCCAAGTGCAAAATGTGTCGCACGCCATCCACATTGGTCTTTTGTGTCACCGCTTGTGGGGCATCGAGAGAATGGGTGGCCGCTAGATGAAAGACATGGGTGACTTGGTCGAGCTTGTTGAGCTCTCGGCCGGACAGGCCCAAATGGAGTTTGGAGACATCTCCGGCCAGCAGCCGCACCCGACTTTGCTGCGTGGGCGCCAAGGATTCGAGGGTGGCATTGGCGCTTTTCAGGTAGTTTTCCTCTACCAGGCAAATCAGCTTGGCTTTGGGCGAGCGACGCAGAATTTCGCGGGTGAGGCGCTTGCCAATAAATCCCGGATAGCCCGTCAAAAGGACCTCTTGAAGCCGTTCTCGGGCAATATTGTAAGAATTCGCTTTCATGGGATCCTAAGGCTTTAACAACCGATCGAAAATACCATTGCCTGGACCCAAAATCTAACCCAAAGGCACATTATTGGCCCGTGAGCGGCATTCGGGTATTTTAAGGCCTCTATTGCCACTTGCTCCATGCAAATCAAAGCGTTAGCCTCTGGCCCGCGAAACTGAAAGCAGTCTCAAAAAGGCTGGAGAAAGGAAGTCCCATGCAAAAATGGACCATGCTCACAACTCTCTTCTTAGGGCTTTGGATGATCAATCCAACCACTTCACTGGCAGAAGAAGCCACAGCCACCGAAGAAGCCGCAGCCGAAGAAGGGGAGCCAGCTAAAGAAGGGGCCGAAGCCGCGGAATCCGAAGAAGCCAAAGATGCCGACAAGAAAAAAGAAGGCGATAACCCTGAAGGTGAAGCCTCTGAAGCCAATGCTGAGGCCGCAGAAGGCGATGCATCTGAAACCCTCACAGACGAACCGGTCGCCGCAGAAGAAGCTGACGCGGAGGAAGAAGCCGTCGCTGCCAAAAAAGAAGCCAAACCGGCAGGGCCGCCACCGCCTGCGCCATGGACTTGGCGTAAAGTCATCGCCTACACGGGTGTCACGTTGGGTACCATGACCACCTTAATCGGGGCCATCACTTTGGCGACCCCTGGCGACCAAGCACAGTTGCCTTTGGGTTGGGGCGCCACCGGTTTGGGTGTGGCCATGTTGGCCACGGGCGGGGTTTTCTATTACCTCGAGGCCGAAGCGCTTAAAGAGCCCGAGCCAGAAGAAGAAAAAAGCAATACCAACGACGATTTGAAGAGCTACTAGAGCTTTCGATTCATGGCGGCAAAAAAGCCGACAACTTGGGTCAAGGGACTGGGCAGTCTGATCATGTTCGGACTGATCTCGGGTGTGCTGTGGCCTCGCGCGGCCGTAGACGTTCAGGCAGTGGGTGATGGTGCTGAAATGGCCATGGCGGCCGTGTTGGGCAGTTTGGTTCATCCGCCCGGTTTTCCCATTTTGGGACACATCAACCAGTTCGTATTCGACACCTTTGAAGGGAAGGCTTACGCCATTCTCGCCAAAGCGTCCGTGGTGGAGCACGCTTTGGCTGGCGCATGTATCCTGTGGATATTGACCACCTGGTTGCGTAACCTGCGACTGGCTTTCGCCTTGGTCTTGGTTGTGTTTATGTCTCCGGCAGCCATGCGTGTGGCCAGTGATGCAGAGGTATTCGCCTTGCACCATTTGTTCGTGGCTTTGATACTTTGGGGGGCCATGACCGTGTATCGCCACAAACCCTCCGTTTTGGGCTATGCGGTGTTGGGGTTGCTATTTGGGTTGGCGGGTGCCCACCATCCCATGGCTGTTTTTTGGTTACCCCTGGTTTTCTTACCACTGGCCAAAGACAAGACCAAAGCGCCCCAAATGTTGGGCGCTGCATTTTTGGCGGCGCTATTGGGTTTGTTGCCTTACGTTTCTTTGTTTTCGTTTTACGAAGCCTCGCCCTTGCTTGCTTTTGGACAAGTGACCTCCTTTTCTGAATTATTCCACCACGTCATGCGCACCACCTACGGTACGTTAAAGCTTTCCGGAAACTACGCCCAGCCCACCAGCTTGATTCTGCCTTTCTTTCGCGAGGCCTTTGTGGCTGCACCAGCGCTTGTGGCTTTATGGGCATATGGATTGATTCGTGGGTATGAAGAAAAGAACGCCAGCCGTTTGGTGTTCAGTTTTATTTTTGTGGCACACTTGGTCTTTTTATTGTTGGCCCAAATGCCCAACACCCCAGCATCATTAGAGTTGGGTTCTCGTTTTTATGGCGCGGTGTTTTTGGCTTTGTTAGCGGGCGCATTGCCAGGTTGTTTTTATTTCCTCAAAGACAAAGAAAAACAGGCTTTGTATATGCTGGTGGCCGCGTTGATTTTACCCGCGGCCATCAATTTTAAGTCGGCGTACAGCAAGGTCAACTGGCACGAAAACCAAGTTACCCGGGAATGGTTAGATGCCACTTTTGATCATTTGCCTGAAAACGCTGTGTTTATCGCACAGCACGATGCGGAGGCTTTTGGGGCTTTGCATGATCAAGCAGTGAACGGCAAACGCAAAGACATTTTCGTGGTGGTGGAAGGACGTTTGCCTACCACTTGGTATCGCACACAGCTGGCTCAAACATTGCCGTTTTTGCACGGTCAAGTGTTGGCCAAGGACGCGGCTCTTTTGAACATTATTACCCGTGCACTCGACGCAGAGCATCGCGTATTGATGAGTTTCCCCACCTCTTTAGGTATGGGGCTGACCTTGCGTCCGATGGGTGTGGGTTGGGAAGTGTTTCGCAATCCGGTGCCCGCCAATGAGGTGGTGATACAAGCGCTGCTGAACACGTGTGCGACCATGACCCAATCTTTCAAAATTTCGGGGCACATCAGTCCGTCCACCGAAGCGTTACTCGAAAATTGGGCGGCCAGCTACGTGGCTTTGTCTCAGACGCTAGGGGCCATGGCGCAGGATACAGATTCGCTCAAGGCAGGTATTGCCAAGCTCAAAGAAGGGCAGGGTTTTCAGGCTTTAAAAAATGCGTGCAACGCGTTGATTCGAAATCGAGACCGGCCCTTGAAAAAATCGGAGGGCTCGCCGTCTTTAGCAGACCCAAAAGCATCCAAGGCTGCGGCTGACCCCCAAGACTAACTGGTGCTGATATCTTCCCAAATGGCATCCAATGCTCGTTTGAGTTCATCTAACGAGCCGCCATTGCGCAACACATGTGACGCCCGTTTTTCTTTTTGTGCCAATGGCATTTGGGCAGCGATGCGTTGAAGGGCCTCTTCCTCGGTGAGCCCATCACGTGTGGTGATTCGTTTCACTTGCAAGGGTTGCGTGGTGGTCACCAGCAGCGTGGCATCAAACGCTTGCTCCAAACCATTCTCAAAAATGAGCGCGGCTTCGTATACGGAGATGTTGTGCCCAGCCGCGGCCAAGTCATTCATGGCTCCCACCCCTGCAGCCGCAATGCGGGGGTGCAGAATTTGCTCGAGGGTTTTGCGTTTTTCAGCATCGGTGAAAACCAAGGATCCCATTTTGGCGCGATCTAAAGCACCGGTCGAATCGAGCATTTTTGGGCCAAAGGCAGCCACCACAGCGGCCAAACCTTCCGTCCCGGGTGCCACCACATCTCTGGCCAGCTGATCTGCATCCACCACTGGGACCCCCTTTTCTCGGAGCAATCTGGCGACCATGGATTTTCCGCAGGCAATGCCCCCAGTGAGCGCGATTCTTTTCATTTGAACCTTTTTTCTTCCCAGTGAGATTTCTTTTTCAAAAAAGTGCAAATTTGGTTATGCCAAAGACCAAAGGGAAATAAAAGGATGCACCAACGCAAAGCCAGAGCTCATCAATTGCCTAAAAGCCTCTTCTTCTGTGGATTGGCGGCTTTTGCCATCGCGCTTTTGTGGCCGACCCAGCGACCGGAGGCCAGTGTGGCCGAATGGGGGAACTATGTGGGGGCCAAGCGTTGTCAAGTGTGCCATCAAGAGGCCTATGATATTTGGGCCAAGGGGCCACACGCGCGTGCCCTAATGAACTTAACCGGTCAACAAAAACAGGACTTTCGTTGTCGCCAGTGCCACACCATGCTCGCTGACGCACCGATGGAGCATTTGCGAGGCATCCAATGTGAATCGTGCCATGGTCCCGGGCGCTACTACGCCGAAAGCTACATCATGCAAGACGAAGAGCTTCGCAAAGAACTTTATTTCAAAGAAATCGATGAAGAATCTTGTCTGTACTGCCACCAGGGCAACCAAACTGGCTTTAAACCCTGGAATTACAAAGAAAAGCTGGAGAAAATTCGCCACTGGTAAAGATCCCATCCCCTTGCATCTCTCAGCGGCTACGTTAGATTTTCTAGCAAGATTCAGAACTTAAGGGCAAAACGAACGTGGCAAAAGCGACAACCCCATTTGGACAGTTTTACGAGCGCACCTGGCGGTTTTTCTGCTCCCTTCGTCTCACCATCTTCACTTTGATCATTTTGCTCTCCGGTTGCTTGGTGGGCATGTTTCACGACCAAACGCTCACTTACGAAGAGCATCGCAACCAATGGGCCACAGCCGCCTGGAAACTGTACCTCTACACCTTCCTAGAACTGAATGACGTGTTTCATTCTTGGTGGTTCGGCTTCTTTGTACTGGTGTTGGCGCTGAACCTCATTGCATGCTCCATTGAGCGTTTACCGAAAATCTGGATCGACGTTCATAACCCACAAATGCGTTTGCCCGATCCGCGATTTCACGCCATGAAGCATCACGTGCATCTGCAGGTCCCCACCAAAGAAGCGGGTCTCGCGCTCATGGGAAAATATTTCAACAACGCGAAGGCCTTGGGGGCACCCTTTGTCAACGCAGATGCCAAGAACCTCTACTTTTTTCGGGAGAAACAGCGGTACGGCCGGGTGGGGGTTTACGTGATCCACGTGGCTTTATTACTCATCATGTTCGGCTCCATTTTGACCACCAATTTCGGCATTGACGGGATGATGATGATTCCCGAGGGTGATGGACGCCGCTTCGTTCAATCCAGAGGGCCGGGGGGGTTGTCTGCGTCCCACGACTTAGGCTTCCGGGTCCAATGCAATGACTTTCGGCTAAAAACTTTTACGGACGGGGCACCTTTAGATTTTGAATCTGACCTCGTTATTTTCGATGGCCGTACCAACAGGCCATTGATGCAAAAAACCATCGAAGTGAACGACCCCTTGGAATACCAAGGATATACTTTCTACCAAGCGTCTTACGCACCGCGATCGGGTGAACAACTGATCAAACTCAATCTGGGGCCCCACGGTGGTGAACGTCTGACTTATACGCTCTCTGTGGGAGAGTCTGCAGTCATGGCGGATGGTACGCAGTTCACACCGGTAGAGGTCATGGAAAACTATGGTGGCCTGGGGCCGGCAGTTCGCGTTCAAAAGGTGACATCCGATGGCAAAGCCACCCACTTCAATGTGTTTCGTTACTACCCAGATTTCGACCCACAAGTGAGGCGCGGGCAATATGACGTTTTGTTTTTGGGCTTTGACCGCCTATACGCCACTGGCATCAGTGTGGGGAAAGTTCCGTTCTACCCAATCGTTCTTTTGGGGTTTGTTATCATGTTCTTAGGGATGTACATGGCTTTTTTCATGAACCACCGTCGCTATTGGGGGCGTTTGATGCCCTTAGACAACGGCGATTGGGAATTGGCCCTGGTGGGTATTGCGAAACGACATCCCTACCAGTTTGAAGACGAGTTTAAAAAGTTTAATAAAATGGGCGCCGATTACCTGGGGCAGCTCCAGTCAAAACCTCTGACACCCACAGGAGTTCAGAATGCATAGCACTACCTTCTATAACGCGTGTGCCATGGGTTATTTTTTAGCCCTCTTTATGCTCATCGCCAACTTGGCTGGGCGAAAAGAACTGTGGCGCAAATCGGCCACCATCACCATCGCGTTGTCTTTTTTGGCTCAGACTGTGGGAATGATTTTTCGTTGGCAGGAAGCGGGCCTGGTTGAGGTCGCAGCTACCGAACGCGCCACCGGCCTAACATTAACTGGCTGGACTTACTTTGTGGTGTATACCCAGCATCCCCCTTGGTCGAACCTGTACGAAATCATGGTGTTTATGTCTTGGGGCGTCGTATTGGTTTATATGGTTTCCGAGGTCAAATGGAGAATCCCAGTGGCAGGAATTTTTGCCCTGTTACTTTCGTTGATGTCTCTGGGCTTGGCCTCTTTGACCACTGACACTGACATCAAGCCATTGGTTCCTGCGCTGCAAAGTTGGTGGATTCATGTTCATGTGATCTCGGCATCTGTGGCATACTCCGCCGGCACCGTTGGGGCCGTGACCTCGCTGCTTTATTTGGTGGCGGCCAAAGACAAACTCTCTTTACGGGGGCTCGGCGCGGGCACCTTAGCAGTGAGTGCCTTTTTGATTTTTATCCTGGGGCGCGGATTAGAACTTTTTACCACGGGTCAGTATCGTATCAAGCTGTTACGCGAGATGGGCGACGAAATGATTCCTGTTGGGCGGATGGTCCAAGACAAGTTTGCCGCGTACTACTTGGCGTCGCCCTACGTGGGGCCCCTTTTAATCGCCACTTTTATCGCGTGTATTGTGGGGGCAGTGGTTCTGTGGAAGAGTAAAACCGAAAGCGATGTCCCTCATGGGCAATCTTTTTGGGCTTGGGCGGCACCCTTTGGACTGATGAGTACCACCATTGGCCTCATGATTTATAACAACTTGTCCTCCACCAACATTCAGGTGGCCGATGATGTGGCATCTCAGCTAATGCCCCCAGGACCTTGGCGTTTCGCCATGGAGAGCAACCAGTGGGACATGTCATTGTTTGGGATTGTGTGGGGGGCGCAAGCCTTTGTTTCTCTATGCATGCTGGCACCAGCCACCACCCGGCGTTTGTTGCCCAGCGACGAAAAATTAGATCGGGTCTCTTACTACACCATCATGATTGCTTTTGCCCTGGTGGCCGTGGTGTTGGTCACCGGCGCCTTGTGGGCCCACTACGCATGGGGGCGTTATTGGGCTTGGGACCCTAAAGAAACCGGCGCATTGGTGATTTGGATTAACTACGCCATCTATTTGCACATGCGCATGGCCTACGGTTGGGTCGGGGTGCCTTCCGCCGTGGTGGGCATTCTCGGGTTTTTCATTATTATTGCTGGCTTTTTGGGCGTGAACCTTGGTTGGTTTGCCGAAGGCTTACATTCCTACGGAAGTGCATAGTGCCATTTAACATTCAAGAGTCTGATTTCCGTACTTCTGCGGCCCATCTGGGCCAAATGGCAGCGCCTTTGCTGCCTGAAGTGGCCTTTGTAGGCCGGTCCAACGTGGGCAAGTCTTCTCTGTTAAACTTTTTATTTCGACGCAAAAACTTGGTGAAAGTCTCCAACACACCAGGGCGTACGCGACTCATCAATATTTTTGATGTGCGGGTTCAAAACCAAGAGGCCGAATCATCCGAGAGTCGCGATTTTGTGTGGGTGGATTTACCTGGCTATGGCTATGCCAAGATGAGTAAAAAGCTCAAACATGAAATTTCGGACATGCTGGCCGAGTACTTGGGCGCTCGACAGGGTTTATATGCTGTGTGTCAGCTTTTTGATTTGCGGCACCAGCCCACGGCCGAGGACCGAGAGGTCTTTCAGACCCTGTCCATGCGGGGGTTTCAAGTCATCATTGTGGCCACGAAAGCGGACAAATTGGCTTTATCCAAACGAAAACCTGCGCGCATCAAACTGGCCAAAGCCCTGGGGGTAGAAATGCGTCAAGTGGTGCTCACCTCTTCAGAGGCTGATATCGGTCGACAAGACCTTCTGGCCAAAATCTGGAAGGCCTGTGTGGCGGATTGATGGGAACGCGCATCGGAACCTTTTTGTTGTGCGTGTGGATGGCTTTTCCGCTCGTTGCACAACCTAACAAGAATAAAGGTGTCTTTGTCGATGGTGTGGTTTCGGTGGTGAATCAAAAAGTGATCACGCACAGTGAACTGTGGGGCCAAAGTTACCTCATGCTGTTGCAACGTGGCGGCGAGGACGCGCTGGTTCGAACCATTGATGAGGATTATTTGAAAGCGGTGCTGCAGTTTATGACCATGCAAAAGCTTTTGGCGGATCTCGGAAGGAAAAAATACGACCTCATCGCTGATGAAGGTAACGTTGAGAAAAACTACAAGGTTTTGTCGGAGTATTTGGGTGGCAAGGAAAAGGCGCAGAGGCTCTTTCAACGATTGCACTTGTCACCCGAACTGGTGCGCGCATTTATTCGGCGCGACAATATGGCGTCACGGACGTTAGCCGCCATGCGAAAAGATGATACGCCCGTCCTGGGCACATCCGCACAAGACCAAACAATGAACTTGCTCGATAGCCTTTTGGCCAACAGTGACATCACCAACCAACCCATCAAACTTCCCCCCTCTGTTGCACAACCGAAGAAGCAACCTAAAAATGAAAAAGCAAAAACTGACGCCCCCTGATGTGGATGCGCTCTACGAGCTGGAATGTGTGAGTCAGCCCATTCCATGGAGCAAAGAAAATATCGCCTTGGAGTTAGGGCGCAATCCATCTTTTTCTTTTTCGTGGGTTGGGGTGGACGAGACAGGCCAATGGGCCACCTACGTGCTGGCCCGACAAGTGATGGACGAGTTGTGGATTTTACAGGTTGGAACGGCGCCGGATTTCCGCCGGCAAGGATTGGCTCAAGAACTTCTGTCTTGGGTGATGGCACAAGCAGAAGCCGTGGTAGAAATTCAGAAAGTCATCCTAGAGGTGCGAGAACACAATACCCCGGCCATCGAACTTTATGGCGCTTTGGGGTTTGTCCAAGAGGGGATGCGACCCAAATACTATCCGCCGGTGCATCCCGGCGCACCTCGAGAAAACGCCATTTTGATGGGGCGGGCGCTGCGACCTTAAAGCGTTGCTGCGGCCATGGCTTCCAAACATAGATTTAATGCATCTTGCACCAAAGGCAATGCTTTGGGACCCACGCTGTTGGTTTCTTCGTAGTGATCGCCTTCAGCCTCATCGATATAGGGAGAGCTTTCGTCTAAAATGAAGTCGTAGGGTGGTACGAGATAGCCGATTTCATCCTGTCCCAGACCGAAAATCATGGGGAAGTCACTTTGCATTTGGCTTTTGATGGTGGGTTCGGTGGGCGCTTGCGTGAGATCGGGCGGGTTGGGGTTGTCAGCATCTACTTGGGGCAGTCCCATACTTTGAGATTCATCAAAACCCACAAAACTTTCGGGAAAGAGTTCACCCGGTGCGGTGCTCCAAGACAATGGTCCCAAACGAATGACGCCCACCTCGGTGAGCAGTTGTGGAAAGTTACCTTCTTCTAAAAACTCATTGGGGTCGTAGTCGTAAACTTCGCGGTCAAACCAGCCCGTGAGCAGACCCAAATGAAAGATGATGTTTTCAACGGGGATTTTAAAGGACTTGGCTGCAAAGAAGAGGGTCGGGTCTTCAAGGGGTGTGCTGTTTTTGAGGGCATCAAAAGTCTGTTGGGCCAAGTTTTCACCGTAGGCATCAGCCCGTGCCCAGGTTTTGTTGGCATTTTCATACTCGGTGCCATCTCGCCCCGTAATCAAAAACCCATTGGGGCCCACCAGGCCCCCCACGGTGCCTTGTTGAAAAATCGCCACGCCGCCAAAACCAGGCTCTGCCTCGTACCGAGATGTGGCGGGCAATCCGTTCTCTAGGGCTTCGCGCAAAGCATGGGGGAAATCACTAGAAACATAATTGTTCCGGCTGTCGAGGATTTCAGGGTGGTTGCCCCAGTTCACCAAGGTGGCGATGACATTGTCATTATTACCCTTGAACTGAATGGCCACCAGTTCATCATTGAAAATCTGCGGATCGCGGCTGTCATGCAGAAAACCTTCCACGCGTGTGTTGGTGCTTCCCGCAACCACGTTGGCAGGTTCGAGGGCATCCACAGCTTCGATAATGGCGGCTACCGTCTGTTCCTGAATCTTGGCCATGTGCAATGGGTCACGGCCGTGTTGGAATGGGTACTCATCGTAGGGGTAGGCGATGCCCCATTGTCCCATGGTATCGGGTGCTTCGTGGGTGTGGGTACTTTGCATGAAAATGTGATCCACCGCATTGGGCCGTTCAGCTTCGAGGCGCTCTTTGATGCGAATCACTTCGTCAAAAAACAACCCCACCGCATCTAAGGTGACCATGGCCACGGTGGTGTTGCCTTGCTGCATCACGAGCACCCGGGTCCACAAATCATCACGAATGCCCATGGCGGGCCGGTTATTGCCATAGCCGGCAATCCACAAACCTTGAAAGAGGCCATCGCCCTCGGTGCCGTCTTCGTCGGCGGCCGTCCAGGGTCCCTCATCAATGGCGCCATCTCCATCATCATCTAAACCGTTGGTGGCTAAATCACCTTCTTCAGGCGTATCAAAGGGTGGGGGGCAAATGCGATCGCGGCCACAATCCCAAAAGTAATCGGGGGTGCCATCCAGTTCAGAACCATCTTCATCGGGAGCTTCATAGCCATCATCTCGGGGGCAGAGGGTGTCATTGCCACAGTCATCCAAAAAACTATCTGCAAGCTCACCACAGCGCGTCTCGCCGTGCCCGCGTGGCAATCCCGGCTCGCAATAGGAGGGGCGATCATTCTTTAGATACTGCGCCTTAGCGATTTCATACCCCGTGGGGGTCACTTTTTTGGCCACTGCCGCAGCATAAAGCGTTTTGTCTTCACTGGTTTCACAGCCCGCAGCGCCTGGACAGACCTGATCGGGCGTTGGGGCCGGACTGTCTGTTTGAGGCTTTGAGGGTGGGGTTTCATCTTCGGCCTGTGGACAGGCGGTCAAGAGCAAAGGACTTAGAACAAGCCCCAAAAAAGGTCCGATTTTCATGAAAGTCCTACTCCACCACGGGCCAAGACACGCGGATGTTCACCAACGTCACCGAATCGGGGAACACTTTAATGGTGGCACTGCCAATGTCTTTACAGTCGCCGCCATCCAGGATGCACCCAGTGAACGTGTGTTCCATACAAGCATCTTCTGTGTTGGCATTGAGATAAACATAAATCCCGTCGGAATTGGTGCTGTTTCGGAGCACGTCTGGTTTGGGATCGTCAGCGTCTCCGTCTGTGTAGACCAAACGGGCTTGGGAATCGTCATAGCTTGGGGTGACATTGGTGTTTTGAATGACCACGCCATCGCAGTCGTGCATTTCACCCGCCACCACGGAACGGCCTTCATTGTCGTACTTCACTTGACCGCCTTCGATGGGGCGTCCTGCCAGCGTTGGAATGGAGTCATAGGATGAATTATAAATGACCACTGGCTCGTAGTTCACCGCGCCTTCGGCAATTTCAGAATTCCGCAAGAAAACATCGTAGACATAGGTGTTCACGGCCACCCGGGAAAAGTCATCGGAGGTATCGTAGATTTTGACGATGAGGCGTTCGTGGGTGGGGACGCCTTCGATGCGGTAGTAACCTTTGTAAGCGCAGGCATCGGCCAATTCTCCCATTTCGCCTTCTGTGGTGCGGAGTGCCACATCACTGACCCCATAATTGGGGTCTTCCGTGCTGGGATCTTGATCGCGGCTATAGACGGCCACTTTGAGGTTGGGACTGGCCATGTTGCCAATGCCGAAGATGTCCAAACACCCTTGCATGGTGATGTTTTGACCCGCTTCTAAAACCTCTGGATTGTCCATGCAGTCCAGATTCGGGGCATCGCCCTCGGGCAACTGCGCAGGTTCGCCGGGGGTCGCATTTTGAGCAGAAGCGCCACAAACCCCTTCATTCTCACCATTTTCGTCGTTTCCACCTGCATTGGGATCGATGGCCGTCTGGCCGCCTTCACAGGCCATGAAAGTGAGCAAAACGAAGCTTAACAAAGTGAAAAAACCAGATTTTTGCATGGTGAGAACTCCTAATTACGTGAAAAATACCCCGAAACACCGCTCTCTAAGGATTTTATGGGCTTGCGTCAATCCGGGTTGGGGCGATCGACCGATCTTGGGCCAGATGCCCTTGAATCCTTTCGTAATTCGGCTACAAAGCTAGACGCCTATTCGTAATTCATTGGATCAGGAGAAATTTGAATGAAGCAAACACAAACACCCTTTTGGCAATTGATGATGATGCTCAGCGCGTTGAGCTGCTGTTTTGTACTTTTGGGTTGCCCAGAAGAAGAAACAGATGACGGTACCGGAACCACCGACCCCCAAGGCGAATGCCGTAAAAACATTGATTGTGGGGCAGGGTCCATTTGCCAAAAAGAAAACGATACCGATGAATGGGGCACCTGCCTCAAATTGGTATGTACCAGTGATGCCGACTGCGATTCAGGGGAGCTTTGCGACCTGCGACGCGGCATGTGTTTGCCTGAGAACGCTTGTGACCCATCGAATCCCCAAGCGGTGTGTCAGCCGGGCGAAGTATGCGTGTACGAAGAAGGTTTGCCCATCTGTAGGGACGCCACCACGCTGACCCCTCCAGACGCCTGTGACATCAGCCCCAGCGTCATGTACATCTCCGCGGGTTCCACCGCCGACATGCTCGTCACCGGCAGTTTGGCCAGCGGGGCACTGACGCCCAACGCCACTTTTACCTTTTCCGGCGATGACAACTTGACGGTGGCCGATGACACCATCACCGCTTCATGTGATGGCACTGAAATTTGTACCGCGACCGTGACCGCAACGGCATCTTTGGGCACGGCCTCTTGTACCGCCACGGTGAACATCTATCCTGCGGTTGCCGCCGGCGACTTCCGCGTTACCGTATTCGACAGTGAAAACCACTCACCTTTGGCAGGCGCAAAAGTGGTTGGTGTGCTGACCGATGGCACCAAAGACAGCCAAACCACTGGCGACGACGGTACCTACACCTGGACGGGCCAAGCCAATAACCTGACCGCCGTGTCCGTGTTCCATACCGGGTACAACTGGCAAACTTTCTACGCCCCTGGCTCCAACGATGTGGCCATGTACACCACGGCCATCCCCGATGAGAGTAAAGTGGCTGGCGTTAAAGGTAAGTTTAACTACGATAACGTACACACTTTGGGCGAAATTAAGCTGGGCTTGGCAGGGACATCCATTGCCGGCAACATCACCGAATTGAACTTCGAAACGTTGTTGGGTGAAGTGGCCGACACGCCCGTGAACATCGAAGGCTTGACCCAAGGCGAAGAAATCTTCCCATTGCCTTCAGGCTTGGCATTTGAAGTGGGCAATGAGCCCATCAAAGATTCTTTCGTGGTATTTGGCGACCCGGGTCGACGCATTTTGTGGGCCATGGGCGGCAAAGTGAAACTGGCCGAAGTGGGTGGCATCATCAGTCAAGTGGCTGTCACCGGTGAAGACATTAACATTGGTTCTTTGTTGGCCGCGTTGCTCCCGTTCTTCAGCAAGTTTGACCACGCGGTGGTGAGCGGACTGGACCTTGAACTCACCGACAAGCCTGCAGCACCTGCAGATGGTACCGCAACACCTTACGATGACTGGAGTAACTTCACTGAACTTACGGGCGACAATGCCATCAACCTCAACACCTTGTTGTCTCAGTCCGCCACTTACGACGTGCCCACCATGCCATGTGCGCCAGGCAAAAAAGCGGCATCCGGTTGTACAGACAACGCTTTCACCTCTGGTCTTGTCATGTTGAGCGGCACCATCGTACCTGGTCAGGGCATGGTCCCCTTGGGCTTGACCGCAGGTCTGGATGACCCTGACACCGAAGATGGCGTCGACCAAGTAGACGGCAAAATCGACCACCCAGCGGGCACCACTGCGGCACCTGCTGCCGGCTCTGTGATCGTGGATTACGCGCCTCAGCACGATGGACTCGAAGGCAACAAGTTGGCCACCATTGGTATCGCGTTGGACATCGACAGCTTGATGGCAGGCGGGTTCTCTGCTTCAACGTTGGTGCACATGACCGATTCTTTTGGCGCCACCAACACGTTCCCAAGCAGCAGCTTCCTCGATTATCAAACCGGTAGCTACAACAGTGCCAACCACGAAGTCACCGTGACCCCTGTGGGCGAGGCACATTTCTACCGTTTGAATCTGTCTGATTCCAGCAACGGATACTGGAACGTGTGGTTCCCAGAAGGAACCACCAGCATCAACCTCGACGCCATTCGAACCGACGATGAAATGGCCGGCGATGATAGCCGAGACGAAGAAGTGGACATTCAAGCGTTCAAAATTGGGACGGGTTACGACGGCGAGTCGCCAGCAGATTTCAACAGCTTGGTTCAGTTCAATGGTACCAACTTTGACAACATGCTCTACTACATGGGCGGTTGGTCATCGGTGACTTGCGCTGCGGCCAGCGATGAAGACCCAGAGCCTGCTTGTCCTGTGGTCACCGAGTAAGGTTCGGCCACTCCTTGAAAGCCCCCGCGCCTTTGGTTCGGGGGTTTTTTAATGCTTAAAATCGCGGAGCGCATCATGACGGATCTGCTGACACTCAATTCAGAACTCGCATTTTCACCCCAAGTGCAGGGGGGGATTGCGGAACAGGACTATGAAAACGCACTGGGGCAAGCCCGAGCGGCCTTTGAAGCGGTACAAAAACGGGTGGCATCCGATGAACTCGGATTTTGGAATTTGCCACAAGCCGATGATGATTTGTCGCAAGAAAAAGCAGTTCTGGGTCAGTTACCGGCCACTGTGGATCACCTGGTGGTTTTGGGGATTGGTGGGTCCTCACTGGGAGGCCGAACCATTCAACGGGCGTTGGGGCAAAAAAGCACCAAGCACCAGCTCACTTTTGTGGACAACATCGATCCTCACCAATTTGAAAAATTGTTGGAAAACATCGATCCTTTTCGCACCGCATTTAACGTGATTTCAAAAAGCGGGGGCACAATCGAGACCGCCTCTCAGTTCGTCATTGCCCGAGACTTCCTCAAGCGACATTTGGGAGAGGAGGGGTATCGAGAACGCATGATCGCCACTACCGATCCCTCTCAAGGCGCTTTGCGCGCCTTAGCCGCCGATGAAGGCCTCAAAACCTTACCCATCCCGAGCAATGTGGGGGGCCGTTTTTCTGTGTTGAGTGCGGTGGGCACCTTTCCGGCGTTGTTCAACGATGTTGATGTGACCGGCATCTTAAAGGGCGCTGCCCAGATGCGCGATGCCTGCAGTGATGCAGACCCTGAAAACAATCCAGCGCTGAAAAGTGCCTTGCTGCATTATCTCGCAGACACCCAATGTCACCGGAACATTCAGGTCCTGATGCCCTACAGCTCGCGCTTATGGGAGCTGGCCCTGTGGTTTGTGCAGCTGTGGGGAGAGAGTCTGGGTAAGAAAACCAATGACCAGGGTGAGCAGGTGGAGTTGGGGCCCACCCCTGTGCCGGCATTGGGAAGCACCGACCAGCATTCACAGTTACAGTTGTTCATGGAAGGACCGCAGGACAAGTTTGTGAATTTCATTGAAGTGGCCGACCACCAAGCCGAGTGTGTTTTCCCTGACGATTTACCACCTGCATACGAGTACCTCAGGGGCAGCAGTATGGCGCGTTTGATGAAAGCAGAGTCACAAGGAACAGCCTGGGCGCTGGCCAATGCTGGACGCCCTTCCATGTGTTTGACCATTCCTCAGGTAACGGCCGAGACCTTGGGGGCGTTGTTCTTTTTCTTTGAAGCCCAGACGGCTTTTGCGGGTGCACTCTATGGCATCAACGCATTTGACCAGCCCGGCGTAGAAGCGGGCAAGCACATTGCTTATGGTTTGATGGGCCGCGAGGGATTCGAAGACGCGGTTCCCGCTGCACTCAGAAAAGACAATTAAAAATACCGCCTCATCAAGGCGGTACTTTAAAACGAAAAAGGCCGGTTGCTTATGAAGCGTTGGCTGCTTTCATCAATCGTGAGATACGACGAGACGCAGTGGTGCGCTTCAGAATGCCTTTTTGAGCCATAGCAGCCAAGCTGCGAACGGCGGCTTTCACTTCGCCTTCTTTCCAGTCAGCGCCACCTTTTTGAATTTCTTCACGGGCTTTCTTGAGCTGGGTGCGCATGCCAGAACGTAATACGCGGTTGGCTTCGCGACGCTTGATGTTTTGTCTGTTTCGTTTCAGTGCCGATTTGTGGTTCGCCATGAAATTGCTCCTAAAAAAATAAAGTGTTTCGTCCGCTCCGTTAAAGCGGTGATTTCAACAAGAGGGTCTTATGGCCTTTGATTTCACTTGTCAAAAGCCTAAAGGCCGTAATTTCGGGAATTTCCGCCTTTTATGCTAGATGTGCTGCAGGAGAGGTCCATCCCCAAAAAGAGCCCGCCCCAAGGGCCTTGAGAATGTAAATGTCTGATAATACTGAAGAAAATGGTGAGAAACAGGCGTCTGAGGCGCCTCAAAGCTCGAATTCGGAAAAAATGGGCATCACCAAGGGCGCTTCCACGGTGGCTTTTTTCACCATGATTTCCCGGGTGGCCGGGCTGATTAGGGATACGGTTTTGTTCCATATTTTCGGTGCCACCGGGATCACCGATGCCTTTTTTATCGCATTTACCATTCCCAATGTGCTGCGGCGTTTTGTGGCCGAAGGGGCACTGACCGTTGCCTTCGTCCCCGTTTATACCGACATCAAGGAAAAGCGCGGACAAAAAGCGGGGCTGGAATTCTTTGCGAAGGTGCTGGGCCTCGTGTTGTGTTTTGTCTCGTTGTTGGCACTGATTGGCATCGTCTTTGCGCCCGCATTTGTGTTGGCCTTTGCCAGTGGTTTTGCAGACAAGGCGGAGCAGTTGGCATTAACCGTTTCCATGACACGGTTTTTATTTCCGTACGTGTTGTTTATTTCACTGGTGGCTTTGGCCATGGGAATATTAAATGCCCATCGAATCTTTGCATCGTCAGCAGCTGCGCCCATATTTTTGAACCTTTCCATGATCGGTGCCTGTCTGTTTTTGACTCCGTATTTGGATGAGCCCATTTATGCCCTGGTTATCGGCGTCTTGGTGGGTGGTATCGCTCAATGGTGTTTGCAATGGTTTAACTTGCACAAAAATAAATTGTGGGTGATGCCCCGGTTTCAGTTTCGCGCGCCAGATGTGGCGCGCTTGGTAAAACTTTTGTTGCCCACCATGTTCGGGTTGGCGGTGTATCAGATCAACATCATCGTCCTGCGGCAGTTGGCGTCGTATTTGCCCGAAGGACACATTTCTTATTACTACAATGGTGACCGTTTGATGCAGTTGGCTTTTGGGGTTTTTGCCATCGCCATTGCCACCGCCTCGTTTCCCACCATGAGTGAACAGGCATCTCGTGGGGAATGGGAGAAATTCAAATCCACGTGGCGTTTCTCTTTCCGGCTCACCATGTTCATCACCGTTCCTGCTGCCCTTGGCTTGGCGGCAATCGCTTTACCCATTGTGTCCGTCTTATATGTACATGGTGCGTTTACCGCGGCGGACGCACAAATCACGGCCTATACGGCCATGGCTTTTGCCCCGGGGCTGCTCGCCATGGCCACGGTGCGAAATGTGGTGCAGACCTTTTATGCCCTCGAGGACACCAAAACTCCGGTGAAGGTGGCCACTTTGATTCTTTTCGTCAATTTGGCTCTGGGTCTGCTTTTGATTCGTTACGAAGTGGTAGGGTTGGCACTGTCCCTCAGTTTGTCCACTTCCATTCAAGCACTCATCTTGCTGGTTTTATTGCGGCGCCGTATCGGCGCTTTGGGGTTCGCCGATCTATTGAAGGCATTCCTTGGGAACTTAACCCTCGGTCTGTTGGCCGTCGGAGCTGCTTATGGCGTTTCAACGTTGGGTGATTGGCCGTTGGGCCTCACGTTTTCTAATGTGGCTTGTTTGGGCGCTTCGTTGGCGTCGGCGGTTATGGTTTATGGGGCAGGGTCGCTCTTACTCAAGCAACAAGAAGCACTCACCGTTTTGGCGCGATTCAAGCGCTAGGTACGCTCGGCTTTGAGTGCTTCCTTGGCTTGTTGCCACCGCTCTTCTAGGTCATCCAGAGGCAACTCCTGAGGTCGTTTGCCTTCTGCCCATAACTGCTGTTCCACCCGAGCAAATCTGTCTTTAAATTTGTTCATGGTCCCGCGCAGAGCACTTTCTGGATCGATGCCCAAATGCCGAGATAAGTTCACAATGGCGTAGAGCAGGTCTCCCAATTCTTCCATCATGTTTTCGGCATGTTGTTTTTGAATGGCCTCTTTGAGCTCTCCCAGTTCTTCTTCGATTTTTTCAATGACGCCCACGGTATCTGGCCAGTCAAATCCAACTTCATGTGCCTTCTCCCCCATGCGGTAGGCACGCAGCAGGGCGGGCAATGCTTTGGGCACTGAATCAAAGAGGCCCTCCCGGGCGTTGGGGTTGGCTTCTCGTTCCAGTGCTTTGATTTCTTCCCAGCCACGCTTTTCGCCCGAGTGGTTGGGGTCGAAGAGTTCTGGATGCCGGCGAATCAGTTTGTCGGTAATGGCACGGCACACATCGCCCGCGTCAAACGCCTGTTGCTCTCGTCTAATTTGGGCTTGGAAAACGACCTGCAACATCAAATCGCCCAATTCTTTGCAGTGGGTATCCGTATCATCAGCTTGGTCCAATGCATCGAGCACTTCATGGGCTTCTTCCAGCAAGTAAGGGCGCAGGCTCTCCAACGTTTGGGCCCGATCCCAATCGCAGCCGTTTTCGCTTCGCAGAAAAGCCATCAGATCTGCCAGGCGCCTAAAATCATCCCCCCATTGGGCGGGACTGGTCACAGGGATGGGTTTGCTCGGTGCCGATGATGATGGATCTGCGGTCATGGACGGGGTCCTTTGCTAGGTTTGTTTGACTGTTTTTCACTGTATTTAGGGGGTTTCAAGGTCTGAGACGCATTTTTGCGCTAGAATGTTGGTGGGAATCTTGACCTGAGGGAAGGTTGTAACTGATAATTTCACGGTAGATGTCTTTCATAAAAGGAGTTGGCTTGTACCAGCGCTTCGATCGCAACACCATTGTCAGTGCCACCAGTGATACCAGTGACGACCTGTCTGGTCTCAGTGAGTCGCAAGGCTTTATTCTTTCTCGTCTGCAGGGCATGCCCCAAACCATCGCCGCCGTGGCTGAAATGTGTAATTTGGACGAGGAGGATTGCTTGAATGAAGTAGATGAACTCATTCAAGCCGGTTTGGTGAACATCGAAGGGCATGGCCAAGCGCGCCTGCCCTACGATGAAGATCGTAAAATCAAAGAACTCCCTCGAATTCCATTCTCCGAAGATGTGGAGGCCCAAGAGCGACGCGCACGGAACTCCCGCAACCGCCGAATGAATGACCTGCGCCGTGATCGCAGACTGGCCAAAAACCCCATGGTGGCGAGGTTACGTCAAGCAAAAAACCTTTTTGAGCAGGGTGAGCTGGCTTTTCACCGGCACCATTGGCAAGAAGCATCCAATACCATGAAATTGGTTTTGTCCTTTGGCATTATGGATAAACAAATGCGTGAACGTGCTCAGGAAATCATCGTGTTGGCGCAAGCCGACCAAGCGGAAGACCTGTTGAAAAAAGCAGAACAGATGGCCACCGGTAAGCGTTTTCAAAAAGCTGCTGATTTGGCGGAAAAAGTGGTGGAGTTGTGTGGCAACAACAGTCGTATTTTGGAGCGGGCGGCTTTGTTGCTCACTAAAGCAGATCGCGACACGTTGATCGTATGGACGCGCTTGCTGGCCCAATATGAAAAGCGAGAAGAGTGGTACCAAGCGCTTCGTGCCGCCGATGAAATCCTCAAACTCAAGCCCTTGGACGGGGCCATGCGCCGTAAATATGAGGAATTACAGCCCAAAGTCTAATTCGGTCATTTTGTTGGCCTTTCGATGCTGTTTATTTTGCGTTCCTTGAAAAATATTTGTTAATCTAAGCACTTAGAAAGAGGGCCAGGTGCGCCATGGATAAAGTCATCGGTATCGATTTAGGGACGGTCAACTCGTGTGTGGCGACCATTCAGGCCGGTTCGCCCGTGGTGATTCCCAACAAGGGCGGATATCAAACCACGCCGAGCATTGTGGCCTTTGGCGCGGGGACCACCAAGTTAGTGGGTCAAGTGGCCAAGCGACAGGCAGTGGTGAATGCCGATCGTACAATTTATGCCTTCAAAAGATTGATCGGTCGCAACTGGAGCAGTTCGCAGGTTCAACGAATTTTACACCAACTCGCGTATACTGCCGTGGAAGGCCCCAATGGGGATGCCCGCGTTCTCATTGGCGAGAAGATGCACCCCATTCCCGAAATCTCGGCGGTGGTTCTCCAAGAATTACGTCAAGTGGCAGAAGGGTATCTCAATGAAGAGGTCCACCGTTGCGTGATCACCGTGCCTGCTTACTTCAATCACAGTCAGCGGCAGGCCACCAAAGAGGCGGCGGAGATCGCGGGTTTGACTGTCATGCGAATGGTGAGCGAGCCCGTGGCCGCGGCATTGGCCTTTGGCTACGGCAAGGACATGAACAAGCGTATCGCTGTCTACGACCTCGGTGGCGGAACCTTTGATATTTCCATTCTTGATATTGGCGCGGGCGTTTTTGAGGTGGTGTCCACCAGTGGTGATGACTTTTTAGGTGGCACCGATTTCGACATGCAATTGGTGGACTTGTTGGCCGAAGAATTCGAGGCGTCGCATAATGTTGACTTGCGTCACGATAAGGCGGCATTGCAGCGTTTGCTCGAGGCTTGTGAAAAAGCCAAAATGGATTTGTCTCAACTGCAGGTTTCAGAAATCAATCTGCCATTCATCATCCAAGTGGGTGGTGGCGCGTTGCATTTACAGCGCAACATCAATCGGGCCGAATTAGAGCGCGTGAGTGAAGGGCTGGTGGAGCGCAGCATCAGCATTTGTCAGCAAGTCCTCACCCAGGCGAAGATCGGCGTTCAAGAGATTGACGAAGTGGTTTTAGTGGGCGGCATGACCCGGATGCCCCTGGTTCAAGAAGCGGTGAAACGATTTTTCAAAAAGGAACCCTCAAAAAACATTCCCCCCGATGAAGCCGTGGCTTTGGGTGCATCGATCCAGGCCGCCATGCTGAATGCCGAGGGCTACAGCGAAGAAGAGTCTTTTCAAGAGGTCCAACTCTTAGATGTGACGTCTCACAATCTGGGGATTGAGATTGCAGGTGGGCTGATGCACACCTTAATTGAGAAAAACTCCACGTTGCCAGCCACCACCCGCAAGCGGTTTCACACCAACCGCCCCGGACAGCGGGAGGTGAGGGTCAAAGTGTATCAAGGCGATAACCGAAAGGTCGAGAACAACGAGATGTTAGGAGAGGTCGTGTTGGGCAACCTCCGAGAGGCTGACCGTGGCGAGGTTTCCATTGATATTACCTTTGGCATTGATCAAGAAGGATTGGTCAATGTCGCCGCCATTGATTCTGAGACGGGCCGACAACGTTCCGTGGCAGTTCGTGCCAATACCGGTTTAGACAATGAAGAGAAAGAAGATCTGGTGTCTCAATTTGCAGCCGAAGAGGCTGAAGAGGCCGGGCTGGAGATTTCGGTCCCCGCTCCTGAGCAAGATGAGATTGTGGTTCAAATGCAAAACCTGATTGTGGAGGTGGAAAAATATTACACCGCCTTTACCCGAATTATGGCCGCAAGTGGCGAAGACGTGATGGAGAGTCACAGTGCGTTGGTTGAGGTTTTGGTCACCAAGAGTAAAGAGGCGGTGAACGAGCAAGACGTAGAGGCCGTTCGTGAAAACTATGAGCCCATGGAACAGCTCCTCGACGATCTTAAAACTGAGGTGGCCGAGGCCCAAGCTTAGTCCCTTATGGCAGGATCTCTCACCGACTACCTTTTATTAAATTATGATCGTCATGCTCTTTATGACCGACCTGATTGGTACGATTTTGATTACATTGGCTACAAAGCTGAAGCTCCCTTTTACCATGGGGTGATTGAGCGGGGGATGTCCGAAGGGCAAGTGTTCGTGGAGCTGGGAGCGGGCAGTGGCCGCTTGCTACAAGACTTGTTACGCGCAAAAGTCAAATGTCATGCGGTGGAGCCCAACATTCACATGCTTAAAGCTTGCCAAAAAATGGCCCGCGAACTTTCTGCTATCGAGGTGTTTAGCAGTGAATGTGCAAAAGCACATGATTTTCTGGGGCCGCCTGAGGACCCAGTGGGTTTCATCGCTTTCCCTTTTAATGGGCTGTTGCATATTCATACGCTGGCAGAATTAAATGAAGCGCTACAACATGTTTTTCAACGATTGCCGCCGGGCGGTTTGTTCGCCTGTGACATCATGGCACCGGCATGGGAGGTGATGGAAGTAGGGAGTGTGGAATGGGGGCGTTTGGATGAGCGCGTCTCTCCGCAGACCGGAGAGCCGGTTTGGACCTATGACCGATGTCGTTTTGAACCAGCCACCCATCTCATGCATTCGGAGTTACGATTTATTGAAGAAGGCGCCTCACGCGGCGTCGAGCTGTACTACGCCCAACGCATGTGGACCTACCAAGAATTATTGGGTGCATTACACCATGCTGGGTTCGGGGTTGAAGAAATTTATGGCGACGTGGATTTTGCGGCTTTCGATGAAAACAGTCCACGGCTGTTGGTTTTGGCCCAAAAGCCTGAAGGTTAATTAAATACCAGTGGCTGTGAGGCCCAAACGGTTCAGGTGGGAGCGGTGGTATTTCTTCACCCGCATCATGGCCTCTTGCGCATCGACACCCAGCTGCGCCATATTTTGGGCGTTCTCTTCAAAAATGGCCACCATTTTTTGGCTTAAGAGAGACAGTGTTTCGTGCACGTAGGACTGCTTTTCAGGTTCCTTATCCATCATCTCTCTTAGCTTGACGAGGCCAAAGCCCACATGTCGTCGTTCATCTTGCAGCACGGTATCCAAAATCTGCGAAGTCCCTGGATCGAGGTCGCGCAATAAAACCGAATAAAACTCAAAAAAGCCCAGGGCCAATCCCTCTAGGGCTAAGTTTTGACCCACGACGCCACCCACAAAGTCTCTAGATTCACAAACCCGCTCGCGCATGTGTTCATGGAATTCATACATGCGTTCGCCCACGTATTTTTTCATGGTGGCCTCTAGGTCGGTAAAGCCCATGCGGTAAAGACGTTTGGAAAACACCTCCACGTGCCGGGCTTCATCGGCCACTTGTGTGGCTAAAAAGGTACGGGTGTTTTCATCCGGGGCGTGCGCACAAAGGAATGCCGAACATTCAAGAGCGATTTTTTCGCCCTTTAACCCGCCTGCAATGGCACCGGCCACCGCGTGGAAAATTTCGGAGGGAAGTTCACGAAATTGTGCTTGGGTGAGCGGGGGGACTTTTGGATCGTAACCGTATTGGGTACCGTTCAGGAACCGTTCGGTATAATCGCGCCAGTGTTGGTACTCATAAAGTTTGCCGTATTGGGCCAAAGGGGCCTCAATATCACCATTGACGATCTCTGTACCCGAAGCTTCCAGTTCTGGCTCGGGCAGATGCGCTGCATCTGGCAAAGAGGGTTCAATGGCGGGGCCTTCATCCGTTTGGTCAAACATACGGAGAGAATGAACCATTCTGGGACGTTGATCAATGGGGCTTTGGGCTGGCCAGTGGATGACACCCTTCAGAGAAAACATCCCGTTGCAAGACAGAAAACCCTTTTTCTTCTAGTGAGTTAACGAATTGCTGGGCTTGGTTGACGGGCAAAACGGCCATACAGATATCCCCGCCCCCTGCGCCACTGGGCTTGGCGCTCCCGCCCATTTCCACTGCCAGGTCGTGGATGGTGGTGGCTGCCGGGGCCACGATATCGAGCTGCGTGGCTTGGCCCAACTGGTTCATGGCCAAGTGGGCCTGGGTAATTCCCGCCACCAGTTGCGAGCCAGTTTGGTTTTCCATGGCGGCAAGGATGGCCAAGGTTGCTTTATGGATTTCTTGCAGGACTAATTTAGAGGGTTTGGGGGCTTGGGACGCCCAATCTTCAACCACCTTCACCCAGGCTTTGGTGCTTTGGGTTTTTCCCGTGAAAACAATGAGGAATTGCCAATCTGGATTTTGCCAGTGTGGCAGGTGGCGCATCTGAACCCCAATTTGTTGAAACTTGATGAGGCCGCCCACGGTGGATGCGGCCACGTCGGCACCTGACCCCACACCGCCATTTAATTTTTTGTGTATTTGTAGGGCATGTTTAATGATTTCATTTTGGCTGGGCCGTGCTTGTTTGAGGTAATGCAAAAGTGCTGCGGTTAAGGAGACTGTCGCGGCTGCAGAGGAGCCGAGGCCCAATTTTCGACCTTCCGCATCAAAAAACCGACGGGTGTTGGTCTCAACCAAGATATTGGGCAAGGGCCGATCGTGAAAAAAGTGTTCGAGGGCGTGGGTGAAAAGTTGGGTGTTTGCGTTGGGGTGTTGCCCCACGAACGCCAATGAATCTTCTGCTCGAACCACAGAGAGGGGATGGTCTTCGAGCCCTTTGACTTGAAGGTGTGGTGCGTTTTGTAAGGTGGTGGTGGCACGGCAGTCCACGGCGCCAACCAGCGCCGGGTAATCGAACAGAACCGCGTATTCGCCGGCAACCATCATCTTTCCTGGGGCCGAATAGCTCAGTGGTTGTTTGAGATTCATTTAAACATCCATCCAGCGGGCAGGGCCGCCAGGTAGGGATTGCCAGATGTTTTCAGGGGCGCGGTCCAAAGCCTCGCAAAGTTTTTGTTTAATGACGTCCATTTGATTTTGTTGCACCAGCACCTTCACGTGGGGACCCGCATCCATGGTGAAGTAAAAGGGGCATTCTTCGGACCGACTTTTTTGAATGCTTTCAATGACCCGCCAGGTTTCTGCATTCCAATACCACAAGCCAGGCTTGGCAGTGAGGGCCGTGGCATGCATTTTGAGTGTGGAATGTTCCATGGCTTCACCCAAAGCCACAAAGTCATTTTCAGCGATGGCATTCAGGGCTTGGTTCATATCGGCATCATGGGTGGCGCACCATGATTCAAAGTAGGGCGACGTCTGTTCGGTATGTGTCATGCCTTTGGTAGAGGAGACAGCTTTGGGCCCTTGGTGACAGGGAACCACCAGCATGCCCAGCTGAAGCGACGTGTTCGGAATGGCATAGGCCAGTGCATCGTGACCATCGGCAGCGGTGCCTCGACGCATGTGAACCAGCCCACCAAAAATACTTCGGGCGGCAGAGCCTGAACCTTGGCGCGCCAAACGGCTCAGTTGTGCGGTGCTGGTGTCATCGAGTTCGTAGGCTTTGACCGCTGCGAGGGCGAGGGCGGCGAAGGCAGATGCTGAAGAGGCCAGCCCGGCAGCGGTGGGGACTTGGTTGAGGCTTGTCACTCGGGCTTTGGACGCATGGACACTTTGTTCACGAACCAGTTCTAAAAATTGTGCCACCCGTTGCGTCTCTGTGGGAGACGCTTTTTCACCATTGAGAATCAGTTCGTCTTCAGTGCCGTCATGCAAAGAAACTTCTGTCTCTGTTCCAAAAGCTTTTAGTGTTAGGGATAAGCTATCGGTCGCCGGCAAGTTGAATTGGAGGTCGCGTTTGCCCCAATACTTGATGAGCGCGATGTTGGTGTGGGCGAAGGCTCGAGCTTTCATGAGTCCACCTAAAAAAAAAGCCCGGAAAAATCCAGGCTATTGGAGGCGCCGACCGGAATCGAACCGGTTTCGATGGTTTTGCAGACCACTCCCTAACCATTCGGGCACAGCGCCACAGGAGCATAGGGTTAGATCCAAGTGGGCCGTTGGTCAAGGCCGTAAGCGCTCAAATTGGCCCAAATAGCCGTTTTATCTGTATTTAAACCCTGTTCTCTCGGCTTTTTTCTGTTAAAAGGCAGGCTGAGACAATAGGAGAGACCAAAATGACCGACCTCAAACGCATAGCGGTGGTGCCTGGAGATGGCATTGGACCAGAAGTAATCGATGCCGGATTGGCCATGCTCAAAGCAGCCACCGAGAAAAGAGGCCGTGCCTTTGAATGGGTACACAAAGACTGGGGCGCAGAAAAATGGCTTCGTGAAGGCGTGGGGATTCCTGAAGGAGGTCTCAAGGACT
The DNA here is from genome assembly GCA_002721815.1 of Myxococcales bacterium. Taxonomy (GTDB): domain Bacteria; phylum Myxococcota; class UBA727; order UBA727. The sequence continues at coordinate 54,838 of PBLQ01000006.1, forward strand.
TAGAAGAGAACTACGATGCCGTTTATTTTGGCGCTTTGGGGGACCCTCGAATTCCAGATATGGCGCACGGTCGTGAAATTTTGTTGGGCATGCGGTTTGGACTGGATCTCTTTGTCAACATGCGACCGGTGGAATTGGTCGCAGCTGAATTTTGTCCTTTGAAGAACAAAGGTCCTGATGAGGTCAACTTTATCGTTTTTCGCGAGAACACCGAAGACCTCTATGTCTCGGTGGGGGGGAACTTCAAAAAAAACACGCCGGACGAGGTGGCAGTGGATGAAAGTGTGCACACCCGCAAAGGTGTCGAACGCATCATTCGTTATGCTTTTGAATTTGCCAAGAGCCAAGGGCGTCGCAAAGTCACCTTGGGTGATAAGAGTAATGCGGTGCGTTTCGGCGGGTCCCTGTGGCAACGGACATTCAAAGCTGTGGCTGCGGAATATCCCAACATCGACACCGACCACTTTTTTGTGGACGTGTTGGCCATGGAGTTGGTGAGACGGCCCGAGCACTTTGACGTCATCGTCACTGGTAATCTGTTCGGCGATATCTTATCTGATTTGGGTGCTGGTCTGGTGGGTGGTTTGGGACTCGCTGCCAGCGGCAACCTCCATCCCGGCAAAATAGCGCTCTTTGAGCCTGTGCATGGTTCAGCCCCAGACATTGCCGGCGAAGACAAAGCCAATCCCATTGCAGCGGCGCTCACTGGCGCCATGATGATGACCTACTTGGGTGAAAACGATATCGCGCAAGCCATTCAAGAGAGCGTTCAAGAGGTCATCGCGGCGCGCGAGGTGACTTCTGACTTGGGCGGGGCTCTGGGCACCAAAGCCGCAGGCGAAGCATTGACCCAGCGCGTTTTGGGTAAGTTGTAGTTTAGGTCTTTGGAAGACTGGCCACGTGCACGGTGGTGGTGGGAAAGGCGAACGCCAGACCTTGCTCATCGAAGCTTTCTTTAATTTGAACATTCACCGCGTGTTGGATGTCCCAAAATTTACGAATGTTAGACACAAAATAAGTGCATTTGATGGTCAACGAAGATGCGTCGTAGGCCAGGAAGTGGACCAGTTTCTTTTTCAGCACACCCTCTTGTTCATCCAGAATATTTTTGAGGAGTTCCACCGCGATTTGCATTTCGCCAGCCGAGGTGCCGTACTCAAGTCCTAATTCGAGATTGACGGCGAGATTTTTTCCCACGCTGACATTTTCGATGGATGCCTCGGCCAATTTCGCGTTGGGAATCACCACCATAATCTCACCACGGGTCAGCACCTTAGTGGAGCGCAAGCCGATTTCTGTGACCTCGCCCCAAAATCCTTCGGTGCGAATCCAATCGCCCACAGAAAAAGGTCGGTCACTTAAAATTTGAATGCTACCCAGTACGTTACCCAGCGTTTGTTGGGCGGCAAATGCCACGGCCAAACCACCGATTCCCAAACCGGTGATCAGTGAAACAACGTCGAATCCAATATGGTCCAACGTGGTGGCCAATAACAAAAAGCCCACCAGCAGCTTGAGAAATTTACGAATAAAGGCTGCAATCTGGTTATCGAACCCCGACCGGGTGGCCCACGGTTGCAGGCCTTTTCGGAAGACGATGTCCACCGCTCTAATGGAGAAGGCGCCCACCAAAAGGGCACCAATCACAAAAAGCGTATTATTGAAGGTATCGCGAATGCGATCGGGCATGTGCAGCAACAGCCCGCCGGCGTAACAAAAAAATAAAAACAGAATGCCGGATAACGGCATGACGGCCTGCTCCAAAAGCAGATCGTCCATTTGACTCTTGGTCATTTGGGTGATGCGTCGAAAGGATTTTTGCAGCACCCAGCGCAAGGCCCGGGAGAGTAAAAAGCCCAGCACCACAAACAAGCTTGCCATCAAATAGGCACGAATGCTGTTACCCAAGAGGTTCTGACCAATTATGTTTTCTAAGCCGTTCATGGTCGCTTTTTCCCTTTAATAGGTAAGAAAAACACTAATCAGGCGCCCTGTCCAAAAAACGGCCAATTGTGCAAGCGGTGCTCTACTTGTTCGCTTTAAATAGCTGAAAATGAATGGGAAAGCTTTTTTGGCTGATACGCTGCTAATTGGGGGTGAACGGGGATGGATGCGCGCTTTCGATTGGGCAGTCGCGTTTTGAGAGCGCACGGATCACTTTATGGCCGTCATCCCTATCAAGGCGATGCCGACCCGGCGTGGTGCGCGGTCTATGGAAAGCCAGAACTACAGGTTTTGCGCCGCAAAGAGATCTTCGGGGGTGATGATGTAGCCGGCCAATGCCGATGCGGCCACCACCCGGGGAGAGGACAAATATACATCCCCTGGCCCTGAGCGTCCGGGGAAGTTGCGGTTGATGGCACTCACCGTGATTTGATGCTCTTTGTTCGAGACACCCGGCCCTGCTTTGATGCATGCGCCGCAAGAAGGTTCGATCACTTCAGCGCCACTTTGGGAAAACACATCCAGATAACCTTTTTCAACGGCGTACTCTTTGATGCGTTGGCTGCCGAACTGAATGTAAAGTTTGACTTCTTCGTTCACTTTCCAGCCCCGATTGAGGCCTTCTTTGAGAACTTCAGCATACATGTCCATGTCGGTCATTTTACCGCCGGTACAGGAACCCCCATAGGCGATGTCCACCATGATCTTGCCCGTTTCGGCCAACTCGTCGGATGTAACACCATTGCGCGGATCGCCGGGTGTGGCAATCATGGGTCGGATGGCGGAAAGGTCGATGGTGAAAGAAGCATCATATTCGGCCCCTTCATCACTCTTAAGAAAGCCCGCATTGGCGGCTTGTTCGTCCCAGCCACGGAAATCCATGAGGTATTTTGCCGTCACAGCGTCGGGCTCGATGATACCGGTGGTGGCCCCTGCTTCCACGGCCATGTTGGTCAAGGTGGCACGTTCGTCCATATTGAAATGGAGCAAGCCTTCTCCGGTGAATTCAAGCACTTTACCAATGCCTTTGCCCGACTTGATGTATTCTTGGGCCATCACGTACAAGATGACGTCTTTGGCGGTGATGTCTTCAGCGGGTTTGCCCACGAGTTCGTAGCGCACGCTTTCGGGCACTTTCACCTGAACATCTTTCGTATACCAAGCATTGGCCATATCGGTTGAGCCCACGCCAAAAGCGAAGCAGCCCAAAGCACCAGCGGTACAAGTATGACTGTCGGTGCCGATAACCATGAAACCCGGAGCAGCCAACTCTTCCATGACTGCATTATGGCAAATGGCTTCGCTGCCGCCGTCTGGGTGCTCGCCAAACAAACGAATCCCTTCACGGGTGACGAAGTCTTCTTGGACTTTGGCTAAATTATCGGCCAGCTCCAACAACCCTTTTTTCTTGTGCTCTTCGGGCATCACTTTATCGATAAAAGTGAGGTGGTCTCGGAATGCGAAAATGCTTTCGTTGTCTCGCACGTGGGCATCGTCGCCAAAGCCGGCCTTAAAAAGGCTTTCTGCCATAGGGGTTACGTATTCGTGAGAAAAACGAACATCGGCCCGGCAAAACAATGCATCGCCGGGTTTCACAGCGTCGATGCCGGTGGCGCCTGTTTTAGCATCAGCGATGGCGCTTTGAGCAATAATTTTCTCCACGAGATTCATTGGGCGCTTGGCGGTTGCGACGGGTGGCGGGGCCACTTCACCAGCCAACCGGGCCTTGTTGTACGTAAACAAACCGCCGTATTCCACGATGCCTTTTGCGATGGGGTCTAAGCCCTGAGTGAATTCTTCTAACGGAACGCTTTCGCCATTTTCGAGACGCTCGAGAATGCCAAAATCGGTGGTGGTGAGCAGTCCGATGTTGCGGCAGTTTTGGCCATAAATTTTTTCGATGGTTTGCGCCACCACCACTTGGATGCCCGCGACCTTTTCAGAGAACGGTGCGGTTTCTCGAGAAGAGCCGCAGCCTTTGGAAAGGCCCGACACAATGATTTTGGCGCCGGTGCTTTTCAGTCCGTCCTTTTGGATGTGCCCGCCACGTAAGCCCACCAAACTGTAGTCGCCCAGTGTTTCGTCGTACCAAAAGCAAACCCATCCAGGGGTGATTTCGTCGGTAGAAATATTGTCGATCAGCTTTCGGCTGGGATCGTGTTTCAGGATTTCCCCTGCCAACTGGGCTTTGAGGGTATCTGCGTCTTCGGTGAGATAGAGGGCCCGGCCGTCAATTTTCACCAGGGGATCGCGCTTCTTAAAACCTTCATTCGACATACATGACTCCGTTTATTTTGAAGGCCTTACATACCCAAAACCACTCGATTTGAACAGAGGGGTCCCCAAAAACAATGGGCCTTTTTTGGGCGCCCTAATTAGGGGCAAAACCCCGTTAAACAGCTAGATTACATGGGTTTTCATTGATTTTTGCCCCCCGACCTGTGGTAGAGCATGGACATGACAAAAAAGGCTCTCATCATCGGTGCCGGCATTATTGGCACCAGCACTGCGCTGGAATTGGCCCGTCGAGGGTGGCTGGTGACCGTGATTGAACAGCATTCTGGGGCAGCCCAGGGTTCCACCGCACGCACATCCTCGGTGATTCGATGCCATTACACGCGGTCGGAAGCCATCGTTTTGGCTCATGAAGGAGCCACACTGTGGGACAATTGGCAGGCGTATCTGGGACGCTCTTCAACCCGGGCGGCTTACCATAAAACGGGGGTGTTGTTTTTGATGCGTCAAGGCGAAGGCGGGCCGCCTTCTGAATCACTGGGCGTTAAGGCAGAAATGGATCAACACGATTTAGACAATCGAATGAACATGATGCAACAAGCGGGCGTGGAAGCTGCTTTCATGAATCAAAAAACACTGGCCGACTTTTTACCTTGTTTTGATTTCCCCGAAGACGATGTGGTGGGTATTTGGGAGCCTAACAGTGGGTTCGTTTTTCCGCCGGTGGATTCTGTTTTGGATTTGCAACAAGCTGCGGAACTTGCAGGGGTGCAATTTAAATTCGACACCAAGGTGGTGAATGGCGCATCGGCGTGGAAAGGCGAACGTCGGTGGATTCAATCAGTGACCGTTCACAACGACGATGGTGCCCAAGAACTCCAGGCGGATGTGGTGGTGAACTGTGCGGGACCTGCCTCACATCACATCAACCTCGCGATGCACTGTCCGTTGGGTATCGCCACGGCACCGCAACGTCAGTTTATTTGCGAAGCCACCTGGGTGAACCCCACTTCTGATGTACCAGCCATGGCAGATTTGGCCGAGGGGTTTTATATTCGGCCCCATGAAGAAGTCTTTAAAGTCGGGGCGGCACTGGCGGCAGATCACGTGAACTTCTCCACCGACGAAGCGGGCCTCATCACCGAGCGGGAAAAAGAGAAATTTGAAAAACGGGTTCTCGCTTCATTACGCAAACGGGCACCGGACATTGAGATTGCCGATGTGCAAACCAAAGTCGCTTTTTATGATTGGTCGGTGAGCGATTCCTATCCAATTTTAGATGGGACAGACGTGGGCGGCTATTATGTGGCCATTGGCAGCAGCGGGGCTTGGTTCAAAAGTGGGCCTGTGATTGGTCAAGTGATGGCCGAAATGATTCATAGAGAGGGCCACGGCGACACCAATCGCGATTTTGTACTGCCTTTCACCAAAAACACTCTTAATTTCGGTGATTTTTCAGTGCGAAAACGGTTGGCGTGAAATATACGATCAGCCTGACGCATAAGGAGCTGACATGCCAAAAATAATTATCGCTTTCTTTGTGGCCTTGAACCTGTTGGGCTGCCCTCAAACTGAAGAAACCAACCAGGATTCCGGTGGCGATACCGCGCCGGTATACCAACAGGTGAGTCATTGGTGTGAGGCAGGCCAGGGTGGTTTGTCCAACGCGCGATCAGTGGCCGCAGGTTTGGCCAGGGCACATGTGGGCCAAAGGTTGTTCGGCCCTATGGCGAATTGGTTGGCCATGGACGACACTTTGGTGGACCTGCTCAAAAGTGAACATACCTTTAACTACGATTTGCTTCGGGCTTATGCAGACCAATTCACCACGGCTTGCGCCATGAACGCCACATTGGGGGCCACGCAAGCCACCCAAGTGACTTTGGAAAACGGTGTCGCAATTATTGAACCCGGCAACGATGTCCCGCAGTTACCCGAAGGAACCCAAGAGGTGGTGATCGATTTGCGCAAGGCTGCCGTGGACAGCCCTATCGAAGAAATTATTGCGTTGGCTTTTTCAGGTACGGTGAATTATGGCCAACAAATCCTCAAACGGTTTCAAGGCTTTCCTGCACAAAACAACGACTGGACGCACTACGAAAATGAGACGGTGACACAAACATTGTCTTTTGTAGGAACGGGCAGCGCCACATTGCCTCTGACATTTTGGACGGGGGCAGCGTTGTCACCGGCGGCAGCGCGCTTGGTGGCGGGACTTCGCTTGAGTGGGCAGGCAGCGTTGGTCGGGTACGATGTTTACGCCGCCGTGGCCGAATCTTCTTGGACGGGCTCAGACACCGGTGGTCTCATGTGGCGAAGTTCACAATTGCAAATGAATAGTATTGATTGGCCCGATGTGATCGAGGCTGATCTCGAGACCGCTAGCCCCGAAGAAGACTTTATCGGTTTTAGCGAATTCGATTTAACCAGCGATGCGAACGGTGTTGCAACCCGACCGCCTTTGGCCGATTACGACCGCGCATTGGGTGAACCCGCCACCATCTTGAATCATGGGGCCATGCGTGCGGCGGTGTTGGTGGCTTACGGAACCCTCGATTGGTTCTACCCCTTTTTTGATTTGGTTGGCCGGGACATCGATGCGGCTCTCGAAACAGCCCTCACCGAGGTGAAAGCGGCCTCGGGGACCGATCGGTTGGAAATGAAACACATCCTCGGACGTTTGATGTATTCCATTCACGATGGCCATGGCTTTTTGACCGATTGGGGCGATGACAATTGGTCCGATGGGTATCTCGATATTCAAATTCAAGAAATTGATAATGCACCGGTGGTGCGCATGTCATTTCAAGATGGCATTGATGCGGGGGACACCATTGTTGCTGTTGACGGCACATCTGCAGCCGATTGGTACGCCGAAGCCACCTCGCGTTACTCGGCGTCTTCAGATTGGTATCGGTTTGTTTTGGCCACCGATGAACTCAAAGAAGTGTTTGGAACGAAAGACCTCACGTTGAAAAACACTTCGGGTGAGGAACGTGACATCACTGCGAGTCCCACCTCCTGGGCTGAAATTCCCGGTGCACCTTGGGGCGGTTCCTTGCGCGAAAGCGGATGGCTCACCGACCTGGGGCAGGACAACATATATTACGTCAATATGGCGGGTGGTGTGACCCCTGACATCACGGATACCATCGACAATTTTGAAGATTATTTGGGTGCTGACGGTATTATTTTAGACATGCGAGATTATCCCAATCTCGACATTTACGAGTTTGCGCGTAATTTTAATCCTTCTGCGTTCACGGCGCCGATTTTTGGTCATCCCACTTGGTCAGGCGCTGATGATTTTGCCATCGTTAACGAGGTATGGTCCTTCGATGCGGGTACCCACGTTTATACGGGGCCAGTGGTATTAATGGTCAGTGCCAAATCTGTGTCGGCCGCTGAATGTTTTGCCCAAATGCTCGAGCCCTTAGACAATGTAACGGTGGTGGGTCAAACAAGTGCAGCCACCAATGGCACCATCACCACGGCTTGGTTACCAGGCAAGTATGAGATCACATTCACCGGGATGCGTTTACTCAACCCTGATGGCAGCGAGTTTCATGCCATCGGCGTGATTCCTGATCATGTGGTGGCGCCCACGCCAGCGCAATTCGCAGCGGGCGAAGACCCCGAATTTGAGAAAGCTTTAGAGTTGTTGACCACGCCGTAAGTGTTTAGTCCGCGGCCATGTTGCCCAAATGTTGTTCGTATTTCAACATCATCTGAGGTGTGGTGACAGGGTAGAGTTCGCCCGTTTCGGTTCGAGTTTGAATGCCTTCGAGCAGGGATTTAAACCGACCCATGGGTATGCTTCCACCATATGACCACACGAAAGTGAGCTGATGGAATCGTCCGGGTTCGCGGTGGGTGAGGGCTTCGTCGATATAATCCAAGACAGTGGTCACATCGTTGTCCTGGAAGTCACATCCAGTGGGTGACGTCACAGCAGGGTCTGCTCGTTCAGCGGCGCAGGTGATGGTTCCGCTGGATGGAATCATCAGAACGCCTTCTTCCTGAGGCGTTGGCCAGTTAGAACCGTTTTCAGCTTTCCACACGAACAGGGCTTCGGAAGGTTCATAGGCATAGGGATCGTGACAATTCGCAGGGTTGGTACAGTCTCTCACGTGGGCGGGTTGGTCTGCTTGGGGCATCGATTTTAAACAATAATCGACGATTCCAGTCACTGCTTTAAAATTGGCTGTCGACGCAGCGGTGACCCAGTCTTTATCTGAGCAAATACCAGAAACGTGATGGGCAGTGATGCCAAGGTCCCTCAGCGAATTAGCGCCTTCTTGTAAGTCCAATTCAAATTGGGCTTGGTTCATGCGACTCCCTCCGGAGTCGGCGTGAAAACCAACGCCATGCCCTTCAGCTTGCAAGGTCAATAAGAGGTGGTTGGTATCTGCTTCAAGATGGTCCAAAATATTTCTCACCTCCCAGGTCGCGGGCAAACCATGCTCAATGGCCAAGTCGGCATAGGCTTGAATATTATCGAAATAGCGTGTGACTGCCTCTTCGGTAGCCAGCGCATGGCCTTCGAGATGAACGGTGAAGGCAAAATGGATGGGAGGTAAAGTCTCGGGCCCCGCATCCGTTTTTGGTTGTGCTTCATCAGGCATCTCAGTTCCCCCATCCGGGGGCTGGGTAGATGGTGCAGGACCCTTGCGCAGTTGCTCGCAGCCACTCAAAAAGGTCGATGAAATGATGAAAAAAAAGAACAGCCATTTGGGCGGGTCATAAAGCATACGAGGGCATCCTGACTTAAAAAGGAGCCCAATTTTAACCTGAAACCGTAAAACCTACCAATTAAAAGAATCGGGCATTTAGCCTAGGGGTTTGATTTTAAAAAGTTATTAAGAAACTGGTTGTGAGTACTGGCCGAGAATGATAATGATAATCATTCTCAATTAGCTCCGAGGGATCGAAAATCATGATCGTTTGCTTGTGCCGAGGAATTAATGACCGGCAGTTGCGCCAAGAAGCCATCTTGGCTGGTGGCGACGTGTCTCGAGTCATGCAAAGCACAGGGGCGGGCACGGTGTGTGGTTCTTGTTGCCAAGAAGTCCAGCGGGTATGCAGCGGATCCTGTGCAGAGTGTCCTTCTAAAGCCACCGAAGCGGAGCGACCCACCCAAATTGGGGCGGCGGCTTAAGCGCTTAAATCAATCAGTTGCGCGACAAAATGAAATTGATTTTGAGAATCAGTTTCAAAAACCCAGTAAAAACAACTATTTATCTTGAATAGCATTCGCAAAATGGTATGTTTTCTCCATTGACACCAGGAGGCACCCAATGGCGAAAACCACCCAAGATGTTTTGGACGTACTCAATGAAGTTCTCACCGGCGAATTAACCGCCATCAACCAGTATTTCATCCACGCCAAAATGTGCGGTGACTGGGGTTATGACAAACTACACCAGAAAGTTCGGCATGAATCGATCGACGAAATGAAGCATGCCGAAGCTTTAATGGAGCGTATCTTGTACCTCGGTGGCATTCCCAATGTTCAGCGCTTGGGTAAGATTAACGTCGGTGAGACCGTCGAAGAGCAGCTGAAACTTGACCTGGCCCTGGAGAACGAAGCGGTACCACGTCTGCGCGACGGCATTAACATTTGCGTTCGTGATAATGATTTTGGGTCACGCTCTCTATTGGAAGGTATTTTGGTCTCCGAAGAAGAACATATTGATTGGTTAGAGGCCCAACTGGAGCTCATCGATCAAATTGGAATAAACAATTACCTCTCCCAACAAATTCACGGTGAATAAGGGCCAATAACCTTAAATCCCGACAAAACCCTTATATCATGGTGAGATTCCCTAGAGATGACCCGTTCATTTCTGGGGAACTACCTGATGCTGCGCCTGTTGTCTGAAACAAAGTTGGACTTGTTGATTTTATCTGCACTGCTTGTTTGGGCTGCGGGTTGCACACTGGTCATTCCCAATAACTTTGAAAACATTTCGGAAGAAAGCGCCAAATGCGGTGGTTCATGATGCGTCTGTTGTTCAATCCTTTTGTGATTCTGAACTTACGGATGGTGGCGTGAGTGATGAGGGGCCTTCATTGCGGTATGGGGCATTAAGTTTTGGGGTGAGCTGGTATGGAAACGCCACCTATAATGGTTACTACGCCGGCATTGATAATGTGTTTTTGGATCGTGAAAACCAAATCGAGATTGAGTTGATAAGCTTGGGCGGGCGTGTGGTGCAATCCTCCACTTTAGAAACTGGTTTTCGTGTGGAAAGCGCGGAGCGCATCGAAAGAATTCGCATTTGGCTTCGAACGGATAAAGATGAAGACAGTCCTAGCTTATCGCAGCTGCACATCGTTGATGCCACCCCCTTGGGGATTACCATCGCGGAACAGCCTCGGGCGGTGTTTGATAAATCTCGTATTGGTTTGAGTGGGGCATTGCCACCCAAAGCTGATTGGGATGACGCCTCCTTGATGCGATTGCGCTCCTATTGTCTCAACACCCTGGATGATGACAGTGAGCCGGCGGGTTCCGGTGGTGGGGTCGGTGATAATACGGTTCAACTGGGCAGTGATGCCGCACCCCATTGTTGGGATTTTTTGAGTGACCATGGGGCCGGCCGCATTCGTACTTTTTTTCCCGTCGACGCTTTAGACTTCGCTGTGAATGAAGATGGCGACAACCACGATGTGGTGATTCAAAACACTTCAGGTTACGAACGCACGTTAAACCGTTTTATCGAAATGGTGGATCGGGGCTTGGATGTATTGCTGCTACTCATGCCATTGCGGCAGGGGGCCAGCCCGAACGTTTTTTCAGAAGGTCTTAACGCACCGAGTGATTTTTACGCAGACCCCGTCGGTACCGATGGCCGATCCGGCGATGCTCAAATCAGACATTTAAATGCCTTGCTCAGTGCACACGTGGCTGGTCTGTTCGATGGTCAACAGAGCTATACTTCAGGAAGCACTTCGATGGGTTTACCCCTCATCGATGATTTTGAGACCTTTAACGAAATCAATATTTCCAGCATCGATTGGACAGATGCGTCTGGTCTGGTGGATTTACAAAACGAGAGCTGCCAAGCAGTGGCAGAGGTACGGACAGATGCAAACATCAGCAGCAGCGGTTTGTCAGCGGGCGACGCGTTCTTTCCCACGGAATACGTGCTGGAACATTTAGGCGACTTGGACGAAACCTCTTTTACTCACAATAATTTTCATCCTTATGCTCAGGGTGGAGAACCGCCCGAAAATATCGGGCTGGCTTGGCTGGCACATTGGGAAGCGGTTAACGACGCCTTTCCGAATAATACGTGGGGCAGCAAAGGCACCTACTTAGGCGAATACGGGTTTAGCCATTTTAAGTACGATCCTTTTTGCTATTTGAATAACCAAACCGGCAAATATGAAACAGCGTCTTCTTCAATGCAAAAATGGGTCAGGGGTTACGGGGACAGCGCCTTTAGCAAACTGGTGGCCAGAGCCACCCTCAAAGCTTTACAGCAGCCCGTGGACGCGGTTTTTTATTGGAGTGCGTTTACCAATGGTGACGAAGCTTATGGGGGTGATTATGCCTGTTGGAAGCGGCATGACACCCTCAATCACCATTTATTTCAAGAGGCGGAAAATCTTGAGTTCACTTCGACCGAGCAGAGCGCTTCGGTGTTTCAAGCCAATGATGCAGGTGAGGTTTGGTTGCGTTTGGCATCGCATCTGGGCGGTTTGAACCCACATTCGGCCACTTTAGAGCGATTGGGTCATGAATCCACCCGTCCTGATGAACACTATTACGCGGCCGCTTTTTCTGCGGGGGAAGAACGCTATTTGGCTGTTTGGTGGTATAAAAACTATAATTATGGAAGCTTAAAAACAGATTCCAACAGTGCTTTTCTCAATTACATTACCGGTACCATGGACGACGGTTTTGAAGAAAAGAGAACCCACAACTTGGTCCTACAGCAAAATATTTCAGAAGTAGAAAGGGCCACGCTCATCGATTTGCAATCGGGCGTTGAAACCGAATTAGATGTGGAGCGAGATGAACAGGACCTGCCCGTGTTGCGTCAGGTCCCTGTGGGTGAAATGCCCACGCTGATTCGCTTACATTAATTTTAAGGTCAAGATGTTAGAATACGTTCGACATTTGCCGCTTGCGCGCGCATGTCTTGCAGGGTTTGAGCGCCTAAAGCTGTTTCTAGCTGGCGCTCCATGGTTTGCATGGCTTTTAATCCAACCACCCAGGCCTGCCACCCTTGCTCCGTTAAGGTGATGCGCTGGGCGCGTTTGTCCTCAGGGTCTGGTGCACGTTGCAGATATCCCCGTTTTTCAATCTCTTTGACCATTTGATTGGCTGCTTGTTTTGAAATGGCCAGTTTGGTGGCCAAGTCAATGCTGCGAATGCCTCTGTCTTCTACATGCTGGAGAATGGGAAGCCAGCTTTCTCTGACCTCGGGGTAACCGGCATCATGGACTTGCGAAATCGCGTGCAGGGTGAGCATGCGACCCACCCGGGTGAACAGATGGCCCAGGGAGGCTTGTTGATGTGCTTTAATATTGTGTTCCATGATCACTTCCCTAGGGGTATCGCTGTGGGGGCTGCTTGGGGTCCTAAAAGGAGTTGCCCCGGCAACTCACCCGTGGGCTCGCCGTTGCGGTGGGTGACAACGCCGGATTTCATGGTGGTGTGATACCCCGATGCTTTTTGAGACAAGCGCCTGCCTCCGGCGGGTAAATCATAAACCACTTCGGGGCGGTGCAGTTTCAACTTATCAAAGTCAATAATATTGATATCCGCTTTGTACCCCGGCNTGAGTTGACCGCNGTCTTCAATGCCAAAGAGTGCAGCCGTTTCTGANGTTTGCATGGCNACCACACGCTCCAGGGACATCTTGGGACCTCNNTGTCGATCCCGTGCCCAAAANGTGAGCATGAAGGTCGGAACCGANCCATCGCAAATGGCACCACAATGAGCGCCACCGTCGGANAGCCCCANTCGAACGCGNTTGTGATTTAACAGNTCGTAGGTNGGGTCGAGACTGTTNTCAGCGTAATTGAAAAGCGGNAAATACAAGAAACCCCGGCCTTCATAAGCGAGTAAATGTTTGAGCGCCTCCTCTTGAGGGGTGCACCCATTCTTTTTGGCCAACGCTGCAATACTCATATCAGCGGTGGGTTCATAATCGGGTTCATCATTGAAGGGAAACATGCGAGAGAACGTTCCGGTGATGAAGTCTTCAAAGGGCCCTAATGAGAGTGGGGTGTCTGCCAGCAACTTTTCTTGGGTTTCTTTTTGCATGAGTTTTTGGCGTCGCTCTTCAGGCGGCATGTGCATGAGTTCTTGAAGAAAGTAAGGGCAGGTGGCGAAGGGGTGGGCGGTGAGATCCAATCCCATCACGATGCCGATGGCGCGACCACTGGCTTGCCCAATGACCTGACTGTGTTCTGGCGCCTGCTCCATGCGATGTAAGACTTCGCGCCACAGGTTTGGACTTTCATCAATTTGGCTCAGATTGGTACTCACGGGACGACCAATTTTTTGGGAGAGTTCATCCATCCATTGGATGTCCACATCCAATGTTTCATGTTGTGAGGCCATTTCGAAAACGCCGTGACCCACATCCGCGAGGGCTTGCCCAATACCAAAAACTTCTTTCTTTTCCGCAAAAGTGCCAGGGACGGGACGACCGTCGATGGCTTTGTGGATTAAGGTCCGAGAGGTGGAAAACCCCAGGGCACCTGCTTCGAGGCCTTCTTTAACGATTTCATACATTGCGGCAATATCTTCGTCGGTGGCGGGCTCATTGGCGGCACCGCGATCGCCCATGACATAGGCACGCACTGCACCGTGGGGGACTTGGGTACCAATGTCCATGACGTAGTTTCTCTTCTTTAAGGCTTCGAGATACTCGGGAAAGGTTTCCCATTCCCATTGAATGCCTTCGGTCAGGGCGGCGCCCGGAATGTCTTCCACGCCTTCCATTAATCCGATGAGCCAATCTTTTTTATCGGCCTTCACGGGCGCAAAGCCTACGCCGCAGTTGCCCATGACCGTGGTGGTAACACCATGAAAGGAGCTGGGGGTGAGGTAGGGGTCCCAAGTGGCCTGGGCGTCATAATGGGTGTGGATGTCCACCCAGCCGGGCGTGACAAGATGTCCGGCTGCATCGATCACCTTTTTGGCTTCGCCAAGGTTTTCACCAATGGCGGTGATGGTATCGCCATTGATGGCAATATCAGCCTTGAAAGCGGGGGTTTCTAAGCCGTTGATGAGGGTACCGTTCTTAATAATGATGTCATGCATGGTGATCGCTCCTTTTTCAAAAGGTAAACATTCTTTACTAAAAAGGTCAAGAGGGTTTACCAAAAATCAAGACAGCAGCTAACCTGCTGAAAATAAAGCCATAAAAAATGATCGATGCTTCAGAAGATCCATCGCGCAGCCTTGACCCCATGCGCTCGGCGTCTATTATTCCCTCGCAGATTTTTAGAAAAAGGAGCCCCCAATGAACGCAACCCAAGAAAAAATGGAATTTCAAGCTGAAACCAAAGAGCTGTTGGACCTGATGATCCACTCTTTGTACTCCTCCAAAGACATCTTTTTGAGAGAGCTGATTTCAAATGCCTCCGATGCATTGGACAAACGCCGCTTTGAATCCCTCCAAAATCCCGCGTTGTTACCATCAGACGAAGAATTGGGTGTTCGGCTCAACATCGACCCAAACATGAAAACCTTGACCATTTATGATAACGGCATTGGCATGAGCCGCGATGAAGTGATTCAAAACATCGGCACCATCGCCCATTCCGGAACCCGTGAGCTGCTCACCAAAATCAAAGGGGCCGACAAGGACCAAGCTTTAGATTTGATTGGCCAATTTGGCGTGGGTTTTTATTCTGCATTTATGGTGGCCAAGCGGGTAGAACTTCATACCCGTCGCGCGGGCGCTGAAGAGGGCGAGGCCATTTGCTGGCGGTCCGAGGGCGATGGCACTTATACCATCGATAACGAACCCAAGAAACGCGTCGGCACGCGCATTACCTTGTTTTTGAAAGACACCGATCCGGAAGACGGCATCGAAGATTTCACCCAAGATTGGACCGTACGCGGAATCGTGAAAAAATATTCCGATTTCGTGACCTTTCCCATCAAAATGAAAACGGAAAAACAAGAACCCAAAAAAGATGAAGAGGGTAAAGTGATTGAGGGTGAATATGACACCGTCATTCAAGACGATACGCTCAATTCCCAAAAAGCCATTTGGTCTCGCAATGCCAGTGACGTCAGTGACGAAGAATACAATGAGTTTTATCGGCATGTGTCCCACGACTGGAACGAGCCGGCCAAAGTTATTTCGCAAAAGGCAGAAGGCACGGTTTCATACGAGTCATTACTCTTTTTCCCAAAGAAAAAGCCCATGGATTGGTTGTACGACCGAAGCAATGGGGGCTTACAGCTCTTCGTGAAAAAAGTCATGATTATGGAAAAGTGTGAAGAGTTGTTGCCACGCTATTTGCGCTTCGTGAAAGGTGTGGTGGAGAGCAGTGATTTACCCCTCAATGTTTCTCGTGAAATCCTGCAGCAAAACCGTCAAATCCAAGCCATTCAAAAAGGGTTGGTCAAAAAGGTACTTCGTGAACTGAAAGACTGGAAGTCTGAAAACCTCGATGCCTACACCTCCTTTTGGAAAGAATTTGGCGTGGCGCTCAAAGAAGGCATCGCGTCAGAATTCGGTACCAAAGAAAAGTTAGAAGACTTGTTGCTCTTTGAATCCTCTAACGACCCGGAGAATCTCACTGATTTGGCCGGATACGTGGAGCGCATGCCTGAGAATCAAAAAGAAATTTACTACATCACCGGTGAAGACCGCGCGGTACTCGAGAACTCGCCAAATCTCGAAGCCGTCCGAGCCAAAGGCTTTGAAGTAATTTTCCTCACTGAGCCAGTGGATGAATTCTGGTTGGGTAACTTTGAGGCATACCAAGAAAAGAAACTGGTCTCGGCGGCCAAAGAAGGTTTAGAACTCGACACTGAAGAGGAAAAAGAAAAGGCGGAGCAAGAGCGCAAAGAAAAATCTGAAGATTTAGCGCCATTGCTGGAGAGCATGAAAACCCTCTTGGAAGCGCACGTGGCTGAGGTTCGCGTTTCTTCCCGTTTGACTGAATCCCCTGCTTGTTTGGTGGTGGCTGAAAAGGGCATGACCCCACAAATGGAACGCCTGATGAAACAAATGAACCAAGGTGTTCCGCAGCAAAAACGCATCATGGAAGTGAACCCCAATCACACCATCATCGGTAAACTCAAAGAGCGCTTGGTGGCCGATGCCAACGACGCATCGGTGAACGAATACACCTGGCTGTTGTTGGATCAAGCATTGTTGGCTGAGGGTTCTCCTGTGATCGACAATGCCAAATACGGTCAGCGCATTTCCAAGTTGATGACCCAGGCGCTTTAATGCGCAACAGGCGAATAAAACTCATCACCGGCGCACTGATTTTATTTTCGGTGGCCGGTTGTTTTTTGTTCAAAGGGTATTGGGACCCAAAGTCCCCGTTGTTCTTTAAAGGTGCCATTGCAGCATTTGAAGAGGCCGACGCTCAAAATCCGCCGGCGAAGGGGCAAATCCTTTTTGTGGGATCGTCCTCCTTTCGTTTTTGGCGCACCTTAGAAACCGATATGGCGCCATTGCCCGTATTGAATCGTGGGTTTGGCGGCTCCATGATGGATCATGTGAACTACTATTTTGATCGTGTGGTGATGCCTTATGAGCCTGCGCTCATTGTGGTTTATGAAGGGGATAACGACCTGGCGGCTTACAGCGACAAAACGGTGGACGAAGTCATGGAAGACTTCACGAATTTCTCACTGCGTGTTTTCAAAGAGTTGCCCGGGACAAAAATCCTCTACGTCTCCATCAAACCCTCCAAAGCCCGCTGGGATCGTTGGTTCTTAATGAACGAGGCCAATGAGCGTTTGGCAGCCTTTGCAGGGTCGCACCCCATGATGGCTTATGTGGATGCGGCGAGCGTGTTGCTCAATGAGGCAGGTGAGCCCAACGACGATTATTTTATCTCAGATGACCTGCACCTGAACAAGCAGGGATACGCCATCTGGGCACAAACCATCAAGCCCGCTGTCATGGCCATGTTTCAGCCCGAATAGTTACTCATGGACGTAGATGAAATCACCGTCGGTGGTTTCGTAGCCGAGTCTGCCCAGGACGTCGCATTCCCAGTTGCATCCATCACCGTTGTGCTCGTTCCCATCGTCACATTCTTCAAAGCCTTGTACAATACCGTCACCGCAGCAATTGGTGGTGGGGCCATCATCCTCGCAGACGACCATTTCTACGGTACAATCCCAGTCGCAGCCGCTGCCATATTCATTCTCGCCATTGTCACATTCTTCATCATCATCGATGATGCCGTTTCCACAGCAGTCGGTGTTGTTATCATCCGTACATGAATTGTTATCCATGCTGTAAAAAGAACCCCAGTTCCAGTAAATTCTGAGCAGATCGATTTCTTCGAGTTCAGCTAATTGCTCAGAGGTCACATTGGGGTCGGCCCTGGGTTCAAAAAGGAATCCTTCACTAAAGTTATGGTGCCCAGGGCGATAGCTTTGAGAAAAATAGGAGGACAACACCATGGGCTCGGAAGTAAAGCCTGCGATGGTGGTGTCTAACCAAATTTCCATGGGCGCAGTGTAGCCAGCGGTGGGCCCTTCGGGGAACGGTGGATGGTGAAACCTCGAAACAATACTGTAATCCGTGAAACCATAGCCATCGAATGTTCTTTCACGATATAGGCTGTTCTCGGGAATGATGTCTCCCCGGCAAGGCTCAAGACGCACTGTTTCAGTTTTGGTGGTGCCAAACCCGTCCCAATCGAGGGTGCGTAGTTCTTCGGAGTGCTCCATTTTCAGCGTGATGTACAGATTGTCTAGCGTTACCATGGGAGAGTAGAACATGGGTTGGGTCAGCGGGAATTCGATACTGAGGGTATAAGTGGTGGTGTGATCTCCGTGGTCGACGTCCCATTCGTGCACGGCCAGATTGTCGCGATCGAGGTAGGTGTATGAACCATTTAACCAGTTTTCGGGCAGACCGGTGAGGGTTCGGGTCGTGCCAATGCTGTAGTGTTCAATCTCGGAGCTGCTGATAAATGAAGTGTCCAGGTTGTCCGCAGTGAGTTGTATGTTGTGGGTGATGAGGTCCCAAATGAGTTTGCCGCGGTGATTGGCATACACATCGCTGTATTCCCCTTGGAACAAACACAATGATTTTCCTTCATCCAAAAGAAACGTGGCGATGTTTTCGGTGGCGTTGGCACCGGGGATTTGGCGTATTTGTTTCACCACCAAGCCCCAGTCTTCTACTTTTTTATATTCAAAGTCTAATGTATAATTGTTGGTCACGCCCATGGCCGTCTCGAAAACTTGGGAGGCTTCGAGGAGAAAGTTTGCCAGAATGTGGTATTCGTCGATGGTGTCGTCATCGGAGCTGTCTAAAACATTGGCGCCAATGGGCAGCAATTCTGCGAACTGGTCTGTGCTGATATAAATGCTTGTGTTGTTACCCGCTTGATAGATGGATATTTCAACTTCTTCGGGCAGCGCCGCCGTTTCGGGGTTGGTGACCGAGACCGCTCCTGGCTGGCTGACCAAGTCGATGGTGTAGGAACTGTGACTTTTGGTGAAAGTCGCCACACCATTGGCGAGTTCGAATTCATCTGGGAAGGAGTAATGGGCCAAAATGGCCATGCCCACTTCATCTTCGTTAACGCTACGTCGCAGGCGTTCGAGATACGCATTGTCATTGTAAAA
Organism: Myxococcales bacterium; assembly: GCA_002721815.1. Taxonomy (GTDB): domain Bacteria; phylum Myxococcota; class UBA727; order UBA727. Next base: position 73,823 of record PBLQ01000006.1, read on the forward strand.
ACTGGCGAAAACTTTTTTCATGGCTCGGAACACACCGCGTTCTTTGTCTTTGGAGGGGTCACAAAGACTCGGTCCTTCGGTGTCATCGTCGTTGTCGTCAGCTTTGCAGCCACTGTAGCTGCTGTAGAGACCAGCGCCCGTGAAGTTGACGGTGTCTTCAAGGTTGGTGGAGGAGCGAAAGCGTATTTTTTTGTTGTCTTCGAAGCTGGATAAAGCGGTCATGACGGCCGCTTCTTGGTCCGCAGTGAACGAACCATCTTTGATGAGGTCTCGAATCTCGTCCAGGTCGGCAAAAAGATTTTCGAAGTTCGGGGGGTAGGTGTACGCGGCGAGTTTGTTATCGATGGTTGCTTTGAGGGTTGCACCGCCTTCAACGGTTTGCGTCATGAAATCATTCCACAGGTTAAAGGTAAAGGCCACCGCGGCTGGAGAATTGTCGGGCAGGGCTTCTCGCAAAATGCCAAAGTTGGCCGCCTTGCCCCCGACGATATTCACATCTGCCGGTTGAACAAAGCCGCCGTTCACATCTTCTAAGTCCACACTGTAAGCGCTGGCGGTTGCCATGGGGGCGTAAGCCACCGGTTCGGGGTCTTTGAGGGCGTATAGGGCCGCCTCTGTGGCTGCATCATATGCGTCTGCAATGTCATAAAAACGAACTTGGCAGGGGTTTGCAATGGAGAACCACCCGTCTTCGAGGGCCTTGAAGACGACCTCTTGGTCCAGTCGAGCCATCACATCGGCCACTGTGTCTGGGTGGTGGGCATAGATAAATGGGATTTGATAGACCTGCGCCAAAATCGCGACGTGTGAGTTGGGTGTGGTGGGCGCAAAGGAGATGATGCCAGCCACGTAGGGGAGTTCGGCTGGAATGCCATCGGTGACCAAAATATCGGTGGGCAATAAGTCGCCATTTTCGTAAGCTTCTTCAATGTGTTCGCTTTCAATGTAGCGTAAGACGCCTGGTGTCCATCCATCGGTGTAGCAGGTGTTGCCACTGAGCCACCGAGTCACGTTGCTTAGAGGAATGTTTTGTTCGCCGTAGAAACGCTCTATGGCGCACAAGGTATCGGGGTCTTCCCAGTTGCTGTCTTCGTATGAGGGAAAGTAATAGGCGGTGGTGGTGGGCTCTACGGTGACCACGGATTTGACGAGGTCGAAAACTGTTTGAACCATCTCGGGGTGATAGGGATCTTGCCGTACCAGCTGAATGCCATACTCGTCTGGATCGAGCGTGTTGTTGCTTCCGTATGGAAAGATCACCGCCCCGAGAATGACCTCTTGACCCTCTTCATAAAGAGACACGCTGTCGAATTCTTGAGGACTCATGCCCAGAAAAGGTGTGAGGTGCTCCTTGGCGAAATCATAATGAAAAGGATAGGTGTCGCTGTTTTGAAAATAGACCTTAGTGGGGTCGGACACCAGGATGGAGAATTTCACCCATCGCATGGGGTTGTTGGCACCAAAAGGGGTTTGGGCCACCAAGTTGTCATCGGGGGTGATGGTGGTTTTGAATGCTTCATCCTCTGGGATGGACACTTCGGCAGTGGGCGTGGGCCACGAAAATGGCCATTCGAAAACTTCTTCGAGTTG
>PBLQ01000007.1 GCA_002721815.1 Myxococcales bacterium
GCACCCAAAAAGGATGGGTCTGGTCAAGACACAGAGCCACCGCCGTCAGGCTTGCCGGACGACACTGTTTCCCCGGGCACACCGGGGGATGGCGGTTACGAGTTGCTGGTCGATGGTGGCATTTCCCCATGGGGGCCCGGCGATACCCTTGCCACCGAATTGGCGGACGCCAGCAGTTTAGATCTCAGACCGCCCCCTCGCGATCATGGTGACTTGGACGCTGGTGGTGATGGCGATGGTTATGACCCCAATCGCATCCAGCCCGCCCCCTTGCGTCTGCGTCAGCTGTCGGCCTTTCAATATGTGGAAAGCATTCGCGTCCTGCTCGGCGATGCCGCAGCGCGTGCGGTGACCGCACCGGTGCAAGCTCACGACGAAGATTATCTGTCGATTCATAACAGCATGTCGGCTTTGTCGCCCGAGATGATCGATCTTTACGAAGCCAACGCCTTTGCTGCCGCGGAGGCCGCTTATTTGAATGCCAGTGACGAGGAGAGTCTGCAAAACCCTTGGCAATGGTGTAACCCTATTTCTTTAGAAGATACCCATTGTATGACCGAGGTGGTACATCGACTGGGACGAATGTTTTTTCGTCGCCCGCTCACTGAAAAAGAAATGCTGCGATGGCGTTCAGTGGGGATGCGCGCCGCTGCTGAATTCGCCAATTACAACTTGGGAATTGAATTTATCGTCGCAGGGTTGCTGCAGTCACCGTATTTTCTTTACGTCGTCGAAGTGGGCCACCCCGATCCATCTGACCCTGGAACGCGCTGGTTGAGCTCTTTTGAGCTGGCCACCCGCATGTCTTTTTTACTAACGGGGGCGACGCCTTCAGAAGATTTGCTGGATGCGGCGGCCAACGACGAACTCGCAAGCGTAACGGGGCGCCAAGCTGTGGCAGTTTCTTTGCTGGACTCGGACATGGCCCCCAAAGCGTTACGCCAATTTTTTGTGGAGAGGTTGCGGTTAGATACGTTGGGCTCACTGACGAAAGACAGTTTGCTCTTTCCCACTTACACGCCGGCGGTTCGGTCGTCATTGCGCGAAGAGACCTTACTGCTTTTCGACGATATCGTTTGGGAGCGCGACGAAGATTTTAGAAAAATATTAACTGCACCCTATACTTTTGCGGATGCCACTTTAAGATCGTTTTACGATTTCCCGGAGACGCCCGACGCGGGTGCTGGATTTACGAGGGTCTCTTACGATGGTGGTGGCCACCGTAGCGGATTTTTGACCCAAGGGGCATTTTTGTCGGCCTACGCCCACCACCGAAGAACCTCTCCCACTTTGAGAGGAAAATTTGTTCGCGAAAGTTTGTTGTGTCAGCCGGTGGACCCACCCCCAGAAAATGTCAACACTGCGTTGCCTGACCTCGGCCCCGACGATCCGCCCATGACCATGCGACAACGGTTGGCGGGGCATCAAAGTAATCTTTCCTGCGCCACCTGTCATGCCATCATGGACCCCTTAGGCTTTGCCTTTGAACATTTTGATGGGGCGGGGGTGTATCGCGAAAACGAGCAAGGTCTCACTTTAGACACCAGTGGCGTGCTGTGGGGACAGGCTTTTGATGATGCCAAAGGGTTGGCTTCGATTCTGGGTGCGCGAGAAGAGGTGGCCAGATGTATGGTGCGCCACCTGTACCGGTATGCGGTGGGTCACATAGAGGTTTCAGGCGAACAAGAGCAACTCACTTTGTTGGACTACCTGTTCGAGTTGCGAGATTACCGATTGAAAGGATTTTTAGTGGATTTGGTATCGTCACCCTTGTTTAATGCATTGGGAACTGCCGATGGAATGACTGCAGATATGACCGCCGACAGCGCGCATTTTGATGATGGGGGCGTGATCACACCATGAGTCCATCCGTGAAAAAATTTCGTTTGAACCGCCGCGCGTTTTTGAAGGGCGCAGGTGCCATGGTGAGTTTGCCGGTCTTGCATTGCATGTTGGGCAACCATGGGCGTGCCTTCGCTTCAACTGGTGCTCCTTTGCCGCGTCGCTTTGGCCTGTTCTTTTTTGGCAACGGTGTTTCTTCTTCCACGTGGGTGCCCACCGCGACCGGTGCCGATTGGTCTTTACCAAGCACTTTATCATCCATGAATGACGTGATGGGCTATCTCAATTTGCTCAGTGGGTATCGAGTGAAAACTGGCGGGGCGCAGCTGCATCACAATGACATGTCAGGCATTCTTTCGGGTTTGCCTTATATTGAAATCTCAAACACCGGCGGGGCTTTTGGTTCAAAAATGAGAGGCCCCACCATCGATCAGTTGATGGTGAATGGTTTAAACCCACCAACAAACCTGCCGTCTTTATCGTTGGGAGTTTCCAGGGCCATCGTAGCTGACGAGGGCAGCACATTGCAAAGTGTGTCCCACGCTGATTCCGAAACGGTTTATGCTCCTAATTTTAGTCCCTTGTCCGTATATAACGCCCTGTTTGAGGGATTTAGTCCGCCCGAAGACCCCACTCGTATTTTGCGCGATCACATTTTAGATGCGGTGCGCGAAGACATTGCATCCTTAAAACATAAGATCGGGACTGAGGACCGACAACGCTTGGATGCGCACCTCACCGCCATTGACGATTTACGTTCCCGTATCCTTACTTTGCCGCCTGAATACCAGGGGGCGTGTTTGCCCATGGCGGCGGTTACCGAAGAAAACATCAGCAATGGAAATGCAGAGCCTCTCACCGAAGTGAATGACATTATGTGCGATTTGTGGACGTTGGCTTGGGCCTGTGATTTAACGCGGGTCACCACCATGATGTTTACGGGTGGCAAAGCCAATACGCTCTTTCATCAGTTGGCCGGCGTTTCAACTGGTCATCATGACATCATCGCCAGCAATGATAGCAACGCATGGTCCTACCTACAGCCCATTCAGTCCTTCATCTTATCTCATGCGGCCACCCTACTAGAAAAACTAAAAAGCACACCGGAAGGTGATGGTAACCTTCTGGATAACGCCTTGATCATGATCACGAGCGATTGTGCGGACGCAGTGATGCAGAGCAACAGCGATTATCCCATTTTACTGGCCGGTCGTTGTGGGGACGCACTGCGATACCCAGGCATACACCACCGTCATGAACTGGCCGANGGNAACAGCAATGATGTTTTGGTCACCTTGTTATTGGCCATGCAAAGTGGTTTGGGTTCTATGGGTGAAGGTGACACGTACAGTGACGCGCCTGTGCTCGAGGTGTTGTCGTAGCGCTAATCTCGNCGACAGACCCANCGGCCTTGAAAACTNCGACCGAAATAAGAGAGGGTTCTTCTTTGGGGGTTNCGCATCGATAACCACCAGAAGACCAACAACAAGATNAAAGGTGTTTTCCCACCGTTGTGAANGGGTTTGTCATTACAGGCACACCCNCCCACGGCTGTGATTTCACCGGCAGGCTGTTCGGTTCGCCCGGGAAACCTGCTGCCTGCATCGGCAGTGCTGGAAGGTGAGGGTTCAACGGATGCACCCGCGTCATGAGAAACGGAAGGCCCCGCGCCGGCGTCTTCACCCAGCGGTGGATCAATGGGGGATGCGCCGTTGGTGCCACCGTCTTCNAGGCTCCCNGCATCTTGTTCATAAATGGGGCANGCTTGCGTCACCAACCANGCGCAGGACACCGAGCATAANTCTTCTTGGTTGGAGANCTCATCGTCACACAAGCTGCTGCGTTCAGCGCCCGGTTCACAATTACCTTCAGGGATATCACAGGGGGACCAAGCCGACCAAGCGCCCTCTGAATTGCACACGCGGGTTTGCGAACCACAGTTGCCACACACGCGTGTTTCTTCTTCGTCAGAACTGCAATCCTGTCCGGTGGCAAAAGCTTGATAGCTGATTTCAAAAAAGTTGTAGTCTTGTGGAAACAATGGACTGACCGTGATGTAATATGTTCCAGGGTCTAAGCTTTCAAAAGAGAAAGGCTCGTAGAAACTGATCACATCTCTTTGCTCAAGTTCAAGGAGCTCATCGAGCCCTGTATCTTTCTCAATGGTCACGTCCAATTCTCCTTCGGATGCATAACTGTATATGGTGATGTCCACATCAGAATCATCGGTGAGCGTGAAGGTAAAATAATCATCGGTTCGCGAAATGTATTCAACGATCTCATCGGTGAGCTCGACGGCGTTGTTGTAACTGTTGTTATTTTCTAAATCGTCGAAAACGCCCGAAGAGTAGACTTTAAGGTCTTCAACAACATCGTGGTAGCACAATAAGGTGCAGTTATCCTCGACCTTCACGTAGGCACGGACNTCATAGGTGCTGGCGGTGCCNAAGTTGCCCGAGCAATCATAAAANCGGGTGAGGCTGTNNGAAGANCCTTCNCTGCTGCTGACGGTNCCNNNGGCNTCAAAACTGAGAACATCGTTATACCAAACCTTCACNGTNATNTCTTCNCCCGANCGAAGGTTGCCCGAGCCGGAAATGCGCACGCCACAGTAGCTTTCNGCATCATCGTGAATGTTGCGGTCATTGGTTGAAAGGGTCACAGAGATGCGATCGTTACTGCCTTCATCCGTGGAAAAGGTGGGAAGGGCCATGAGCTGTACGGGGACAGCGGGCCATGCCANGATNGNGAGGAGTAAGAGGGTGCGCATATGAGCCAATGAGCGGTAACAGGTGTCCATGTAGGATATGTAGCACATGCTGGGCCATCGCCCAAAAAAAGTGACTGCCCGGCGGTTTAGAGGGCTTTGATTTGGCCCTCTGTGTTGACTTTGAGGCAGGTGCCATTGCGGCGGGCATCTCCAGCGCCCAGCAATTCTTTCTGATTTTGGGCCATGACCATATGGACGCCGCCAAAAAACAGACTGGGTTGCTCAAAGGGAACAAATTTCTCGGGNCNCAACTGGGTGTAATCGNTGNCGCCCAATGTGCCGTGNGTTTCTGCGTTGAGCACCCCACCTTCAAAATGCAATCTGGGCGTGTTGATGGCCTTTTTGGCAGGAAGTTCGTGGTCCATGAGCAGGTTGATGGTTTGTACAATGGCGGTTCGAATGCGATTGGCGCCNCCCGTCCCCATCATGATCAAAGCTTTTTGGGGTCGGTGGAGTAAAGTTGGACACATCATGGTGGACAACCGTTCGCCGGGGGGAATTTTAAACCAGCCCTCTGGGTGTAAATCNTCTTCGCCCATGAGGTTGTTCATCATGATGCCCGTATCTGGAATGAGGTATCCGTTGCCTTCACCGTGACTGAAGGTCATGCCCACTGCATTGCTCTCTTCGTCGATAACGCTGATATGGGTGGTGTGGCCTCNGCCATCGGGAATGGTGGGGGAGNCGTTGAGGTCGGTGGTCATGAANTCGTCGAANACACCTTTCCACTTCTTTAGGTTNTTNGCGTTGTAATAGGTGTTGCCCANCGCNCGAAAATGGTCGGCCACTTTCATGGCGTTGGATAAAATTTTAGCCCGTTCAAGGGATTGACCTGGATGTTCNTGCACCTTGGCGTACTCGAGCATGGAGAGCATGCAGGCGATCATCTCACCGCCGGCCGCNGGAGGCGGGTTGCAATAAAGACGAGCATCTTTGTAGTGCACGCGCATGGGTTCTCGGATTTGAACTTCGTAAGCATCGAGATCTTGTTGGGTTATCAACCCACCTTGCGCTTCGCCAAAGCTCGAAAGGATGCGTTTGCATATCTCTTCTTTATAAAACACCATGGGGTCTTCTTTGGCCATGGCTTCTAAAGTATCGGCCAGGTCTGTATTGCGAAAAACATCCCCAGGGACCAATAAATCATCGCTGTCAGGCTGGTGCCGAAACAGGTCGTGACTTTTGGCGTCGAGGCGGAGAATGGGCGCCAGTAAATTCATTGCACTGGTTTGGTATTCACCAAAGGTGCTCCCGTCTCGTAAAAAGCCACATGCGGGTTTGATCACATCGGAAAAAGGCAACTTGCCCCATTGCCCATGTAANGCGAGCAANCCNGGCAAAACGCCTGGAACGCCACAAGAAGCCCGACCCACATAAAAGGTTTGAATGGCGGGACCAAAATTGAGATCTACGGGAAAAAAATCTTTTTCCACATCTCCGCTGCCGCCCAGTCCTGGCGCATTGCCGAAACAGTCGATCAAGTAGGGTTCACCACTGCCACCATCTCGCAGTAAAATAATTCCACCNCCCGCCAAAGAAGTGAGCGTGGGTTCACCGGCGGCGGTGGCCAATGCAGCCGCGACAATGGCATCGATGGCATTGCCTTTTCTGGCCAACATTTCTGCGCCAGCTTGGGCNGTGACTTCAGAGCCTGCTGAGATGACACCGATCATGGCGTCTCCTTGTTTGGGAAAGACCGGCTAATTTTTTTTATGCCGAGCTTGCGTAATTGAGATTCGAGCCGATTAAAGAGCGCTTGCGTTTCCTCTTCTTGGGCCGGACTACAAATGGCGGTGAGAGAGTGCAAGTTTGCATCTTGCACCAGTAACTTGTTGCGATTGGCATTGAACAAATCGCTAATGATTTCACAACTTTCGTAGCGATCGCCCGGCTCTTCGGCCGTGGCTTTTTTCACAAACTCAATCAAGTCTTTTGGGGCTTCAGGCCACGCCTTTTTGAGGTCCACGAACGGGGTGGTGAGTTGTCGTTTTAAAATGGCCAAGGCGTCATCGGTGCCAAAAGGCAATGTTCCGGTGAGCATGGCATAGGCCACAACCCCGAGGGCGTAGATGTCGGCCCGGCCATCGTTNCTTTCGTTGTGGATAATTTCGGGGGCAATAAAGCCGGGCGTNCCATGNATNCCNGGNTAAGCATCNTCGCCAGAGTGGTCTTCAGGTGGTGATGCGATGCCAAAGTCGGTGAGTTTTACATTGCCATTTTCTTCCACAAAAATATTAGCAGGTTTGATGTCTCGGTGCACCACGCCATTTTGGTGTGCATAATGAAGGGCTTTGGCCACCTGGCCTATAATGCGGCGAGCTTCAGCAGGTTCCACACGGCCTTGGGTTTGAATGAGGTCCACCAAGTCGATGCCNTGCANTTTCTCCATGACGATNAATAAAGTGGCATAAGCGTTTTCGGCATCGAAAACTTGTAAGATGTTGGGATGCCGCAGGTCTGCAATGAGTCGTGCTTCCCGTTGAAANCGGTGNGCAAAGTCGCCTTCATACACCAAAGAATGGGACANCATTTTAATGGCCACGGAACGGTTGAGATCGGGGTGCAGACCTTCGAAGACTTGAGAAGTCCCGCCTTCACCCAATCGAGACAGCACGCGGTATTTGCCCACTTGGGTGAGAGACCCACTTTCTAAAAGTCGTTTTCCTAAAATTTCAGTGAGGAATTTGGCCACGGAAGGGTTGGCCCGCAAAAAGGGCTCCACCACTTCTTTGCGCATGACCAAGCAACGGCAACCATTGAGATTGTCCACCACCACGTCGGCGGTTCGCGGTTCGCCAGTCAGCAGCGCCATTTCACCAAAAAAATCTTTTTCACTTAAAAATGCCGTGAACTTGCGGTGCCCTTCTGCGTCTGTCACNGGGATTTGCACNTCGCCAGACATGATGATGTACATGGCGTCNCCCGTTTCNCCTTTTTGTACGATGGGACTGTTGGCGGGAAAATCTTTGATGTCGAGATGCTGGGCAAAGGCGTGCAACTCTTCATCTTGGAGGCGATGAAAGGCTTTAACTTCCTTTAAAAAACTGGCGATCTCTGCAGACATATAAACCCTTAGCTGGTGATGTAGCTTTTAAGNTTGGTTATCAAGGGCGGTTTACTTTTTAATTTTGNGTCCCTTGGGGCAGGGCATTCATAAAGGGAAAGGGCATTTGCAAAGGNAGCCAGAGCTGTCGTGGCTTGTCGTTTTTTTGNTTATTTTTTAGTGGGGTACGACTCATGACCTGAGAATGCCACAACAGGTTTGGAAAAGCTAAAAATGAGACCCCGCCCTCGGTGACTGTATAAAGCCTTTTAAAAACAGATAGTTGAGGTGAATTGGGCTCACGCTCTTTTTCAAGGGTGGCGGACCAAGAACACCCAAATATTTATCGCGCCCAAGACGAAGCAAATGGCCCCGAACATCATCAAATCACTCAAAAAAGGGCGTGCCCCTGCTTCGGTGACCCAAAAGGTGCCCCACGCATAGTAGAAACCCAGCGCTGACAAGTACACGGTGAGGGTTTGGGTCATGCGGCGATAGAGCAAGAAAAGAAGGACCAAAGACAGAGGAATGTANACGGCCGGCAAAGCAAAAATCTCTGCGGGGTAGATCATTCGAAAGGACACCCATGCGTCTTGAAAGTTCCCTTGCTGCAGCGCCCTAAAGAGTTGGTTCATGTTTAGGCGGAGAGGCGCTGGGTGAAATCCACAAAGTTAGTGGCCATTTGGTCGAGAAAGCCACTCAATTCGGGATCGGTGAGAACGTCGTTGGCATCGAGCATGTTGTGTACGGCGGGGACGAAAAGTCGTTCATTGAACAAATGGGCGTACCGGTATTGAAAGACCATTTCCAGTTGTTCCACNGCGCGCAATGCACCCCATCGGCCCGATGCCAGCCCCACANAAGCAGAGGGCAGATTTTTTAAACTGTTGGGATGCTCCAAAAGATCGATGAACATTTTTAAAGCGCCAGGGTANGAGCCATTGTATTCNGGCACCACCACCCAAACACCCGAGGCTTGGTTCACGGCGTCTTGAAATGGGGCCCAGCCTTCGGGTTTGGTGGAATAGGCAGTGGGGCTGAGGGCTTCAAGGGGCAGTTGGGCCAGATCGAGGAGTTGGGTTTGGGCCCCTTTGGACTCCAAAACGGCCTGCGANTGTTTGGCCAAGCGCAGGGAGTTGCTGTTNGNNCGNTTTGTACCGCTGATCACCAAAATCATGTCATTGCTCCTGTAAAAAGGGACCCTTGTTTCAAAGCTGTCACTCGTCCTATCCTAAAAATCAGTTAAAGGACAGANGCAAAAGANCGCGCCAAAGGAATTGCCATGCACATTGCNGATTTATCGCCCGAGTCAGGGTGGGAAGCCTTAGGAAACNTAGAAACGTTTTTTTCGGTGTGTGGCAGTTTTATCAATTCACCACCTGAAGAAGAGCGCATGCAAGTCCGCTACTTCCTCGAAAAGCAAACAGAGGCGGTGGTGGCCAAGGTGTATTTTGGCCCCAAATGTTTGGGGGCGCCGGGCTATGTGCATGGCGGCTGCGAGTCCGCGCTCATGGACGAAATCATGGGCATCGCCTCTTGGGCCGCTGGACACCCGGTGGTGACCGGCGAACTGTCCATTCGCTACCGCGAACGCTTGCCTTTGACNTCTTTGGNCTACGCNGAGGGNCGGGTGATGAATGTGAANGGTCGNAAGGTATTTACCAAGGGCCAACTTTTGTCAGCCGATGGCAAAGTCTTTTGTGAAGCTGAGGGCACGTACATCAAGCTTAAAACCGAACACTACGAACGGTTTTTGGCCGGGGTGCACATGACCGAAGGTTAGCTCGAAGGCGAGGTATCCTTAAGCGTCTACCGTTTATTGACAATCGGGATCGTCTGCGTCGGCAAAGCCGTCATAGTCATTATCGATATTGTCATTGCAAGCCATCTCAATATTATTTGAGATTTGGTAGCGCACCCTGGTTTCAACATAATCCACTTCGACCTGTGGCGGCGTGGCAGGGTTACCCACCTCACTCACCCTCATGGGCACCACCGAAACGCGAATTTTACTGTTGGGTTGAAGGCTTGAAAGGCCNNCGCCCGCCATATCTTCAACGTTAAATTCTTGCCTCACATCGCCGAAGGTGTAGGCATCGAGGGGGTTCGTCTTAAGATTGTCATATTCGTTCCACTTGGCGCCGTCCCANACTTGNGCTTTGAANCCGTGATCGATGNGCTCCTCCTCGATGGGCTCNTCACCGTTGGTTGGCAAATAATATTCAACTTTGCCTCGGGCACGAACGTANACGGTGATGCTGTCGGCCAANACNCCNGNNGCCGNNGAGNTCGTGNNTGCGGCGCCGATGGCTTGTANGTCGGNGGTAAAAATAACGGCNGGNTCTCGATGNTCGGGAAGNTTGTANCGNNGGTTGACGCGCGAGCTGTAGGTGCAAAGCTGTTCGTCTTCGCTGTTGTAATAAACTCCATAATCCTCAAACGAGGGGTCTAAAAAGCCAACCTTGGAAAGGTCTTGGGGAGCAGGGTCCTTCACCCAATAGCCGCAGTCATAATTATCGTTTTCATCATCGCTGTTGCCAATACAGCCCCCGGAGACTTGAGCGGTGGTGCTGTATTCGTTGTCTTTGTCCCATACCCAGCGGGCCACGGCGCCCCCGTGAACATACGCGATGCCGGCCTCGGTTTGGTCGCTGGATATCAAATGGTTGCCTCGAAAAATTTCTCCTTCGCCGTATTCATTTTTATAACCCCCTGCAGCACCGTCTTCAACGATGGCCCCTGGAGCGCAGGTGTTACAGATTTTCTCCCAGTCGCCTTCCCAGGTATCGGTGAACTTAAACCGCCAAAGATCTTGGTAAATTGTATGGGTCGCCGGATTGCCGCAGTCTTCTATGTTGTCGCACCCGGACCAGCCCCCGTACATCAAAAGTGAGTAACTGGTGCTGTCCCAGACCAGCGCGGCTTCAACCCGGGGCGCAGGGACGTCTTCGTTGGGAACGGTGCTGGAGCAGCCGCCAGAACCGCCGAAACTACCACTGCTGCCGCTACCACCCAGCGATGTGCACGACACTTCTTTCCATTCCCATTTGGTACGGTCGGTTGCAGGTTTTGTGGTGTCAGAAGCGCGCCGGTACAATGAATTGAGATTGCCCGATCCGTTGCGCCCTCCAAAAATAACCAGATCCTCGACATCGTTAATACCTGGCAGATTCCTCGGAATGGTGGTCATGCTGTGGTACATGCGTTTGGTGTGGGCATGACCCAAGCCACCGCCGATATCGTCGGTGATATCCCGCCAACAAGATTGATTTCGAATGTCAGGATGGTTCATGGGTGTGACTTCATGGCTGGGCAGGAATTGGATGCATTCGTCATCGTTGGGATCGAGCAAGGAGATGGTGTCGCTGAAGCTGTCCTCATCGTTGCTGTTGGGCGGTGGATCGTTATCGACATAGCCTTCGGGTTGGCACAGCGCAAAATCCTCTCGTTTGCTGATTGTATCCGCCGGGCAGAAAGGGCAAAAAATCCCGTAATCTGTGGTGAGGCAAGTGGCACCTGTAGTTTGACCTCCGGCTGTTGGCTGGTTGCTCACATTGGTACAGCCACCGGCGACCGCCCAACCACTGATGCTCTCGTATTGGCCAGAACTGTCATTCCAGGCTTCTGTATCTACCCATTCTACCTGCCCGCCAATGCGGTAATTTTGCGCCCATGGGTTGGTGATGTTGGGGGCCATGTTCTGAGGGTCAGCACTGTCGGGGTTGTCGGGGAATGGAACCCTCATCCAGTCACGGTCTTGTTGGTAGAGCAACCCGTTTTGAGCCAATCCGCAAAATGGATTGTCCCCACTCTCGTTCAAAAAGTAAGCGCGAGGTCCCTTGTGCTGCGAATCCTCACAAAGGCACTCGGTTTGGGCCATATCATCGGCCATGTCAAAGCCGCCCATGACCGCCAAATTCGAACCGCCCGCTGCATACTTGTAGCCCAAGTCAAAACCAAAATCAGCGCTGGGCCAGTTCTCTTTGATGCCGGGCAAAGACATGGCCGCGGAAGGGCTTGCTCTTTTCCAGATTTGGGTTTCATCATCCGAAGTGTTCTTGTGGATCCAGGTTTCAAAACGTCGGGTTTCGTTAGACCAAACATCACTGATGGGCGCCGGTGCCTGAAGCAACAGTTCTTCTTCCACAGGGTCATAAAGCACCCTGGGCCAGCCATTGGTGCAATTCATTTCGAAGCCGTTTGAGCCCATGGTCATGCATGAACTCAGATCTTCAGCAGACATGGCATCATTGGTGAGTACAATGTCCGTATTGTCTGAGCCAACGATGTTAACAAGTTCGTACAGTCCGGCCTCATATTGCAGTTGATAAAACCTTGATTTGGCATACCTTGAGTCATACACGCCGAACCTTAAGCCCTTACTGTTGGGTAGGGTGCTGGGAGGCGGCAGAAAATAGAGGATGCTGCCCACCGCCCAGCTCAAGCCCCCATCTGCCATGTCGTTCGAACTCAGTTCCACTTCGGCCCAGTTGGACGCGATCGTGTCGGTCCAGGTGGATTCAACACCGTAGTACCAAATTTTATTTTGGGGTTGATTTTCACCATCGGTTCCGCCCCAGAGGTAGATGCCTCGCCTTAGGTCGTTGGTACAGATGTCAGGCGTGTTGGGGTTATTGTCATGATCGCTAAGGGCGCAGGTGGGTTTCACAGCCATGCTTGGGAACGAATGGGCGCTGTAATAATAATTTTGCGATACCGCACTTGAGCCCCAGTTGTGACAGCTGGTTTCGCCGAACTCTGCATAGCCACCGAGAAAAGAGTTACAAGCACAGGAGGCGGTGACTTGGTTGTAAGTGGCATCGGGCAAGTGCACATCATTAGAGGCTCGGCTCCACAACCCATAATTATAATACCAGAAGACTTGTTGATTGGGTTCGTTGATTTGCATCCCTGGCTCTTGGACGTCGAGGTTTTCGTAAGCGCACACTGAAATGGGCCGTGCGCAATAGAACTGAACGAAACCTTTATCACCCAAAGCACAGCCACCGAGCATGAAGACGGTTTCTGTGTTGGGTTCGTAGACCATGCGGTGCCCAAAGCGAGGTTGAATGCAGCCGAGATCTGCACCTTCAGTTTCGTTTAGGAACAGGCATTGTTCGGGGTTTTCATAAGCGATTTCTGATTTGGCCCAGGAGGCCCCATCCCATTCCCAAAAGAAATTTTCATAAATGGGCAAGAAATCACCGGTGCGACCCCCGTGGAGCATGGTTTTACCGGACAACGGATTGTAAACCATGGCGAAATCTTTACGAGCGCCCGGGTTGCCGTCAAATTCAGGATCCAGTTGGGGCATGGAGACCCAAGCACCGAATATGCGTTCGAAAACCTCACCGTCCTCCCCACAATAAAGTACGGTACGGCCGCGCAGCGTATCGTAGACCATCTCAGAGAATTTACATTCTGGGGCATCAAGTTGAAACTCACCTTCCGCACTCCAGCCACCGGTGCCTTGTAGGGTTCGAACGCCTTCACCTGTATCTTCGTTTTCTGAATCAATTTGGGCGGTGGTATCGGCGATTTGCTGTCCTTCGCTGGTGGCGATTTGTGTTGAAACACTGATAACCTGTTCGCCAGACTCTAAAAAGTAGGCGGAGTGGTCTACCTCGTGGGGGTTGTTATAAGTGCTGCCCGCGGTCTTGTTTCCGATGGTGGCCACCCATTCCACATTGTCGATGAGCACCCGTTCTTGAGATCGATTGCCTGCTTCATCCACCAGCCCGAGCCACAAGGCCTCGCTGTCGGCGACGATCATGCGTTCAACCATCCAGCCCGCAGAGCCTTGGTTGCTGTAATAGCCCACCAACTGTCCTTCGCTGGTGGAAGGCCCCCCATTGAAGAACTCGACCCGCGAAATGTTGGAGCCGAAAAGGTTAAATGGGAGAGATTCTCCCTCGGGGTCGAACTGATCTGCGTCGGGTCCATCCGACGTGTTGTCGTTGGTGGCGTCAATGGGTATTATGTACTGACCCGGTTGGTAATTGGTGTTGTTTTGTCGTGAGCCCCAGGGCATGCGCAGGTGCCTCAGACCGGTTTCGAGATGATTAATGGCATCATTCTCGGGTTCGGGTGGGTCTGTGTCCATGACAAAACAGAGGTCAGCAGACGCCCCGGAGCAGTCATTGGTTGGGGCAGATGTGCTTTGGTTGCCTGCCACATCGGTGACAGTGACAGACGGAACATATGCGCCATCGGGGAGGGTGAAATAGCCACAAGCATTCCCGCAGCCTCCTGCATCTTCGAGGGAGGGAATGTCGCAATTATTGCTTGCGTCGCTGAGGAAGTCCAAATCTGGAGGTTGTGCTTCTGAACCGCCACAACTGGACAAAAAAGCAAATGCCAGGTTGGTGGACAGCGCGGGGTTGCCATCTATTTGAAGCACATTCCCCAGATAGAACGTGTGGTTATTGGCCTCGAAAGATGCGCTGGGATGGGCTGTACTGTCGACGTGGTGGGTGGTGTAGACAGGCTCATCAAAAAGAAAATCGTATCGCGCTCGGCCGCCCACTGCGATGGCATTGGGGTTGGATAAGGGCAGGAATTGAGGGCTGGATTGACTCCAGGGCTCCAAGTTTTTGGTGGTGTACAATAACTCTGGGCCGTCGAAGTCAAAATGAAGGGTAACATCGTCAATGGCAATGTTTCCGGCTTCGTCATTGGCATTAATGATGGCGGCGGTGAAGCCAGACATACCATCGTAGTCGCCCATATCAAAAATACAAATATAGCGATGGGTTGTGGTGCTGCACCAGTCGACAGTTCCGGCGTTGCTGCAGGTTAGAGGGTAGTCGCCACCTGCGATCGAAACGTCTAAGTTACTCGAAATATCTTCATCGCTGCAGACCTGAAGTGTGAGCGAGTTGTGGCCCTCGATGTTGCTGAAAACTTTACCATCGTTGCCTGAGCAGCCTTCGAGATCGCAGCGATTGGCGATCTGTAAACTGGGGGCCGTGTTATCGACGCTGAGTGGTGTTTGCAACTCGATGGTTGCGCTGATGTTGCCCACTGCATCTGTGAGGGTGGCCGTTAGGCTGTAATCTCCTTCACAAAAGTCAGCATCGACCACAGCAGCGTAAATGTTCGGATTGCCATCTTGCTGGGTGAATGGTTCAGTGCTGAAATTGCTTCCGCTACATTGTGGATAAAGGGTGACCGTGGATGCGCTCAGGTTTTCATTGGCAAACAAGCTGAGGTTCACCGTGTCACCCCCTTTCGCTGACGCGGGTGATAAGGTGGCATCTGCCAGTTGCGGTGACGCAAAATCGATAATGATACTTTTTTGCACGGTGGTGCTGTTTTCAACGCTGTCTTTGATTTCAAGCTGCAGGGCCGCAAAAGTTTCTTTGTCGCAAAAGGCCGCCAAATGGCTTTCGGCGCAATTGGTGCCGGTCTCAGTTCCCAAATCGATGGTGCATTTGCTGGTGTCACAAGCGAGGTGACCATTGCTCACGGTGAATACGGCTTCATTTAGTTTCGCGGTCATGGTGTAGCCACTGTTTTCGGCCATATGGGTGGAAAATTCTGGCCAATTAAACTGCAGTTCCCTGTAGCCGGTCACCGCACTGTACCGTGCATTGTCTGGATGGGTGAGTAAGCTGATGGCGCCCACCGTTGGCGCGTTATAATCGAGATGGAGCCAGTCCCAACCTTCAGCCATTTGAGTACAGCTTGGCGCACTGTTGGGGTTGTAACCTTCATCGGTACACCCTGATAAAATGGCAGCGTTACCGTAAGCATCAATGACATCAAACACCAGCAGGTATTCGCCATCCATTTCCACTTCTTCGGTGTTTGAATTTGCTGTGTGCAGCCAAGTAAAAGTGTTGGACCCTTGGTTGGCGAGTTCGTAGATGCTGCGTTCTTCAAAAAAGTAGCTGGTGCCACTGATGTCTTGAGAGTTGCCGGCCGTGAGCTGGATTTGATTGCCGTTGCGGTTGAGGACACGCAAGGTTGGGAACGCGTACATTTTTTCATCTAAGGTGAGGGAGATGAGAATGTCGTTGCCCAGCCCCAGATCGATTTCGTTGATGTCGCAGTTTTCATCGCCTTCGTTGCAGGTGATGTTGTCGGTGGTGATGCGCACTTGTAATGGTTCGGGCGCTTCCGTATCAACGATGAACGAAGCTTGTTGGGAGGTGACATTGCCCGCGGCGTCTTGAACGGTGGCTGAAATCACGTGAGAGCCATTGGGTAATGCAGACAAACTTAACCCATTGTTTAAATCTGCACAGATCAAGGACCATGTGGCCTCATCGTCGTCTTCCCGATCTGAAAAAGTGCAGCCAATGGTGCTGTGGGTTAACTGGGTTTCATTGTAGGTCGTATCCCCGATGGTTAAACTAATTTGCCCCGGAACTTCCTGAATCGTCCCATCGCTCAGAGTAATGTTGGTTAGGGCCCAAGAGGTATCGGATATGTCTAGGCGCAGGGCTAGGGTATCGGTGCCACTATTTCCACTAAGTACGGGAATTGGAGGCTCTTCCTCGCCCCCGTCAGGGACGGTATTGCCGAGCGCCAAGAGATCGACCCCCGGTGCATTGGTGTCAATTATGAAAGAGGGCTGCTCGTTCTCAGGAAAAATGATGGTGCTTGTGTTACCCACGCGGTCGACCACCTCGAGCTGTACATCGTAAAGCCCTTCCGCAAAGTCACTGGAAATTTCTTTTTTGAAGACCACGGTGCGGGTGACCTCACCTGGCAGGTGGACCATCGCAAAGGAATTGTTTTCGTTTTCATTTTCTGAGGGAATTAGGTTTGCATTGGCGCAAGCGGATTTGTTGTCGTCTGGGGGCGTCCCCAAATCACAAATATCGCTGATGGGGGACGGGTTTTGAGTGAGCGTTCCCACATCTTCGTTAAAGGTGACGCTGTAGACGGCATGATCTCCCAGTCTGAGATGGGTGGCGCCCCTTGAATCGCTCAATATTTCTGGCCCATCCACGTCCAAATAGATTTCGCGATTGACGGTCGTGGTGTTACCGGCCAAATCAGCGGCGACAAAGGCAAGGGTCGTGAGTTCTGATCCTTCATTGAGCTTCAGTTCTAAATCGCAATCGCATGTATAATTCCCACAAGATCTTCCACCGCCTCCGTTGACCTCCCCTAGGCCGGTATTACCCACGAGGCATATTTGGAGAAAGCTTCTTTCGGCTGTTATGACGCGTCCAATGTTGGCCACATCTGAATAGCTAAGCTTCCAAAAAGAACTGTCGGGATCTGAATTTGGGGGGTACCCAAACTGCTTGTGCGGATAACTCAGTTCATATTTGAGGGAACCTTCAATGCCATCGGTGTCTGGAAAATCATACCAAACTCGGATTCTTTTAAAGTCGTTTTGCAGGCTGAATTGTGATTCGCTGGGCTTGGAATCATATTCGTTTAGCCCATCGTATGAGGTTTTAGAGGGGGCCCAATCCAGCCAAACCGCCAGTTGGCCCTCCAATGGGGCCATTTGGTCCCACCGAAAAGCCACCGTTTTCGTGTTCGTTGTGGCGGGTACACCGAGGTCTTCGTCAAGTATGGGTCTAAGCAGCGGGGTGTTCGTTTCAGAGATGTTGCCAGCGTGGTCTGTCATGACCTGTGTGTCGTCACAGCCTGCGTTGTTGGCACCATCTCCGACAATGGTGACCGCGAAGTCTTCACCTGTCAGCCTATTCATATACCCAAATTCGGTCTCGGGCCATTTGTTGGCGCCCATAGAAAAAACAGTACAGCCTTGTCCCGTGTTAAAGTCTTCACAGTCTAACACCACGTGTTGTATGCGACTGTGTTCTGGTTCAGAGTTCTGTGGACACGTGATACACTCTATTTCAAGACAAATGCCAGAGCTGTATATGGGTTCGGAAAAGGTGAAATTAAACTGTGGTTTTTCGTTGGCATTGTACAGCGCTTTGGTGGCCCCACCACTTGCCAAGGTGGGCGCGGTAAAGTCGAGGACCGCTGCAAAGTTTTGGGAGCGACTGTTACCCGACGCATCTTGAAAGGCGAGCACGAAGTTAATTGGTCCTTCATCACCTTGATCAGTGCTATGGGCCACCGAATATGAAAAGTGCACCATGTGATTGGCATTGGAAAGGCTTGTTGACATCTGATTCAAACAATCTTGGCGGTCTGAGAGATTATCATTGGGAATGGTTTCTATGATTGCGTTGCGTCCCAGTAATTGGAGTGTTGGCGGAGGCACCTCTCCATTTACATCAATCACGTTTTCGTCAAACACGAATGAGAAAAGTAATTCATCACCACTTTTGGCCACTTTGGGTTGTTGACCAATATTCGGGACGCAGGTTGTTCCGTTACGTAAAACACCGAGGGTGTGATCGATTAATGAAGGGGCAGTGGAGTCAACGGTGAATGAGCACCCGTCGAGTTTATCCCCGATGCAGACATTGTTGGTGTTGATGTTGTCAGCGTGATCTTTTAAGTCGCTCAGTTCGATGACGTAGTTCTGGCTGTCATCGCCATCTCCAAAAGGCGCTTGAGCATCCACAGAAAGAGAGAAAATATCGCCACCACTAAAATCGAAGGCGTCTTGCCAGTTCACGGTGAAGAAGTCACTAACGATCTCGCCATCTTTTTTCACCACCAATGTGGGCGCCATGCTCAACGCTTCGTCAAAAGATATGGTAAAGGTGAGCGTGTCGCCTTGTTTGTAGGCATCTAAGTTGGTTCGGGCCGAGATCAGCTCTGGGGCTTGATCATCAATTTCGATTTGGCTGTTGGTGTAAGAAATATTACCGGCGGTATCTTTCGCTTCTATTGATACTGGTATCAATGTTGCATCTGTAAGGTCATTGTTTTTCGGGGATGCGGAGGTGGTCACACAGTTGAAAAAGAATTGTTCCGTCTCACAAAAGGCATCGGCATCGTTTTCTTCTGTGCATTCGGTGATTACCGTATAGGCCGCAGAACCCACCTCTGCATTCACCGTCGCGCCAGTTTCGTTGAGGCAGAGTTTGAACGCGATATCTAAAAACGCACTGAAGTTATTAATGCTGTCTAATTGATTCTTTTGAACGGTGGGTGTGGTGGCGTCCACTTCAAATGTGCCCCAATTGCTTTCATCGATGGCCAAGAGATTATCAGCGGCATCGTAAACATAAGTTCCACCTTCGGTGTTCCAGCTAGAGGTGTCCACGCGGTAATGTTCGCCATCGGGAACGTTACCGACACCATCGGTGCTATACACTTCGATGGCATAAACCGGCGCGAGTGGGTTGTCTTCAGAGAACAAGCTTAAGGATACCGGTTCGACCACTTCGTTGGACTCGTTAATGAGGCTGATGCTTTGGGGGGCACCCTGTTGGGTGGGCGATGCTTCACCGTCTAAGGGCCCATCGTAATAATATGGGATTTCTGAAAAGGTGAGTGTGATTTTTATTTCTTGCCCAGAACCATAGAGGGGCAGGTTGGAATCGGGTTCCACCACGGGGTCCACATTGTCATATTCAACAATGCTGTTGGCATAGGTTACATTGCCTGCGCTGTCTTCTATTTGAATGAGCACGGCGATAAAGGCCACTTCTTCGGGGTTGTCGGTGGCCCCGTCCACCGTGCAAGTGTATTCGTAGGCTTCAGGGCCGGTACCACAATTGTCACAGATACAGGTGGTGATGCCATCATCGTCACCGATTTTAATGGCGGGGTTTTGTTCCAGGATTTGTAACTCGTCTGGGTTTTGGGGTAAGGGCTCATTGGTGGTGAACGTGAATTCGATTTTATTTAAATCATTGATGGGACGAAGGCCTTCACTGTCGAGACTCACATTGTTGATTTCTGGGGACTGCGCATCAATTTCAAAAGATGCAGGATCGGTTTCGATCACCAACGTGTTGCCGGCCGCATCTTGCAGAGAGGGAAAGACAGTAACATCAAGGCTAAAATCTAAGGTGTAGATTCCGTCTTCTGTGTCGTCCGAAATTTGTGCGGTGTAGACCCAAGTGGTTTCATTGCCGGACGTCTTATTGAGCAGAATGTTTTTATTTGGTGCAGTGGTGGCCTGCAAAGTTTCGGGTCCAAAATACATGTCGCCTTCTTCGTTGTAGACGGGCTCGGTCAGTTCAATTTGGTAGCCCACAGTTTGGCTGGAATTATAACTGGCCTCATTGGATGTGGAATTCATTTGGGGCGCCACCGGATCAAATTCAATCACGCTGTTGTCGTAGGTGAGGTTGCCGGCCGAGTCTTCTAGCTGAATAAGTACGGCGATAAACGAGAGTTCTTCGGACTCTTGGGCACCCTCGTCAAGTTGGGCGCTTGCATCGCAAAAATAGCGGGAGCCCAAATCATCGGAGCCACACGTCCCTTGGTAGTCGCAATCGATGACAACGGTGTGAGACTCCGTTTGGACCTGGGCTTGTGGATCCTTCTCTAACAGTTCGGATGCGCAGATGGTAAAGTTGAGGTCGTTCAAATCATTAAAAATGTCTTCATTGTCATTTTCGAGCGAGAGGTTTAATATTGTAGCGGCAGACGCATCGACCACAAAGCCTTCGAGGAGATCGTCAGGCTCAAAAAGATTGTCGGCTTTATCTTTAAGCGGGGGCCAGTCGGTGGTGTCAATGACGTAGGTGCCATCGCAGTTCAAGTTTGATGAGGTATTACCGGCATCTGGAGCGGCGTTGCTGGCAGCGTTGCCACAGTCGTTGGGTTGTCCTTCGTAGACCCACAGGGTTTCGGTGCTCTCGGGGCTTTTGGTGAGGGTGATGGAGGGACCCACCGCGTCTACCACGCCGCCATCCGCTGAGAGGGTGCCCGCTTGCCGTGCGGTGAGGGTGTTCATGCCATCGAAGGCATGGCCTGCCGTATCAAAAATGCCTTCGTTAAAGCGCAGCGTGTATTCAATGGTTTGTCCGCTTCGGTAATCACTCTGGTTGGATTCGGCCTCTAGCTCGGGCGGAAGCGGGTCATATTCAATGACACTGTTGGTGAAGCTTACATTGCCCGCTTCATCTCCGACCTGGATGAGAACGGCGATAAAGGAGAGTTCATCTTCGAGGGTCCCGTTGAGTTGGGCATCGCCTTCAAGAACTTGGCAGGCGTAACCGTAGGGGCCATCGTGGGGGCCTGCATCATTGTCTTCTGTTGGTGGTGTCGTTATGATCCCAGCATCGTCAAGCCCACCATCGGTTTCTGCGGTGGGCGCGGGAGCGGCTTGTTGGCGGCAGGCGGCATCCAGGTGAGGCGCCGCAGCACAGGTCACCTCCACATCGTGCACTTCCGCTTGCACATCCACCGACACACTGTCGTCGGGCGGAATCTCGGACACGCAAAAAGAGAAATCGATGCTTTCGAGGTCGTTAAATGCCCCTTGAACGCCTTGCTCTAAAGAAACATCAGAAATTTCGGGTTTGGTGGCGTCGATGTAGACCCCGCCGATATTGAGTTGCATAATATCTGAGATCGAAAATTCATTTCCCGCTTCGTCCTCTAATTGGGGCCAATCGCTAATCACGGGTGTATAAGTGCCATCCGGATGCATGGCCGGGGTGTTCTCGTTTGTTGCTGGTTCTTCGTCAGTTTGATTAGAGGGTAGCTGATAGGTGAACACAAAAGCCAGACTGAAATCGTTCAGCGAGGTGTGTTGGGCGAAATTAATCGAAGCGCCACCTTGCTCAGTGTTCAGCGCTTCGAATGTCCAGTCGTCCTGAATGGTCTCGGTTTTCACTCTGACTTTTTCGCTGAACGAAAGGGTGTATTCAACCATTTGTCCGGCCCGGTAGTGCGATAGCGTTGGCAGTCCGGTCACCGTGGCAGGTTTGTCCACGTCCAGCATGATTCGAATGTTTGCGTAACCAATGTTTTCTGCTTCATCGGTCATTTGTATGCTGATGGAAGCTGGGCCGCTGGAGAGACCAAAGTCCGGGTCGAGGTCTATAGAGCACATGTAACCAGCGGCCGTTGCGCCTGAGGTATCTGCACCACAAGTGAAGGCCTGCGCTTCGTTGTTGTCGAGAATGGCTTTGAGCTGTAATTCGTTGGTTTCTTTCACGGTGAGAAGCGTTTCGTTCACATCAAAGAAGAATTCCACATTGTCTTCGTCGTTATAGGTCCTGACGGCATCATTTTCATTGTCGGCATCATTTTCATTTAAGCCGAAGCTGTGAGATGTCATTTCGGGCGGGGTGGTGTCGAGCGTCACTTCGCCCAAAGGGATTTCTTCGGTGACGTTGCCCGCTTCGTCCATGATGTTTTTTAGGTGAAATTGATAAAGTCCGTCGGGCCTTTTTAGGTTGAGGTTTTGGGCGTCGTTGATGAAATCATTTTCAAAGGTAAAAACGAGACCATCTCTTGTATGTTTAAACTTGATGTCTTCGGTTTCATCATCGCTACAGTCGGTACATCGTGCGATGAGTTGAAGATCATCTGTGTTGAGGTGTAATGATTCGTTAAAGGTGGTGGTGATGCGTAAGATTTGCCCAGCACGAGTGGTACCACCGATTTGGAGGTCATCAACACTCACCGTGTTGTGGGCACTGAAGTTGTTGACATCGAGAGCTTGCAGGGTGGGCGAATCGTTATCGATGATCAGTTGACTGGGCAGTGCAAAAGGTTCTGACGTGTTGTCAAACAGATCGGTGGCCACGACACTAATGGTGTAGGCGCCGTCAATGCTGTTGCCTTCGGCCCCAACCTCAGGGGCGGTGTATGTGCCCCGATAAGTGGGGAGGGTGCTATTGGTTGGATTGCCCTCAGACGGTTCACCGTCTTCTGGTGATGTGGTGGTAACGGTACCAATCGCTTCCACGGTGAAAGAACCGCCCGTTAAGCCGGTTACGGACAAAACGATCGAATCTTCTTTGACCGCTTCATCAAAAGTGAAGTCAAAGGTGGTTTGCCCCGTGCTGCGAATGCGGTCGGGGGTGAATTCGGGCTCGTTGATAATTTTTGGCGGGGAAAAATCAAATCTCACTGTCCCGCCGGAAGCCACGCCTTCGTTGTACAGAAGGTCTTTCATGATGATTTGCACATTGATGTCTCGGTCTTCGTCTTCCTTGCAGGTCTCTTCGCTGAGCGTGCAATCTTCTTTTTCATGACAACAGGCTTGATAGGTGTAGGTGTATTCAGGTTGTGCATCGCCTTCCACTTTGACTTGGGTCCAGTTTTTCCAACCGTGACCCCCGGTATTCATGCGAACTTTGGGGTTGATGTCCTCGTTTTCATCAATGGCGATCAGGGGTTCGTTGACCTTAAATGTGAGCCGAAACTCTGCGCCCTTACCACCGACTCCAGTCCCGGCTTCCGCATCGGCTCCGATGACTTCGATGTTGGGGCCGCTGATAATTTGCGGATCGTCCAAATCGTTATTGTCCTCTGGAACACAACGCCCCACTTTGGTGCGGCAGGTCCAGCCCTCGGGACAATCGTCTTGGGTGGCACATTGAATGAGGGCTTGGTCGGGCAGGGCATCATCAAAGGTGCAGCCTGCGATCAGACCCAGTCCAATCAAGTTGCTCAGCAGAAGGTTTTTTAGGAAAAATGGCGAAAAAAATACACGCATGATCGCGCTCCCCACAGAATGGTCAGAACACTCTGAAGGGTAGCACGGTTACAAAGTGGTTGCCCGCTTCCAGCTCACAAAAAATCAGTTGAAAACAGGTTGCTAGCTTTCGTATTGGGCGTTCGCGGCGGTCAACGCCACAGTGCTAGAAAAATCAGGATTTTGCGCGCCCAGGGCATCGCCCAAAGCTTGCAGACACAGCTTCACATTTGCCTCTTGGGCGCTGTGACCCATGAGCCCGATGCGCCAGATCTGGCCGGCCATGGGGCCCAAGCCCGCGCCGATTTCAAGTCCCGCCTGTTCGAGTAAATGTTGTCGAACTTTTGCGTCATCAATGCCGTCCGGAATTTTCACTGCGTTGAGTTGGGGCAAGCGGTATTCAGGGGCCACCACAAAGGAAAGGCCCAAGGCTTCAAGCCCTGCGCGCAAAGCTTGGTGGTGATGGTTGTGCCTTTGCCAAGCGGCTTGCAAGCCTTCTTCTTGGAGAATGCAAAGTGCTTCGTGCAATCCATAAAGGGCATTGATGGGGGCGGTGTGATGGTAGCTTCTTTTTTGGTTGCTGCCCCAGTAACCCATCACCAAATTCAAATCCAAAAACCAACTTTGCACGGGGCTTTTTCTGTTTTGCAAGGTGTGTTGGGCACGCTCTGAAAATGTGATGGGCGATAAGCCAGGGGTGCAACTCAAACATTTTTGGGAGCCTGAATAAACTGCGTCCAGTCCCCATCCGTCAACGTCAATTTCAATGCCACCCAAAGAGGTAACGGTGTCTACAATGGTTAAAGTATGGTGGGCTTGCGCCAGCTGGGCCAAGGCTTTGGCATCGGATCGGGCACCGGTGGACGTTTCGGCGTGTACAAAGGCCAAGGCTTTTGCGTTGGGGTATTTTTTCAGTGCACTTTCCACTTTGTTGGGGTCGACCGGTTGGCCCCACTCATCTTCAATCATGATCGCTTCGGCGCCCACGCGGGTGACGTTTTCTTTCATGCGTCCGCCAAACACCCCATTGCTACAAACGATCACCTGATCTCCCGCTTCGATGAGGTTCACAAAACAGGTTTCCATGCCTGCGCTGCCAGGGGCCGAAACGGGCATGGTCAATTCGCTTTGGGTTTGAAAGGCGTATTGGAGCAGCTGTTTCATTTCGTCCATCATTTGAACGAAGAGCGGATCGAGATGACCGATGGTGGGTCGGGCCATGGCTTCAAGAATTCGAGGGGACACATCGGAGGGGCCGGGGCCCATGAGGGTTCTTTTTGGCGGCAAAAACGGTTGGATCTTCATATATCACCTAGGGGGAGGGCCCTTGCTAAAACCGAATCAGGTTCTATTATGGGCCAAAAGAGGAGCACACATGACCGAAACTAATGCCAAGACGCCAGAATTTCAAACCTACGATGACTTCTTTGCGTATTATCTCACGCAGCACAGCACGCCCGTTTGTCGGGCTTGGCATTATGTGGGCACGGTTTCCGCCGTTTCGTATTTCATCTGGAGTTTGGCATCCGGCAACTGGGTGTGGGGCTTTTTGGCCGTCATCATCGGTTACGGTTGTGCCTGGACGGGTCACTTTGTTTTTGAAGGTAACAAGCCCGCCACTTTTGGTCACCCGGGATGGTCCTTCATCAGTGATTTTCGCATGTTGTTTCTATTTGCCACCGGCCGGTTGGGCAAAGCGTTGGACGCGGCTTTGGGCGCTGAGGAGCCGGTTCAAAAGGTTGCCTAATTTCGGCATCAGCATTTTATTTTCCGTCGCCATGATCGCTTCATCGCTGGGCTCCCGTGTGCCCATGAGGTGATCAAAAAACGGATGGGTCACGCACCAATTCGCATCTTGATTTTTGCCCAAATGGTGATCCCAATGCCAGGGAAGATTCTCTTTGAGCCATTGGGGATCCAAATGCCCTCTTTTGTGTTTTCGGTAATAATTGAGTGAGCAATAAAACACCGTGCCCGTGAAAAAAGGCGCCACTGGAAACAAGGGGGCATGGGCCAAACACAGACCCGTTAGGGCCACTAATTCTTTGCCGGGGGCATGCCACCTGAGCCGTGGAAGTTCATAATCGGGATCGTGATTTTTGTTTTTGCGACAGTTTTTGTGGTGTTCGTGCCAGTGAAAGGCGAAAAAGAAGTCTTTGTTCTTTCCCAGGTCATGGAGCACATATTTGTGAATCAGCCATTCACCAGCGTTGCCGTACAAAAGCCCAAGTGGTATACCAATCATCTCATCCCTCCAATTCGTGACCAGTTAGTCATGTTTTAACAGGTGGTCCAGCAGATGCAAGAAGAATTGAAGCCAGATCCTCAAATTGAGCCTTCCCAGGTACCCGATCAAAAGCCAGGTGTGGAGGGCGGTAAAAGGGACCGGAATCGAAGGGCCAAAACCCAGCAAATCGCCAACGCTGCTTTGGCGTTATTTTTGGAAGGTGGCATCGAAAAGGTCACCATCGATGAAATCGTAAAGTCAGCGGAAATCGCCAAGGGTTCTTTTTATCGGTACTTCAAAGACAAAGAAGCCTTGGTGGCCAGCTTAATTCAGCCCTTGGGCGAGCGCGTGTTGGGCGCATTGGAGGTTTGCGGGGCCAATGTTGAGGCCGCAGAGTCCATCGAAGCCCAAAAAGCGGCTTATTTTGAATTGGCAGAAACATTGGCCGGAATTATTTTTTCTGCCCCCGATGTGTTGCGTTTGTACTTGCAAGAAAAACGCGGGCCGTTGCAGGGGCCCGCCCGACCCATTCGGCAACTGACCCGAGATATCGGCGCTTTGGCCCTTGAGACCACAGAAAAAGCCCATTCCAAAGGTTTGCTCAAACCCATTTCCGCGCAGGTGTCCACTTTGGTGGTGTTGGGTGCGGTGGAAGAACTGCTGTTCCAGATCTTGTCCGGTGAAGAAGTGGAGAACTTATTGGAATTACCTGCGGCCGTAGCCGAATTGATCTTTTATGGACTGCACAAACCGGAGTAAGGTGGGCAACTGGAATGGAGAATAAATTTGCCCTACCGAACTGATAAAAACGATACACCCATGTCTTTGGTGGTGGCAGAAGACCGGACCCATGATCCGGACGCCACCATCCTTCCCGCTCAGTTTCGAGATACAATTTTACTCGATGTGATCCACGATGGTGATTGGATCCCAGAAGAGTTCACCCGAAACGAAGAGGGCGAACTCATTCCTGAAGAAGCGTTTTTAGACGCGTACTATTACGAACGGGACTGGGGCGCTTCTTTGGTGGCCGGCGAAATCGCTTCCTTTCTGGGTTTGCCGGGTCATTACAGCGTGAATGTGGCCCGGGTGCTGATGGATTTCGGTCGCTTTCCTGGCCCAACGCCTAAAGATGCAGATCATTTACACCGCTTCGCGTTGAACTATCCGTTTTCGAAATTACTTTCTTACAAGCAGAAAAAACGCGTGCTCGAAGTGTACTACGATGAGATTTCGCAAATCATGGAAAACGCCATCTCGGGCAAAGACATTAAAATCGCCATTCACACTTACGACACGTACAATAAATCAGGCACCATTCGGCCTCACTTGAGTTTGCTGACCCGCAGCTTTGGCTACCAAAACGAAAACGAAATGCCATATGGCGTGTTCGATCCATTGTATCCCGATGTGCTGGCCGAGTTCACCTGTGACCGCGTGTTACGCGACCGCATCTCTTTGACGCTCGAAAAAATTGGGGTGCCGGTGGCCCATAACTATCCCTATTTGCTCCCCGACGGCAGCGTTGAGATGCGTTCTCAGGTTTGGTTGTTCTTTTTAAAGTTACGCGAGGAATTTGAGGCCCGGTATCCCGAAACCAAAGAGAGCTACCCCTACCAAATGGTTTGGGACATGTTGCTCGACACCAACTTGCGGTCGGCCAAGAGTGAAAAGTTACGTTCTTTTTTCCATTATTACCGGCGCATTGATGAAGAATTTGAAACGCATTTCAACGATGCGGCCTCTGCTTACATAAAGATTCGTCAATTTCTTGAACATGAGATCCCACATTTCGTGGATCGGTTTCGTTTTTCGCAAACCCGCACCAGCGCCTTGGGGATTGAAATCCGTAAGGACTTGGTGTGGCACTTTGATGAAATGGGAACTCCCGTTGGTCCTCGTCTGGACAACATTCGGATCATTGGAAAACATGTGGCCCAAGCCATCTACGTGTATCTCACCGAAGATCGCGCAGCGGTGAACCGTCCCACCTCTGCATTAACCCCCTATGAAAGAAAGCCTTTGGAGCAACCCTCCTAAACAGGCAGCAACAGGAACAACCATGAAAACATTGTGCGGGTCCAGCTTACTTGTATTGATGTGCGTTGCATGCACCCCCGAACCCACTTCTCAGCCAACGACCGAGCCGACGCCCACGGCGAAGGCAGACCAACCCCAAGAAGTCGAGGACATCAACGCGCCCCAAAACAAACCCTTGCCTGGTGTGCGCAGCACATCTCCCATTCCAGACTGGGCGCAATCCATTGTTCTGCCGGTGCAGGGCATGACCTGTGGTGGGTGTGAACAAGCCATCAACGAAGCCCTCGAAAAACAGGAAGGCATTTTTCGATCCGAGGCCAGCCACCTCAAAGGTCACGTCAAGGTGCACTACGATGCTCAAAAAGTAAAACCTGCGGTGATGGTGAACACGGTGAACGCTCTGGGCTACCGTGCCAACTCCTCTAAGCCCGATCCAGACATCAAACCGGTTGAACAGAAAGACGCTAAAGATCTCAAAGGGCATGAGATGGTGGGCAAGAAAAAGCAGAGCAGTCCAGGCAAAGCCCCGGCCCCTCAGCAGAACCCTTAGGTGTCTTTTGACCACGCTTCGCCAATGGCTTTGCATGCACCCCACCACCTTGGCCATGTCGTCAGGTTTTTTTGGGTTCTTTGCCCATTTGGGTGTGGTGACGGCGTTAGAAGAGATTGAATACCGGCCACAAAAAGTGGTGGGTTCTTCTGCGGGTGCGTTGATCGGTGCGTTGTGGGCATCAGGCATGGCCCCTTCGGAGATCAAAACGTTGCTGTTTGGTTTGAGGCGCCAAGATTTTTGGGATCCTGGTTGGGGCAGCGGGTTTTTAAAAGGTGAAAAATTTCGTGGATTGTTGCAAACGCATTTGCCGGTGGCACGCGTGGAAGACTGTCGTTTTCCCTTAAGCCTGTCTGTGTACGATAAAGTGCAAAAAGAAACTTTCGTGGTTTCTGAAGGGCCGCTGGCTGAAGCGATTTATGCCTCTTGCGCGGTTCCATTTTTGTTTCAACCTGTTCGCGTACAAGGCCGGTGGGGTTTAGATGGCGGTGTTTTGGATCGCCACGGCATGTTGGGGGCCGCACAGGGAGAGCGAATCTTTTATCACCACCTCAAAAGCCGTTCGCCTTGGCGTAAAAAAAACAGTCCCGCCCTTCAGGTGCCGGAACGCGCCAACATGCAGGCCTTGGTCCTTGATGGGTTGCCCCGACTGGGCCCCTTTAAATTAGAGTTGGGTCCAGAAGCCTTTGAAAAAGGTTATCGTGGTGCGGCGGAGGCGTTGGATTGCGACATCAAGGGCGTGACCACAGAGGTGACGGTTTAATCATAATCGAGCATGGGGTGATCATCCCAGTCGGGAAGATGTTGCACCTCCTCGATGGCGCTTGGCGTGATTGGCAGTCCCCAGGCGAGGTAAAATTCTGACAAGTCATAACCGGCTACCTCAGAAC
This sequence comes from Myxococcales bacterium, assembly GCA_002721815.1. GTDB lineage: Bacteria > Myxococcota > UBA727 > UBA727. The sequence continues at coordinate 28,859 of PBLQ01000007.1, forward strand.
TCTTGATGACCCAAAGATCGATGCGTGCTTGATCCGTGTAGGGAATCTCATGATCATCTAAAGAGCGGTACAACGTAAACAATGTTTTATAAAAGTCCCAACCGAACCGTTCTTTCAGCTGCAGATAGGTATCCAATGCCACCCACACATTCCAGTCTTCTTCAAAGTTGGGCCCCCCCGTCAGATAATTGGTGATGCGCTCTTCTCGAGCAGGGGCCGCGAGGGTTTCATTGTCATCCAACGACATTTCTAAAACGGTTTCGGTGAGGTAAGTGGACCACAAATTACAGGAGGTCTCGGTGGTGCCAGGGAGCAACCAATGACGGAGTTGGTGGTTGTGACCGATTTCGTGGATCGGCCCCCAAATGCTTTCGGTGAAAATATAATCTAAGTCGATAAATTCTTGATGGGCGATGGTGAAGGCCATGAGGGGATAGCCTGAATGCATCCACCCCAGACTGATTTGCTGATCTAAGACAAACCGTTCTGGCCGGGCGCGCTCGTGGGGAATGCCTTCGAGATCTGCTGAGCTGTCCATGATCTCGTCCCAAAAATCCATGATTTCGTCGGGGTTGTCTAAGGTTCGTGCCAGGTCAGCGGGAAAAGTCAGGATAAATTTATCGGATGCCAATTCCGCCCAAGGGGCAGGGTATTGCCGGATGGTGTTTTGCCAGTCTGTAACGGTGGTTTCACCGTGAACATACAAAGGGGCCAAGTAGCCACCCGACAGGGAAACGGTCAGGTCCCCCAGTGCACTGCCGCCCGGTATGCGAACATAAATTAAACCACCAAACGCACTTCGTATTTCTGTGATGCTGGACTCAATGGGAAAGGATCGGGTCACTTGCGGAAACCGATCGATGGTTTCTTTTTCCCACAGTTGATCCGTATGACTGCCGATCAAAAGGTCGAGCCCCTCCCCGGCCACATCTTCACCGACCGTTACCCGAACAGATTGACCCGCAGCTGCGTAATACCCAGTGCTCTCCCAGCGGGGCTCGTTGGGCCCGCTGTACATGTAGTCGGAAGAGCGGCCCGTATAAGTGGCGTTGACCATCACGGTGTGATCAACAGGTTGTGCTCCGTCCGTGAGCGGACCAGGAAAAGCAGATGCGGAGGGATGTGCCATGACATGGGTGACCAGGTCGTGCTGGGCCCATTTACTTTCTGCGCGTGAAGCCAGGAGTCGCAAAGGATCTTGTTCGGGTATCAGCGGGTCCTGCGGGGTGATGGGGGGAAAGTTTAATGTGTCAACGAATGCGGCCACGGCATCAAAATAGTCTGTTTCGCTCAGCGGCAGATGGGTGATGGCATGGGCCACTGTGTTGGCCGCCATGGCGATTTCTTCCTGTGGGAGGGGTGCAGTTTCTTGTTGATGCGCATCTAAGGCCGCCAAGCCCAGCGTGGCTTGAAACAGGGGGGAGGGCGGCTCTTCGGGGACAGCATGGGCCCCAGGTTCGCCAAAATCATCCCCAATAAAAATACCGGTCCCTTTGAGTATTTGATTGCCCGAAAATTCTTCGAGTGGTTCGGGGTTTTCGTATCGCCACCACCAAGCGTGTCCCGCCGTGATGAGACCTTTGCCTTCACGTACAAAAGCTTGAAGATGTTCTTGGTCGGCTTGACTCCAATCGTCGTCAATTTCTGTGATGTAGATGTCCACAATAGCCACATCGCTGGGTGCAACATCCACCACCGGAAAATTGAGTTGTCCAAAAAAAGAAGCGAGGTTTGTCATTCCTGGAGGCACCCCGATGATGGGGGTTTCTTCTTGGCCCATCCAATCAATGGCATTGCGTAGAAGTTGGGCCGAATCATCAGTGGCTGCACTGGGGTTTTGCAAATAGGTATCATGCCCCCAGTGCATCGCTTTACCTTCGCCCACGCGTGCCGCTGCTACAAACGCCCTTTGAGACTCCGCAAAGGAAACCACAGGAAAGCTGCTGGGACCATAGGCCACCAAGGTAGAAGGCCAGCTTTGGCCATGATCAATTTGACGGACATTTTTAGTGAGTGCCCGCCAATCTTCAGTGTAATCGTATTTACAAAGTGCTGTGTCTGCGTCGGTATCCTCGCATTGAAAAATGGCAGGGTCACCGCAACCTCCGTTGTCTTCCGCGCATGGGTTTGACTTGGGAGGGCTTTGCACATCGGTGGCGATATCGGAAGGCGCGGGACAGGCCGTGAAAGGCCAGCAGAACAAGGCGAGGAGAAATAAACGTTTCATGGAACGACCTGTGGAGAAGAAAGGGAGCAAACCGTACGCCTTTTTTTCTTTCTTGGAAAGCAGTGAACGCTGAGATTTGCTTTTGAGGGATCAAAGCGTTTATAAGGTGACCAACCAAGGAGTCCCTTATGAAACCGATGTATCTCATTTCATTGTCCATGCTTTGTTTGGGTTTGACGGCTTGTTCGGCAGACAAAGCCCACAAATCAGAAGAAAAAGCGCCAGCCACTCAGCCTGCTCCGGAAAAAAAGCCTGAGGTCAAAGCGCCTGCACCCAAACCGGCCACCGGTGAGGGAGTTCATTTTGTGCATTTGAAAGATGGAGCCCAGGTGGGCACATCCGTCAAATTGGCTTTCGCTGTGAAGGGCAAAACCGTTCGCCCCGCTGGCGAGGCCCCAGAGGAGACAACTTCGGGCCACCATCATGTGATCATTGATGGAGCGGCCATGCCCGCCGGTACGGTGATTCCCATGGATGCGACCCACAAGCATTATGGCAAAGGCCAAACCGAAGCTAAAATTGAACTGACACCCGGTCCACACACACTCACATTGCAATTTGCAGATGGTGCCCACCGGTCTTACGGTCCGGCATGGTCTCAAACCATTAAAGTGGTGGCTGCTGATGCGAAGCCCGCAGCCGAAGAGGCGCCCAAGGTGGCGGCCCCAAAAGCAGATGCGCCCGCAGAAAAAAAATAGTTACTGGGTTTGAACCCGCCGAAAAGAATTCGAACCACCTTCTTTTTTAGGCGTGGTTCGAATGAATCCGCTCTTCTTCTTTTTGGGAGAAGTTCGGATGAACCCGCTCTCTTCTTTTGGAGACGCGGGTTCTTTTTTGCGTGCGGTGGATTTTCTTTTTCTAGGTTTGGGGGTGACCGCCTTGGGGGGCGAGGCTTCTTTGGGGGCTTCTTTTGCCACTTCTTGCTCGGTTTCTTTTGCCGCATCGTTGGCAGGTGCTTGAGGGGGCTGCGTTGCTTCCACCACGGGTACTGTGGGCGGCGTGGGGGTGGCCTTTGGCGTGACGGGTGGTGGAACTGGCGCTTGAGGTTTTACATCGACGACTTCTTGCGCTTGTCCTTCTTTGATGTTGGGTGCTTCGGGCGCGTTCGATTGGTTGAGAAGTCCCCAGGTGAGCCCACCGATGATAAAAACGGCGGCGGTAATGAGCACGGGCTTCAACCAAGCCGCTTGTTGGCCGGAGGTGCCTTGTATGCGGCTGGCCACATGACTGGAGTTTAAGGAGACCCCTTGTTGCGTGGCCATGGTGGCATCTTCATGGGATTCATTGCCGATTCCGGTGAGCGTTTGTGAGAGGCTCTCCGAGATATAGTCGCTGGGAATTCGGGGTGGCACTGGGCTGGGTTGTGCCGCATTGGATAAGGTATTGGGATCCACCGCCAAGATGGTTCGAGTGGGTTGATCACTGGGGGCGTGGGAAGATTCGATGAGGTAGTTGCCCGTGTCGGTGACCATGTCAAACCGTTGATCAGCGAAAACATCTTTCAATGCCATCACCACATCTTGCATTTTTTGAAAGCGTTCGCCGGGTTTCTTTTCGAGACATCGAAAGATAATATCTTCTAACCGATCGGGAACTTGAAGTTCGGGGGCGCGCTCGAGTAAGGGTTTGGGTTTCACATGCACATGGTGATAACTGATGCCTGCCACGTCGGTGACTTCGAAAAGGCGCAAGCCGGAGAGCATGCGGTACAACAAAACACCCATGGAATAAATGTCAGAACGGTGGTCCACCGGTGCGCCGGTGATTTGTTCGGGCGACATGGTGCTCAAGGTACCCACCATCAGACCAGCCTGGGTTAGGGTTTTGTCTGAATCGTCCGCTAATTTTGCCACGCCAAAATCGAGCACTTTAGCAAAGAGTTTATCGTTGCCTTTTTGCGTGAGCATGACGTTGGCGGCTTTGAGGTCGCGGTGAATCACGCCTTCGCTGTGGGCACTCATGAGTCCGGAGGCCACTTGCGCCCCGATATGACATGTCACCTCTGGGGAAAGTTTTTTGCAGTGGCGTAAGTATTGGGCCAAGGAGCAGCCTTTAATGAACTCCATCACCAAAAAGAGTTCGCCCAATTTGGTTTGGCCAAAATGGGTGATGTCCACCACATGATCACTTTGGATTTTGGCGATGGTTTTGGCCTCACGCAAAAAGCGTTTGGCAACGGTTTGGGCCTCTTCAGAGTTTTCTTGATTGGGCAGCATCATCTTGATGGCCACCGGACGTTCGAGCACCAAATGAATGCCTTCGTACACCACGCCCATGCCGCCTTCGCCAATTTTGCGTAGGAGCCGGTAGCCGCCTTCAATATCTCTAGGAAGATCGAATTCCAAAACAGTGCCTCAGAGGTGTTTTCCAACGCCAGTTTATCGTTATTGGCCTCTAGGGGCTACAATTTTGGCAACTTTGGGGGGCTTTATTCCTGGGGAGTGCTTAAAAACCACCAAGTTCCAAGGCCCAGGGCCATCATGCCCCCCGCCAATGCACCAGATCCCAAAATGAGGATGGGACGATCTCTGTTTTCGTAGTTGACCTGATGATTTTCGTATTCTGCTGCCAAGTTGATATCGTCCGGGTTTGCCTCGGAATCTTCGAAAATCTCGATTCCTCGCATATAACTGGCTGCACCCCAATAAACCCCCCAAATCCCGGCAATGGTGAGCACCGATCCAGCGGTCAGAACACCAATGGTGAGGCCATCTGGGCCATCTGTGGCTTCGGCCGGTGCAGGCGGCAGGTCGGCGGGGGGGGCATTCGGCACCGTTTGGGCCGCAGGTTGAGGTGGTTCAGGTTTTGGAGCGGGGGGGGCATCGGTGGTCGCTGATGCCGGAGAGTTTTCAGTTTTCTTTCTGGGACAGGTGAGCCCCGGCCCGTTTTGCGTCATTTCATCGGAAAGCTCTTTGTTGTTTTTATTCACTTCGGCAGTGAGTGGCGACCCAGGAAATTGCCCGAGCAATTCGATGTTGAGCTGCATCGCTTGTCGACGATCGCCCGCCAGTCGCGCCGCTTTGGCCGCGTTAAAAAGATAATCGATGATGGGCGCTTTTTCGTAGGCGTCCAAGAAAGAATTGGTGGCATTGCACCAGTCCTCGGCTTCAATGAAATCGAAGGCCCTTTGTTCGTCGGCCTGCGCTGCTTTGAGGTTTTTGGTTTCAGCGGCCAGCGACAATTGGGCCGGTCCCAACCAAGCGAACAATCCGAAAACGAGTAAAACTCTAAAAGAAAACAGTTTCATGCACCTCTCCACATGGCTTTCATATAACCAGAACCGCCCATACACAAGAATTATGGCGCCCGGACACAGCGAAATGTATGGGTTTGGCCCCCTTTTTGCCAATATGGCTCAGTGGGGGAGAATACCCAGACGGCTGACCGATCGGTGGTGACCGAAGCGGAAAACAGGCGTCCCAGCAGGCCTTGAGCCGCTTCTCCAAAAGCATGGGTCAGATTTTCGTCGGGCCACAGCCTCAAGGTGCTGAGTTCTCGGATGGTGGGCAGGCGCCAGTTGGTGTGCTGGTCAAGGTTCAGGTTCTCACAGGTGGCCAAGGCTTCATGAAAGGGCAGGAGCATAATGGTGCCCGTGCACCCAGCGCTGGCTCCTGGGCTTTGGCCGTATGGACAGGTTTGCCATTCTAAACCAGTGCGAGTGTCTGTGATGCTGTTACCATTTTCGATGAAACCGTTTGAGCCCCAAGGTTGACCCGCCACACAAAGTACGTGCGCCTGGCTTTGAATATTTTGTGAGGTCAAAGATTGAGCAATGTCATTGACCACCCAGTAATTGGTGAGGGGGTTGTCTGGTTCGGTGGCGGTCGCCGTCCAAAAAGAAGCGTTCGGCAGATCAAAAAAATTATTTTGAAAAATCCCCAGGGTACTTTCGTAATCTGTGATGGTAAGCAACTCGCCCAAAGAGGGCATGCGCATGGTTTCTCCGTTGTCAGTTTGCAGTTCGTTACAAGTGGTTTGTGCCTGAGAAAAATTTTGCAGCAGGGTGTTTGCATCACATGGCGTACCAGCGCCTCCATTCAGACAACGACGCCAAACAAGACCTGTACGTTCATCTTGAAGGAGCTCGCTGCCCACGACCGTGAATTGAAGTGGCGACAGTTGGTTATGGTGGTATTCTTGCCCGTGGCCCGTGCTGTTTGGGGCGGGGCAGCCCGGAGCGGCTGCACCACATGTCGTGGGGTTGTTCCAGTCGGTACAATTAAAGCATTGAGTGGGGTTGCTGTGGGCCACTTCGTAGGTGGGTGAGACACCCGCATCGTCAGGCAGGTTGGCAGGACCGCTATCGATCGCACCGGATAGCGGTGGGTTGTTGTTGCCGTTGCCATGGGTTCCAGCGTCGATCACACCAGCATCGGTGGGGCTGGGTGGAGGATTGTTATTGTTGTTATTGCCGTTGCCGCTCCCGTTGTTACCAGGCCCTGCATCCAACACCACGCATCGCCCCGCCTCTGGGGCACAACCCCAATTACAAGAGACGTCTTGTACGGTGTACAGACAGAGACCGTTGTCACAGGTTTCGGACGTTTTTTCATAGAAGGCCATCACTTGATCGTTCATGCAAAAAGACGCTGGCGTTTCATCGCACGGCGCGCACAGCGGGTTGGCCATGCCCTCACCTGAGACACTCAATTGAAAAGGACTGTTATCGCCATCGAAAGTGAAGATGAGTTGCGCGGCGTACGCTGTGGCTTCTCCGGGGGTGAACACCACTTCCATAAACAGGCTTTCTTTGACGTCCAAGCGATCCGGTTGATTGGGGATGAGGAAGACGACACCTTCGGGTTCAAAAGCCATGCTTTCAAATACCAATGGCAATTGCCCACTGTTGTATAATTGGATTTCTTGCTTTTGGGACATTTGTAATGGGGTTGGGCCAAAAACAAGTTCTGCTTCTGCCACCCTTAGACGTCCGGGTTTGAGGTTTGACAAATCATTCCCAACGTCACCGTCACATGCTTCGCAGCCCATCAAGGCGGCCAAGATGAGCAAAAACAGATGTCGCATTAATCAAGGCCTTTCCAGGAGCCTTTGGATTTTCTACGTTTCTTTTTCTTCTTCTTTTTGAGCTTGCGCGGGCGTTTGCCGTGTTTCCAGATGGGGCGCAATTTGAGGAAATCCACCGACGCTTCACGCCCTTCCACGGTAAAGATGGCTGCCATCCCACGACTCGAAGATCGGGAATGTAGCAGAATGGGCGTGCTGGTGGCAGCCCCCACGTTGACATAGAGCTGACGCGCATTTTGTTGTTCTTTCTTTTTGATTTGTTCGCCACTGTAGAGGTCACTTGAGGCACGCCCCCCGGCCTCCACCACATGGGAAAAAATACCGAAAGGGATGGGGCTTTCCGCAATGAGGTTGGTGATTTGGGGGTCACCGTTATTTCCCATATCAAAGGTATAATCGATGGCTTTACGCCCCTTGCTTTCGGGGACGCTGTGCGCGGATAAAATGGCCACTTGCCCCTCGGCCGCGATTTGCTGGGCCAATAAGCTGACCGCTTCTAAGTCTTTTTCTTGGTAGTGGCAGCCTCCGGCATACAGCGTGGCCCTTTCGTGATGGCCCGGCAAAGAGAGCAAATGAATGTTGCCGAGGTTCACGTGGCGGACCCAGTTGAGATTGATGAGCCGCGGATGTTCCTTTTGCATCATGGAGAACAGACGGTTGAGTACCGATGTGGGTTCGGTATTGCCAGAGTGAAACAAGATGGGGAACGGAAACAGGGCCACCAAGCTTTTTAAAATCTCATGAATGTCATCGCGGTTCCCACCGATATCACCATTGACCAACACGAAGTCTACTTTTGCTTTTTGAAACCGTTTGGCTGCGTACCTGAGGTTGGCGATGGTTCGGCCGGAAGGATCTTCAATGCCGGCGAGCACACCCAGGCGCAGGGTTTTGCCCCAGCTTCCTGGCGCCACTCGCATTTCACTGCCATAAATGGTGAATGCTTTGCCGGCCAGTTGGATGGGGTGTGGTGTGTCCAGCACCAAGTTGGTGACTGGACAATCAAATTCGTAGTGGTCGATTAAGCTGTCCCAGGTTTTGGGGCCATCAAAAGGGTTGAATTCTTCTTCGGAGGGCTCAGCAGCGGCATTGGGTTGCTCGGGTTGAGCGGTTGGAGTGGTGGCGCAGCCCACCAAGAAAAGGACGAGCCATCCCCACACCGGCAAATGCATCAATGGTTTTAAATCGGACATCATCCCTCAGATTAGCATTTTATCCGCTTTTGTCGAAAAAACTGGTTTTTGGTTTATACGAGCAAAAGGGAGAGCTTACCGTCGGGGTACCCATCGATTGAGAGGGTGAGATCTGTACGGTGAATTTGCTCTTCAATGATTACGGCATCTTCATGAGGCAACAAACCGGTGGCGCGGTAGAGGTGATGCAGCTTGACTTGAGGCACGTCGGGTTTGTTGAACAGGGTTCCCAGGACTCGGAAGACTTCTTTGAGATAAACATAAAGTTCCTCGGGTACTTCGCCCTGGGTGATGTTGTTTTTAACCTCTTCACCGGGCAGCATTGCCAGCGCACCGGCGGCTGAGTTGGCCAACGAAATATCGATGAAGCATAAGGCGTAAACCTCTTTGTCATCGACCGATGCAAAAGACGCCACCAAGAGTGGGTTTGCTTTTGAGGGGGCGATGGGACCACCCACTGTAAAGGTGAGAGGTCGGTCCAGTAACATGCCAAAGACATCGATGATCTCTTGATGGGCCGGGAGTGGTAGAACGGATGTTTTAGGCTTGGGCACTTCGGCTTGTACCGGGGCGGTTGCCGCAGCTGCTTTTTGTGCCTTAGCGTTTACGCTTAACTTGGCCAAACCCTCTTCAGGTGAAATGGCTCGAAAAAGATTAGAGGGCAAATCCAAATCGTCCCTGGAGGTGGCGGTGACATTGACCACTTCTAATGTGGGCTTGGATTTTGGCTCCGTGAGCGGGATGGTGGGGCTGCTGGTGAATTTTGGGACCGTTTGTTGTTTGTTTTTTTCTTTGTCCTGTTGGGCCAAGAAATCACGAACCAAAGTTTCCATGCTGGACAGCAGATCATCAAAGGCAAATGGTTTGGGGATGAAAGCTTGAATGCTGTCATCCAACTCAGGGCTTTGTTCTTCTGAAAAATCGGGTTCGGCGAGGGCAATGACCGGTGTGATGACTTCTTTTTGTCGCAGCACGTATATAAATTCGATGCCATCCCCGTCGGGGAGCCCTTTGTCCACCAGCATGATCGTGTAGATGTTCTCGGAGAGATAAAGTTGGGCACTGGCAATATCGGGTGCCACGTCCACTTGATACCCTTCGCGCTCCAGCCCTCGCGTGAGAAGCCTGGAGAAAGAGGGGGAATCTTCAATAACCAAAACGCTGAGCGCTTCCATCTGCTTTACCTCTGGCTCTCATCTCTATCGTTCATGGGCCTTTTCTTCAACCTCCAGTGAGTCCTGTGTGTAGCAATTTTATGGCCAATAACGTGAGCACCATTTTGTAAATGAATGTGAAGCGGCCCTCGGACAGGCGGCTGAGCAACTTTTTGCCCAAAAATGTGCCTAGAATGACTGCAATGGCCAAAGGGGGAAGCAGTTCCCATTGTTGTAAAGCGGCGGTGGGAAAACTAGCAAATGCAATGATTTTAACCAGATGCGTTCCACATTGGCAGAGGGCTTTGGTGCCGATGAGCTCTTCTTTGGTGAATGAGCCCCTCAGGAAAAAAGGGGCCAGCACCGGACCCACGGCGCCGATCACCACGCCCAGTAAACCGCACAAAACACCCGCAATACCAAATGCCACATTTTCGGGCAGTCGGTCCAACCCCCATTTCGGTGCCCAGGTGGCGTAAAAGATAAACACGGACAAAAGAATGGTGACCGTTGCGGTGGGCAGGTCATTTAACAGAGACAGGCCAATAAAGGGCCCGGGAACCATGAAGATGAGGAAAATCAGCAGGGGTTTCCAGCGCAGATGCTCTCGGAAGACCACTCCACGGGTGCCATTGGAAAACAATTGGACGGCTGCGTGTAAAGGAATGGCCGCAAAGGGGGTCAACCCGGCCACGAGCATCGCCGCCAATAGAAACGTACCCCCAGCCATGCCGATGGTGGCGGACAAAGTGGCTGCGAAAAATCCAGTTACGGTGAGAACAATCCACATATTTGTTTCATACGTGGAAAGTGATCAGATGAAAAGCTGCGTGGCCCCACCCTGAAGAGGGCGTTAGTCATTGCTCATGGCCAGCACTTTTACGATGGGTCGGCCGGCCAACCGGGCCAACAAGGTTCGAATGCGCTCGAGGTCTTTAGGACGCCCGGGCCAATATCGATGTAAAATCGCCGGATCGATTTCGCAGAGGGTTTCCGCAAAAACTTGCAGGCCTTTTTCTGTACCAATTTTGTTGGGCGGGGGAAGACCGGCCAAAATATTCTGGGCGGTGGTGATGGGGGCGGTGATCCAAGCGCCCGAGTGGGCCAATCGCGTCCGTTGCTCCGGTGTGAGTTCATTGGCTTTGAGCAACCGGTTGAGCCACCGCGTGATATCAGGGCCCAACAGCATTTGATGTTTAACACGTTCTAAAGCCCGATGGGTTCGCCGTTGCACCCAATTGCGCAAGCGCCTTCGGGGGCTTCGAATGGGGGATTTCAAACGTTTCATGCCGCGTCCTGTTGCGTTCCTGGAAAAACCGGCGGGCCCTATGAGGTGCTCACCGGTTCGAAAAGAAGGCTCGGATTGTTTTAGGGGGTCGCGGTGGTTTCGGCAAGGCTCTTTTCAGGGAGGGGGGTGCCCTGTGCGAAAGCCCTTGCCATTTCGACAATGTTTTTAAAACCGACACCGGATTCACGGACCTGCTGGACCAAGGCTTCTTCGTCTTGGGTGGCATCCACTATTTTTTGGGCCGCTTCTTTTACGGGTTTGGCGAGCAGTCGGGTCCCTTGCTCCAGTAAAACATCTTCGGCATTTGCGGCAGGGGCGCTGGCCTCATGGCTCGGTACGGGTGGGGGCTCATCGCTGTGTGCCCACAAAAAGACGATCCCCCCGCACACCAACGCAATGCTGAAAATAAGGGTCATGGCCTTGAGCAGCCGCCAAAAGACGTACAGGCCGATCACCATTAAAAAGAAAAACATAATTGTGGACGCCGACAACATTGCGCTTCTCCGTGCTCCGGCCTCTCATAGCAGAGTTGGAATGGATCTCCCAATATTTGAACAAATTTCTAGACGCAAGCACGCAATGTTTTGCGCCACAGCCACAAGGTGAAGGCTGACAGCACCATGAATGGCCCCAGGGCCCCGAGCCACAATGGGATATGATTGCTCAGATACAAACCGCGGAACAACTGGTACAAGGCATAGTTCACCACAAAGACCAACAACGCCATCACCCAATTGCGACCGCGCAAATTGCGTTTGGGCGCGAAAGAAAGCAGCGCTGCCAAAAGCAACAGGGGCAACAATTGAAGGTGGTTCGATAATTTTTCGGCCAAGAAAAACCTCAGCCACCTCTTTTGGTGCCCCTTGGCTTTCTTTTGGGCGGCAAATAAGGCCTTGGGGCTGTAGCTGTGATACTTGGTCACCGATCGGGTTTGGTTTTTGAGAAAATCTTTGATGGACAGGGCCAATTGGGCCCGCTTGAAATCGATAACGGTCATGCTGCTGTCTTGTAGTGAGAACACCGACCCTTTCTCGGCCCTGAGGTACAAGGATTTGCTTTTCGCATCGGCAGCGGTCCCCATTTCTGGCGCAAATAACATCAGATGCCCTTCGTTTTGTGCGCCGGACCGAAAAGAAATAAAAGCATTTTGCCACAGCTCTTCGGTTTCACTTTGTTTTTCTTTGTTCTGATGAAAGACCACGGTGTTTTCACTGAGCGGGCGAAAGGCATCTGTTTCAAGGTGGGATGATAAGGTGCGGGTGGCCGATTCTAACATGAGTTTTTGGAGATGACTCACGCTCCAGGGGACCAGGTACAGATGCAACAAACTCAAGGAGATGGCCGTGACCAGGGCCAATGCGATCACGGGTTTCATTAAGCGGTAGAGTCCAAAACCCAGGGCACGAAAGGCCACCAGCTCAGAATGCCGGTTCAATTGTTCGTAACCCAGCATCATTCCGAAAAAAACGGCTGCGGTGGTGGCATGAAGAAAGACGGTGGGCATTAAAGACAGTCCCATGTCGACCATCATTGGAATATCGCCCAGCGTGCCCGTCACGAGGTCACCCAATCGTGCAAGTTGGTTCAGCCAGGTCAAAACGCACAGGGGCCCAAAGATCAGCGCACAGGGCGCGAAAATTGTACGAATGAGATAAAGAGTGGCTTTCATGCTCAAATCCCTATAGCCTTGAACTTGGTTTAACAAAAAGAACAGACTTTTGTTACAAAAACCCTCTGTCGTTGATGAATGAGGAGGCCATGCGGCGCCACCGGCTTTATCTTTGTTATTATCTTGCTTCGCGTGCCATTTTCGTGGTGGCAACCCTAACCTTATTGGCTGCTTTGATCACTTGGATGGAAGGGGTCAAAAGCCTCTATGCTGGTGAAGAGGCAGATGCCTTCTATTTTGTTTATTTGAAACTGCCCTCTTATTTATCGGTGTCCTTGGTGCCAGGTTTTTTGCTGGGCATGGCTTTGGGGTTTCACCAATTGGGCAAACGCCATGAGCTGGTGGCCCTGGAGGCACAAGGCCTTTCACCGTGGCAGGTGGCATGGGGGCCCGCCTTGGTGCTCGGTCTTTTGTTTGGAGCTGGTCAATGGTTTTTGCTCCACAATGCGGTTCCGGCCACCCGGCATGACAGTGATGCGTTGGCGTCCAAACTGGGCATTTTAGATCCGGTGAGTCAGCTTTTCTCCGTGCGTCGACATTGGGTTAAAACCAAAGATGCATTCGTGTTTGTGGAGCGGGTGGGTCCCGACCAAACCCTTGAAAACGTAGTTTGGGTGGAAAAGCCGCAAAACCAATCACCCACTTTGATCGCCATGGCATCCTTGGCTCAAATTCAACCTGCCCCGCAGGCGCCGGAGCAGGTGTCTTTGGTGATGCCCCGGGCCCGGGTGTTGGATCTTAAAAACCACCCCCAAGACAACAGTGTGTTTCCTGAATGCCAACAAGCACTCAAGGGTTTGTTGTCCAAGGAACGCGTGGACGTCGATTTTGATGCTTGTCCTCTCACCGCTTTGCCCAACAACGAAAATCCTCAATCAGTTCCCCAGGATTTTCGTCGCCAAATTCCCGAAAGCTTATCGGTACTCATGCGTTTGACCGGTCATCCCGATGGTTTTTTCACCGATGAGCTGCGCTATCTTCTCAAATCGGCGGCGTCTTATGGCTATTCTTTGGCGGAGTATTCTGCCGCATTGCGGGCCCGGTATGTCTGGCCGATATTAATTGTGTTGCTCGCGTTGCTGGTATCTCTACTGGGGGTGCGCTGTAAGCCCAGTACCGGTGTGGCGTTTCCATTTACCATCATGTTGGTTGTTTATTTGGTGGGTTACGGGGTCACCCATGTGGTTTCAAAGATGTCCTTAGAGTGATCAGGGTGTTTCCCTTCACCGCTTTGTCTAGGCACACCTCTTCCGTAAGCCGATTGTGTTTAGCTCCAAACAAAATGAGGTTGTTTGTGACGCACCTGTTTTAAGGGGTGTCTGGGTTTTCCGAACTCACCACAAAGTTGGTTTTCTGGGTGCTCCATGAACGACGACCGGCTGAACCAATGTCGAGGTAGGAGAAGTTAGAGAACTCAACTTCGGGAGAGTAGATGGCAATATGTTGCCAAATATAACCGCCCAAAAACACGTCGTGCGGCGGGCCGCTTCCTTCGCCGTATTCAATGAGGTTAACGGTGTCAGGAATGAATGGAAGCGGTACTTTGGTGCGCGATCCTTCCACGTAAAAACTCCACAGTCCTTGGTTGAAGCCGTAAATGTACATGCGGTGGAACGTCGGTTGTTGTCCCGGTGGCGCTTTCCAGCGAAGCATGCGGTCATGCATGACGCCCTGCGGAGAGGGCGAGATGGGCTCGGGAAAGCCCATGACAGGTTGTATGGTGACTCCGCCCAGTAAGCTGCCGTTGCCATCTTGGACAATTTCAGACTTGGGCATATCGGGGCTGCCGATATGGTATTTGAGGTTGGAACCAGAGAAGTCCACCGGTGCGCTGAGTCGTACAGAGGTTGCGCTGATCGCTTCTACGATGGTGCCTGCGAAACCTCCTCCGCCCGGCTTTTCGATGACAATGATTCTGCCCACGACCAATGGGAAACCAAAAAAGTCGGTCATGTCCCAATCGGTGCCCACTCCGCTCACGATGGTGCTGCCTTCGGTGGTGATGGCCGTACCTTCTTCGGTGAGAAGACCATCTTTATCTGTGGTGTAAGTGCCGGCTACAAAGGATAACATTTCACCAGGCACATCTGGCATTTTGTCGATGGTGAGGTTTTGGGTGGTGGATACCCCAGAGGCGTATGAGAACGCGCCTTCACCGCCAAAACGGAGGAAAGGAATCACCCGCGTGATCGTGCAGCCGCCTGCAGTGGGTCCCAAGGGGGCATCGGGCAATGAAAAGTCAATGGTTTGATTTAGCGGGATGGTTAACTCAATGTCTTGATCAACGAGGTCAACGCCAAACTCGGGATGTACGTTTCGTCTAACCCCCATCTGTTTGAGATCGAAATCATTGGTTTCGAGATTGTAAACCCCGGCTAAGGCGACCACGGCCAAACGACCGACCCGGCTGGAAGCGATGAAATAAAGACCGCCATCTTCGAAGACCACATTGGCGGTTCCGGGATCGGGGGTGCCTGAGAATTCATCGGCGGCGGTGGTGATGACCACGGCCAGGGCGATTTCGTTGGTGCCGAGAGCGGCCGGATCAAAGAACTCTTTGGCAAAACCCGTGACGTGTCCTGAAATGGTTGCGGGCGGAATCCCACCGCCACCGCCACCGCTGCTGGGCGGCGAGCTACAGATGTACTGGAGGTAAACCGTGACCTCTGAAGCGTTCACGTCCACCACGGTGGCATTTTCCCAGCACTCTCCCCCGACGGTAACGGTTTGGGGCCCTTGAATGTCAGGCCCAGAAAGTGTGGCTTGTCCCAGGGCATTGGTGGTCGCCACGTATTGGTTGCCGCCGGTGGTGCCCAACCAGGCCGTGAGGCCTTCGATGGGATAACCGAACATGGCGTCGAGTGCTGTTACGTAAACCGCCCCGTCCACAGGGCCGCCACGGGTACCACCCACCATGAAGGTGGGGTCGAAATAAGTGAAGGAGTCTTCGAGGGTGACCGTTTGCTCTTGTGGGCCGAGGATTTCGACGTCCACCACACCAGGTTCGTGCATGGGTGTTCTGGCATAGATGAGGTTATCGGAAATCACCTCCACCTCAGTGGCGATGTACCCGCCAAACTTCACCTCAAAAGAGGACAGCCCTTGGAAACCTTGCCCGTAAATGCTCACGTGGGTGTTACCGCTCATGCCACCCCGCACGGGTTGAATGCTCGTTACGGACAGCTCACTCTCGTAATAGAAGGCGCCCGGGTACAAATGGGGGAGACCGTTTTCACTCACCTCGAGGTCCACGTAGCCGGGGGCGCCGGGCGGTGTGGTGAAGGTCACGCTGCTGGCCGAGTTCAGGGTGAAGTCTGCGATGGGCGCACCACCCAAGGCCACCGCCATGGTGTCAGTGAAGTTCTCGCCATTCACGGTCACTTCGGTACCGCCCTCTTGTGGTCCATAACTGGGGGACAGACTGATAATTTTTGGGCCAGCCAAATAAGTGTATGCATTGCTAAGCACGGCGCTGCTCGTATCTGAAGCCACCGTGACATCGACTGAACCTGCTGCAGAAGCGGCAGGGACGGTAATACGGATTTGATGGCTGTCGATGATTTCAAGATTGCCGCCCGTGAGGGTAGAGCTGCCGAAGGTCACCGTGGTGACGTTGTCGAGCTGGTTGCCGGTGAGGGTGACCGAGGTGCCCCCTTCAAGGCTGCCACTGTTCGGGAAAACGGTACTGAGCGCCAGGTCGGTGTCAGTCGCTTCGTCAAAAACCACAAAGGCATTTTCTACGGTTTGCGAATCAAAACCATTGTCGATGGACAGGTCTTTGGTGCCTGCCGCATCGGAAGTGTAAGAGAGGACCACGTGCTCATCATCAATAAAAGTGGTGAGGGTTAAAGCCACATCGTCAAGACTGGCAGTGAGGCTTTGTGTGAAGCCGGTGCCCGTTAAGGTGATGAGACTGGTATCACCCACGTTGTTCCAAGAGGGGTTCAATTCGGTCACCGATAGGTCATTCACATAGGTAAAGCCCAAACCCAAGGTGGACTCTCCAAACGAATCGAGGGCGGTGACGTCTACACGGCCTTGCGGACCAGGTGGGGTCACAATGGTGGCTTCGGTGTTGTCATTGATCACCAAGTTGGCGGCTTGTCGGTCGCCCACCAGCACCATCATTTCTTCGTGGAAACCTTCGCCGGTGAGGGTGACGGTGGTGCCCCCTTGGGTACTGCCGCTGGCTGGTGCAATTGATTCAATATTCACAGGGGAGAAATAGGTGAAGCCGCCGGGCAACACAGCCCAGTCATCTTCCAGCTCTACTTTAACGGTGACCGGTCCCGGTGCAGTGCCCGGGGGGACGCGGCACGTAATGGCACGTGTGTTTAAGAACAGAACTTGGTCTGCGGCCACGCCCCCAAAAAGGATGGCCATATCAGGCGCGAATCCATATCCATTTAAGCGAACTCGGTAACCACCGGCGAGCGCACCCGTTGCGGGCGAAAGGTTTTCAATAAACACCGTACCGGAGGACAGGCCGCCGTCGAACCCATCCGACGCATCTTCGACCCCACCATCACCATCGTTGTTGATCTCATTCCAGTTGATACCGCCATCGGGAATGTTGTTGGGCAAAATGAGATGCCCGCCTTCATCGACTTTGGCCGGTTCCACTTCTGTGCCGCCATTGGGACAAGCGCTCAGGGCCAACCCCAGCAGAATGAGGAGCAGTTGTGTTTGCGTTTTTTGGATCAATTTCGCCATAGGGCTTTCTCCTGTAAAGGTGCCGGGCAAAATATAGCTTATTGCCCACCAAAATGTGCGAAATTTAATGCTATCTACGATTTTTTACGTACTTCGATGCGATCGGCCTCAAAACGGACTTCTAAGGCCATTCCCTTGGCGTCTACCAAGGTCTCCACCGGCAGGCGCAAAAACAGCCCACCATCCTTAATTTGTTGGGCTTTATAGAGTTTTTGTTCGCCAATTTTGGGGGCCGGCCGACCCAGTCGTTTGACCTTAAACTGGCGTTTGGCCCATTGGGCGAGGTTTTCTGTCTCTTTTCCCAGGGAATTCAGTATCTTAATGGCCTTTTGCACCACGTCTCGCGACAGCTGTTCCTTCTCGTGCAACTTTTGCACGCCTTTAAGCCCATCGAGCAAATAAGCAATTTGAACATCTTTGTAGCTGTGGCTCTGTCTGCGGCGATCCAAAACAACCTCTTAAACCCTTGATTTATATGTCTGAGCGACTTAAATCCGGTGTGTGTGTCCCCCTTATAGCCTTGGAGGTTCAATTGGTCACCCCCTTAAATCAGCGCCCGAAATGCCCCATTTGCGGAATTGCCGGAAAAAGTGTTGAAGAGGACATGGGATTGACCCCTTTTTGCTCCCCAAGGTGCAAGCGTTTAGATCTGGCGAAATGGCTCACAGAAGGGTATTCGTTAGAATCTATGGGTGAGGGATTTGAAGAATGGGATTTTTCAGGCGAGCCCAACTAAAAAGTTTTAGGAGCATGGCATGAGCAACGGTTTGATTTCAGAATACGTTCCCCAAGAAGAAGCAGGGTCAGGCTTGACCGAAGAGGCGGCAGCAAAGGCCACCACGGTCATTCATGAAGAGTTTCCCTTGGACGTGACCGAGAATGCGGTGTCGATGATCAAAGCCGCCTTGGTTGAAACGGCTGGCGAAGAAGGCGACGTACTGCGCGTGGGCGTGAAAGGTGGCGGTTGCTCCGGATTGTCTTATTCCTTGAACTTTGTTGAAGACGTATCTGAAGATGATTATTTGGTGCGTTTTGAAGATGTGAAGGTGATCATTGATGGCTTTTCGGCCACCTTTTTAGATGGCACCACCCTCGACTACGTTGAAACATTACAGGGTGCGGGATTCAAATTTGAAAATCCCAATGCCAAACGCACCTGTGGCTGTGGCTCAAGCTTCAGCGCTTAGTTTTTTATTTTCGTTTATTCCAGTTGAACCGGATCTCCGGCCACGCCTTCCACGTATCCCGAAATGTTGATGGGTTCGGCGCTGGTGTCTGTGGTGGGCGATAACAACACGTCAAAAGCTACTCGAACCTCGCCATTGGTGTCATCGAAGTAAAGAATTTCATATTTGAGGTAGCCTTCGGCTCCATCGGTGGCAGAAGAATACATGATGGTGTCGTATTCCACTTCAATGTTGGCGTCGGCATTGTTGCGCTCGGCAGACTCCATATCGATTTCATCGCCTTCGGTGATGGCATTGCCGTTCACATCTAAGGTGACGTAAACCAATGGGTCTTGATAGGTGAAGGTGAGCTCCATGACGCCTTCAGCGGGTGGGCTCAAGGCCACCTGGCTGAGCAATGGATCGTGTACGAGTCGCAGAGGCTCTTCTTCGCCACGAACCAAAGTCACATCAGCAGTGCCGGTATCGGTGGCGGCCAAGTCGGCACATTCGGCCCCGGTGAGCACCAATGTCATGGTCAAAAATAAAATCGCCTGTTGGATCTTCAGCATTTGGGATGTCCTCCGCTTGAGCTTACCTCAAGTTAGATCATTGCGCTTTTCAAAAACGTTGAAACCTTATGTTCCATTCTATTCGGTAAGACAAGAGCTCGCTTTTTCTTCCAAAAACTCTTGGATACGCCCCAGGTACCGTTTGGTTCCCACAGCATTTTCGCGATTGGGGCGTGAAATGATGTGGCCCACGCCCACGATGGTCCACATGTCTTTGGGCCCCGTTGCATTTTCATACAACTGGACCGCCGCCTCGTAGGAAATTTTATAATCTTTGGTGCCGTGCATGACAAAAAGCGGGCCATCGTACCGCTTCATTTTCTCAATGTTATCGTACTGGCCTTTGGACAAAAAGGCGTCGGGGAGCCCCAGGCCGCTGTTGTCTTGCCCGATGGTTCCCAAAGAGGTGAAGGGCGTTTCCATCAGTAAGGCACAGGGCATTTGGTATAAGGCGGCATGGCTGGATGGAATGGCGCCAAGGCTTTGCCCCAAAATGGCGATCTTGGTTTTGTCGAGGGCCGAAGCCCGCACAAAATCGTAGACGAGCTCTACGTCTGCAAACCATTGACTGGCGTTCGGGGTGGTCTCGGGCATGCTTTTGCCGTAACCCCTATAATCCCAGACCACCACATTGTAGCCGGCTTCATAAAAGTAGCGAACGTTGGGCATGTAATGTTCGATGCCGGCGTAGTTACCGTGGTGGTACAACAAGGTGGTTTGCGCCAGCTTGCTGTTTTCACCGTGACTGGTGATCCAGTACAGATCGATTTCGCCTTCGCCATCGGCGGTTTTGAGCTTTTCATTCACCACACTGTCCTCGGGAATGTCCCGAGCGTACCAGTCATCCGTGAATTCATAGGTATCGGAAAAGTTGTATGGTTCATCGCAGGACAAACACACCTTATCCCAAACATCGTCTTTGTTGCAGGTGTCATCCGAAACGGTGCTGCAGTGCACGGGGTTATGCACAAAACCATCTAAGTCCACGCAACCACCCAGAGCCAAAGTCACCACGAGAAGAAAAGTAAAACGCATCATTGGCCTATCTCCCAAATCAAGCCCAGGTTCATGCCAAAGCCACCGTACCCAGAATCAAAATTATAAAATCTCACCGATTCGATCAGCCGATGTTGGTTGGCTGCGTAATAGCGACCCTCTAACTGAATTTTAAACCCATCCAGACCGGTTGGAAGTTCTGCACCCACAAAAGGGGTCAACATAAGATCCAGGTTCAGCAGGTCGGCGTAATTGGCCAAACCGCCGTAGGTTAAAAAATGACCCACTTCATAACTCAAGGTTCCTTCGATTTGGTGAACAAATACCGCACCGCGTCCGGTGACCGGTTTGGCCGTATCAAAATAGTTGTGAAAGAAATAAAAACGATTGCTCAGACTTAACGCTGGCAGGTGTTCTGCTTGGTCCCAAAGCAAATAGGACGAGCCGATATGGGTGCCCATTTGCCCAAAAGCGATGGGGGTGAGGTAGAGCCCGTAATTGAGGTCCAAAGGACGTTCTCCCACGTTCACGAGTCCGGAGCGCCCTTCGATGACCGAATTGGGCAATGGAATGTAATTGCCGCCCACTTGGGTGAGCGGCCCGCCCAGGGTGAAGGCCACTTCGTGTTCACCAGGGGAGAGCGGTTTGGCCGTATTTAAGGTGCTGCAGCCACTCATGAGGCCCCAACAACAAAAAACACCGATGAGGGGGATTAGGAGGCTCGGTCGTTTCATGCTTTCCATCCATTCAGCGATTTGCTTTTTCTTGCATTTCTTGGGCACAATAGCGGGAGCGCGGCCTTTTTTCTAGGATAATTGATTTCATGGATATTTTTACACAACGTCGCAAAATGCGGGAAAAAAAAGTCAATGATGACAAAACCCGTTTGCAGCAGCTCCAAAAGCGGGGACTGGAGATGTTGGAGGCATTTAAATCTCTGTGGCGCGAAAACAAAGAAGTGATCACCATCGATGATTTACAAACCACCGACTTTTTAGAGTGGTACTATTTGGATGAAGAAGAAAGCTTCGAAACCACTTGGGTCTTAAGCAAAACCCAAAAACGCTTTCAAGAATTGGCGCAAAAGCCCACCGGTCGTTTCGACACTTGGGAAGACACCATTCCGCAATACGGTTCACTGCCACCTCCTGCCACTTGCCTGAAAACCACAGGTAAAAGAAAGAGTGATGGGCGTCGTTATTATTTATCCATTCGCCGGGCGGACAAAGTCATCTCTTTTGAGTCTGTGGCGAGGCAAGAAGAAAAAATGGGAATCTAAAAAGCACAGATCTCATAGCCCATTCTAACCTCCTGATAAAAGGCGGCTTTCTCTTTTTAGTGTAATAATCACGTCGTGAAGGCTCCCTCAATGATAAAATATATTGGGAGGATGAGTTAAAATGAATCATGAATTAACGATGTGGCTGACGGAAATTGGGCGCCTGACGGCGAGCCAATTGCTTTTTACCGGCGCTGCCATTTGCATGGTCGGTTTCACGTTGGCGCACTTTGGACTGTTAGACAAATTGAATGTTCCATTTTTTAGAAGCGCTTCGCCGCTTTTGGTGGGCTGTCATGTGTGTGCCAAAAAGGTGTCTAAAAATGCCGCTTCTTGTCCGCATTGTGGCGAGCCCTTCATGGGAGCAGATGGTACCGCTCCATAACGACGCGGCTATTAATAGACGCGTGCTGCGCGCTAAAAAAAGTAAAGCTGCCGTGTGCTGCGAGTGAGGGCACACGGCTTATCGTAGAGCAGCTCGCTTTCACGGGTAATCGGAGGCTCAAGCTGAGCGGCCATGGCGTCGGCGAAATACAAACATGACGCGCTGCATTTTTTGTAGATTTGAACCATTAAGAAAAATAAAAAAGGTGCCGATACCACCATCAGGAAGTCCATTGGGTGACCTCCTTATTCCTACGCGTGAGTGAAGGACCCCAATTTAAAAAACCCGCCCAAAGACCAGAGCGTTCAGACACGGAAAACCTCCCGCAATGGTCAATGGCACGGATTCGGGTCCGGCACATGGGTTTCCTAGGTTCTATTAGGGCTTCGATTAACATAGTAACTTAATCTCAGATGTACAACCTAAATTTAACTTTTTAGCGGCATTGCTGTTGACAGATGAAATCTCCATCAGTCCACTGGAGCCAATTAATGCAATAAAATCCCCGTCGTCAGCATCGCTGTAAGTTTGAACGCAGCGAATGCTAACCGAAACATTGGATTTAACTTCAACTCTCTTGGCGTTCTGAAAATCTTCTTCGGTAATGTTGGTGATACAGTTTCCAAATGAATCAATACAAACAACTTCACCTTTGAACACCGTTTCACTTTGTTTTTGCGGGTCGGGCCACGAAATGTGCACCGGAAGTTCTGGTAAAAGTGAAAGTTGGTTTAACTTTTGGGCGCCACTGGCCAAGGCGGCGGCCATGGGCGCAAAGAGATCTCTCCCATGAAAAGTTGAACTTAACTTTGTTGCTTTTTCGCCTTGGGGCATGGGGATTTCATAAATGGGGTCTGTGGGTTGGTACCCGGTCCAGGAAATCAGCCCATTGTCCGGTGCAACAACCAA
Source organism: Myxococcales bacterium (assembly GCA_002721815.1). Classification (GTDB taxonomy): domain Bacteria; phylum Myxococcota; class UBA727; order UBA727. The sequence continues at coordinate 51,435 of PBLQ01000007.1, forward strand.
TTGATCGCGGATCTGCAAGATCAAAGCGGATCGAGATGATCCCACCCCGGGATCAATTACGCAGCAGTGGACGGTGCCCGCGGGAAACCAGGGCAACAGATCTTTCAAAACGAAGGCCCCATGTCGAATGTTTTGGGCCGGTATCTCATGGGAAAGATCGTGGATGCGCAGTTGGTCATGGTGGCTGAGAATCACGCCCTTCATGGCGCCCACATAAGCGTCTTGGGTGCCAAAATCGGTGAGTAGGGTGATGATGCCATTGGGTTGGAAAGACGTCGACATAGGCCCAGCCTACCACATCTAGAACCTGTCCTGCAGCCCAGAGCGTCATAAATGACCGAACGCTTTGAAAACAATGAGAATGAAGGTTACACTCGATCGTAATTTGTCGGTCAGTGCGGTTCTTTAAGGGCTAATTCGATGGATATGAAAGTCTACCTCATTTTGTTTGGTGCCATTGCGGCAGAAGTCTGTGGCACATTGCTCTTACCGCTCACCCAAGGCTTCACCAAAGCGTTGCCCAGCGGCATTGTGGTGGTTTCATACTGCCTTTCGTTTTATTTATTATCTCTGAGCGTTGAGAAACTGCCCCTCGCCATTGTCTACGCTTCTTGGGCGGGCTTGGGTGTGTTTTCTGTGGCGCTCGTCAGTTATTTTTTCTTTGGGCAACACCTCAACTGGCAATCTGTGGTGGGTTTGTTCTTGATTGTGGTTGGTGTGGTTTTGGTGAATGTCTACAAAGTAGATATCAACGCCTAATTTAATTCGACAACGGAATATAGGTGAGTCCCCAACAGGTGAGTCTGCCATCGGTGGTGAGCGCGCACGCTTGGTCGGTATCGGCCACCACTTTGACAAAGTTAGAGCCTGCCGGTGGGTCTTGGTCCATGCCCCAGCATTCCAAGCTGCCGGCGGTGGTGATGGCGCAGGCTACGTTACCGCCCGACGCAATTTCTTTGTAGGTGCCTGCTGGTGTCACTTCGTAGCTAAAGCCCCATTGGTGGAGTTGACCGGCGGTATCGATAGCCCAAGTACTGGGGTAGGAGTATTGACCGGATTTGTCTACGGAGACTTTGGTGAAGGTCATATCGTCGGGTGCGCAATAGCCACTGCCACCCCAACATTGCATTTGGCAGT
>PBLQ01000008.1 GCA_002721815.1 Myxococcales bacterium
AGAAATAGCGTTCCGGCACACTTTGACCCAAACACCACAAAAGGCCCAGCTAATCGCGGATAAAGCTTTATTGCGCGGGAACATTTCCGCAAAGGGACTCCTTCGTCTGGCCAATGTCAAGCTAACGATGGGTGATGCCACAGAGGCAGTGACTTTGGCCCAACGTGCCATCGCTTTAGGCCCTGTGGAAAGCAGGATGCATACCGTTCTGGGCACCAGTTACTTGCTCTTAAACCAAATTGAGCAGGCCAAGGTGCAGTTGGCCAAAGCCATCAGCTTGGCGCCCTCAGATCCAAATCCTGAAATGGAATTCGCCAACATGTACTTGCGTAAGGAGCAGCCCGAAGAGGCATACGCCATCCTCAAAAACCTCACCCAACGATTCCCTAAAAATATTGTCGTCTGGATGCAGTTTGGGGAACTCAGTGTGGTATTAGAACGTTCGGATGCCCACTTGGCGTTTGAAAAAGTGCTGACATTGGACCCCCATCATTGGGCAGCGAAGCGCTCTTTGGAAGAAATCGCGCCGTAATTTCGAAGACCTAACGGCCGATCTCACCCAGCGCCGCTGTTTTTCGGTTTCCCAAAAGTGTGATGCATGTCATACCTTTTGCGTTATTCGGCTTAAAAAGGGCCAATTAAGGCGCCTGGTCACTACAACTAATTATGAAAAAATACCCAACTCTTCCCATTCTTTTCGCCCTTTTATTCACCGGTTGCCCCCAAGACGCCCAAGATGCGGATGCGGTGGCCATTCAATTTGAGCTCACCAATGGCAATCCTTCCTTTGCCGACTTTTTGGATGTTCCATGGCCTTCTGACTACCACCGCCAAGATGGCAACCCCAACACCGTGGACCTGCGGGCTTTCCCAAACCCCACCAGTTCTTCACTGTTAGACGTCTATTTAGAAACATTCCAACTCCACGGCGAAGGCTATTCCGGGATCGGCTCCCAATACTTTTTGGTGCCAGGCGGGGCCGATGCATCCTCTATGCCCGAGAGCCCTGAAGCATCCTTAGAAAAAGGCGCCTCGGTATTTTTGGTGGAGGTGGACAACCCAGCGCAACGCATCCCCGTACAAATCAAAGTCTTTGACCAAGAATGGGCCTTTACACAGAAGGGCACGGTGGCCGTGCGCCCGGTGCTCGGGTTGCACACGCTCAAGCAAACAGCATTGGTGGTCACCAACAAGGTAAGAACCACCGATGGCGCGCCTGTCAAAGCGTCCGACCACATGAAAAAAGTCATGAACTGTGAACCCGTAGAAACCACACTTTTTGTACCTGATTGTGAACTGTACGCGCAAGTCTTAGCGGGCGTTGGTTTAGAGGCTGAAGAGGTGGCTTTGATCAGCCTACTCACACCCAAAGACCCCACCGTTGACTTCATGGCGGCCACCGAAAAAATGATGGTGAGTTATGAGCCTGAGGTGCGCGACATTGAGTTCATGCTCGACGCCTGGCAAACTGGAAATTACCGCGCCTACAAGGGGCAGATTCGCATCGACAACTACCAAAGAGGCAATCCGCCATACAACGATCGAGACAGCTTCGAAGGGGAGTTTGTCTATGATGACGAGGGCGCTTTTGTTGTACAGCGGGAAGAATGGGTGCCTTTTTCTTTAACCATCCCGAAGCTGGAGATGCCTGAAAACGGTTGGCCCATCGCCGTGTATGGCCACGGAACGGGAGGCGACCGACTGTCACCTTTGGGTGATTCCAACGGCGCTGAAGCTTTTTTACTCGCGCAAGCGGGGTGGGCAGTGATCACCATCGCCGAGCCACTGCATAAAAGTCGTGACGGCTATTCCGAAGGCAACGAAGAGATAAACACCTTTAATTTCTTTAACCCCTGGTCGAGTCGCGACACGTGGCTCATGTCGGCGCTTGAAAAAATTCAGCAAGTATCGGCCGTGATAGATTTACAAGTTCCAGAAATTGACGACGCCCCAAGCGCATTCTTTAATGCCGATCAAATCGCGTACATCGGTCATTCACAAGGGGGTATCGTGGGCGCGCTGTTGGCACCGTTGGACCCAAGAATCCAAGGTTTGTTTTTGTCCGGTGCCGGTGCGGGATTTACCGATTCTCTTACGGGTAAATTTGAGCCGGTGGATATTCCTGGGGTTTTGATCATGGCTTTGGATTTGGACGATGTTGAAGAACTCGATGTTTTTCACCCCTTGATGACCCTCATGCAGTTTTGGGTGGACAGACTTGACCCTATTCATTTTGGGCATCACTGGCACAATGGCACGGGGTTTGCGCAACCGCATTTGCTCACCACTTCTGGGCTGAAAGACCAATACACGCCGGTTCCTACCCATCACGGTCTCGCCGGGGGCTTCAGGTTGCCGTTGATCGAACCGGTGGCTGAAATGTTCCCGGTGGTGGAAATTTTGGGGTTAGATGCTCAAGAACCACCGCTGCAGGGCAACATGACCTTGGCCAATGGTGAGGTCCGCACCGGGGGAATGGTTCAGTATCCCCTGGACGGTCATTTTGCGATTTACAACAACAGTGGTGCTCAGGACTTGATTTTTAACTTTTTTGAAACCATGCTCACCGACGAAAGTCCTTGGATTGATTTGCGTTAAGAGCAGGTGAACAGAACATGAAACTCTACACCAAAAAAGGTGATACCGGCGATACAAGTCTTTTTGGCGGCCAACGTGTTTCCAAAAACAACGAAAGAGTGACTGCCTATGGCGACGTGGACGAAGCGAACAGCTTTATTGGCTTTGCCGCATCTTCCGCGTCTACCCCCGAAGCTTTAAGGGGGCCCTTGCAGGCGGTCATGAGTGATTTGTTTGATTTGGGTGCCGAACTGGCCACACCGCCCTTGCAAAAAGATAAACTCGAAAAAAAATTGGTGTCGTTCATTGATCAGGACCGCATCAAACATCTTGAACAATGGATCGATGAAGCTGATGCCCAACTGCCACCGCTCACGCATTTTGTCTTGCCAGCGGGCACGGAAGCGGCAGGGGCGTTGCATGTGGCCCGAACGGTGGTGCGTCGGGCCGAGCGTTCCGTGGTCGCCCTGGGCCGCGACCCAGACCACGGAATTCGTTCAGAATTATACGTTTACCTCAACCGATTGTCGGATTTGCTCTTCATCTGGGCCCGGCTGGCCAACCATGAGGCCCAAGTAGCTGAAATTCAATGGATTCCATCCAAGGATCGGGGTGCTTAACCCGGTTGACACCGGCCACCAATGCAATACAACCCAATTTCCACGACCGCTGACTCGGGGGCTGGCATGGTGCCTCTCACTGGGCAGTGGGTTGAAGAGGTCATACCTCAAAGGAAAAAAACATGCTTTTTCAAGATCAAAAAGAAGAGATCATAGCAAAATACCAAACGAAACCCGGTGATACCGGCTCTCCTGAAGTGCAAATTGCCCTTTGGACAACGCGCATTAAAGAGTTGACCGAACACTTCAAAAAGCACAAGCACGACCACCATTCGCGTCGTGGTTTGCTCAAGATGGTGTCTCGCCGTCGCCGTTTGTTGACTTACCTCAAGAGCAAAGATTACGACCGATATAAGACGCTTATCGGTTCTTTGGGATTGCGTAAGTAATCACATGGGCGCGTTTAGGAAGGGTCTTAAACGCGCTCTCGTCTTTTTGGGGGGCGACGACGCCGCCTCCCAAATTGGGAAGAGGGATTTCGGGACGTAAGCGAAGAATGTGATGAGGCCATCCACCGATGCCGATGTTTTCATCTCATTCTTTGTTGCGCTCGCAACCGAGCTTTCTTTTCCCGCCTAACTGAAAACAACATCTGGCTTTTGCCCTTGGCAAGAGCGGGAAAGGATTATTGTATGTCTTTTGATGAACTCGGCAAAATTGAGCTGGGCCACAACAGTGAAAAGTTCCACAGCGTGAGCGTGGATTGTAACGATGCACCCATGACCTTCGAAATGGGTCGTGTGGCCAAGCAAACCGCAGGCGCTGCCATGGTTCGCTGGGGCGACTCCGTGGTTTTGGTGACCGCTTGTGGCGCTTCTTCACCCCGTGAAGGAATGGACTTCTTTCCTTTGACTTGTGAATACGTAGAGAAAACCTATGCAGCGGGTAAAATCCCTGGCGGTTATTTCAAGCGTGAGGCTCGTCCTCGTGAAGCCGAAATCTTGAACGCCCGTATTATCGACCGTTCCATTCGTCCACTGTTCCCCGATGGCTATCGAAACGAAACCCAGGTGATCGCCACTGTGCTGTCCCACGATGGTGTTCACGATACCGACGTGATGGCGCTGAACGGGGCTTCCATGGCCTTGCATGCCAGTAACCTGCCTTTCGCTGAAGAAGCAGGGCCCATCGCTGGGGTTCGCGTGGTCCGCCTTGATGGTGAATGGGTGGCTCATCCCACCTTGCAACAGCGCCAAGCCGCTGACGTGGACATGATGGTTGCCGTTTCTAAAGACGCCATCGTCATGGTTGAAGGCGGTGCCGATGAAGTTTCCGAGAGCGACTTGCTCGACGCTTTGTTTTTCGCCAAAGAGACGGGTCAAGCCAACATCCAAGCGTTTCATCAAATGCGTGAAGCCGTGGGTAAAGAAAAAATGGCTTTCGAAGCGCCTGTGGTGAACGAAGGCTTGATGGCACAAGTTCGTGAGTTGGCATTGAACAATGGCTTGAAAGAAGCCATCGTCACCAAGTCCAAGCTCGATCGCTATGCTGCTATTGACGCAGCCAAAGACGCCACCATGGCTGCTTTACAAGAGAGCCTCGGCGAAGAAGCATTTGCTGAAGTGAAGGGCGAAGCCTCTGGTTATTTTGGTGATGTCAAAAAGAAAATGATGCGAACCGACTGTGTTCAGAGCTCTGTTCGACTCGATGGTCGTGCCTATGGTGAGATTCGTAACATAGATAACGAAGTTGCCATTTTGCCTCGGACTCACGGTTCGGCTTTGTTCACCCGTGGTGAAACCCAAAGCATCGTGACTTGCACCTTGGGCGCCAAAGATGACGAGCAGCGTATTGATACCCTCATGGGTGACGTGAATGAGCGTTTCATGTTGCATTACAACTTCCCCCCATTTTGCGTGGGCGAAGCACGCATGTTGCGCAGTACTTCTCGTCGCGAGTTGGGCCACGGTAACTTGGCTCATCGTGCCCTGAAACGTATGGTTCCAGATGCAGAAGGCTTTCCTTACACGGTTCGTATCGTGTCCGAAATCACTGAATCTAACGGATCTTCCTCAATGGCAACCGTTTGTGGTGGCACCTTGGCCATGATGGACGCTGGTGTGCCTTTGAAGGCACCAGTGGCCGGTATTGCTATGGGGCTGATCAAGGAAGGTGACGGCCTTGCAGTTCTTTCCGATATTTTGGGCGACGAAGATCACCTCGGCGATATGGACTTCAAAGTCTGTGGTACCGAAAACGGTGTGACCGCCATCCAAATGGACATCAAGATCGACGGTTTGACCCGAGAGATCATGACCCAAGCATTAGAGCAAGCCCGTGAAGGTCGTTTGCACATTCTGAATAAAATGCAGGAAGCCATCTCTGGTCCCCGTGCCGAGATGTCCCCACATTCACCCAGAATCATCAGCCTGAAGATCAACCCAGACAAGATTCGCGATGTCATCGGCCCTGGTGGTAAAGTGGTGAAGGACATCACTGCTCGTACCGGTGTTAAACTCGACATCTTGGATGACGGAACGGTGAGCATCTTCTCTGCAGACGCAGATGGCGCCAACCAAGCCAAGCAAATCGTTGAAGACATTACCCGCGAAGCTGAAGTGGGCTTGGTCTACAAAGGCTTGGTGAAACGCGTGGTTGATTTTGGTGCATTCGTTGAAATCTTCCCTGGGACCGATGGTCTGGTTCACATCTCTGAATTGGCGCACGAGCGTACCAATCAGGTGACGGATGTGTTGGACGAAGGTGATGAAGTGAAAGTGGTCTGCATGAAAGTGGATCGCGATGGCAAAATTCGCCTCAGCCGCAAGCGCTGTATGGACGCCGAAGTGGGCAGTGTTATCGACTTCTAAGTCACTGCTTTTTCATGAAAAAATGGCCGTGGGGTGACTCCTGCGGCTTTTTTTTGCCCAAAAACAGATTTTTGGGGCCAAAAAGCCAAACAACCCTGCAAAAAGGGTGATTTTTTGGCATGCTTTATCCTCCACATTTGGAGGTGGTATGGATCGGCACACGAATGGATTTTGGCGCCCAACGCTTTTTGCGATTTTGGGGGCTTTTGCACTCTTTGGTGGGTGCGAGTGCGAAGACGAATATGATTTCCCGTCTACGGAACTCGAACGGGGAAACAGCGAAATCGACAATGCGCTTCGCGTGCGGTTTACCGAATCCGGTGTGCAATTCTTCCAAGACAACTTCAAAGAAGTACTGGTCAGTGTGTTGGGTGACCCAGAAGAAACCGATCCGGACAATGTCGTCCTGCTCTTCAACGAGCCTTTGGCCCTAGAAACAGGTTTTTCGTTTGTGGATGGGGTCTTGCCCATTATTGGGGCGAACAGCATGGACACGGCTCAAGCCAGTGAGATCTATCCCACGCGCCTTTACATGGATGAAGAGGCGCTCATGAACAACTTGACCTTGGAGTTTTTGGACGGTGACCGAGACGGATTTCGCATGCGCATTGAAAACATTCCTTTTGGAATGCGAGGGCGTATTTTCACGACCTTTCCCCAAGCCGCTTGTAACATGTTCGGCAACAACCCTGAGCCATACATGACCGAGGTGACCATTGAGGCCATCGTTTACCTCGATGTGGGACAAGGGGGCGATTGCGATCAAGGGGCCACGGAATGTCTTTTGCTCGAGATTGAAATCCCTGAAGACGGGATTGATTTGGGAGACATCGATGACGACAGCATCGCTTTCAGCGAGGCGGTGGATTCCCCGCACTGTCAAGATGGCAGCGTTTGCAGCGGAACCTGTGATAATTTCTGGAGCACCGTGAGCATTGCCGGCGGTTGGACGGCTGGCTTTTTACACGATCTGATGCAACCGATTTTAGACGAAATGTTCAGTGGTGTCTTAGGTTTGTTATTGGCAGATGTGAATGGTACGCCCGTGGGGGGCGGCACTTTACTTAATGTTGCCGAGGCGGGTGGCGGGGTTCTCAAACCCACCATTCACGATGTAGGCTTAATGGCGGTGCCCACGGGGAACGCTTTTGATGTGACATGCCCACAGGGTTTGGACTGCGAAATCCATCGGGGCATGGACTTGACCCTCAAGTTTGGGGCAGAAGCAGTACCTCGCGAGAATTCACTGTATGGCACCCCCCACGGTTGTGTGTCCCCCGTGAGTTTTCATCAGTTCGAAGAGTTGTACGGCGTATTTGATTTTACGGGACAACCCGCGGGGGATTTATTGGGCAGCATCGATGGCAATCCCTACCACATGGGTATCTCCGCTTCCAAGACCATGATGAACCAGGCGCTTTACGCCGCGTATCACACGGGTGCGCTGTGCTTGGAAATCGACTCTGCTGGCATCGCCGAAATGACGGGGGGCGCTTTTGCCCTGGGCGCTGGCACGGTTGACTTACTCACCGAAGGGCGATTGCGGCAGTATGTCTCACCCAATGCGCCGGCCTTGTTGGCGGTGGTGCCCTCCGCACCTCCCGTGATTCACTTGGACCAGTCCGAGGAAAACACGGGGACCTTAAGAGTGACTTGGGGGCAGTTGCGCATCGATTTCTACGTGTGGATGCATGATCGTTATGCTCGGGTGTTTGGGGTCAATACCGACGTTGATATCGGGCTCAAGCTCTTTTACGATAACGAGGGCCGAACGCTGCATTTGGCCATTGCCGACGGCATTCAAATTGAAAACTTTGAACAGATTTACAACGAGTTACTGCCCGAAGTGAACTTCAACGAAATTCTAGAAACGTTGGTCGGTGTGGCCCTCGACGCGGTCTTAGGCGCCACTGAATTTGAGTTTCCCATTGGGCAGATACTGGCTGATAATGCAGGGGTACCCATTGGCCTCACATTACAAAAAGTGGCGGTGGAGCCGACCATCAATGGACAAGCTTTTGAGTTCCTGAATCTTTACCTGTCCATGACGGAGGTGGAAGTGGGGACAGACGAGGGGGACGCACCAGAAGAGCTGAGTCAACCCTGGGACCTTCAACTGGTCTTGGATGGCCCCACCGGCTTGTACGAACCCGCCACTTTGCCATCCTTGGTAGGCGATGAAGATGAACCGGTGTTGCCGTCAGGCCGAGTCCTGCTGCAAGACATCACAGGTCGCTTATCGCCTGCGCACGAGATTTTTGTCCAGGTGGACTTTGGGTTGCTGCAAGGCCCCTTCAGACCAGCAATGTTGGGGCAGGTGGTCTTAAAAAATCACAAGCTGAAATTGGTGGGAGAGCACAATTTACGAATTTGGATTCAAGACCGAGATGAAAAAGGTTTTCCTTTTGTGACGCATACTCAAGACTTTAGGTTCTGGGTGGACCCCTACGCGCCCCAAGTCCGACTCAGTGACACGGGAGACTTCATCTCCATTCATGCCACCGATGTGGGATCGCCTGAAGAGAGCTTGAGCATGCGCTGGCGTGAGGTCGGCCACACGTGGTCCACATGGTCTGCACTCACGCCGATTCCACGAACACCAGGCGCCGCTTGCCATGTACAGGTTCAGGTTCGCGACCAGGCCCATAATCACAGCCAAGTGGCCCAACTGTCCTGGTGTGATGCGCCCGAAAACTTAAATGTGGCCCCTCGCCAAGAAACCAGTGGCAAGGTGGAGGCAGTTTCTGCGGGTTGCGACCAAAGCAAAACCCAAGACTGGTCCGCTTTCCTCTTGCTTCTGATGCTGTTGCGGGTACGGCGTCGGCGGATCGACCGATGCCCAAAGAAGCACACTTAAGTCCCAGATGACCGATACACTCTATGTAAACCAAGGAATACTGAGCCCATGACATACATATTTAAGCAGTGGTTGGTTTTGACTGCCTTTTTGGCACTGCTTCCTGCCTGTCCCAACGATTTGGCGGGTGGTCAGGTACCGTGTGCGGAGGACAACCATTGTTCCATCGGAGAAATCTGCGGCACCGATGGGTACTGCACCAGCACTGAAAACGTTCGTGACAATGGGTGCGTTACGAATACTGATTGCACTGAAGGCATTTGCGAAAATGGCATTTGTACCAGTGACGTAGGTGTTGATGTGGGCAGCGTGCTTTTTTTGGAGCCCGGGAATGAATTAGATTTCGGGTCACCTGCATTAGGGGTGGCCATCGAGAAATCCTTGATCGTGAAAAATGTGGGACAGGCGGCTTATTCAGTTTTAGACGTGCGTTTGGGTGCGGACACCAGCGACGAATTCGAAATAGAAATCGCCAACACGGGGCCATGGGTGATCGAGGTGGGTGGCCAGTTAGACATCAAGGTGCGTTACACCTTGGCCGACGGTGAAGAAGACTTGGGTTCTTTGTTGTTAACCACCACCGCCGAACGGTGCGAGCCCGGTTGTGAGAACCCCGCAGCGCTTAGCGTGGATTTTTTCTCTGAGTTCAAGGGGGAACGCAACCTGGGAATCTCGCCCCCCAGCATTGATTTTGGTTACGTGGGGATTGGTGAGTCCTCTGCACCCGAAACGGTGACACTCAGCAATGATGGCACCCTAGATAAAATTCTGACCGTTTACAGCATTGAAGTCACCGGGGCCACTGATGCTTTTCAATACACCTTGCCCAGCACCCCACTTTATATTTTCCCGGGGCAGGGCGTGCCCGTGGAGTTCGTTTATGCGCCCACCGATTGTGACGACCACATCTTGACTTTGACGGTGAGCGCGAACAGTGACTCGCCAGACAAAGAGACACTCACGGCCACCTTGAGTGCCACCGCGCCACCGCCAAATCCTTTGGTCTTCGATCCTCCCACTTTGTTGTTTTCAGACCTTCCCGTGGGTGAGAGCGAAACACTTTCATCCTCCCTGAAATCGGTGGGGTGTGATGCGGTGACGCTGACCTCGGGTCAAATGGCTTCGGGAGCGTTTCAGCCATTCACGGCAAATCTCGCAGGTTCACTACCCTACGTGCTTCAACCAGGGGCGAGTATCGGCGTCAACGTGACCTATACCCCCAATCAGGCTGGCACCAACGTGGACACTTACCAAGTCTACGCCCAAGGGTTTTCCGATCCAGTGACTTTGCCCGTGGCCGGTCAAAACTATGTACCGCCTTCCATTTCGGTGGTTATGGGGCCAGAGCGCTTACAAACGGAGAGCAACTGCATGTGTACCCCCGCTGGCGATTTACCCGCTGCCAACGTGGATTTGAGTTATCGCGTGTCACCCAATGGTGCCACCTGTGCAAAGCCCTCAAACCCTTCCTGTGGTATCGGTGGCGGCTCCTGTGATTGTAATCTCGGAGCGTACGGAAACGCCACTTGGCGTGCCTACACCGAAGCGCAGGTGGGCTCAGAACTCTGGGTCATCGATGAAGAAGTGGTTCACGATGGGCCGGGCGAGGCGGCTGATTTTGTGGTGAAAGCCAATTTGCTCGACGACTGTTTGTTAGGAACGGGCGGTGCATCTTACACCATTTTGGCCAACTGCTGTATTTTTGACTGTGAGGGAACGTCGGGCACCGAGGGCAACCGCGCTTGTTTCGACTACAGTCAATTCAACGTGTGCGCCAATGATTGTCCCTTTTATTCCAGTCAGGCAACGTCTTCGCGTTGCATGAAGCGCGGACCCGTGCCCATTCGCACCACTGTCAAAATCCCCAGCGACGGCTCTGAAGGCGCGCGGGTTTTCTGCGCAACACTGAGCGGGGCCGGTGCCACCAAAGACATTATCACCGTAAGTAAAACCCAAACGAGCATGACCATTACCCAGATGCCGGGGGTGACTGAAATTTCACCAGGGCAGACCTGCCCCCAATAAAAGCGAACTTTATGAAAAGACAAGATTTCCTGAAGCAATTGAACGAATGGCTGTTGCCTGAAAACTTTAAAGACATGGCCGAAAACGGCTTACAGGTGGAGGGCGCAGAAGACGTCACTCACGTGGTTTGTGGCGTTTCGGCCAACCAAAAGCTTATTCAAGCGGCCATCGACAAAAAGGCAGACGCAATTTTTGTGCATCATGGCATCGTGTGGGGTGGTGGGATGCGTCAGCTCACCGGTTGGTTGGGGAAGCGTGTGAAAATGCTCATGAGCCATGACATCAATTTATTCGCTTACCATTTACCTTTGGACGCCCAACCTGCGTGGGGTAACAATGCCGGGCTGGCCGATGCATTGGGCATGTCTGCTGAGCGAGAGCCTTTTGGGGTTTATAAAGGCAAGAGCATTGGTTTTAAGGGCGCCGTCACAAAACCCATGACCCTGGCTGACATGGTCAAACAGCACGAAGCTCAGGTGGGAAAGACCCTCCAGGTCTTTGGGGATTTGTCCAAGCCCATTCGACATTTTGGGGTGTGCACCGGTGGCGCACAAGATCGTTTGAGCGAAGCCATTGATGATGGTTTAGACTTATATGTAACGGGTGAGGCCACTGAATGGGTGAAGGCCATGGCCGAGGAGTCTGGTGTGGCTTTTATTGCGGGTGGCCATCACAACACCGAAGTTTTTGGTGCCCGTTCCTTTTCATGCCAAATCGCCTCCCTTGAAGGGGTTACGGCGGAGTTTGTTGATATTCCCAACCCTGCCTAAAGCTTACAGCGTGAACTTTTTGGTTTGCGTTACAAAAGCAGGTAAACAGGAACTATGAGCGACGGACTGTTTAAAGGCAAACCCTATGGCTTGGTTTGGGACCATTTGGCCGATGTGGCTCATGGGTCTGTCCAAGAGGATTGGGATTTGTTCCTGTCCAACGCACACACCCTAAAGCATCACATGCTCACCCATGGGGTAGTGCCAACCTGGGAAATGGCGTTTTGCGGTGGCACACCAGAGTTGGCCAACCCCCAAAGTTATACTTGGGGATGGCCGTCCCTGTTTATTTATCTTTTTGACCCTTTTTGGGCCTTTGTGTTGCTGTGGTTTTTGTTGTCGCTCATGGGCCTTGCCACGTTGCATCTGTTTTTGCGGAGGCATGGCATCCCACCTTTGGTTTCTCTGGGGGTTGGTTTGGCCTATGTGGGTTGTGGCTATTTCGCCGCGCGGTTTAACGTTGGACATTTCACGTTCGCCTTTTTTCATTTCATCCCCATCTTTTTACTGGTCAGCGATGTGCTTGTTTTCGATGAAAACAGCAAAAGCATAAATACCAAGCATTTTCTGGGAATGGTCGTCCTTTCGTTTTTGTTTTTCAGCGCCACATTGCCCGTTGCCTTGTTCTATTTCTACCCGGCACTGATTGTTTTTTTAATGCTGAAATTTTTAATGGTTCACGGTGCGTCTCGGACTGCACCATGGCGGCGTTTACTGTGGAACTGGGGGGTACCCCACGGTATGGGCATGGTGTTGGCTTCGTACAAATGGGTCCCGGTGTTATTGTGGCAACGCGCATACCCCCGTGGCCTTACAGAAATTGAGTCCGCGAGCTTGGGGATGGTTCTCACTGATTTGTGGCGTACCGTTCCTTCATTTCATGAGGTCGCACCATTTATTGACGGACGCCCTTGGGGAATTTGGGAGAATTTTAATTATATTGGTGCTCCTTTCATTTTGTTCGCTGTTTTTGGGGTCTGCTTGTCCGGCCGTGGTCTCCCAAAAGAGTTGCAGCTGTTAAGATGGGCTGCATGCATACTCATGGTGATGGGGCTGTCACTTTCATTGGGCAATTCGCATGTCTTGGGTTTGGGCTCTTTATTTGGCGCGTTGCCTTTCTTTGACAGCATTCGTTCTTTCTCACGCTACGGAATTTTACTCACCTTTGGAATTTTATTGGCGTCAGCGCGCGCCTTGACCTTGCTGCACTACAAAATACAAGAGGCGAGATGGCGTGGTGGAGAAGGGGTTATCTTTATTGTTCTTTCTTTTGCGTTGGCCCCACTGTTCACGCAAAGTGGCGCATTGATAAAGAATGTGACCATCATTCCAAGCGCGGTACTGCAGAAGGTATTCCCCATGGAAAGAAAGGGTGTTTATACCCAGAATACCGATATCAACTATGGCACCAGCCATCCGCGATTTTATTTTCAAACGCATCTTTTTCATCAAGGGCGTAACGTCATCCGGTGCAACCAGCCACTGACCGCGGTTTTGGATGGCGCGCCCAACTTCCAAATACAAAAGGAACCACTGGTCTCACCAGCGCCTTCGCAAATTCGTGGTGAATCAGATGGCTTGTCTGTTTTTTTCGACCCACCAGTTTTTGGAGAAATAAAAATTCGCGTGCCTTTTCACCCGGTGTATGAACTGGAAAAAGACGGGCACCCTTTGGAGGTTCAAGAGGGGCCGCAAGGGGGCTATCGCCTCGAGACGAAAGAACCCGTTGCGCAAATTAGGATTCGAGCACAGCAGCCGGGCATCACTCTGGGCTTTTGGCTCTCAGTCATGTCAGCTGTCTTATTGTTGGTGCTCTTGGTGATGGTGCGACGCGAAGAGAAAACTATGACTGAGCACTGAGCCCTTGCTCGCAGAATTGAGCCAAGGCCGAAGGGTAGAGTTGGTGCTCCGCCGCGTGAATCTTTTTTTGTAGGCTTTCGATGGTTTCATCCGACGATACAGAAACCTCTTTTTGAGCGAGGATGGGCCCCGTATCAACGCCATCATCCACCAAATGAACGGTGCATCCGGTTATGGTCTCTCGTGCCGCCAATGCTTGTTCCATGGCATTCAAACCCGGAAACTTGGGCAGCAACGAGGGGTGAATGTTGATGATGCGTTGGGCGTATTGGGAGACAAAAAAAGGAGATAGCACACGCATAAAGCCTGCAAGCACCACCAATTCGATTTGGTGGTCATGCAGGATGTGGACGATTTGCTCTTCGAAAGCCTGTCGGGAGTCGTATTCTCGGTGAGACAGACACTTCGTTCGCACGCCCGCGGTCTCAGCCCGTTGCAGCCCGTACGCATTTTCTTTGTTGGAAAATACCAATGCAATGTCATAGGGACAGTCTGAATTCTGTGCTTGATGATCAATGAGCGCTTGCAGATTACTTCCATTGCCAGAGATAAAGACTGCAATACGCGTTTGATTGTTTGGTTCGGTTTTCTGCGTCATTTTAGTCGCCAAAGATAACCTGGCCAGAGCCATTTGTTACCTCGCCAATGGTCCATGCTTGGATGTTTTGTTTGGACAGGATGGCATGACACTTGTCGGCTTCTTGGCGGGGGACAATCACGGTGAAGCCGATTCCCAAATTGAAAGTCTTGCGCATTTCTTCTTCATTCACGGGTCCCTTTTCTCGAATCACACCAAAAATAGCCGGCTCACTCCAAGAAGTGGGGTCGATGTGGATATCGAACGTGTCGGGAACATTGCGCGCGATGTTTCCAGGAAGACCACCGCCGGTGATATGAGCCAAGGAGTGGAGGTCAACGTCATTGGCGAATAAATCCAAAATGTTTTGAACGTACAAATGGGTAGGTCGCAGGAGTGCTTCACCCAAATTCTGATCATCGGAGGGGTGGTAGGGGGCCTGCAAATCCATGGCCGCATGTTCTAACAGTACTTTTCGCGCCAATGAAAATCCGTTGCTGTGCAAGCCGGAGGAGGCCAAACCAATCACCACATCACCTGCTTGAACTTTTTGTCCATCAATGATTTTTTTGCGATCCACTGCGCCCACACAAAACCCGGCGAGGTCATAATCGCCCTTCGCATACAGGCCGGGCATTTCGGCTGTTTCGCCACCGAGCAACGCACAGGACACGTCCGCACATGCTTTGGCAATGCTTTGCACCACTTCTTTCAGGGGCACCCCAGCCAATCCGCCAGCGGCGAAATAGTCCAAGAAGAAAAGAGGGCGAGCTCCCACGCAAAGGATGTCGTTCACGCACATGGCCACGAGGTCTTGGCCAATGCCTCGGTGGTTGTGGGTCTTTTGGGCCACCAGCAGTTTTGTACCGACACCATCGGTTCCAGAAACCAGTACAGGATCGGTCATGTCGGGCGTCGCTTCTCCCAAATGGAACAGACCCGCAAAACCACCAATGCCCGAAAGGACACCGTTTTGGTAAGTGGCTTGGGCGTCACCCTTGAATCCTTCGATGGCTGCATCGGCAGCTTCGATATCTACACCGGCAGATGAATAGGAAATTTCTTTGGTCATAAGGCCTCCGTTGGCTGTTATCCAATCGCCTCAACTCGCACATGACAACCACCTTTTGATATGGTTCTGTGCTGCTTTGCATAAAAGGTGATTTGCATGCTCGCGGTGATCATTCCGGCCTTGAACGAAGAAGAGACCATTGTTTCTGTAATCAGGTCGACTGCAGAACAACTAAAAAGGTTAAATATTCAGGAATTTCAGGTGCTTGTAGCGGATAATGGGTCCAGCGATGCCACGGCGCATTTGGCCCAAGAGGCAGGGGCGACCGTGATTGAGGCCGAGACGAGGGGCTATGGCAGTGCTTGCTTGGCCGGATTGGCAAAAAATCCATATCCCGATGGTATTGTCTGTTTTCTCGATGCCGATGGGGCGGACGATCCCCGCGATTTTGAGGCCCTGTTGGCTCCAATTTTGGCCGGCGATATGGATATGGTGGTGGGGTCACGTATTTTGGGTGAGCATCAAGGTTGGGTGAGTCCGGGGGCTTTAACGCCGGTCCAATCATGGGGGAACCGCCTGTCCGGATTTTTACTGTCCCGCACCTGGGGAGTATCATTCACTGATCTTGGCCCATTTCGCGCCATTACGGCGAAGGCGCTGCAAAGTCTCGAAATGGACGACAAAAATTGGGGATGGACCATTCAAATGCAAGCTCGGGCTGCTCGAAAGGGATTGCGGGTTTGCGAGATACCCGTGCACTATCGCGTTCGACAGGGGGGACAGTCCAAGATATCGGGCACCTTAAAAGGGTCCATCGCGGCCGGCGTGGTGATTCTCAAAACCTATGCACAGTCAATTTTCTGGTGCCCAAACCCATAAAAAATAGGGATTTGGCCTTGGCCCACCCCATGAAAACGGTCTAAACTGCGAACTCCAATTGGATAGCTCGGGGGAATGATGATGGACAGTTTGGTGTTATTTGCGAAAGCGCCCGAAGCTGGCGCGGTAAAAACAAGGTTGGCACAGACCCACGGCGATGATGTGGCGCTGCAACTGTATGAAGCCTTTCTCAAAGATGCCATCCATTTGCTCACGCAATGGTCGACAGATGCGTTGGGTCAACCCTCCAAACGTGTTCGCGTCTATTTGGCCACCAAAACGGATGTTGAAAACCCACCATGGGCTGAACACGAAATCCGATTCCAAGACGGCCATGATTTAGGGGAACGCATGCGCAATTGCATCACCCAAGAATTGACCGATGGGGCGGACCGGGTTTGCATCATTGGCGCAGACAGTCCCACCTTACCCGTGCACTTGGTCCGCGAAGCTTTCTTCGCGTTGGATTGGCACCCAATGGTTTTGGGACCGACCTTTGACGGCGGTTACTGGTTGGTGGGTGCGAGAGATGAAGTGCCACCTATTTTCGAAAACATTAATTGGTCTACTGCATCGGTGATGAGCGAAACGATCGCCCATCTACAACGGGCCGAGATTCAACCCCATTTGTTGCCTTTTTGGTATGACGTGGACAATGCCGAGGATCTGCGACGACTCAAATGGCACGTTCAAGTTTTATCCAATAATGAAACGGGTGTGGGGAGAAATACTTTTGAGCAAATAAATACTTTCCAAGAGGGGAACCTTTAAGGATTAACCACATGCTGAAACGCGCTTATAACTTCTTTTTTCATTTATCCACTATGCGTATCGCCATCGCGATTGGCTTGGCGTCCATGACCCTTATTTTCTTTTCAAATGTGCGTTCGGATCTTTTCCGAGAAACACCGATTGGTCGTTTAGAACAAAAGATTTTAGACTTTAAATTCATTCATCGGGGTCGTCTCAATACGGAGACCAAAGTGGCTATTGGCGCTGGCGATGATCGCACCATCGAACGTTTTGGGCGTTGGCCTTGGGATCGCTCTATTTGGCCACCCATTATTAAGAACCTGGTAGACGCGGGGGCCGATGTAGTGGCCTTTGATATGGTGTTCTCTGATGAAACCCTCACCCCCCTGCATGGGGCCAAAAACTTCGTGGCCGAGACGAACCCACAGGCAGTGCTCGAAGCTTTTAAAGAGGTGGGCGTAGACAAAGACAAGCGCCTCATGCCAGTGGCCAATCAGATCGCTTTTTCCGAAGCGATGGAGCAGTTACAAAATCTCGTACAGACTTCTTCGTCGATTGAAAACGAGACCACGCCCGATCAAAAACTGGCAGGGGCGTTTGAAGAATATTCCAACCGGGTTGTGCAGGGTTATATCGCCCGACATGAAGGTGGCGGTGAAGAGGACATCGAACAAAGAAACGAGGCGGCTTACAATCAACTCATGGACTTCGGTGGAATTATTGAGGGATATGCAACTGGATTGGTGAGTGAAGAAATTGATTTGGATGGGAATAAGCAACTCAACTACCGAGCCAAACCCGCCGAGAATGCGCAGGCCGGTGATTTACATTTTGTTCGCGAGGTCAAAGGCTATCTCACATTGCCTCGAGACGAGTTTATCGAAGGGGCTGAATATTTGGGCTTCTTCTCCGTGGTGCCGGATTCAGATGGAGTGGCGCGGCGTGTGCCTTTGGTTTTCCGTTATAAAGATGGCTTCCTAGGCTCCCTGTCATTAAACGCCGTACAGCTGTATTTTGGTGCTGAGCCCGCTTTGATTCAGCACGAGGTGGAAAGTCGCGGTCTGAGCAACGTGTATTTATTTCCTGAAGGCGCAAAGTTGCAGCTGCCGGTATCGCTCGATGGTTCTCTACAGGTGAATTATTACGGTCCATCAGCGGCAAATGTGGAAGAGGGCGATATGGAAGGGGGAGTTTTCGATCACATTTCGTTGGTGGATATTTACGATAATCAATTCGACCCTAAGTTAGCCAAAGGCAAAGTGATTTTGATCGCTGTAACAGCGCTTGGCACCTTCGACCAACGGGTGACCCCGTTCTCTAGCATGGTTCCTGGGGTAGAGGTACATGCGGCCGCCATTCAGAACATGATCGATGGCACACCGCTGCGTCGAGATTCCACCATGGTACTGTACGAGATGGCATTGTCATTAGCTTTGGCCTTGTTGATGGGGCTTTTGTTACCTCGTTTGTCGATTGAAAAACGAACCCTACTCGTGGCCTTGATGATGGTGGGCTGGTACATGATTGACCAGTATCTCTTCTTTAGAGACAACATGTGGTTCCACCAAATCCCCTTGCAGAGCCAAATCTTTTTTACTTGGGCCTGGGCGACTGTTTGGGGATACCTGGTTGAGAACAAAGACAAGCGCATGTTGACCAATATGTTCAAGAACTACATCTCACCCGAGCTCATCGACCAAATGGTAGATTCTAAGCAAATGCCTCAACTGGGGGGCAGTGAAGGCAATCTGACGGCCTATTTTACGGACATCGCAGCCTTTTCAACATTCTCGGAAAAAATTGGCTCCCCCACCAAACTGGTTGAGTTGTTGAACGAGTATCTAACCGCCATGACCGACATCTTGGTAGCGCATCGAGGGACCTTAGACAAATACGAAGGGGATGCGATTATCGCGTTTTTTGGTGCGCCCATGAAGCTCGAAAACCATGCTCGGAGTGCTTGTGAGACGGCTTTGGCGATGCAGGATACTCTGGGTGGGTTGCGTGTGAAATGGCAACAAGAAGGCGACAAGTGGCCAGAAATTGTACACCACATGCGGATGCGTATCGGGTTGAACTCGGGCCAAATCGTCACAGGTAATATGGGATCCGCCATGCGCATGAATTACACCATGATGGGTGACGCGGTGAATACGGCTGCACGTCTTGAAAGCGGGGCCAAGCAATATGGTGTGTTCACCATGTGCTCTGAGCAAACTTTGCTTCAAGCGGGACCGGAGAATTTTGTATCGCGCTTGATCGATAAGGTACGGGTTATGGGGAGATCTGAACCGGTCATTACCCACGAATTGTTGACCACCAAAGAGAACGACAGTGAGCAACTGAATCAACTGGTGGCTAAATTCAATGAAGCGCGGGAGGCTTTTGTTGCCATGAAGTGGGATGAGGCCGAAGCATTGTACACGGCGTGTCTCGATTTGGAACCTTTCCATCCCGATCGTGAACGAGGTTGTAAGACGACGCCGTCACACATTTTTATTGAACGTTGTAGAATGTACCGTGAAAACCCACCGGTTCCTGAGGGTGAAACCTGGGACGGCGTTTTTACTGCCACTTCCAAATAAATGTCTTCTGATACCCTTTATGCTGCGGCATTGCAGCGTTTGTTAACCGTTCCGTCATCGCCTCGATTGGGGTTGGAGCGCATGTATGGCTTACTCGATGCCTTGGGTAACCCGCATTGTGCGTTTAAAACGATTCACGTGGCGGGCACCAACGGGAAGGGCAGCACCGCTCTATTTATCTCTGAATTATTGCGCACCGAAAACAGAAAAATCGCTTTGACCACCAGCCCGCATTTGTGCTCAGCGCGGGAACGAATTCAAATCAATGGCGAGTGGGTGAGCCAGCACAATTTTATTGCGCTAGAAGAAAAGGTGTATCAAGCCACCTTGGCTTTAGATGACCCTCCTACATTTTTTGAACGCATGGTCGCCATGGCATTTTGCTATTTCGCTGAACAAGGTGTGGATGTGGCGGTGGTAGAGGTCGGTTTGGGTGGAAGGCTCGATGCTACCAATGTGGTGGCACCGTTGGTGTCGGTGGTGACGCCCGTCGCCTTAGATCACCAGCAGTTTTTGGGTCCCGACCTGACTTCCATCGCTAAGGAAAAATGTGGTATCATCAAACCGCATGGTGTGGTGGTTTCTTCGCCCCAAACGGTTGAGGCCGACGATGTGCTTCGAACAACGGTGCAAGCGCGAGGGGCCCAATGGCTTGCCATGGATCGCGACTTTTCCATCTGTTCCAAAGACCAAGCAGATTTTACCCTCAAAGGTTCAGACTTTGAATTCCAAATTCCAGCGTTGAGTATGATCGGCGCCCACCAGCAACAGAATTTTGCGGTGGCGGTCCAAGCCTGTTTGGCTGCAGGCTTTTCGCTTACAGCTTTGCAAGTGGCTGAGGTGGCACGCACTGGACATTGGCCGGGGCGCTGCGATGTGGTGAGCCATGAACCTTTGGTGGTGGTGGATGGTGCCCATAACCCAGCCGGTGTTACCTCATTAGCGCGCACCCTGATGGGAACAGAGCAATGGAGCGGTCGAACCTGGTGCATGATTGCGGGGTTTGCCAGGGGGCACGATCCTGCGGAATGGGCGCGGGCTTGGCCACCTTCGTTTAAGCCCCAAATGGTGTTGGCGGTGGCCCCACAAATGCCCCGCGCACTGCCCATTGCAGATATCCACGCGGGTTTGAAAGAGGGTTTTAAAGAGGTGAGGGCGTGTGCTGATCTGGATGAGGCCATGGCCATCGCCCAGGAGGCCTTGCAACCAGATGGCGCTGTTTGTGTGGCGGGATCCCTTTATTTGGCCGGTGAAGCACTCTCAAAGTGGCGTGAAATCCCATTAGACCCCCAATTTCCAATGTTTTAGCTTTGACCGCCCAGTGGGTGGCCGTTTCCTGGAGATCGGTCGTAATCCTTGGTATTCTCTTGCCCCGTAGGAGTTTTGGATATGCGAAGGTTTATTGCGCCTTTTATTGCCCTGTTATTTGTCATGACGCCCGTTCAGCCCAGTAAGGCTGAAGTGATTTGGTGGTCGTTCTTACCGTCACAAGTGGAAGATTTGCCCGGTGTGGGCGTCAACGGCAATCGCATCATGAGCTATATTGGGTTTCAAAATAACAACTTCATGTCGCGTATTTTTGCTCGGCTCAATGACGAGGCGAAGTACAAAATCTATGAAGAGGGTCCCAGTACCGTGGTGCTGGAGATTCAAAACGCCACTATTCCCATCATGAACAACCGGCGATTTTTGGACACCTCCTATTTCGACAGCCCTGTCACCATGATCACACCGACGGTCATCGATGACATTTCGCCGCACATCCGCATCGTGGTGGAAATTCGACAGCAAATGCCTTACAGCGTGAAAGTGGAAGGGCGCGACATTGTTTTGATGTTCAACAAAACAGCACCACCTCCTGCGCCGGAAGCGCCGGCAAGCCCCGATTCGGCCACGCCACCATCATCTCCGGCCCCAGCGAACCCAAGCGAGGCGCCAGCACCTGCGCAGGGTGCAGACAGCCTCCCGCCTTTGGGTGAGCCCCAATAGCGTGAGCACGCCCGCCTTTGGTGGGGTGGTGAAATGCTAAACCTTATGATCAGACCCAATGCAATTTTCGGCGTTTCTGGTTATGAAAGCCCTATGGTTTCGGCGATACGCATAATTGGATTGTTGGCTTGCTTGGGGGCTTCCCAGTTGTACGCTTCCGACATGCCCAAGGCTCCCCAACAAGACTTTAGCCCTGAGGAGGTCGAACGTTTGTTGAAGGAGGCCATGCCCGAAGCCCCCGAGAATCCCTTAACCAAAAAGATCATGACCACCCTGAAGCTGCAAAACCGGCTCATTAATCTGTGGGCTGAGAAAATGCGGTCAGAGGGTGAGGTCATCGTGGCCCAAGGCTCGGTGAGTTTAAAAGTGGGAGCCATCGAGTTGCTTGCCCAAGAAATTCGTTTGGAGCCCAAAACGCAAAAGGCAGTGGCGGTGGGGCGTGCCATTATGCGCAATGGACCCACCGTGGTGGTTTGTGATGGCATTGAGATAGACCTGCAAGACCAAACCGCCAACACGGGACCCTTGATCCTTGCTTTGTACGGCAAGGACAAAGAAGCCATCATGGCCAAAAATAAAGCCCAGACCTATGGGCCCATGCAAAGCAAGGGTCGCATGCTGATGGTCTCAGGCGAGCAGTTGTATGGTGAATTTCTACCGTCATTGGGGGAGCCCAACTTATTGGTGAAGAATGCTTGGGCATCACCCTGTGCATGCGAGCCCGACCAAGAACCCGCTTGGGCCGTTCGTGTGCAGAAATTAGCGCTTCAAAAGAATCAAGACCTGCAGTTGACCATGCCGGTCTTTGAGGTTTTTGGCATGCCCATGGGATGGTTACCGGTGGCTTGGATTCCCATCGGCACCCGGCGCTCTGGGATTTTACCGACGGTGTTTCAGCTTCGTGATGGATTTTGGTTGCTTCAACCTCTGTACCTTACGTTGGGGCCATCATTGGACACCACTTTGGCGCCCGGCTTTGTTTTAAACCGTGGGGCTCGTTTCGAAGGGGAGTTGCGTTGGCATCCCATCAAAGGCCAAGTGGGGCAGGTGAACATGATTTGGCAGCATGACCAATTGGCGGCCCTAGACCATTTGGACTCAGAGGAGCCCATTCACCGTATCGCTGCGCGCATCAAACATACGGGCCGGTGGGCGAAGCGTGCGCGGCTTCACATGGACATGCGTGGGGTGACGGATAAGCGGGTTCCCAACGAACTAGCGGCACAGTTTGGCGAGCGTGTGTTGGCTTATACCCGTTCAGGCGTTCAAACTTCCTGGAGCGAAGATCAATGGGTCGCGAGCTTATCTTCGGCGTTCTTCCAGGATTTTCGCCAAAGCAACTTTTCTTTTCTAGATGGCGGGGTGGCTATTCGGGCGCAAGAAGTTTTAAGAGGTCGACTGGGAACAGCCACCGAACAATTGGCGGGGCCACTGTTTGGTGCGTTTCAAATGGGCACTGACTTTGTGGCGCCCATGGGGGATATCCAAGACCGAGATTTGGTTAGGAGTGTGGGGGAGCGACTCTTTGCACATGGTGAGTTGGCATTACACCATGGGGAAAAATGGGGGACCATGTTCGCGAAAGCGAAATTAAGAGGTGCCCAACAGCTGGACTATGACACACGTGAAAATGGATTGTTGGGATTCGGTGTTTTGTCCAGTGGTGTTCGTTCGAGATTAATTGGCGAAGGAAAAATTTTGAACACCCGTTATTTGCACGAAGTGGTTCCAGAATTGCTTTTGACGCAAGTGCCTTGGGCCGCCAATGAACAGTACATGCCTTTTGATTCAGATGACCGTTTACTGGAAGGGGGAGAAGTCTCTACGTCGTTAACTCAGAAAATTTTTCCGACCAAAACACCTTCCAGGTATCTAAGTTTAAAAACGGCTGTAGGGAACCCCACTGAAGTGACTCTCGACCCCACATGGTACATGGACCTCAATTGGAGGAACGGAGATTGGCAGTTATCCTGGGAGGGCATGGGTAAAACATCTTCAGCCCACATCGATGGGTTTCGATTTAAATACCGCATGCCTTTATTTGCCAAACTCAATCTTTACTTGGGGTGGTGGCGAATTAACGAGGACCGACCAAGGCTGTTTTACCGACACCAAGACGAGGCCCTCGCCGGTTGGTCTATTTCGCAACCCGACAATTTGCACGTGCGCGATCGTCTGGATGCCAAAATAACGTTACTCAACGTAAGGCGCCTGCGACTCACCTATGAAACGGCCTTTTCTTCGCCCACGTTCAATCTAAATAATTGGGACGCCCCATTTTATTTATTAACCCATGGCGGTAAAGTGCAATGGACGGCACCTTGTGATTGTATGTCATTGGAAACCAGCGTTCGCTTTTGGCCCAATCGAACCGACCCAGAGATACGGTTCTCCGTGGCTTTGTCGGCGTTAGGCGAAACCGTGGAGATCTTTTAATATGACAACGCAGACTTGGCACTGGGAGCAACGACATACCGCGCTTCAAAATTTGTTCGATGGGTTGCCACAAAACCTTTCGGCAATTTGGGGTTTTGAACAAGCGCTGGCTTTAGCGGCCACACACACCTTGAATGCGCCGAGCTGTATTGACTTCATGAAGTTTTTACCGACCCGCTATGGTTTTACATCGCATGGCGAATTTGACGTGTCGCAGCCCGTGGTCTGGCAAAACCAACACCAATGGACAGAGGGGGACAAGCAAGCCAAGCTGCATGTCGGCCTACAAGCCTTTTGTCGAGGAGAATTGGTGGCGGAATACGAGCTGGAATACTGCCAACGGGCCCCACGATCCAAGCCGCAACCGGTCGAGGAATCCATTTTCTCTCAACAACGAAAAGTGGACTGGCCCAACGCACATGAGCGATACAAACAATTTTTGGAGGCGTTGTCTTGGCCAGACCCCATCTATTCCAATGACGAGTTTGCCCAAGCGATGGGCTTTCCCAGACGTATTCTCAATGATTTTTTTGTGTTTGCGGCGCTCTGGTTCGAAGGCCAAAAGTTGCTCCCAACGGTACACGCACTCCATGTGATGTGTGGCCAGCCTGCCATGGCCGTGGGTCATTTGGATTTAATGTGGGACAACAGTGACCAAGGGGTTGAGGGGCGCGTTACGGATGAAACCGGTCGGCCTATTTTTACACATTTTCAAATGCACGAAAAACAGGGGGCTTGAGATGGCTGGGCAACTGCGTGTGATCGCTGGAAAATGGGCTCGTCGAAAATTACCGTTGGCTGCAGCCGCAGACGCGGGCATCACAAGACCGACCAGTGACAGAGCCCGAGAAGCCTTGTTTTCCGCTTTGGGTGACAGTGTGGCAGGGGCACAAGTTCTCGATTTATTTGCTGGCAGCGGGGCTTTGGGCATCGAAGCGCTGTCCCGTGGTGCTGAGCACGCTACCTTTGTGGAGCGTGATGAGAGTTGTATCCAGCAGCTCGCCCAAAACCTTCAAAAGCTCAATGCCCAGGACGAAACCCAATGTTTGGCCACCAATGCCTATTCGTGGGTCCAAAAGAGCCGGGGTAAATCTTATGACCTCATCTTCGTTGACCCTCCGTATGATACCGATTTTCAGGACGAATTTTGGCCAAATTTGGCCCAGCATTTGGCGCCTGAGGGGTTGGTGGTTGTGGAGCGGTCCAAAAAGCGCCAGTTTGAGGGGCCCACCGGTTTTGATGTGGTTTGGGATCGGTGTTATGGAAAAACCCGCCTCCTTTGGCTGAGAAAGGAAACCCCATGACCGAAATGGCCATTTATCCCGGAAGTTTCGATCCGCCCACCCGCGGCCATCTGGATATCATTCAGCGTGGTGTGGAGATCTTTGATCATGTGGTGGTGGCCGTGGCCAACAACCCGCAAAAACATCATTTGTTTACGTTGGAAGAGCGGTTGACCCTCTTACAGGATTGCGTCGGTCATATGCCCAGCATCAGTTTGGACTCCTTCGACGGTTTGTTGGTGGACTACGTGGCCAAGAAGGGCGGCAAGGTTTTGCTGCGGGGCTTGCGTGCGGTCAGCGATTTTGAATATGAGTTTCAATTGGCCACCATGAATCGACAGTTGGCACCCAATATCGAGACCATGTTCATGATGACTGGAAGCGATAATTTTTATTTATCATCTAAGTTGGTCAGAGAGGTTGCATCCTATGGGGGTGACGTTAAAGACATGGTGCCAGATAACGTGAACCAAGCGTTGATCAAAAAGTTCTCTCAGAAATAGAAAAAATAGGGCAGTCGAATGGCATCTTTACAACTTCACCCCCGCGTTTCGAATATTAAACCCTCGGCCACTTTAGGCGTTAAAGCGAAAGCAAAGGCGCTGCGCGACGAAGGTCACGATGTGATCGATCTCAGTGCCGGTGAGCCTGATTTTGGAACGCCCCAATGCATCATTGATGCGGCCAAGCGCGCTTTGGATGAAGGGGCCACCCGATACACTCCCGTCAGAGGGATGGATGCTTTGATCAAGGCAAGCCAGAAAAAGATCGAACGGGATCAGGGCGTGCGCTACGAAGCAAACGAGATTATTCATGCGGTGGGCGCGAAGGCGGCCATTGCAACGGCTTTAGAATGTTTAGTGGGCCCCGGTGACGAAGTGATTATATTTTCGCCTTTTTGGGTCTCTTACCCGGTGCAAATAGAACTCACTGGCGCGACGCCTGTGGTGGTGGAGGGCAGTCGCGAAAATGCATATTTGCCGACCATGGGTGATTTAGATGCGGCCATTACAGACCGTACCAAAATGATCATTCTGAACACGCCAACCAACCCCACCGGCGTGGTCTGGCCCGAGGCATTATTACGAGAACTGGCCATGCGGGCTCAGCAACACAATCTCTGGGTTTTGTCTGACGAGATTTATGAGCATCTCGTGTTTGACGATGAACCCCATTTCTCGGTGGCCTCTATCGATGAAGACATGCGATCGCGAACGCTTTTGGTTACGGGTGTTTCAAAGGGATATGCCATGACAGGATGGCGCGTGGGCATCACGGCCGGTCCAGCACAAGTCATTGGTGCCATGTCTAAATTTCAATCGCAAAGATACACTTGCACGGCTGCTGTGGCACAAATGGCTGCGGCCTATGCTTTTGATGAGCCTGAGGTTTTGAAAACAGAGATGGCTGGCATGCGAGATACCTTTCGTCAGCGGCGTGATTTGTTTATGGATTTGGTGGGTGCTACTGATGGCGTCACCGCGGTGAAACCAGAAGGGGCATTTTACGCACTGGTAGATGTGAGTTCATTATGTGGCGATGGTGGCATGGCCGACGACGTTGAATTTGCCACTGCGTTGTTAGAGCAACAGTACGTCGCAGGGGTGCCTGGCTCAGCATTTGGCGCACCCGGGACTTTGCGTTTCAGTCTGGCTGCGTCCGAAGACAATCTGAAGGCTGGCTTTGCGGGCCTGCAACGATTCGTCCAGTCTTTGGCATAAAAAAAAGCGCTCGTGAAAGAGCGCTTTTTTAATGTTCACCGGGGTAGGGCGATTATGCCTGCGACATTTCCGCAGCCACCTTGTCGCGAAACTCGGTAACCCCTTCGTGTTCAGGGTCGATCTGAACCGCACGATCCAACAAAGAACGAACCACGGGCAACGTGCCGCTGCGATCGTACTTGGGATTTTGCAACAAGATTTCCGCCAAGGTCATCAGGAACTCTGGTCGGGATGCATCGAGACGAAGTGCATCACGCAAGGCGCTTTCCGCCTCGTCGAGCTTGCCTTCTTGCGCCAACGCCATTCCTTCTTTGAAACGGCTTTCTGCTTGTGCTTCTTCACCACCTTCACCATCGCCCAGCGCGTCCAGTGCGTCTTCGGCAGATACGTTGGCGGGGCTGCCGCCGTCCAGGTTCAGGACTTCGGTTTGCACGGTTTGCTCATCATCGTCTGCGCCACCACTGCCCATGACCAGGGTGCCAGAGGATTGTGGTATCAGAGATCCGACCCCTTCTTGCAGGGTGCCGGCCAGTGAGCCACCGGAGCCGCCCACCACGTCATCAAGTTTGCTGAGCACTCTTTCGAAGGCATCGAACAAACGCTTTTCACGGGTGGTCATTTCTTCGCGCAGCTGGGTCACTTCGTCTTGGTGCCGTCGCTTTTCTTCGATGAGGCGTGCTTGAAACAGTTCCAAAGAGGGTTTACGCTCTTCGACTGCGTTCACAGCAAGGAGTGCGGCCAATAAGCGACCCACTTCTTCGTGATTCATGTTGGCCATGTTGGCTGCATCTTCTACGGTGTAGGCCTTCCCGAGATAACGAATAAAGATATCATCTCGCGTGGACAAGCCCAACCTTGGACGAAGCGCTACGAAGTTTTGGTTGGTGGCCAAAAAGGTCTCGTCGTGGGTTTGATAGACGGCGAGCATGGATGCGCTGTCGGCGAACTCTTTAAAGCCATCCACAAAAATTTCGCCAGGACCAAAGTCGAAGATTTGGGCATCTTTACCTGGTGTAGCGCCCGCGCGTGTTTCAAACTTTCCTTCTTCTAAAGAAAAGAAGGTGATGATGTTCTTACGCGTGAACTTGCGGCTTTCGAGGTGCAAGGTCTCTTTGTCCACGAGGTCTAAGTCGACCAGTGCGGCTGAGAGTTGAATCCCTTTTTCAACCATGTGGGTAGCGGCCCGAAGGTACTCTTCTGAGGTGATGATGTTGTTTTCCACCAAAACCTTACCAATGGGATCCCCTGGCTCGCTGCTGCTTTGGCCGACGGGACTGCCATTTTTGAAAAAAGTTACTCTTTCGATATCACCTTGTTGCATGTTCAATGCACCGGTGAAGTTGTTGCGCCACATGCTGGCCAAAAGACTGGCGTAAGCGTGGTTTTGAAAGTTGCCCTGTTGGGGGAGATTATTGGAAGCGGTCACTTGGCCACCCTCCTGTTTTTCTGTCATGTTGGTTCCTCATCTGTTCTTTTGAGCCGGCAAACCCTAGCAAAAAATCTTAAAAGTGTTCAACACTTAAACATTGATTTCACGACATTTAACTCAAATTTTATAGGGATATAACCCAAGGCTCTTTTGAGGTCACTTTTTTTGCCCCCTTAAACGTCGAAAATACCGGTTCTCATTGCATAAAAAGGCGTTAAAAAATAAAAGGAAACCGAAATAAAAGGAAATGAAACCCCCTTTTGGAGCGTCTCAATGCCAGATCATCGTGAAGGTGAATGAAGGCAAAAAGGAGCTGAAGCTAATGGGAATCTATAAAAAACAGGCGCTTAGGGCGTTTCTGGCTTGCGCTGTGGCACTGGGACTGGCGGGTACAGCTCAAGCAGCCCGTATTTTCCTGAACGGGGTCAACATCGATGGGGTTACGAACCAAGAATTTAAAAATTGCGATGTGGTGATCAAAGCCAATGGCGATGTTCATATTGCAGCCAAGGGCTTTAAGGTAGAAACCCGCAAACAAGCAACCGATCCCGTGGCTCAGGGGCCGGTGAGCCAACGGTATTTCCTGGTGGCCGAAAGCAACTTCCCCACGCAAGTTCGCTACGATGTAGATGTTTTGATCAATGCGATCTGGGTTCGACGGATTTCCAGTGATCAGCCCCAGGTGGTGTTTGAAGTGAGTCGGCACCTCAAAAAAGGGCAGAATAATGTGACCTTGGTGGCCACCAAAAGTGAAGGCGACGGGCAAAAGTTAGGCTCGGTCAGTCACGTGATGAACTTAATTATTGGGCAGGGGAAGATGACCAACGACCAAGTGATCATCGATAAGCCTCTCGTGGAATACCAGCGTAATGCTGCTGAAGCAGGCAATTTTTCCGACGAATTCGTTTTGGTCGGTCAGTAGGAGTCATTTTGCGCATCGCCACCTGTTTATTTGCTTTGCTGGTGCTCGGATGTGTGCACGGGCCCACGCCCAAAGAGACCGAAGAGGCAAAGGCGCTGTATAGTGGTGCTAAGGCACTCATCGCTCAAAAGGAATATCGCGAAGCCCTTAAAGACCTACAAAAAGCGGTCAAACTTAATCCCAAAGCGCCCCAGGTGCACTACNTGCTGGGCATCGCCTATTTTACGGGGTTTGGACGTACCGAGCAGGCTGAGTTTCATTTGCGGCAAGTCCTGGAACTGGAGAAAGATCAGGAGTTGCTTCCACAAGCCGAGAACCTTTTGGCGGCCGTTTTGATTGAGGCCGGACGTCCCGAAGAGGCATTGCCTCACCTAGAAAAGGCGCGAAAGAACCTTCTGTATCGCACGCCTCACTATGCGGAAAAGAACTTGGGACTGGCCCATTTCCGACTGGGCAATCACGAAAAAGCCATCGCTCATTTCACCCAAGCGCTCAAGCAAGACCCCAATCTGTGTGGTGCGTATCCCCAATTGGCCGAGGTTTATGAAAACACTGGAGAACTGGGCAAGTCCATTACAACCCTCGAGCGCTTCTTTAACCATTGCCAGCAGAAAGAATTGAAAGGCTTTATCCCAAACTCTCTATTTGCCAGGGCTTTATATCGATTAGGGATGTACCGCTTGAAGGTTGGGGACAATCAGTCTGCTTTAAAAGTATTTTCCCAGTGCATGGAAGAATACCCCGGCGAAACAGTGGCGGATGAATGCGCGAAATCTCTCAAACTCTTACAGTAACTGAATCCGAGTCTGCGCAAAGGTTACTTTGGCAACCGAAGCGCTTGCATGAAGAGGAAGGCCTGATTCTTAAGCTCACCCCCCACAGTGAGAAGGGGCAAGTGGCCCAAGTCTTTTTCGCGCATAACGGCATTCGGGCGGTTTTCATCGGTAAAAAAAGTGCACCTCAATTTGCGGCCAAGTTGGACTTACGCAATGTCCTGTGTCCGGCCCGAGCCCATTTTTCATTTAAGATTCCTTCAGAAACCGCCATGCCGAAAGTGGGACACATGGAGATCCTCGAAGGATTTCTCTCTTTGGCCAAAGACCCCATCCAATGGGGGCGAGCCGCATACCTGTTAGAAATCAGCGAAATGATGCTGCCCCATGCGCATCCAGAAACTGAGGTTTATCACTTGTTATCAGAGGCTCTGATGGTTTTGGCTGCTGGTAAAGGCGATGGCTGTCTTTTGCGCGCCTATGAACTGCGGTTTTTGGCGGCCCAGGGTTTGCTGGCACCGGTTTCAGAATGGGCGAACCCTGAGTTGGTGCCCATCGCCCATCAGTTGTTGAGCGCGCCCATGCTCGGTTTACCGGCTGTTTCCGTGAAAATGCAGAAACAACTGGCCTTGCCATTCTTGAAACAATGGCGAGAATTGGGGTTTGGTCCCACCAAAAGTGCCCAATATTTGAAGCAATTTCGCTAATTCCGGGTGCGCTCACTGCGGGTTTATAAGAAAACCCACTACAGACCCCCCAAGACCCCTTGAACCGGAGCCCTAATGGGGCATAACTCCAAAGGCAGATTTCATGAGGAGATTTTATGTTGGTGGTGGTTTGGGCGTTTGTGAGCGCCTTTTTGATCGGTTTAGCTGTAACTTTAGCGATTAGTTGGAAGGCGNCGATTTTCCCAGCAATTTTCATTTTCGTGGTGGTGTTTTTTCTGATGAACCGCCGCGTGGGAAAGGCCCTGCAAGCCCGGATGTTGGTCTTGTCCCAGGAAATGAACCGACCCGCTCAGGCTCGATCCCCGGAACAGCGTGAAAAAATGGTGCGCCAGCGGTTGCTCACCGCCATTCAAAAAATCCAAGAAGTGAAAGATGAGTTCAAAAACAAAGCCCTTTTTGTGGAGCGGGGCCTGAGCGGCCAAATCGGGGTCTTGTATTTCAATCTCAAAGAATACGAAAAGGCCCGGCCATTTTTAGAGGTGAGCAGCAAAGGGTTCGTGCAGCAGGCCTGGGAGCCAAGGGCCATGCTCGGGGTATTGCATTACAAAAAGAAAGATTTGGATGCCATGGATTCCACCTTCGAAAGCGCCTCTAAGCGTGCTGGAAAGCAGGGGTTGCTGTGGGGGCTTTGGGCCTATTTACATTGGAAGTCTGGAAACGCGGATAAGGCCATCGAAATCCTCAATCGCGGCCAAAAAGAATTGGGCGACAAGGATGACAAGCTCAATACGAACCTCCTCAATCTTCAAAACGGGAAAAAGATGGTCATGAAGGGGTACGGGGAGCCTTGGTACCAGTTTCAGCTGGAAGTGCCGCCTTTGATGCTCAAGCAGCGGGGTGGCCAAGTGAAATTCCAACGACGTTAAAGGCCAGCCCGAGTCCCTAGGTCGCGAGGCGCAGCGGCGGTCATTTGGGGCTAATCATGTGTTTTTTCTAACAATAAAGGGCCGTTAGTTTGCGGAGAACTCCCCGTGGGTGTTAGACCTAGGGCAGCCTGCAACACCGCCCGCATGGGGTGTTACATGGCATATCGAGAGGTCTGCAGTGTCCCTGTTTGGTAACGACAAAAATACACAAAAAGATACGCTCAAGGTGGGGCTGGACGAAAGTACTTTTGGCGCCCTCAATGTGACCCTTTCCAATGGAAAGAGCCATATTTTTTATCTCACAGATTTGGTGACCCAGATTGGTCGTCAGAGTGCCAACCACCTTCAAATCCGCGATCCCGAGGTTTCAAAAGTTCACTGTAAACTGGAGGCCACCACGGCCGGGATTTTGCTGTCAGATATGGATTCGGCCAATGGGACCTTCGTTAATGGTCAGCTGGTGAAGAAACATCTTTTGTCGGTGCACGACAAAATTCAGATCGGTGGTGCCAACTTGGTACTCATCGAATCATCAGAGTCCGAGTCAGAGTTGTCCCGGCCCATGACCGGTGTAATTTCGCTTTTGGGAATGGAACGCGTTGAAACGTTGCCCAATAAAGAAGAACTCACCGTGGTGCTGAACACGGCTGATTTCAAAGAAAACTCCACGCAATTCGTCGCCTTGTCCGAGGATACCGGCTTTTTACCAGTGGAAAAGCTGAATGATGAAAGGGTGGTGCGGCGCAATTATGAACGCCTGCGGGTGGCGTATGAGGTGGCACGCAATGTGGGCCTTGAAACGGATCTCAAACGTTTGGCTCATTCCATTGTAGAAGGTATTTTAGAAGTTCTTCAAGCCGACACCGCCATCATCGTTCTCAAAAATATCAAAGGGGAGTTAGAACCTTTCGCTGCCGTAGGGAACAATGAGCACGGCGAGGTACGTATCCCCAAAATGATTTTGGATAGGGTGAATGAAACAGGTGAGGCGCTTCTGACCTCCGACGCCATGGCCGATAACCAGTTCTCACGCAGTGCCACCGTGGTGGGGCGCTCCATTCGGTCCGCCCTTTGCGTACCCCTGATGATTCAAGGTGAAATCCTTGGCATGATTCACCTGTCTTCCTCTTTGGCAGCAGGCGCATACAGCGAATCGGACCTGGCGCTCTTATCCTCCATTGCCCAACCGGCAGCACTCGCCGTGGCCAACGCCCAGTTGTTGCATCAAGTACAAGAAGACTCTCGCATGCGAACGTCGTTATCGCGTTTCCTGTCACCCGCCTTGGTGGAAAAAGTCATCAAGCAAGGGGTCGAACTGTTACCAGAGGGCGAGTTGGTGACCACAACCGTTTTATTTTCAGATATTCGAGGTTTCACAAAAATGT
The DNA here is from genome assembly GCA_002721815.1 of Myxococcales bacterium. Taxonomy (GTDB): domain Bacteria; phylum Myxococcota; class UBA727; order UBA727. The sequence goes on from PBLQ01000008.1 coordinate 32,858, forward strand.
CCAAGGGCATGCCCCCTCAAAATGTGGTGGGACTGCTCAATGAATATTTCGAGCAAGTGGTGGAAGTGGTTTTCGCCTACGGCGGAACGCTTGATAAGTTCATGGGTGATGGCCTCATGGCGGTATGGGGGACGCCGGTGCAGTCGGAAACCGATGCGTTCTTTGCGGCGAAAGCGGCAGATCGCATGCGACAAGTACTCGACGAAGTGGTGAATAAGAACCGGGTGGCTAGGGGGGAATCGCCTTTGCAAACTGGGTTTGGAATCGCCACGGGCAAAGTCGTGGCGGGGGGAATCGGTGGAAATCGACGACAGGATTTCACCGTCATTGGCGATCCTGTGAATTTGGCCTCTCGGTTGTGCGATAAAGCGGTCGCTGGACAGGTGTTGGTATGTCCTGACACCAAAGAGGCTTGCGAGCGAGATGGTATCTCTTTCAATGAATTGCCTGCCATTCAAATCAAAGGCATTGATCATCCAGTTCAAGTCTTTGAAATGCCTTCCACCCCGGACATGGAGCGATAAATGAAGCTGCGTTGCCGGGATTGTGGCCACGAAGTTTACGACAAACGCAATGTGAAAAATGGTGGGCTCATGCCGTGTAATCGGTGTGGGGGCACCATGGCGGTTGATAATTCAGAAGCCGTGGCCGATTTGGGATTGCACCCTGCGCTGGAGAAGCGTTACCAGCAAACGAAAAATCCGCATATCCCGGCGAGCAAACCCTCTATTCCCGAGGAGGAACCCCAATTTCAGGTGCCTCCCCAAGTGAGCATCAAGAGTGAAAAAGAAGCATCTGCCGATGCGGAAGAAATGCCCGAGGCCGCGAAGAAGCCTGACCAAACGCAAGTGGCCCGGCGACAAAAACCACCCGCGCCAGCGCCAGACATCGAGTTGGAGATTGAAGGCTACGAGATTCTAGAGCAGGTGGGCAAAGGCGCGATGGGGGCGGTCTTTCGGGCACGACACTTGGCCTCTGGTCGCGATGCGGCGGTGAAAATTTTGGCCGAAGAACTGGCATCGCGGCCGGATTTCGTGATGCGTTTTGCCCGTGAAGCGGCGGCCTTGCGAGCGGTGCATCACAGTGGCGTGGTTTCCATTTTAGACAGCGGAGAGGTCAACGGGGTTCACTATTTGTGCATGGAATATGTCCACGGATTGCCTTTGCGACGGTTATTGCGCGACGGGGCCTTGCAACCAAAACGTGCGCTCAAATACGCCAGACAGATCGTTCAGGCGCTAGCGGCTGCCCATGATCGCGGGGTCATTCACCGTGACCTCAAGCCCGAAAATGTTTTGGTGCGTCGCCCTGAAGGCGTCAATGCCACCCACCCCGATGAAGAGTTGGTCCTGGTGGATTTTGGGTTGGCCGGGATGGTGGACGAAGCACACGACCCCCATCCCAACCTCACCAAGAGCGCCATCACCATGGGGACCGTGAATTACATGGCACCCGAACAACGGGTGGATGCCAAAAGGGTGGACCATCGGGCAGACATTTATTCATGTGGGGTCATGCTCTATGAGCTCATGACCGGCGATTTGCCCTTGGGACGTTTTGCCTTGCCCACAGAGCGTGGGGTAGCGGTGCCGCCTTCGGTGGATGAATGCATTTCCAAGGCACTGGCGCGACACCCTTCAGAGCGGTTTCAAAATGCAGTGGAATTGGACAACGCTCTGTCTGAAATCGCTCACGAAATTAAAGATCAAGATCAGCACGAGTCGGTTTTGCCGCAAAAAAGTAGCCGGCCTCAAAAACAACCTTTTCAGCTTTACGATACCCGAATTGGCTCCAAAGACGATCCGCTTCATGTGGAAGCACTTGGCGTGGAGGAGTTAGAAAAACGGATGGCCGTGGCGGGTGATGAGCGCAACCGGGATAATGTGACCCAGCTGCCGTGGGTGAAGAAACCGGTTTTGCTCGGTGGTGTCGGCGCTTTGTTGCTGGGCGCATTGGCTGGCATTTTCTTCACGGAGCCTCCAGTCGAAGAAGTGAGGTTATCCCAAGAGGGCATCGAGAAGGTCGCTCAAACGGCCACCGAGTTGGCTTTATCGCCTTTGCAAATGGCGCAAACGGAAAAAGGGGGCGTTTTTGTTTCCCTCCAAGCCAACCAAGATTTGGGCGTGAAAGACACATGGGGGGCATTGCCCGGCTGGTCAATGGCACCCAAAGAAATCAAGTACAACAACCAATTCGACAATGCCTCCTATTGGCGGCGAGCGCCTTCCTTTTCAGTTTCTCCCTCATCCTTCGACGCTGACATCACGGTGTGGCATGCTGGCTTTCAATTGCAGTCACCCCCAGCGGCTTTGCTAGAAGAAAAGGGCATGCTGGTCCAGAACATGCTGGGGCAACTCTTACCCAAAGCTTTGGGTGGGGTGTTCATGTTTAACTCCGAAGACAAACGGGCCATTGGGTTCGTGATACGAGCGGATCACACTTGTGCCCTACAGACCTTTGGACAGCGTGGCCAACAATGGGTACCGCTGCGAGAAGAAGTCGGTTTTTGTAATGAATTGCAAAAAGGACAAATGGCTCAAATCAGCATCGGGTGCCAAAAATCCAAGAATCTGTGTAAAGGGATTTTGGCCAACAAGAAAAAGGTGGTTCTGGAGAACGCAGGTATCAATCAAGGGACCTGGTTTTACGCCTTGGGCTGTTTGAATGGCGCTTGTACTTTTGTTCCAGGTTCATTAAACAACGCCAGTAATTGACCTCACCAACAATAAAAAATTATGAACGAAGTTGCCGCAACCAATTTGGGCCCTGATGCCACCCCCTCGATCAACGTCAAAATGTTGATGGGTATTGTTTTGGGTGGGTTGGCCGCTGGATTCGCACAGCCTTTCGTGTGGCCAGGCGACACCGAGGCTGCGCTGGTGGACCCTTCCGGTTTGACTGGCCTGTTGGTGTTTGTGGCGGTGGTGCCAGCCTTGTTGCCTTTACGCAAAGCGAATCAGCGCCAGGCTTACGGCATCGGATTGATTTTTTGTTGGGTGCAGCTGGTCATTGTTTTTCACTGGATCGTGGTGGCCATGCATGTGTTTGGCAAATTGCCGTTGACCGTCTCGTTAGCGGGGCTTGCTTTACTTGGGGTGGCAACGGGGGGGCAAGTGGCGTTGGCTTGGTGGATGACCCAACGGGTGTGGCGAAAATTTCAATTGCCCCTATGGATTGTTTTTCCATTGGCTTTGAGTGGCATCGAATTCTTTCGAAACTCAGTTTTATACGGCGGTTTTCCGTGGGGCAATCTGGGGAATGCTTTGGCTTCGGTTCCCATCTGCCTTCAATCTGCGTCCTTATTTGGCGTCTACGGTATGGTGTTTTGGGTGGCCATGGTGAATGCGGTTTTCGCGGAAATCATTTGGTGGAAAAAAGGGCATGGGGCTTTCCCCAAATGGGGGGTTGTCTTGGCGGTGGCCTTGAGTTCGGGGTTGATGGTGTATGGTGCGCTGCAATTGCAAGAGACCACAAAATCGGAGACCACGCTCAAAGTGGCTTTGTTACAAGGCAACATTGAACAAGGCATCAAGAACAAGCAACGACAACACAAACCTCTTATCTTAGAGAAATACCGAAAGTTGCAAGAAGCCGCCCACGCTGAGGGTGCAGATCTGATCGTTTGGCCAGAAGCATCCTTGCCCGGTGGGGTCGGTGTGAAATACACCAATCTCAAACTTTTCGGGGTGCCCCCTTTCAAAGACACCCCGGCCAAAAAACCCAACACACTCATCGGTGCGGTTTTGGTGGAGCGTTTGAAGAAGCAACCGGACGAAAAACGACCAGGATCACGGCTGTACAATTCAGCCTTGATGCTCGATGAAAACCTAGAAGTCATCGGACGTTTTGACAAAACCCATTTGGTGCCTTTTGGAGAATATGTCCCATGGCCATTTTATAAGTTGGTGCGCAAGATCGTCCCTAACGTGGGTCGTTTTCAGCCGGGCATCGTACAAAAGCCACTTCCGGTTCATGGGAAGAAAGGTGTGGTCAACGTGGGCGCCACGGTTTGTTATGAAGGGGTTTTTCCTGAGATTTCGCGGGAACTGGTGAATGCAGGCGCCCAGGTTCTGGTGAACATGACCAACGATGCATGGTATGGGTATTCCTCGGCACCGTGGCAGCACCTATACATGTACAAGTTGCGTTCGGTAGAGACCGGGGCCCCTTTCGTTAGAGCGACCAATACTGGAATCACAGCTTGGGTGGACGCCTTGGGGAATCTCCACCAGCCCACCCGGCTCTATGAAGATGCAATGGTAATCGCCGATATCCCTGTGAAGCAAAAAAATACTTTGTTTAATCTGTTGGGTGAATGGGTGGCTTTTCCATCCTTAGGAATTATTTTGGGTCTCTTTCTTTTTTCGTTCATTCGTTTGGGGACGACCTCGGGCTTGGTGTCTTTGGCGGGATGGATTTGCATCACTGTGCCGTTTTGGTCCACCGCTTTGTATATATTGATGCATGAAGGTCACCGAAATGAAAATTGGGTCACCCAAATACTAATGGCAAATATCAGCTTATTGCTTTTGGGTGTGGCTTTATTGGGAGAGACCGCATTTAAAATCAAACGAAGGCGACGTGCGGTCATTTTCCTCGTGGCTTTTTCGCTCATGGGCTGCAGTGTTGGCCAATGGTGGTACGTGCTGTTATTACTCGTAGGTGCTTTGATATGGCTTTGGGGAAGAAAAACCGATGTCGAATAATGCTTCTAATTTGATTGTGGAAATGAAACGCAACCTCGAGTCGCTCGAAGAGCGTTTGAATAATTTGGTGTTGCCGTTACAGATCGAGGCCAAACGCCAGCGGATTGTTGATTTAGATCAAGAAATGGAAGCCCCAGACTTTTGGAATGATCAAGAACGGGCCAGCCGCTGTCAAAAGGAGCGGGCCCAGGCGGAAAAATCCGTTTCGGAGTTTGACGGTTGCCTCACCCAAACACAGGATTTGCTCGAGTTATTAGAACTGGCCAAGGATGAACCAGAGACGGTTTCGGAGTTGGCAGGGGATGTCGAAGACATTGAACAAACCGTGGCCTCCATGGAATTGAAACGGATGTTGGGTGGCCCTCATGATGCCAGCAACGCTATTTTGAACATCAATGTGGGCGCAGGCGGCGTAGATTCTCAAGATTTCGCAGAGATGCTGCTGCGCATGTACAAGCGATATGCAGACAGCCGTGGTTATGGCGTGGAAGTGGTAGAACTGCAGCCCGGTGAAGAAGCGGGCATCAAGTCAGCCACAGTCATGATCAGTGGTGAATTTGCCTATGGCTACCTCAAAGCTGAAGTGGGTGTGCACCGGTTGGTACGTATTTCACCTTTTGATGCCAATGCACGACGTCATACATCTTTTGCTTCGGTTTGGGTGTTGCCAGAACTTGATGATAATATCGATATCGAAATCAAAAATGAAGACTTGCGTGTGGACACCTTGAGAGCGGGCGGGGCTGGCGGTCAGCATGTGAATAAAACAGAAAGTGCCGTGCGCTTAACCCATTTGCCCACCAACATTGTGGTTTTTTGCCAGGCTGAAAGAAGCCAGTTGAAAAACAGGAACACCGCCATGAAACTCCTCAAAGCGAAATTATATGACCATGAAATGCGTCAGAAATTAGCCGAAAAGGACAAGGCAGAAGCGGCAAAAATGGAAGCATCATTTGGGTCACAAATCCGTAATTACGTGTTGGCACCCTATCGATTGGCAAAAGACCTCAGGACTGGTTTTGAAACCGGAAACGTGGATGCCGTCCTGGATGGGGACTTACAGCCTTTCATTGAGGCCTTTCTTCTGAACATCAACCCAGGGGCATAATTTGGAAAAGGCGCCTGAGGCTGAAACGCGGTGGGATAAAGGAGCTGGCTGGGGGGCCGCCGTCGTTGTCTTTGGTTTAGCCTTGTTCACCATGCCACAAGGGCTGACGGACGCAGACAATGGTGAATTTTTGCTGGTCGGCATGGGCGGCGGCATCGTTCACCCGCCTGGCTATGCCCTTTACGTTTTCTTACTTCAAATGTGGAAACACTTGCCTTTGGGATTAGACCCCATCATCCAGATGACACTCTTGTCTTCCTTTTTTGGCGCCCTCGCAGCTTGGTTTTTGTTTCGATTTTGCCGAGGAATGGGGTTGTCTGCCGGTGCCAGTTTGGTGGCGACTTTGGCCGCCTTTGGGGCTGTGCCCGTCTGGCGCATGAACACGTTGGTGGAGCCATTTGCTTTGCACCACCTTTTGGCCGCGACGGTGCTTTGGCTTACAACGCGTTTAAATGTTACCGCGCGTGACCCTCTTCCAACCTTGTGGATGGGCTTGGTTTGGGGGCTGTCTTTTTGTAACCACCACGCCATGGTATTTTTGGTGCCTGTGGTGGTGCTTCATGTGTTGGGGCAGACACGGGAACGACGCGTGTTGTTACGCACGGGAGCCTTTTTCGGATTGGGTTTTTTGTTCGGGCTTGTGCCTTTGGCCTCGTTTTTTATCACCGGCGAAGGGGCGGCTTATGTGTGGGGCGACTGGGAACAAGCGGGCCGTTTGTGGACTCACCTGTTTCGCACCGAATACGGCACCTTCCAATGGGCAGCAGCCGATGCCAATGAAAAGGGCTTCGCGTTGGGACTCAAAGGCTTTTTGCGAGTTTTTACCCTGGGCATGACGCTGGTGGGGGGGATCACGGCATTATTTGGAATGGGGGCTGCGCTGCGTCACCCAGAATTTCGAAACCAACGGATGTTGAGCAGCGGGCTAGTGTGCACGCTCTTTATATATGTGTTTATCTTTCTGGGGGTTGGCATTAACAGTTGTTCAGATCCATTGTCCTCGGTGTTGCAGCGGTTTTTAGGACTGCCATTTCTCTTGGCCGCTTTTTTTGTGGGGGTGGGATTTGAGCAATGCCATACTTGGGCAAGCCGGCATGCACGACAGCATCTGGTATCTGCGTTGGCTGCGGTGGTACTTGTTTTTCATTGTTTATGGGTTTTTCCTTTGGCTTCAAGACATGATGAGACGTTTGTACATACCCATTTAGAAAATGTATCTTCACTGTTGGAGCCGGGTGATGTGGTTGTCGCACAGAGCGATGTGGAGGTCTTCGGCCTCTCTTATCTACGGCACCAAAAGAAGCAGGACTACACCCTGATTTCTTTATGGCTGTACGAGATGGATTGGTACAAGGCGCAATTGGCCGAGTCCCTGCGAATGAAAATTTCTGACATGCCCAAGTCGGCTTGGGATTTGGCCGTTAGCCTCAATGACAAAAGAAGACTGGTGATTCTCGATCCACGTGTCTTGGGGGGCCAGGAGGTCCTATCGCAAAAAGGGTACCCCTTAGGACCGGTGTTGATTGCGCCGCCCCAAGCTCAACGCACCCCGGGGCCTGTGGAGCTCTTCACCCAGAATAAAGCAGCTTTTGAGCAGACATTGCGACTGCCCACGCAAGGTTGGCGATCGCTCAAACGCAATATCGAACGAAACTTCTATTTTGACTATGCGTTTCCTTGGGAGACCTTGTGCCAGGTTTCAGGGGTGTTGACGGAGCAACAAGAGGACGTGTCCTGTGCTTTGGCAAAGAAAATGAATCCTGATAATCTCGAGGCAACGAAAGCAGGTGTTACCCCGTGAACGCGCCACAGTCCAATTCCGAACGTTGGTCAAAAACAGATTACAGGCTGGCTTGGATCTTGGGCTTGGCGACCTTTATTTTGGGAAGTTTGACGGGGGCGGCCTCTGTGGGCGACGCAGACAACGCTGAGTTTGTGATGGTAGCGCTGTACGGTGGGGTTGCCCATCCCCCGGGGTACCCGCTTTACGCCATTTTGTTGCGGTCGGTTGGCATGCTCCTTGAGGGGGCCGCATCACCCGTTTGGCGTTTGGGTTTGCTGTCTTCCGCCAGTTGCGGTTTGGCAGCAGTCATCTTTTTCTTTGTTTTGCGTCGCCTGCATTTTTCGCGTTGGGCCACTGCGCTCACTGTTCTGTGGACTTTCCTGTCATTGCCCATTTGGCGCATGAGCAACCTGGTAGAGCCTTTTGCGCTGCACGTGCTGCTGATCACCGCGATTGTTTTTTGCACCCAAACACTGTTTGAAGATTTTGAGAACACCAAGAAAGTGGTGGCCCTGGGCTTTTTGTGGGGATTGGCTTTTTGTCACCATCACACCATGGTGTTTATGATTCCCTTGGTGGTATGGGTTTTGTTGAGTGCCAAGCCCGATGTGCGGTTTTGGTTGGGGCGGGTGCCCAAGTTTTTATTTGGTTTTGGGCTGGGATGTTTTCCCCTCGCGTATTTTTTCGCCCATGACATGTCTGGTGCTTTCGTCTGGGGTGATTGGGCAGAATCTGGTCGCCTCTGGAACCATTTGTTTCGCACCGAGTACGGCACGTTTCAGCTGGTGCCAGGAACGCAGGACAACCAAGGCCGGGGTCTCCATGCCTTACTCAAATCCTTGCCCGAAGGTTGGGGTTATATGGGCTTGCTCGTTTTACTTTTGGGCGTGGGACGCTCCATGGCGGACCGGCACCAACCAATACAAACCTTATGGACCAGGGCTTTCGGTGTTTGCTTGCTGGTCTATTTGGTTCTGTTTTTGGGTATGGCGAACCTTCCTTCCGACGACCCGAATTTCACGGTGGTGCAACGGTTTCTGGCGCAAGCTTATCTGTTGATGGGAATCTTCTTGGCCAAAGGGCTCGATGGATTGAACGATTGGTATCAAAAGCGCTCGAAACGACCCACGGTGATGGCACTGCTTCCAGTGGTGTTGTTGTTGCATGTGACACAGACTTTCCCCAAGGCCGACCGCGGCAACGAAAACTTTGTTCAAGAGCATGCGCAAAATATTTTGAGCCTGACTGAACCGGGTGATGTTCTTATTACCCACAACGACCTGGAAACGTTTTCCTTAATGTACATGAATCAAAAGCTGGGCAAAAAGGTGACGGTGATTCCGCTGGGCATGATGGGCATGCCTTGGTTTCGTCATCGTATATTGAACCAATTTGATTTGCAGGACGAGGCCGATGATCTGAAGAGCATGTTTGAAGGCTTAAATGCTCAGACCAGATTGGTGTGGGTGGAGCCCTCAGGATTCGCGCAGCACTCACATGCGCCTGAACGTTTCTATCCGCTCGGCCCTGTTTTTATGGTCCCGCGAACAGGGCAAGAGGTCCCGGATCCGGTTGCTGTGTTTGCGCAGAACAAAATGCGCTACGACAACGATTTTGTTTTGCCCAAGCCAAGTGACCCGGTGGCGCTCACCACCCGGGTGGAGCGAGAACTGTTTGGTAAATATGGGGTGCCATGGGCCATATTATGCGATAGCCTCAAAGCCATGAAGGCTGGCAGCATGCACGAGGCATGTATTTGGGCCAAGCAGTTCAAAGGAGCACCATGAATCCGCCAACCAAAAAGGGCAGCGAACGAAAAAAAAATCGACGACTGAATCGTTTACTGAAAGCCGATGCCGTCATGGTACCCATGTCCCAGCATGGTTTTGGTGCCACTTCGCTCCACGAGGCGCTGGTGTTGCCATTGCTCACGGACAATGAGACCGCTTTTTTGGGCTTGTGGGCCCGATTGGGCGAACATTTCGATGGGCAATGGGATGAAGGGGCACTGGCAGCTGGCGTGGTTCAAGCACAAGACCCGCGAGGTCGGTGGTGGTTGGTGAGAGAGAATGAATGCCATTTGTGGCGCGCTGCCTACGAGACCAATTTCAAACGTGTTCTGCAAAAGCACAAAGTAGATCTTGAACATGCCACTGAACTAGCAGCGTTTATTGAACGCTTGTTAGAGCAGGGCGATCAAGATCACTCAGCTTTGAGAGCTGAAGTGGCACCTTTAGATATGGCCAGCATTGAGCCGGATGTGGCGCGCAAAGGCAACGAGCAGTTTTTTGACGTGGTGATGGCTGCTTTGTATGCATCTTTTCGCGTGGTTCGAAAACCAGATTCGCGTTCTTGGGATTTTCATGAATGGAAAATAAGTAAAGTGGATGCCAATGCAAGCAAAGAAGAAGGGTTGACTATGTTGGCCCAGCGGTATTGTGCGGCATACCCTTTTGCCCAGCTCGAGGATTTCGCATGGTGGACAAAAATCGCACCAGGAAAAATCAAGCGGGCCTTCATCGACGCCAAAACCCAGTGGCGTCAGCAAGATGAGCCCCAAGAAGAAACCTTTGGGCTCTACATGTTGCCTTATCGAGACATGCTCTCAGAAGGAACGCGTTATTATGAAAAAGCCTGGGGGCTCAATGTGGAGCCTCACCCCCGGGCACCCGGCGCCTTGCCCACCGTGATCTTAGATGGTCAGGTTATTGGTCATTGGACCACCCAAAACGCACAGGTGGTGCTCGATGAAGATGTGGCGCATCTTTGCCAAGAGGAAGAGGCGGCCTTGCATCGCCACAAAGAGGATTTGTCCCAGCACCTGCTGTTTCGATTCACCGACCTGTTGCCCGTGTATGACATTTACGAGTGATGGCAAGGTTTGAAAAAAACGTATTAAATACAGCCTGATAGGCCCTGCTTAAGGGGGTTTACACCCTCGTTTAAAGAGGGCAACATGCCGGTGCAGTCAAAGGGGCGCCATCATGCATTATCTGTACGAGAACATTCGAGTGATCAATCCAGCCACCGGCATCGACGATGTCATGGACGTGTTAATCGGTCCAGGCCAAGTTTCGTTGGCCCCCACCGAGGTTCCAGACCAAGTTGAGCGTATTTCAGGGGCGAGCAAATGGTGCTTGCCGGGCTTGATCGACTTACAAGTGCATTTCAGACAGCCGGGTTTCGAATACAAAGAAACGCTCGCCACTGGTGCTCAAGCCGCATTGGCGGGCGGTGTGACCTCCGTGGTGGTCATGCCCAATACCAGCCCCACACTGGATAACGCCGAGTTGGTTGCCCAGCAGACCGAGTGGATGAACAGCGCCGAAGGTATCGAATTGTTTGTCGCCGCCGCAGCCACCTATAGCCTCGCGGGTAAAGAAAACACCAACGTTCGAGAACTCAAAGAAGCGGGGGCCGTGGCCATTACCGATGATGGACTTCCGGTGATGAATGACGACGTCATGCGGAAATCATTAGAGGATTGCAAGGCGAACGATTTGTTGTTCATGCAACACGCTGAAGATATCGAGATGACCCAACACGCACCCATGAACCTTTCCAAAACCAGCGAGGCACTCGGGGTGAAAGGGCAAGCTGCCGAGGCAGAGGCGCGTATTGTAGAGCGTGATATTGGTTTGGTGGAGCAAACGGGGGCTCGCTATCACGTCTTGCACACCTCAACGGGCCGAAGTTTGCAAGCCGTCCGTGAAGCCAAAGGCAAAGGTTTGCCGGTTTCCTGTGAAGTCTCGCCCCATCACATTTTGCTCAGTGACACGGCCTGTGCGCAGGGAGATCCAAATAAGAAAATGAACCCGCCACTGCGAGATGAATCCGATCGGTTGGCATTGATCGAAGGGCTGGTGGACGGCACCGTAGATGCCGTGGCCACCGATCACGCACCGCACAGCGACGAAGAAAAGGCACAAGGATTCGAAAAAGCGCCTTTTGGTGTGATTGGGCTTGAGACCGCTTTCTCTGCGGTGTTGCATTTCGTGCACAACGAAAAAATCACACCCACCCGAGCTGTGGAGTTAATGACATCTGGCCCTGCGCGTGTGCTTAAAAAAGAAAGCGAACTGGGTTCCCTCGTGGGTGACCAGCAACCCGCGCACGTATGTATTGTCGACCCTGATTTGGAATGGACCGCAACCCCCGAAACGTTTCAAGGGAAATCCAAGAACTCTGCTTTTCTCAATCATGCGTTCAAAGGAAAAGTTTTGGCTACTTTTGTTGATGGGTTGCTGAAATACCAGCACTGATTCATTCGAGAAAAGGCAAGCATGAAGACCAAAAAACCCATGACCCGGCCGGGTTACAAGAAGCTCGTTGCCGAATATGAGCATTTGACCAAAGTAGAACGCCCCCGAGTGGTTAAAGGCGTCTCCGATGCTGCTGCCGAAGGAGACCGTTCTGAGAATGCGGAATACATTTACGGCAAAAAAAAGATGCGTGAAATCGACAAGCGTCTAAAATATTTGGGTCAACTTCTCAAAGATGTCGAAATTATTGATATTGATAACCTGCGAGGCACCAAGGTGTGTGTGGGCGCCACGGTGGTGGTGATGGACGAGGAAGAGGAAATCAAAAAATGGACCATTGTGGGCGACGGTGAAGCCGATGCTCGGGACGGCACCATTTCGTATAAAGCACCCGTGGCCAAAGCCCTATTAGGCAAAGAAGTGGGTGATGCAGTGACGATTTACCGCCCCAAAGGGGAAATAGAAGTCGAGATCACGGGTTTGTACTTTGGAGACAGACTTATTGCGGGAGAGTAATTGCATGGTTCGTCGCGGTTGGTGTGTGCTGGCGCTCTTCATGATCGGACTTTGGGGTCAGGCCAGTCATGCTGCATCAAAGGATTGCCATACCTTGGCCCGTCTGCATCACCAACGAAATATTCACAACTTTTTGAGTTCCAACGATGCGTTGGCGCGCCCCTCGGAAACCTTGTTCGTGGATAGCAGTTCTTATGGCTTGCGAGTGCATTATGCGCAAGAAACACAAGAGGAACTTGCTTTAGAGCTGTTGGGGTATTTGGAAGAGGCCTGGGTGCGCCAAGTGGAGGGCTTGAACTATCCGGCACCTGCCATTGACGACGAAGCGGGTGGCAATGACTCTTTCGACCTTTACCTCACCTCTGTTTCCAATGGCAGTGCGCTCACGGTGGCTGAGGACCTGGTGGAGACGGAGGCCGGGGTACAGCAAACGAGCTACATCCTTTTTGATCCGAGTGTCTCTCCGGAGGAGCGGGCGTTGACCATCGAGCATGAGTTCCAACACGCGCTTCAGTTTGCCACTGACCCACAAGCATCGTTGTTCTTTTTTGAGGCTTCGGCGGTGTACATGGAGACGCTCGCTTTTCCTCAAAATTTGGCATACGCAGAGGTGATTCCAGAGTACCAATCTTGGCCGAATGCACCTTTTTTTACCGATGGTATTCGCTGGCAAGCACAGGTGAATGAGTCTTCCTTTTATGAGTATGGCGGGGTCCTGTTTCTGATGTTCTTAGAAGAAACTTATGGCGAAGCAGACGGTGCTCTGGTGGCGGCGTTGTGGCAAATGTCCAAAGACAATGATGCTGCAGAGAACGAGCCGGACTTTTTGGATGCGCTCGCACAGAGAGGTATCAACTTAACCGATGCCTTGTTGGATTTCGCCACTTGGCGATCATTGGTAAATATTTATGCGCAGGATAGCGCCGGCCCGGTTGGGGGGAATTTGTGGTCGGGTGATGCCTTGATGGCCACTCAGATTTTAACCTGGGCGGGCTTGGCAACGCCCGACGTGAGCTTGGGGACCGCAACAGGTTTGTATCGCGGTGGGTGCTTGCCCTTTGTATTTACGGCCGGAGATGAGCCGACCACATTGGCGGTGGAGATGACCTCCAATGACCCAGAATATGAGATACAAAACAGCATCGGGGTGTCAGTGGCTGTGTTTGATCGTGAGCTTACCTTAACGGACCGTCACCCAACGCGGCCCGAAGCGGTGGTATGGCCCTTTGAAATAGAGGCGACCTACCGCAGCACTGTTTTGTTGGTGTTATGTGATGCTGTGGGTGACTGGGATGCCGATGAAGAACCCAAGTTTTTGGACGTTTCTTTGAAAATCTACGATGCCGATAGACCGCCTGAGTCCAAACCCGCTCAGAACGCTGACGAAACAGACGCTGGCATTGTGTCATTACCGCCTGAGGAAGAAGTGCCCAATGAATGTGGGTGCCAGACCACGTTGAGCCACCATGGCGCGCGAGGTTTCAGCCTGTTGGCATTGAGCGCGGTTTTCCTCTTGCTTTGGAACCGGCGCAAGAGCATGCCCCATGAATGATGGGGGGACGCCAGGGTCAGCAACCTCGGAGCGCTTGCAAAGAGTCGCTGCGCAATTGCAACAGCCCGAGGTCACCCGTTTACTGTTCATCACAGGCGCCGGTCTTTCTGCTGACTCTGGTTTGCCCACTTATCGAGGCGTGAGTGGCCTTTACGAGCAATCCGATACAGATGAGGGGTACGCCATCGAAGAAGCCTTGTCGGGACGTATGCTGCAGTTGCGTCCGGAACTTTGTTGGAAATACATCGCCCAAATCGAAGCGGGATGCCGGGGGGCCAAGCCCAATCGGGGTCACGAGGTGATCGCGGCTTTACAAAACCACTTTGATGTTTGGGTGCTCACGCAAAACGTGGATGGCTTGCATCGACAAGCAGGGTCTAAGCAACTGATCGAGATTCACGGCAATGTGCACGCGCTGAGTTGTACAGCGTGTGATTATGGGCATCAGGTCACCGATTATTCGACTCTCAGTGTGCCCCCGGCATGCCCAACGTGTGGGGCTTTGGTACGGCCCGATGTGGTACTTTTTGGCGAAATGTTACCCACAAAGCCTTTGGCGACTTACCAGCAACAATTAGGCCAGGGGTTTGACATGATTTTTTCTGTGGGCACCACCAGCGTGTTTCCTTATATTGCTGAGCCCATTTGGAATGCGCATTTGCGGGGCATTCCCACCATAGAGATTAACCCCGGTGAAAGTGAGGTGTCTCATTTGGTGAGCGAGCGAATTAAAGGAGGGGCTGCGGCCACGCTTGATGCTTTGGCTGAGGCTTTGGGGATGTCCGCTTAACCAATCAGATTCATAAATGGAAAAGCAGAAAGACCCGCGATGCTTCCCAAACACATCCCAGCGATCACATCCGAGGGAAAATGAACGCCCAAATACACGCGGGACAGTGCAATGCAAAGGGCCAAACCCATGAACAGGGGCATGGCCGGGTTGCTCACTGACAAACAAAACACCGCAACCGCAAATGCGCTGGTGGTGTGTCCGGAAGGGAAGGACCAAGGGTCAGGGATGTGCGTTAATGCCTTGGGGAAGCTTTGATGCATACAGGGACGTTGCCTCCTGAAGAGGCGTTTGACAACGATGGCCGAAAGGGCGCCCACCAAAGATACCAGGCCAAGCTTTAAGCCAAATCCGGCGAGGGTGCCTTCGAAAACCATGATGCCAATGCTCAATAACGTCCAGCCCAGCGGATCGCCCATTTTGGTGACCAACCGCATGATCAAGGTCAAGACTTCGCATTCCGTTTTTCGCACGGCTCGCATCAAGGACAGATCGGTGCGCTTGAGCCGTCGGACCATGCGATGAATTGCGGAGTAAGATTTTACAGAACTCATGATATTTGCAGGTATAGGAAGCCCCCATGGCGTTTAACGCCCATGTGGGTGACAAGCCGGTGAAAACCATTAAAAAATTCCCAAAAAACCATGGTGTTGGATGAAAATCCCCACTTTCCTAGGGTTGGCCGCCATCCGAGGTGGGTGGGTTTGTGGACGGACCGGCATCCACGGTGTCCGCAGTGGTGCCTGCATCCGCTGAATTAAAAGTGACGCCTGCGTCGGCGCCGGTGGTTGTGTTTTCAGCGGGCCCTGCATCGGTTGGGTTGGTTTCGTTTCCAGAGTTGCTGCCTGCATCAATGGGTTGTTGGGGCACACCGCTGTCGAACGCGGGCTGGATTGGGTCACATCCATCAGCCCCTGGAAACACCAAGTCCGTGTTGTTTGGACAGAGGTCGACACAATTGGGAACCCCATCGCTGTCTGTATCTACATCAAAATTACCGCAGCCACAGATTCCGGGCGCTGTTTTGTCGCCATCATTTGGGCACCCGTCCACACAGTCCATGACCCCGTCAAAGTCAGAATCTACATCGAGGACATCGCAGCCACAAATGCCCGCCACTTCCTTAAGGCGGTTTTCAGGGCATGCATCGAGGCAGTCTGGGGTACCATTGTCATCGCTATCAACATCGCTCGCTCCACAACCACAAACGCCGGGGCTTACTTTTTTACGATCTCGAGGACAGCCATCGATACAATCGGGGGTACTGTCCAAATCCGAATCCAAATCTTTGACGCCACAGCCACAGAGCCCGGGGGTGGATTTTTGAGCGTCGGAGGGACACAAATCGATGCAGTCCATCACATTGTCATTGTCGCGATCGTTATCCGGTTCGCCACATCCGCAGACCCCGGCCGTTTCTTTGTCAGGGTCATCGGGGCAGGCATCCAAACAATCTACCAGACCGCTGTTATCGCTGTCTTCATCGGCCACGCCGCAACCACACAAGCCGGGGGCAGATTTTTCCGCATCGTTGGGGCAAGAGTCGACGCAATCAGGGACGGTGTCGGAATCACTGTCCGTATCAGGCACCTCACAGCCACAGATGCCGGGTTGGTTTTTCCCCTCGTCACCGGGGCAGAGGTCGATACAATCGGGCGTGTTGTCATTGTCTGAGTCTGTCTCGGCAATCCCACAGCCGCAGACACCCACGGTCTTTTTGCTCGCATCTTCCGGACAGGCGTCCACACAGTCGAGACTGCCATCCCCATCGGTGTCGAGCTCTGCATGGCCACAGCCACAGATACCCGGAGCAGATTTATTGATGTCGAGAGGGCAAGCATCCTCACAGGCGGGCACACCATCGTTATCGCCATCGCTGGTGTCGGTGCATTCTGTATCGGCCATGCCCGTTGTTGCAGGCCCAGTGGGACAGCCCCCAAAGAGGGCCAGACAACCCAACAAAACGAGTCCTTTGTTGAGTGTGGCTAATTTTGAGATAAGACGATGCATAAAGCCCCCTGCGGTTGACGGACAGTACCCGATAAAACGGCTTTCATCCTACACCTTTGCAGAGGGCAAAGTACAATCGCGCCGCCCAAATTTTTGTCTTTCGGGCGGCGTTCGATTTTTGAGTCTGGCTTGGGTGCGTTAAATCCCGAGCTCTTCCTCGCTGACTTCCACACCAGCTTCAAATACCTTTTCGGTTTGCTTGGCGATGAAGCTTTTAACTTTAGCCTGTACAGTCTCGTCTTTGAGCGCGAGCATGCGTGAGGCGAGCAGGGCAGCATTTTTTGCGCCAGCAGGGCCAACGGCCAAAGTGCCTACGGGGACGCCACCGGGCATTTGTGCCATACACAGTAAGGCATCCATGCCGCCCATGGGCGTGGCATCGATGGGCACACCTAAAACAGGCACCCAGGTTTTGGCGGCCAAGCAACCGGGGAGGGCTGCTGCGGCGCCGGCACCGGCGATGATCACTTCGAGGCCTCTTTCCTCGGCTTTTTCAGCGTACTCTGCGGCCCAATCAGGGGTACGATGAGCTGATGCAATCCGAACCTCAAAGGGGATTTCCAGGGCTTTCAGCGTTTCTGCTGCCTTTTTCATGATCCCCAGATCTGAACGACTTCCCATTACAATTCCGACTCTCGCTTGTTGAACTGACATGATAAACCTCTTAAGTTCCTGTAATTAAAAGAAAAAAATGTTGACGGGTGTTCTTTCCCTGGATCTCACTCAGAAATTCGGGTTTGTAAACCCCTTTTTGCTGCTTTTGAGTGCTTTTGTGCCCCTTTGACAAGTGCAGTCAAAAACGCCATTTCTCGCCGAGCAGCGGGGCCGTTTTGTGATCTCAGAGAACGGCACCACTTTTTTTATTACCAGGCAGGCATCGGCAAAACCTGCGCTCCTTTTTTAAAGGAGACGACCGGCCGAATAAAATGCTCCGGCGTTTTATTAGAAGTAGAGAAAAAACAAATATGGAAACACAAAATCAAGAAGCAATCATCGAAGAAGGCATGACCTTTGAGCAAATGCTCAACGAAACCTATGCCAAAGACGACGTCACTGAAGGTGCCATTGTTAAAGGTACCATCCTGACATTGACCAAAGACTTTGTCATTGTCGACGTGGGTTACAAATCTGAAGGCATGGTACCTGTTGACCAGTTCTCTGCCATCAACGGTGAACTACAAATCAAAACCGGCGATACCATCGATGTGTTGGTGGAATCCCGCGAAAACGAATCCGGCTTAATGGTCCTCAGCAAAGAAAAAGCAGACCGTTTGAAAGTCTGGGACGAAATTTCTGAAGCCTGTGAGCGTGACGAAGTGGTTGAAGGTGTCATCCTTGCCCGCGTTAAAGGTGGACTGCAAGTGGACATTGGCGTTAAGGCTTTCTTGCCAGGCAGCCAAGTGGACCTGCGCCCCATGCGCAACCTGGACAAGCTCATTGGTGAAAAGTTCAAGTTTAAGGTCATCAAGTTCAACAAGAAACGTGGCAACATCGTGTTGAGCCGTCGTGCGTTACTCGAAGAAGAGCGTCACGCCAAACGCTCCTCCACGCTTGAAATCTTGGCCGAAAACGCCATGATGAAAGGCATCGTGAAGAACTTGACCGACTACGGTGCGTTCATCGACCTCGGTGGCATCGACGGCCTGTTGCACGTCAGTGACATGAGCTGGGGACGTGTCCAGCACCCCGCAGAGAAGTTCAAAGTGGGCGACGAAGTGGACGTGAAAGTCCTCAAGTGGGATCCGGAGACCGAAAAAGTGTCTTTGGGCCTCAAGCAAATCCAAGAAGATCCATGGTTGACCGTGGAGGCCGACTTCCCAGTGGGCGCTCGCGTTTCTGGCAAGGTGGTTTCGTTGGCCGATTACGGTGCATTCATCGAACTCTCCCCAGGGGTCGAAGGTTTGATTCACGTGTCCGAAATGTCTTGGACCAAACGCGTGAAGCACCCTGCCAAAGTTGTAGATATTGGTGATGATATCAGCGCCATCGTTCTGGACATCGACCAAGACAGCAAGCGCATTTCCTTGGGCATGAAGCAGGTTGAGCCAAACCCATGGAGCTTGTTGGAGCAAAAATACCCTGTGGGTGCAGTGATTCGCGGCCAAGTACGCAACATCACCGATTTCGGTATCTTTGTGGGTATCGAAGATGGCATCGACGGATTGGTTCACATCAGCGATTTGTCTTGGACCCATCGCGTGAAGCATCCTTCCGAAATGTACCAAAAGGGCGACGATGTTGAGGCCGTGGTGCTGAACATCGACGTTGAAAACGAGCGTTTCTCGCTGGGTATCAAGCAGTTGCACGAAGATCCATGGGGACGCATTCCGAGCGATTACCCACGTGGTACCCGCGTTAAAGGCAAGATTACGAAGGTGACTGAATTCGGTGCATTCATCGAAATCGAAGCTGGTATCGAAGGCCTCTGTCACGTGTCTGAGTTCTCAGACAAGCACGTGGACAATCCACGCGAGCACGTCAATGTGGGCGATGAAACAGAAGTGATGATCATCGATGTCGACTCTGAAGAGCGTCGCATTGGCCTGTCCATCAAGGCTGTTTCCAAAGCCGAACAGGGCATTGATTACCGCGCCTACTTGGCAGAAACCGCCAAACCAGCGGCAGCCAAGGCCAATACGGGCGGCATGGGTACCTTGGGCGATGCCTTCGGTTCACAGCTGGCCAACCTCCAAGGCGGCGAAGAAAACACCGAAGAGTAGTTAAAACCTTCTTCGGAATCCAAAGGCCTTTGACTCTGATGAGTTAAAGGCCTTTTTTATTGGTAGGTTACACGAATTCTGGGCCGCGCAATTTTTGCGTGCAGAACGCGCCATTTTGGCATTTATTGGGATACATTATGGGGAGAGGAGCATTGCCATGAGCACCATCAAGAAGTTACCCCAGGCCCAGTCCATTTTGAGTCATGTCCAGACCGCCGATCCTGTGGCGAAAGCCAAGTTAGAAGAAGCGGTGAAGTCAGTGGCCGGTGTGGATGGCGATCGGGTGTTAGACCAATTTGAGGCCGAGGCCCTCAAGATCACCATCGATGAGGTGACCCAAGGCAGTACCGCGCCCCTCACGGCTGCGCAGGTGGAAGCCGTTCAAGGTGCATTGGCCCTACGAGTGGCACAACTGAAGGGCGAAAGAGTGGCCGCGGCGGACGCCATCTTCACTTCTGAGGGCGGGGCATTACAGAGCTTTCGGGGCAAAATTTTGGGTGCTATGGAAGATACCATTCGCAAGGCCAATGGTCGACCCGTGGATATCAACATGATGGTATTCTCCTTTACAGACACCGTTTTGGCTGACGAAATTTTACGTTTGGCACGGGAAAATCCCCACGCGAATTTTCGCTTACTCACCGATTGGTCGCAAATGTCATCTTCGGGCAATCGACAATCGGCACGGCTGGCGCGCACGGCTTTCGATGAAGGTCTGGATAATCTCGACATTAAGTTTAAGAAAGACAACCCCTACGTCTGGGATCCAGACCAGGGCAGGCCGGTGTTCTCCCATCGACACACCACAGGTCTCAACCATCACAAAGGTTTTGTGACCCTCATCGACGGACGTCCCCAAAAAATGGTGTGTGGTTCATTTAACTGGTCCATGGGGGCCATGACTCGAAACTATGAAAATTTGATGAGCCTCGATCGTAAGGACCCTGATCATCGCGGTATCATGAACTCCTACGAGAAAGAATTTGAAGGGTTTTGGAACCGTGATGACGTGGCATTGACCTATGCAGAGGCCCGCAAGGAAAAAGACCGGATTTTCCGTTCCATGTACGAGGCAAATGGTGTGGCCTACACATCGCCGGCCAATAACCTGCAGGATGTGGAAGACCCTATTTATCGCGCTGAGCCCAAGGGCTACGCGTTGGATATCAATGCTTTTAGCGATGCCAACCATGACGAACTGGTGGGCCGAGTGGGAAAAAGCATGGCTGACACAATTGAAAAAGAGGTCCGCGATTTTGGGAGAATTGATACCTGGGCCGAGTTAATGATTCGGGTGCCTGGTTTAGCGGCCAAGCCTGCTTGGGTGCATGAAAATCTGCGCGCCAACATCGAATTTGGTGACGGTGGTGTAAGTATCAATACGGCCACTGTGGACGAACTGGATCGCGCAGGGGTCAGCCGCAAGCAGGCCGAGCGGATTGTCGCTTTTCGCGAGTCGCACGGCTATTTTGAATCGGTGGATGAATTGGACGATGTCAAAGGTATCGGCGCTGGAACGCTCGATCGCATCAAGCCCACCCTCAACGCTGAACTGTCGGCGGCCACTTTTTCGGCGCGAGCGCCTGATGGCTCCGCAGCCACCACGGGTTGGTCATCCGATCATCACGGAACCTGGAACGTACCCAGTGAAGGCGCAGAATCCGATGATATCGTGCGGGGGAGGAACGTTCCTACCAATCGCAATGAGGTAGAGGCCATTCGCCGTGATATGGCAGCGCCAGTGATTGATATGCTGCGACGTGCACAACCCGGCGAAACCTTCCGGTTGGTCATGTACGGTATCTCCACAGGCTCAAAAGAATATGCGGCGCTCAAAGAGGCGTTGGCCCGCGGCGTCAAGGTGAAAGCCGTCATCTACAAAAGTTATAACGCCAATGCATTGGCAGACATGCAAAAATTAATCGATGAGGGACACGACTTGGAGATCAAAACGTTCACCTCCAAAGTGATGCACGAAAAATTCGGTGTCATCGGGGACGATGTGTTTAATGGCAGCGCCAACTGGTCGAATTCATCCATCAGTAAGCACACGGAAGACCGGTTCTTATTCATGAACCAGCCCGACGTGGCCAATCGATTCATCGAAGAATTTGAGCGTTTATGGGATCGTGCGTCGACCTTTTAAACCTCTTCGGTTGAAGAAACCGAGCAACAATAAAACGAACAGAAAATACAGCGTGGCTTTACTTTGTGAGTTATCGCTGCTGTTACAGCCACATCCTTGGGCTGCGGGCGCGACCGCGTCTTCATCGGAGTCATCCTCTTCCTCTGTTTCTCCTTCAAGCTCTTCTTCGGTGCCGCCACCACACGCTTTGGCGTCCACAGAGACCGTGGCATTGATGTTATAAAGCGTTGCGCTGCCTTCGCTGCTCAGTAAAGAAACGTGGTAAGTTTTGGCGTCACAGCTGTCATTGTTAAAAGGGTAGTTGACCGGCGCTTGACCTGAGTTGTTATCGGTGGCTCCCACGGAAGCGATGAGCTCAGACGCCTGAATATCAAAAGGAACGGTGCTGCCGTCAGCGAAGTAAGGGGTCGGGGTTCGTCCATTTGGGCCTTCATATTTCCATTCGATGGGCGCATCTGTTTCAGCCACCAAAACTTTCAGTGGGGTGACATCGCCACCTCCAAACAATCCACCGCCAGCGGCTTGGGACCAAATCAAAGTGATGTCGTCCGTATTGGCGGGCACGCTCACTTTAAATTGCATGACGGGTGGGGCCAAATCGAGCCCCACGGAGCTTGGGGCGGGTTGCATGAGCATGGCCTTGGGGTTCGTGGAGGCTTGTCCATTTTCTTCGGCTGCCACCAAATCGTAGACCCGAACGCAGTTGTTCACACTGTGGCGGTCAAAGGCCGTGTTGGCCGTCTCGACCCATGATTCGCCCAGGGTACCGGGAATGGCTGCTAAGATTTTAGCAATGTGGTCCGAAAAAGTTTCTGTCATTTCAGCTTCGGCGATGGTGCCCAAAATAAGCTGGTCTAGGTCTGCAACGCCCTCGTCACCTAAGTCTGCTTTCACCGCAGCACGTATTTCCCAAAGGGCGCCCGAGAAAGGGGTAGAGTCTTCGTGGACTTCGCCAATGAGATCGTCAGGGCATTTTTTGTCATTGTCGGCATTCCGCAGTCCGGTTTCACCTTGGGTGATGCCGCGACCCCCGTATTCGCCCGTGGCAGAGTCATCGGTAAAGGAAGCCGAAAAGTAATCTGCCCAGCCTTCATTGAGGGCGCCTCCCTCCACATGGGTTCCGTACTTGTCGTACCCGCCCTGGCCAAGCCCGTAAGCGAGGGTGTGAACCAGCGCGTGGGTGAATTCGTGATAAACGATATCGCCATCGTAGGAGAAGTCACGAACGCCTTGGAGGTAAATGTTGGAGTCGTAAGGCCGATTAAAAAATTCTGTGAGTGCATCGAGACCGTCAGGGACCTCAATGGGGGAGCCTGTCATGGAGGGAACGAAAGCGGCATTCCCGAGCCGTTGGTAATCGTTGATCACCACAGGCTCTTCGGCGCTCTGTCCGAGCCCAGCGAAGAGTTGAGCCCCCAACGCTTGAAGATCGAATTCTGGCATCAGCAGGTTGGTAGAAATGCGGAAGGGCCAAGCGGGTTGCCCATTGTCGTCCAAAACGGGGGTGCCGTCTTCGTTGCAGTCCATAGAGAGTGCCTCGAGGCAGAAAGTAGGATCTTCCATCACGCCACGAATGTGTTCAAAGAACTGCTGGCTGGCGTAGTACACTTGTACCTCAGCAAAGGCATCTTCTTCAGAGGCCAGTCCGTCTGACTCACTGGTGCCTCGTGTCTTATCTACTGGCGTATAGTTGAAGCTTAAGGTGCCATTGTCGTCTTGAGCCTGTGCCCTGGGCAGCTCGGCACAGAAGACACTTTTCGCGTACAACGTGTCTCCGGAGAAAAAGGTGGCCACTGCACTGGGCAAATCTTCGGTGGGGATGGCTATTTCGAGTTCACTTAAAATGGCATCTTCAGATTCTGTATCGTCCGTGCAGCGACGGGCTTCCAAAGGACATTGGCCTTCGACCAAATCGGAACTACAAGTGTAGTACTTGCAGCAGTTACGCGTGGCGAAATGCCAGCCTTGGAGATAGTCGCCAGCGGTGGTGTTTTGCAGGCCCGACAGACTCACATTGACCAAATCGTCTGCGTCTACACCATCGGGGTGGGGCGCATGCACAAACACGTTCGCTTGCACTTCATCGGAGCCGGAGGGTGTCGGTGTTCCCGCATCGGTGCTGCCCATGCTGTCATCGGTACCGCCAGCATCGGTTGTTGCCATCTCTTCCTCTAAACCACCATCGAAAAACACTGCCACTGCTTGACGTCTCAGAAGTTGTCCGTCTTGACCATTAATATAGTATTCGTGCAGGTCATCCAGCCGCAGGGTTGGAATGCGCACTTTGATCACTGGTTGCAGGCCGCCCGGGACTGCGTACCAAATGTGAGTGGTGAACCCCTGAATCCGCTCCACTGAAGGATCCACGAAAAGGCTCTTTGGGTTGAGGTTGTGGGCTTTCAACAAAGCTTCATGATCGCCCACTTGAAATGCACCCAATACTTTTAGTGAATGAAAGGCGTTCGCTCGGATGACTTGACCGTTTCGCAGGGTGATGATTCTGGTGGCGCCCAAAACGGGTCGGTTTTGAACGTGGGGAATGATGCGAATGACTTGTGTTGCTCCAAACCGGAACACCGAAATCTGTTCTCCGGAGGTTTGGCTCCAGTTCGGATCGAGTTTTTGCCATTGGGGGGTTTTCAGCATGGCTTCCACATCTTGGCGGTGGATTGTTTCACCATCGGGGACCATCAAAACTGCGTTCAAGGTTTCGAGGGTGTATTTTGCGGTGGCGTTCAACGGGGCAGAGGTGAACATCAAGGCCGCAAAGCCCAGCAAGAACAGGTTTGGCGTGAAAGTTTTAATCATATTTTCTCCCGAATTAGGTGAACAGAGTCCATGACGCAGTGAGACACAAAAATCAACGGACATTCAGCGGATAGGCCCCTGTGGGGCTGAATATCTGGTGTTCTTATGTCGTTTCAGTGAAATGGCATTGAAGTCGGTCGGATGACGCCTTGACAGCTGGGCTTGGCCTGATTTGATGGCGCATGATTAAGGAGGCACCATGAATACCAAAACAGCCCTTATTTTCGGATTAACCCTCTATTTATTAGGTGGTTACAATCAGGCACAAGCTGCGTCAGTGGATTTGGTGCCCGACGATTACCGTGTGTTTTGCGGTTATTTAGACGCATTGTCCGAGCCGAACATCCAAAAGTTGAAGCCCAAACAACGAGATGTCAAAATTGCCAAAATGGCCAAGTTGAAGCTGAAAGACCTGTTATCCCACGTTGAGCGCGCCAAAAAATACGGCGAAACCTGCGAAGAAGTGGGCAAAAAGGCAAAAGAAATCATCGAAACGCAGGCCAAGAGTGCCTTGGGCGACCAAGTGGAATATTTCGACCTGGACTACAGCGACCCATCTCATGTGGTGGTTTCCGCCCGTTGGAAAGCGAAAGATAAACGCCTGGTGCATGTGGAAGGCCTGGTATTGGCCCACGCACTGGCCAAAGAAAGCTCCATCGCCAAAACCATCGCCATTCGTGGTGTCGACCCCAAGGCCGCCAACTCCAAATCGGACGATGCGGTCTGGTTTGAAGGAAAAGGCACCCCCGACCGCTTTAAGAACATCAACGTATCTCGTTTGAAAAAACTCAAACCCCATCAAGCGAAACAGGCAGACCGGTACTTGCGTGTTTTCGATGGTTTGGTGCGTAAATAGACGCTAACCAACCGGACGACAAGGCCGCCCGTGGGGCGGCTTTTTTTTGCCCAATCTTTGGGGTTTTCCAAGGAAAAGTGCTAGTAATTGCTTTGTAAATCATGAACTTAACCTCACCAAAGCCCCAGGCTCAGCTGCGCTGTCGATGGGCGCTTTGCATTGGTAGCCGCCCAAAACGCAGAGGGCATGGGCGCAAAAGAGGTTAGGGGAGTTCTTTGTTGGACGACACCAAACCCGAAATAACCTCACCCGGTCCGCGAACCATCGATCGTTATGAGATCCTGGGCAAACTCGCCGAAGGTGGGATGGCTGAAATTTTTCTGGCCAAGCAATCGGGGATGGAAGGTTTTGAGAAGGTGGTGGTCCTCAAGTGCATCTTGCCATCATTGATAGATGACGAAGAATTCATCACCATGTTTTTGGATGAAGCCAGAATCGCAGCGCGTCTCAACCATCCTAACATTGCTCAAATCTACGATTTGGGGCGAACCGATGAGACCCTTTACATCGCGATGGAGCACGTTGCGGGACGAAATCTGCAACAAATTTTGTTGAAAGAATACAATCAAGATCAGCGGGTGCCCATTCATCATGTTTGTAAGATTTTAGCGGGGGTCTGTGAAGGCCTCCACTACGCGCATGAAAAAACGGACCTGCAAGGGCAGAGTCTCAATTTGGTTCACCGTGACGTGAGCCCTCAAAATATATTGGTGTCCTACGACGGCAATGTGAAGCTGGTTGATTTCGGAATTGCAAAAGCATCCAGCCAAGTGGGCGAAACGAGAGCCGGGGTTCTCAAAGGTAAATACGCCTATATGAGCCCAGAGCAGGTACGGGGTTGGGCATTAGATGGTCGCAGTGATTTGTTTTCGGTGGGTGTGGTGCTTTACGAATTACTCACCGGACGTCGACCATTCGAGCAATCCTTGGGTGTGGACACCCTGCGCGCCATCATGGCTAAAAAGCCAGTCAATCCCTTGAAGTACAATCCAGAAATTCCTGATGCGGTCATGCGCATCTTGGGGCGATGTTTGGAAAAGAGCCCGGACAAAAGGTATCAAAGTGCGCAAGAGCTGCAGATGGATTTCGAGGACTATTTGGTGTCTTCACCTGAGAAATCTACCAGTGTTCGTCTCGCCAGATATATGGAATCGCTTTTTGATGACGAGCTTAACCAAGAATCAGGACGTTTGCACGTGTCCGGTGTTGGCGAGGTCATTATCCCAGCGGGACAAATGGATGTGGGAGAGGAAGGGGAGCCCGCAAAAGACAGCACACAGAGGGTGAAGCACCTTAATGGCTTAGGTAAAGAAAGCACCCAGCCCACGATTTCGGTGGCACATCCCATGAGCGAGTTGGGCGACGATGAACTCTTTTCCGAGGTTTCCGCCACATACGAGTCCGCCGGTTTCTCACAATCAGATTTGTCTGAAGACCAAATAGAAACGGCAGGCCCCAGCGAGAGTCACATCCCCGAAGAAGAAGATGATGACGACGAAGAGGGGCAGGAAAGAGACACCATGACGGCCTTTGATGCCAAAGCCTACCAGGACTACGTGGCAAAGGTCCATGAAGGCGGTGAAGAGGTGGACCTTCCGGTGTTTGTTTCGCAAGAGGAAGCTGCAATCTTAGGATTTGAAGAGGAGCCTACCGACGCTGAAGGGGTCGAGGAACTCGAAGAACTCAATCAAATTTTGCCCCAAGACATTCAGCCCCCTCAGCAAGATGACTTTGATGACGATGAAGAAACCAACCTGAACATCAATGCGGCCCAGACCATCGACAACCAAGATCTCACAGTTCCAGAGGTGGCTCCTCAGGCCACGGCTGCACAATCGATGGTGGGTTTGACGGCATCAAGTTTGGGCCAAAAATACATTTCCAACCGGATTTCCTCGGTGGTTTTGGTGTTGCTGATTCTGGTGGCAGGGGCCATCTTTGTGGTCATCGATCAACTGGCAGAGCAGCCCTTTGCTGGCGAACAGCAGGAAATCCATTACAGTTTGGTGCGGCTCAAAACAGTGCCCGAGGGAGCGAAGGTTTTCTTGGACGATAAAGCCCAGAAAAAGGCAGCTCCGGTGACGCTCATGCTTGAGCGGGGCAAAACCCATCGCCTAAGAATTGAAATGGATGGCTTCGAATCGCACACCCAAGAAGTCACCGCTGGGGAGAATGAGACCCCTCAAGTCCTGGAAATCTCTCTAAATCCAAAGAAATAGATACCTCCAGTGGGTTCCGCCATTGACCCTTTGGCCTAAAAACGGCACAAGATTCTCCGGCTTAATCGATCGGCACCCTTTACGTCCGATCACTTGGGAGAGTTGTATGAAATCACGATTATTGACACGTTTGGCCTTATTTCTGTCTTTGAGCGCAATGGCTTGCGATACGGGCCCCAAAGAAGGCGAAGAGCACATCTATTACGCCGAGAAGCTCAACCACGAAGACAAAAAAGTTCGTGAAAATGCGATGAAAAACCTCTCGCAGTTAAAGGATAAGCGTTCGGTGCCCGGTTTGAACAAGGCTTTGGGCAATGGTCATGCTGAAATCAAGCCCGAGCTGGTGAAGCTGGTAAGGGCTTCGCCGTCGTTGCAACTGAGGTTAAGGA